>CAIKMQ010000048.1 GCA_903828565.1 uncultured Leptolinea sp. | reverse complement strand
GGCATTTTGGAGAGCGGAACATCCGCATCCGGGTAGGAAACACCCTTACGGCCGGGAGAGGAGAGTTCAAAGATGGTTGGTTCAGTCATGGTGTCCCTCCGCCAGGGTCTCGCAAAGCAGATCAATTTCTTCTTTGGTGTTCATTTCTGTGACTGCCACCAGCAGTTGATCATCGTATTTGGCATAATCGGTGCCCACCACATATCCAGCAATGATGCCATGATCCAGAAGATGGGCTGCAAGTTCCGCTGCATTACCCGGGCAACGGATCGTAAACTCATTGAAGAAAGGCGCATCACTGACCAGAGAATAGCCCTTGATCTTGGATATCTGTGCGGCTGCATAATGAGCTTTATGATAATTCAATTCAGCCACTTTTTTCAGGCCATGCTTGCCGAGCAAGCTCATATACAGGGTAGCCGCCAGCGCAAGCAGCCCCTGGTTGGAACAGATATTAGAAGAAGCCTTCTCGCGGCGGATGTGCTGCTCCCGAGCTGTCAGGGTAAGTACATAAGCCCGACGACCGTTGGCATCAGTAGTCTCCCCAACCAGCCGGCCTGATATTTTACGGATGTATTCCTTGCGGGTGGCAAAGATGCCCAGGTACGGCCCGCCATAGGAAAGTGGGAGCCCTAACGGCTGGCCTTCGCCAACCACAATATCCGCGCCCATTTCACCCGGCGATTTAAGCAGGGCGAGTGCCATCGGGTTGACCGAGACTGCCACCAGTGCGCCAGTTTCATGCACTCTTGCAATGAAATCTGTGTAGTCGTACAGCCTGCCGAAGAAGTCGGGATACTGGACGATTACCAAAGCGGTATCTGTATCCACCTGAGCGAGGAGCCCTTCGGGACTAGCTTGTGGATCCAGGTGATCCCCCGTGAGTTTCAGGTCCGCGTGCCCTTGTGTGTAAGTACGGATGGTAGCACGGTATTGCGGGTGGAGGGAGGGTGACAGGATGATCTTGTTACGCTTACCGCGGAAATTCTGGTATGCCATGATGACTGCTTCCGCTGCTGCGGTTGCGCCGTCATAATGTGAAGCATTGCTGGCTTCCATCCCTGTAAGAGCAGTGATCAGGCTCTGGTATTCAAAGATGACCTGCAGGGTTCCCTGGGAGATCTCTGGCTGGTATGGTGTGTATGCAGTGTAAAACTCACCCCGGCGAAGCAGCATATCTACTGCCGCAGGTGAATAATGATTGTAAGCACCAGCACCGAGGAAAGAGATGATATCCTTGGTGGATTCATTCGCCTGGGCGTAATTTTCCAATTCTGCCATGACCTCCATTTCGGAAAGGGCAGGTGGCAGGTTTAGTTTCGGGAAGCGGTGTTTTTGAGCGATGGCTGTAAACAGCTCTGCCATATCCTTAACACCAACCGCCTCCAGCATTTCACTGGTTTCCTGGTCGGTGTGTGGAATGAACATTAGTGCTCCCGTCCGGCGCAGTTCACACCATAGGCTTTATCATCCATCAGGTCATTCACCTCAGCCGGGTTGCTCAGTTCGATCTTGACCATCCAGGCTTTTCCATAGGGGTCGCTGTTGACCAGTTCGGGTGTATCAGAGAGGGATTCATTAGTCTCAACGACTTTCCCGCTGACAGGGAGGTTAATATCAGAAGCGGCTTTGACAGATTCAACTGTACCGAGCAAGCCACCTTTTGTGACGCTATCGCCAACGCTGACAGCTATCTCAACAAAGACCACATCTGAAAGCTGGTCTTGCGCAAAGTCCGAAATTCCGATAGTGGCAATGGTACCTTCCACCCGAACCCATTCATCAGTTGCTGCAAATTTAAAACCGGCCGGAATATTCATTGATACGCTCCTTATTAAATTTTATGAATTAAAACAAAAAGGCACACAAATATCGTGTGCCTCTGTTTGAAACCTGAGAGATTCGCCCGCAAAAAGCGGGTTTGCCCCGTCGGTGATATCATGCTTTCCAGAGGTAACAGCGCATGGGTCCGTTTACCTGAGAGATTCGCTAAAGTAGCTTGCCCCTTCGGTGCCTGAGTACAGGGCTCTTCCCATGAGCTATTAGATTCTACGGTGTGTACAGGCAGGTGTCAAGAGAACGCGTACCCAAACCTGCACCAGGGAGAGTTATCGGTAGACCAAGCAGTGTTTGGTTTAAGCACTCCAGGACCATATATTTCAAATTCCATGCTCTTGGCTACTTATTTCTTTCCTGCCGGCGCACCGGCAAGCGGTTCTAACAGGGTATATATGCCGCCTGTATCTGCGCTGGATGGTAATAATGGGCCCAGCGTTGCGTAATCCACTTGAATGGATTCGCTCACTTGCGATAACCGGTACTGAAGAATACCAACCTTGCCGGCGGTTGTGGGGTATCCGGATCCGCTGTAGACAAGGGTACCATTGATGTAAAAAGTAACCGTTGATCCATTCGCGATGATTTTCAATGTGTTCCAGCTGTTGGGTTGAATTTCTGCGGAAACTGTCCAGGGAACAATATTCACGTCCACACCGTTCACAACCTTCCAGATGCTGAAGACACCGGAATTCTTTATCAGAAATTCTATGTCATTGTTGTAGTAATTACCGGTATTGAAGGTCGAATTGCCACGGATGTACATCCCAAAGGAGGAATAGTTCTGGGCAGCTTCACTCCTGAATAACCTGGCTTCGTATATAAAGTTGGTTTGAGTGGAGTTGTGATATGCATTGGCCCACTTATCACCCACCCCATGGCTGGTAAGGGTACCTGCGTATTCGGTTGTATACGAACCGGATGGATAGGAGGTCCATCCCTCGGCTGAACCACTGAATTGTGAATCAAAGCTGTTTTGTGTCAGACTGCGATACCCGCTCCATGAGCCGCCCTCTTGAGAGCTGTTGCGTGACCGTACCCTCCAGAAAAAAACACCATAAGGCAGCGGTGTGGATGGCGTGTAAACTGTTGCAGCCACAACGGTTGTCTCGATAGGTGAAAGAAAGGTGCTTTGATCATCGATCTGAAACTCATAATCAGCAGCACCTGCCACCGCGTTCCATGAAAACTCCGGGGTGGAATCCATAGTGAGTACGCCATTTGCTGGGGAGATCAGGGATGGTGCAATTAATAGCGGAGGGCGGACAAAAAAGGCGCGTCCTGTTGAGTATGCCGACCAGTTTTGGGCCGAATCTCGTGATCTGACGCACCAGAAGTAATCACCAGTTGCCATTCCCTGGGTCGTAAAGGAGAGGGATGATGTTACCGGGGATTCATAAGATGGGCTGGAACAATTCCCTGCCGTGCTGTATGCAAATTGATAGGCGTTGGCATCAGAAGCTGCCAACCAGGTGAATTTTGCGCTGCCTGAACGGATGGTGGTATTTGTTCCGGGTGAATAGAGAGAAGGCGGGTTGGGTGCTTTGGTGTCTACGTTGATTGATCTGACCTTTGACCAGCTACCTTTTTCGCCGTACAGATTGATCGATCTGACCCGCCAGTAGCGTTTTCCATCGGGTATACCAATGATTGTAATTCCATCGGCCAGATTCCCTTCAGAATCTTCCAAAACGGATTGCGTGATATCAACCGGGTTGGTGAAGTAAGTGGAATTATCCACCTGGATCTCATATCCTTCCGCGTAGAATACTTCTGCCCAGCTGAAATCAACTGTGGAATTATTTGTCAACCACCCGTCAGCCGGTGAACTGAGCGATGGAGCAGGTGGTACGGGGGAGTCTACGATCACAGAGCGACTGACACTGAAGGTGGACACATTTTCCGCAGCATCTTTTCCGCGAACGCGCCAATAGTAGGTGCCTAGTGGTTGATCTTGCGGTTTGGCGGAAAGGGATGTGCTCCAGGCTGACTCCCAGGGATCGGTGAAATCTATATCCACTGACAGCTGCATCTGGTATTTGGAAGTACCGCTGGCTGCCAGCCAGGTGAAAGTGGGGGTTCCACGGACGGTTGCGCCATCTGCCGGTCCCGAAAGTTGCGGAGGGTTCGGGGCAGCAGTGTCGATTACCAGTGACCTGATCACACTCCACGAGCCCGGTTCGGAATGAACATTGATCGCTCGGACACGCCAGTATTTGGTTCCATCCACCAGAGAATTTTCGTCAGGAAGCGTCAGAGATAACCCTGTAGTTGTTGCCGTGAATAACGGGGTTCCGGAAACCGTGGATGAGGTGCTGATCTGCAATTCATACGAGGTGGCGTAGGATGTTGAATTCCAGGAGAAATCAGGTGTTACATCCTTGGTGTTATTCTTATCAGCAGGAAGCAGGAGGACCGGGGCAGCAGGGATAGGCTGCCTGATCTCCACCTGCCGGGGAATGGACCAGTCACTGAAGTTGCCTGCCGCGTCTCGTGACCGTACCTGCCAGTAATGCACCTGAACAGCCATCGTTGGAGGTTTATGGTTTAGGCTGTTGACAAATGGCGAAGTGTAGTCCGGGTCAGGGAAGGTATTCTCCTGATCATAACGGAACTGGTATCCGTTAGCCCCGGAGGCAGCCAGCCAGGAAAAAGTGGGTGTACTGCGAAGAATTGCTCCATTGGATGGAGTGCTTACTACCGGTACAGCCGGGTTGACTGTATCCACTGTTAATTTCCAGACACTGCTCCAGGAGCCTGTTTCACCATGGATATTAGTAGCTCGCACCCGCCAGTAAAAAGTGCCATTGGGTAAAGGGGTGCTATCCGAAATTGTGTAAATCGTATCAGACCCTGTTTGATCAAAATCGATCGGAGAACCAAAGGTGGAGCTATTATCTAATTGGAATTGATAACTTACCGCATTGGGGGTGCCTGACCATGTAAATATTGGGGTCGTATCGTTGGTGGAGGAACCGGAAGCAGGGCTGCTCAGGGACGGGGCGGTTGGAACAGGCAGGCGAATTTCGAAACTTCGGGGCGAATTACAATTGCTCCAGTTACCGGCAGCATCCCGCGCTTTCACACACCAGTAGAAAACACCCAAATCCTGGGACGGTAATGTGTGCGAGAGGGATGAGATCTCAGTAGAAATGTATGCAATTTCAACTTCATTCGAAAAATCTGCCGTATCATTCAGGTAGACCTTGTAAGCTGTTGCAGATGAGGATGCCAGCCACACGAGTTTGGGAGTGCTTGTTCGCACATATGCGCCATTAGAAGGTGAGGAATACGTCGGGGCAGCCGGAGGGTTCAGATCAATGGTGATCGACCGGTATCCGCTCCAGGTGCCTTTCTCTTCCGCCGAATTCACTCCACGAACACGCCAATACCTGGTACCGGAGGATAACTCTGTGGCGGTATATGAGGTTGTCGCGGAGGTTCCGGATTGCAGGATTGGAGATGTGAAGGAACTGGAATCATCTATCTGGATCTCATAAGATACAGAATAGGATGCAGGACTCCACGAAAAATCAGGAGTTTGATCATTGGTGGCAGTTCCATTGGATGGCGCGGACAAGACAGGCGCGGTTGGTAAAGATGGTAGGATCTTAATCGTACGATATGAGCCATATGAGCCCCAATTCCCCGCTGCGTCCCTGGCGCGAACATGCCAGTAATAAGTGCCAATTGCAAGGTCCGGGCTGGGTTTGTTGCTTAGGCTGGTTGTCGGGTCAGATGTATAGACTGGTGTTTCAAAATCAGTTGCATCATCCACCTGCAGCTGGAATTGGGCAGCACCTGATACGGTGTACCAGGTGAAGGTAGGTGTGCCGCGAACGTTGGCTGCATTGTCCACTGGTGTATTCAACCCTGGCACAGAGGGAGCGACCGTATCGATCGTGATCGATCGGATCATGCTCCAGGTACCACTTTCACCAGAAGAATTGACTCCCCTGACACGCCAGTATTTAATGCCTTCAGCCAGGTCTGTGCCCTGGTAGCTGGTAGATAAGCCGCTGGCGGTGGCATCGTACGGCAGGGTGAATGGATTGGAAGAATCCACCTGGATCTCGTAAGTCGCAGCGTTCTCCACTGTTGACCAGGTGAACTCAGGGTCATTGGTGGAGAGTAAAGCAGCATGATCAGGGGTTAGAAGCGTGGGCGCAAGCGGCAGGGGTGAATTGGAGTAAAGCCTGCGAGGAGAACTGTAGGCTGACCAGTTGCCATACGCATCTGCTGCTTGAACTTGCCAGTAATAAGTTCCATAGTCAAGCGTCGGTGATGAGTAAGAGGCGGATGTCAAGATATCGGATGTATGCACGGTAATTCCGCCCGAATCGATTCGCAGGCGGAATTGGGTAGCACTGGTAGGAGTGCTCCAATTAAATGTAACTAGCTTGTTGCGTGTGATTGCATCCACAACCGGCAAGGAAAGTGAAGGTATAGCGGGTGGTGTCAGATCGATCGTAAAGGTACGGGTTTCGCTCCAATTGGATTTTGTCGCATCTGCAAAAGCCGCTCTCACCCGCCAGTACCATGCTCCGCCTGTCAGGGATGCCTGATTGTAGGTCAATGCTGTGAGGCTGGAGGAGGAGTAATTGACACTGGTGAAACTGGAGGCATCATCGATTTGAATTTCATATGAGGTAGCATCAGCCACACTGTTCCAGGCGAAATCCATTGATGTCGTTCCAGTGATGTAACCAGCAGCAGGAGCGGTGAGGGTCGGGCCGGTCACACCGAAAGCAGCGGGATCCACGGTAACCCAGGAAGTTCCCTCGCCAACCCGCGAAATATCATTCCATTTGATACGCATGTATCCATCCATGCCCCAATCGCTGCCCCAACTGTTGCGCAGAATCCAGTATCCGCCAGCGGTGGCATCCACACCCCAGCCAATCAGGATGATCTGATGGTTTGTATAGCCATTGCATACAGTGGCAGGGTTATCTCCCTGGGGTAGCACGTACCCGGGATAGGATAAGTAATTTGCGTCATACGCATCAAATTTCGGACCAGCACAAACAGCGGCAGTGACCGGGCCGTAATTGTATATGGCTGTTTTAATCTGGTCGACCGTTGCCACAGTCCACTCATCGCTGGTGATGAACTGCCAGCCATCCAGCTTATATGGATGGTTATATGCCGAGGGGCAGGAAAGGGTAATATTTGTGTTGTAAGGCTTCTCACTCTCCAGAACCGCACCGATCTGGCTCTGATTTTTACCAAGGGTATCGTAATGATAGGCATGTGCAGTCAACCCACCCCAGCAATCCCAACCTTCTTTGTTGCAGTCTACCAGATAGCGCTCTGAGAGATCGGTCAGTGGCCCGCCAGCTTTCGCTATGGCAGATTCCATAATACCGACCGTGCCGAATGCCCAGCAGCTGCCACAACTTCCCTGATTCCTGACAGCAGGCACGATCCCGGCGCCCCACTCGAAATTCGTTTCTGATGGGACCGCCAGGGCGGTTAGGCTGTCGTAGGCACCGGAATCCGGATTCGCCTGGGATTGAGCCATGTCCAGAATGAGCGGATTGGGATCAGACAGGTCAATTTCAGCCTGATACGCAGGCATAGAGATCGTTACAAGGATATAGACTGGGGAGGATTCCCAGCTGCGGGCGTAATCAAGGGTCAGTGGGCCTGCCAGTGGATCAATGGCACGCATTCGCAGCGATTGGCGGGATGGGCTACTAACTCCCGCATACCTCTGCTCAATATCAGGGTCACCTTCTTGGATAAATGAATTAGAGGTCGGTGAGAACCAGGAGTAACCTGTGCCACTCCGTCCTTCCACGTGGAGGATGGTTACATCCCCCTGAATGGTGGGCATATTTATGGAAAGCTGAATATGGCCTCCCAGAAAATCAACCACTGGTGACAGATCCTCGTAGGCAGCCAGCCGTAACTGATCCAGGTTTTCTGAGCCCGATAAGATCAGGTGTTCGTTCTCCAGAGAGTATGTGACATTGCGTTGGGTTAGTTTTTCGTAAATCCCGTATGAGCCGGAGTATAAAGCACTGGTTTGATCCCCACTGAGGTGAATATCCATTTGCCAAATGAAAGCCGGTTCAAGGGTTGCGGTGGGCGTTTCAGTAGGGATTTCAGTAGGCATGGGGGTGAGAGTCGGTTCTTCAGTCGGAACATCAGTTGGAATAGGCTGATCGACTCCGACCTCAGTTGAAGTTGGGGACGGGATGGGGGTTTCAGTGGCTAATGGAGTTTCTGTAACAACGTCCTGAGCGCGGACAGACAAAGAAGGTAATAAGAATGTAAATACCAAAACCAGCGTCAGGAGTATGTTGTAAGAAAGGCGATTTCTTTTAGTGTTTTCCATTAGTGCCTGTATTTCCTTTATGTGTATAAGTGATTCAGAAATGTACTATTAATATTCAAGATGTGCCTGGACAAGAATCATTATCCCTATAGAATAGAAGCGCTATCCGATAACTAACTATAGCACGAGATAACAGACTTACAACCCCGATGAAAGTCTGGTGGAAACTATCCATTAGATGAGGCATGTAAATTTATTCAATTTCATTTGTTTTTGACCAGAAGCCCATTATAACGAATTCTACCGGTGACCTTGAGCTACCTGTGATAAAATTACTTGTTGTCCCCCTTTAGCGAGGGGATGTATTTTTGAAAGGATAATGAATGACTGTAGTACGTGAAGATATCCGGAATGTTGCCATTATAGCGCATGTAGACCATGGAAAAACCACCCTGGTAGACGGTTTACTCCGTCAAGCCCACACTTTTCGCGCTAACCAGCAGGTCATGGAGAGGGTGATGGATTCCAATGACCTGGAAAGAGAACGCGGCATCACCATTCTGGCGAAGAATACTGCAATTACGCTCATCGACCCGAAAACCGGTAAACCCGTCAAGATCAATATTGTGGATACACCCGGGCATGCTGATTTTGGCGGGGAGGTCGAGCGCGTGATGAATATGGTCGACGGTGTCCTGTTATTAGTGGATGCGGCCGAAGGTCCCATGCCCCAAACCCGTTTTGTGCTGAAAAAAGCTCTAGAGATGGGGCATAAGGCGATCTTGGTCGTTAATAAAATGGACCGGAAAGATGCCGACCACGAAACGACCGTCAATAATACTTTTGATCTGTTCATCGAACTTGGAGCCTCCGATCACCAGGCTGAGTTTCCCATCATCTATGCCAATGGTATCTCCGGCCAGGCAGGGATGACCCCGGCACTCAGCCCGGATCTGATGCCGCTATTCGATACCATCCTGAACTACATCCCCGGACCGACCGTTGAACCTGACGCACCCATGCAATTACTGGTGACGAACCTGGGTTATGATGAGTACCGCGGTACCACAGCAGTCGGGCGTATTTTTGCCGGGACGATGAAAGCCGGTCAGCAGGTTGCGCGGATGGTGGAAGACGGCAGTGTTAAGATGGATAAGATACCTTACCTGTATGTCTTCAAGGGATTGGAAAAAGTAGAGGTGGATGAAGTTCAGGCAGGGGATATAGTTGCCGTTGCCGGGCTGGAAGAGATCCGCATTGGGGATACGCTGGCAGACCCGATCAACCCGGTGGCACTGCCTCGCATTAATGTGGAAGAGCCTACCGTCCGAATGACTTTTGGTGTAAACACTTCTCCATTCTCGGGTAAAGAAGGGAAATGGGGAACCTCCCGAAAGCTGCGTGAGCGCCTCTTCGATCAATTAAGAAAAGACGTAGCTTTGCGCGTAGCTGAAACAGAATCTGCTGATACCTTCCTGGTATCCGGACGTGGTGAGCTGCACCTGGCCATTCTGATCGAAAACATGCGCCGCGAAGGGTATGAGTTCCAGGTCTCGAAACCAGAGGCGATCCTGAAAAAAGGTGAGAATGGTGAAGTTCTCGAACCATTCGAGGACCTTTCCATCACCACCAGCCAGGAAACCGTTGGAGTTGTGGTTGAAATGCTGGGCTCACGTCGGGCGCAGATGGAAGAGATGATGAACACCACCGAAAATACCGTCTACATGCGTTATACGGTACCCACACGTGGTTTGCTCGGTTTCCGTTACCAGTTCCTCACCGCTACCCGCGGGAATGGCGTGATGAATACCCTCTTCAAGGGATATCTGCCGTATGCCGGAGTGATCGCATCCCGCAATACCGGTTCGATCGTAGCATGGGAAGATGGAACGACCAATAATTTTGGCCTCAAAAATGCCGAAGAACGCGGGACTTTATTCATCGGCCCGGGGATCGATGTTTACGAGGGCATGGTGATTGGCGAATATACCCGTCCGATGGATATTTCAGTGAATGTCTGTAAGAAGAAGCACCTGACAAATATGCGCTCTTCCAACAAAGATATCGAGGTGCGGTTAACCACCCCGCGCAATCTCAGCCTGGATGAAGCGATCGAGTACCTCGCTGAAGATGAATTGCTGGAAGTGACTCCGCAGAATTACCGTATCCGCAAACGCATCTTGAACACAGAAGACCGCGGGAAAGTGGATAAAGCTGCCCGCAAGGGTGAAGATTAAGCCAGATAGTTGAATGTAGTAAAAACCAGGGTCTATGCCCTGGTTTTTTATTATGCTGCTATCTATCGCTTACATGCAGAAGGCATTATTGTGGATGATCAGATCTCTTCACCTGAAAGGATCTCGCTTTGCCCTTCAGCCTGGTGGCGGAATTGTTGCGTGTATAGCCGATAATAATGCCCCTCAGCGCG
Organism: uncultured Leptolinea sp.; assembly: GCA_903828565.1. Lineage (GTDB taxonomy): Bacteria > Chloroflexota > Anaerolineae > Anaerolineales > Anaerolineaceae > PNON01. The sequence goes on along the minus strand of CAIKMQ010000048.1, from coordinate 48,056 downwards.
CAGCAGATCGCTGTGCGTACCCATCTCAGCGATCTGGCCATTATCGATCATGATAATCCGGTCTGCCCGGCGGATGGTGGAAAGGCGGTGGGCGATGATAAAACTGGTTCGCCCTTTCATCAACTCTTCCATACCCTGTTGGATGAGGGATTCGGTGAGGGTATCGACAGAACTGGTAGCTTCATCCATGATGAAGATTTCAGGATTGGACAGAACAGCGCGTGCCAGGCTGACCAATTGCTTCTGGCCAACCGATAACTGATTTCCGCCTTCACCAACCTGTTGGTCATACCCCTTCTCCATGTGAACAATGAACTCATGTGCGCCTGTGAGACGCGCTGCGTCTTCCACCTGTCTGTCAGTAGCCTCCAGGCTACCGTAGCGGATATTGTCGCGGATACTGCCGGAGAAAAGATGCGGAGTTTGCAGAACAATTCCCACCCGGGACTGGATAGCTCTCATTTTCAGGGTGGTGTAGTCGACACCGCCGAACCGGATCGTACCCCGTTTGGGTTCATAGAAGCGGCAAAGCAGGTTTATGATCGTGGATTTACCCCCTCCGGTCGGGCCGACCAGGGCGATCATTTCACCTGGTTTTACCGTCAGAGAGAAATCAGATAAAACCGGCTTGTCCTGTTCATAGTAGAAATCCACATGGTCGAACTCAATCTCCTTCAACAAGGTGTCGACAGGAAGAGCATCCGGGCGATCCTGAATTTCAGGGCTGGCATCCAACAGGGAGAATATCCGTTCAGCACTGGCGATGGAATGCTGCAGCTCAGCATATACCCTGGCAAGGTCCTGGATGGGCCACATCATAAACGTCACATAGGCGGTGAACGCCTGAATACCACCGATTGTGATCCATCCCAGTTCATTTTGATACCCGCCGTACCAGATGATGGCCCCCAGGGCAATGCTGCTCACGATCTGGACCATTGGCAGGAACAACGCTGAAAGCCAGGCTGCTTTGTAGGAGGATGCGAACATCGTACCGGTCAACTGGCTGAATTCTGCCAAATTATCGCGTTCACGCCCGAGGGCTTTGATTACCCTTACGCCGGTAATGGATTCATTGTACGATGCGGTGATTCGCGAATTCGTCTTTCGAACGGTGCGAAACTGAAGGATGATGCGTTTACGGAACTGGTAAGCGATGAAGAGAAGGATTGGGATCGCCAGCAGTACGATCAGAGCCAGTTTCCAGTTGATGATCAACATGAAGACCGCTGATGTGAGAATGTTTATCACAGCCCAGGTCGAGTCTAAAACTCCCCAGGTCATCATATCCGATACTTTTTCGGAGTCTGATGTCACCCGCGCCATGATCCAGCCTACCGGCGTGCGGCTGTAATAAGAAAGAGACAGATCCTGAAGGTGGTTAAACATGGCTTTCCGCAGATCATAGCGGATGCGCTCGCCGAGTGTGGCCACTAAATAGATAAACGTGAAAGCTCCGGAAGCCTGCAAGAACAATAACAGCCCATATCTGAAGACATACCGGTTTAAGACATCAATTTGCCTGGGAACAATAGCTTCATCAATGATCTTCTTATTCAGAAAGGTGAAGTATCCATCCAGGATCGATACAATGGCAATGGTCACCAGGAAACCAATGACCCAGCTTTTGTGCGGCGCAAGTAATTTTAAAATGCGCCGAAAAGTCTTACTGTCCAGGCGGGAAGAGTATTCTTCCTCTGCGAATTCATCATATTCGGGCACGTTTTACTTCCTTCTCTAATTCTGTTTCTATGCTGGTCTGTAAATGATAGATCTTCTGGTACATGCCGTCCTGAGCGACCAGTTGTTCGTGGGTACCACGCTGGATAATTGCGCCTTTATCGAACACAAGGATGAGGTCGGCGGTCATGATTGTTTGGATCCGGTGGGCGATTATGAACGTTGTTCGTCCACGCATCAGGTTTTCCAGGGCACTCCGAATGACAGCCTCTGTTTCCAGGTCTACGCTGGAAGTGGAATCATCCAGAATGAGGATGCGGGGGTCTTTCAGCAATGTCCGGGCTATCGTGACGCGCTGTTTCTGCCCACCCGAGAGGGTGACCCCCTTTTCGCCTACCAGGGTATCGTAGCCGTGCGGGAAGGAAAGGATGACATCGTGGATGGCCGCCGAACGGGCAGCCTGGTAGACTTCCTCATCAGACACACTGCGATTCAAGCCATAGGTGATATTCTCGCGAATCGTGCGTGAGAAGAGGAAAGGCTCTTGCTCTACTATACCGATCTGGGAGCGTAAAAACCCTTTGGAATACTCAGGCAGCGGTTTTCCATCCAGCAGGATCGTACCTGAATTCACTTCATAAAAACGGGGAAGCAGGTTGACCAGAGATGTTTTTCCGGATCCTGTAGAACCAAGCAGCGCAATCGCTTGCCCCGCAGAACAGGAGAAACTAACATCCCCTAAAATGGGGCTTCCCACTTCATATTGAAAACTGACATTCTCGAATTGGATATCACCCTGAATACCAGCCTGTGGGGAACTGCCTGCTTCCAAATCCTCCCGGTCTTCCTGGATGATCTTGGCAACACGGCTGTATGACACCAGGCCGGTGGACATTTGCACGATCATGCGTCCAAGCGTACGCAGGGGAAAGATGAGCCAGACAATCAAGCCACCATAAGCCAGGAAGCTGCCGAGGGAAAGCGTATTCGCCATGACCATGCGGGCTCCCATGTACGTTCCGGCAAGGATTTGCATGCCGCAGAAGATATCACTGATCGGCCAGAAAAGCGCGTGCTGCATCATCAGGTGGCGGCCTTTGCGGTATTTGGTCTCATTGACGGTTTCGAACTTTCCAATCTCGAAATCTTGCCGGGCGTATGCTTTCACTACTCTGACACCCGTGAGGTTCTCCTGCACGGTAGTGGAAAGAACGGCTTCCTGCTCCTGATATTTTTCATAAGCCGTGTTGATCCGTTTGAAGAAATAAATGGCTGAAGCCACCACAAAAGGAACCACGATGATCGAGGTGAGAGCTAGTTTCCCGTTCAGGCTGTAGAGAGCCGTGAAATTGATGATGAAAAGCAAGACGACACGCCCCACATTGACTGCCTGGTCCGCGAAGAAGCGGCGGACGGCATCAACATCTGATGTACAGCGTTCGATCAATTCTCCCGTGGAGGTGCCGGCATGAAAGCTAAATGGCAGGTGTTGGATGTGATCATAGAGATAATTCCGCAAACGCCTGGCAATGCCCTCAGCGCTGCGTGATGCCAATGCACCGCTGGCAAATGTCATGGAACCCTCAAAAACTGCCAGCGCGACGAATCCGGCTGCAACCAGAGGGACAAGGCGGTATACCCCCGGAGTGAGGACATCATCTACGAAATAGCGCAGTAGCAGGTAGGTAAAGGTCTTGGATAGCGCGCTGCCGCCGAGAGCCAGGTTTGCAGCCAAGTATTGCCAACGGTACCCGGCCATCAGGTTCCACAAACCTTTCAGGCGATTATTTGAGATAGTGGATCTAATATCCAACTCGGATGTGTTCACCATTTGAGATCTACTGCTCCTTTAATATGCGAAAACCTGTTCATTCTATAACAGAGACGGGGTGAAGTCAAACGGCTGGGAACGGACAGATTTTTCCGAGTTGGGGGGTACTTGAAGTAAGGTTATAATTGTGGTAATATAAAACCGACCGTTCGGTATGATACTATGCAAACAAGAGCCCTCGCCACCCGACAAGAGATCCTAACATCCGCTACCCGCTGCTTCAGCCGCACAGGTTATGAAGCCACAAGTGTGGCGGAGATTTGCGCAGAGGCCGGCATCAGCAAGGGAGCCCTCTACCATCATTTCCCCAGCAAGCATGACATCTTTATGGCATTGCTCGAAGGATGGCTGGAAAACCTTGATAATCGCCTGAGAGATATTTCGCTGAATGCCAGCGATGTTCCTTCGGGATTGTCGTCGATGACCGAAGTGCTGCCATTTATCTTCGCGGAAGCGGAAGACCAGGTGAGAATGTACCTGGAGTTTTGGACACAGGCAACCCGCGATCCATTGATTTACCAGGCTTTGATCCGCCCGTATGTGAAGTACACCCGGTTTTTCACCTCCCTGATTGAACGTGGCGTGGGTGAAGGTTCGGTACAGACGGATCAACCGGAAATGATCGCGCGCATCATCCTTTCCCTGGCCATGGGGGTGTTGTTACAGGGATTGTTGGATAAAAACGGTACAGACTGGAAAGCTGTCGCCGGGACGGGCATTGGTATGGTGCTGAAGGAAGTGGAAAAGGAGAAAAAATGATTCTTGTGACCGGAGCAACGGGGCACATTGGGAATGTTCTTGTTCGGGAGTTGATCAAAAAAGGGGAGAAGGTTCGCGCCATGGTCATTCCCAGGGATGACCTGACACCGCTGAAAGATCAGGAAATTGAACTTTGCATCGGCGATGTGCTGGATCCGGCATCACTGATGCGGGCCATGCGTGGGGTGGATACAGTCTACCACCTGGCAGGGATAATCTCCATTCTGCCGGGGGATAATGAATTACTTCGCCGGGTGAATCTGGAAGGCACAAGGAATATGCTGGTTGCTGCCCGTAGGCAGGGTGTGCGGCGTTTTGTTTATACATCCTCGATCCATGCTCTGGCACACCGGCCGCACGGAGAAACTGTGGTGGAAAACGCGGGCTTTTTGCCGGGCACCACGGTGGAAGGTTATGACACCTCCAAGGCGCTGGCATCGCTCGAAGTGAGAAAAGCAGCTGATGAAGGCCTGGATGCTGTCATTGTCTGCCCGACCGGAGTAATCGGCCCGTATGATTACAAACTGTCCGAATTAGGCACCTTGATCTTGAACGCGCTCAAAAAACGGGCAGCGTTTTCCATTGAAGGCGCATACGATTTTGTGGATGTCCGTGATGTCGCCCAGGGAGAGATCCTGGCGGGAACCTACGGGCGAAAAGGCGAGACCTACATCCTTTCAGGTGAATGGATTAAGATACACGATATTTTGCAAGTCGTTCGCGGAGTAGTGAATAAAAAAGGGCCGATCTTGAAGATCCCCACCTGGCTGGCTAAAGCCGCGGCTAATTTCACCCCATATTACTATCAATTGATCCGCTCAAAGCCCCAGTTCACCCGGTACTCGATCGATACGGTGCAGAGCAATGCCGTGGTGAGCCATGAGAAAGCCACGCGCGAATTAGGGTATCAACCCCGCGGCATCCGCCAGGCGCTGGCAGATACCGTCCACTGGTTGAACGAGGATCGTAAGATGCAGGAAGCCTGGCATGATGCTGGCAGGTAAAGTTATGCTCATCACAGGCGCATCAGCGGGTATCGGCCGCGCGCTTGCCATAGAAGCTGCCCGGACCGGTGCTCAGGTGATCCTGCTGGCTCGCAGTTCCGACAAACTGGAAGAACTCTGCGATCAGATAGCTCGTGAAGGGGGGAAAGCAGCTTTCTACACTGTGGACATTGCCGATAGGGAGGCTTTACGGATCGGCATGGCAAATATACTGCGGGATTTCCCGGTAATCGATATCCTGGTGAACAACGCGGGAGTAGGCTGGTACGGTCTATTCAAAGATATGCCGTTGGCGAGCGTCCAGAATCTGCTGGCTGTGAATATCTGTGCACTTACTGAGATCACCTGGGCGGTATTACCCGGGATGCTTACCCGCGGACGCGGCAAGATCCTGAACATCAGCTCGATCGTTGGTGACCTGGCAGTCCAGGGGGTGGCGTTGTACGCGGCATCCAAGGCCTATGTGAACGCATTTAGCCGGGCGATCCAACGGGAAACTCACGGAAGCAGTGTGCAGGTGGCCCTCTGCAAGATTGGCCCTGTTAGCACGGATTTCTTTGGCAGGATGAAAACTGCCGGCAGCCTGCACATCCCGGGGGAAGCGATGGCCATCCCCGTCAAACGGGTTGCCGCAAGATTGGTTAGAATCAGCGCCGAGATAAGGCAAGGCACCTTCTTTATCCCTGTTTATTATGGTTTCTTCCCGCTGATTGAACGCTGGCTCGGGTGGATCATCGATCTGCTGGGCCCGGTACTGCTGCGGGTAAAAAAGCAGCCCTCCTGAGCGTTCGTATCGAACGGGGGGTTATGCCGGGGCTTCGTCATCCTCAACGGGGGTGATTAGTACCTTTGCGTCCTCCGCGAATTCCAGCGGGACAAAGATCTGCACGATGCCGAGGGAACCCACGGTCATGCCGTAGGTAAGGCCAGCACTCTCTTGAATAGCCTGCACCGGAATCCCGTTCGCTTCCAGCTTTGCCCGCAGAATCTCCCCTTCCATATAACCGCGGCATTCTTCGATACAAACCCAATCATCATTGTTCGTCATAGCCTTATTATATACCACTGGGTTAAAAAGAAAACAGGTGCATGGATGTTTCCCATGCACCTGTCATTTTGTGAGGGTTATTTGGTTTTCAAGATGATGCGGGCATCAACGACCTTCAGTCCTTTGCCTTCTTCATAGACTAGGACCGGATTGGCGTCGGTTTCAGCGATCTCATCACCCAGCTCATGGATCATGGCCGCATATTTGCTAAGCACATCCGCCAGGGCTTTACGGTCACGGGGGGCTTCACCGCGCGCGCCAGCCAGGATCGGTGCGCCGCGGATCTCACCGAGCATCTTTACAGCCTGAGATTCAGAGATTGGCGCGACCCGGAAGGTGACATCTTTCAGGACTTCAACAAAGATACCGCCGAGGCCAAACATGACCGTAGGCCCGAAGGTGGCATCATTGACAGAACCGATGATCGTTTCAGTACCCCAGGGTGCCATTTCCTGGATCGCGATGCCGTGAATGTTGGCGGTAGCTTTGTATTTCAGGGCATTAGCCAGGATGGTATTATAAGCTTCCCGAACACCTGCTTCATCCTTGATATTCACTTTCACGCCGCCAGCATCCGATTTATGTAGGATGTCGGGGGAAACGATCTTCATAACCACCGGGAAACCAATCTTCTTCGCCTGTGAGACAGCTTCCTCTTCCGTGGTTGAAAGGATTGTTTTAGCAGTTGGTAATCCGTAGGCTTCGAATACCTGTTTGGATTCGATCTCGGTCAAAGCGCCGCGGCCTTCTTTGCGGGCCTTGGCGATGATAGTGCGAGCGATCTTATCATCCAGCAGGTTGGTGCCGCGTGGTTTATGGCCGACCATCTCACGCAGCAGGTGAAATTCACGCAAAGCCGCCATGGCGTTCACCGCCAGATCGGGGGCGTTGTAGGCCGGGACGCCTTGTTCCACCAGCCAGCGCATGGCCTTGTCGGACCGTTCTCCGCCTACGAAAGATACCGTAATGGGTTTACCTTTGACGCCGGACTCATCCACAGCCTTGCGGATGGACTTGGCGATCTCTTCCGGATTGGTCTGCGCGGTCTCGCAGTACAAAACTACCAGGCCGTCCACCCATTTGTGGCCGTATGAGAACAGGGTGGTTTTGTAATACCAATCAGTTCCGGCCATGCCCGTCATATCGACCGGGTTTTTAGCGGAGCCAAAGTCGGGCATGTGTTTCTTTAATTCAACCTGAACATCTTCGGGAGCGAATTTCAGCGGGACGCCGTATTTTTCAGCTGCATCGGTGGCAAGCACGCCCACGCCGCCACCGTTTGTGAGGACGAGCATATTGTCGCCCTTCATGGTCGGCTGGAGGGAAAGTGCCAGGGTGCGGTCGAATAGGTTGTTCAGGTCTGAAGCGCGTAAAGCGCCGGCCTGCATGAAGGCTGCATCGTATACTTTGCCGGAGCCAGCGAGTGACCCGGTGTGGGAGGCGGCAGCAGCAGCGCCGTGAGCGGATACTCCCGATTTCAGCGCGATAACGGGTTTATTGGTTTTCTGAACGGCTTCAATGAAACGCCGCCCATCCTTGAAACCTTCCACGTAGAGAGAGATGCAGGAAGTATTGGGGTCATCATCCAGCCAGGTGATGAGGTCAGCGAAATCCACATCGGACATATTCCCAATGGAGATTAGTTTTTCAAAGCCAACGCCACGTGTGTAAGAAATGGCATCGATCGCTATCAGCAAAGCGCCGCTTTGGGTGATCAGGGAGGCTTTACCGGGTAAGGGCAGGTAAGGAGCAAAGGATGCATTCAGCTTGGTTGAATTCGTCAGGGTACCGACGATATTCGGGCCTAGGATGCGCATACCGTAGCTGTGAGCCTTGCTTACGATCTCCAATTCCAGGGCTTTATCACCGACTTCGCTGAAGCCTGAAGTAATGATGATGAGGCCTTTGATGCCTTTTTTTCCGCATTCATCAATGACATCCGAAACAAATTTTGCGGGCACCACAATAACCGCAGCTTCCACTTCACCAGGGATCTCGGCGAGGGTCTTATAATTCTTCAATCCCTGAATTTCATCATCTTTGGGGTTTACCGGGTAGATATTGCCGGAATATTTACTATCCAGCAAGTTCTTGATAACGGTGTAACCGATCTTTCCGGGTGTGGCAGAAGCGCCAATAATGGCAATGGATGAAGGAGCAAGCAACGCATTGATCTGATCTTTTTTCACAAAGGTCCTCCTGATAGGATTTTCTGGCAGCAAAAAGAAAGCCAGGACAAGTCACTTCCATATTTTATAGTTACTATCCAAAATTTCCTATTGTAGGTAGTAAATAAACAGGGGGTGACATTCGTCCCAATCTTCCTGGTACAACTGTCTAACTGAATATGAATAACTTTATTCTGAGGAAAGCGGAATAATCTCGAATGAGGTGGTGATCTCGGCTACACCCCGAAGAGTGGATGCTACCGAACAGTACTTCGATTCAGAGAGTTCTATAGCCTGCGCTGCAGCTTTGGGCGTCATTCCTTTTCCGGATAGGCGGTAGAGCAAGTGGATCTTGCGAAAGGTCCAGGGGGGATCCTGATCCTGTTCTGCAGTTGCCTTGATCTCAAGGAATTGCAGGTCAACCTTTTTCTTTTCAAGGATCTCAACAACATCAACTGCAGTGCAGGATGCCAGGGCGACAAGCATCATCTCACTGGGTTTCACCCCGACACCTTCGTCGGGTGTGGAGAGTACCACCGAATGGTTGGTTGAATCGATACCAATGAATTGTTTGCCGGTAATACGGCGGACCGTAGCCTGTGCCATTATTCCTCCAGTTGATCTATCAGCGCCAGCAGCCTGTTGATATCCGTGTCTCCGCCGGATGGTTGCCGCACCAGGCATTCCCCCAGGTACTGACGCACCAGTTCCCGGCTGACCGAACGGGCGGCAGATTGCAGTGCTTTTAGTTGCTGAACAATATCCAGACATTCACGGCCTTCAGTAATCATTTTCTGAATACCTCGGGTCTGACCTTCGATGCGATTGAGCCGGTTAATGATCTCTTGAGAGTATTGCATAACTTCTGGTAAACTACCAGGCCTCCTAACCTCAGGTATATCTTGAGCCCGAAGAACAACTACCGGAAGAGGATGAAACGCTACTGCCGCTTGAAGCGAAGACAGAGATCAGTCGGGTGGTGTTAGTGCTTTCACAGGCCGGGCAGGTTTTGTGGTCTTTCGTTTCGCTAAACCCTACGAGCAGTTCGAAACCGCTGTCGCAATCCATACATTGATATTCATAGATAGGCATTCAGTAAAATCTCCTGATTAAATATACTATACTGGAGTATAGCATAAATCTGGAACCTGGGCAATCATTTACCGGTGGCTGTTCAAAGAGGCGATCTCCGCCCAGGGCTGCCGGATCCACTCTGAAAAAGAGCCGGCATAGAGTTTGATACCCGTATGTCCGACGGCTTCCATCGCCAGAATACCAAGAGCGGATGTTACGCCAGAACCGCAGTAATAGACGATCTGATCAATATCAGGCGGGAGTATTTCACTCAATATTCGGGAAATCTCTGGCGCAGGGAGAAAGTGCAGGTCCTCTTGTAGAAAAGCAGTAACTGGCAGGCTGATCGCTCCAGAAATGTGCCCGGCGGTCGTATCGATTGTTTCCTCCAATCCTTTGTATCGATTCACCGCCCTGGCATCCAGAAGAACCGTTCCCGATTGCCTGATGATATTTCGCATTTCAGTAGTTGTGATCAACAGACTTGTATCGGTAGACAGGTGGACAGGCACAGATGCGGGTGGTCGGTGGGTGTTACCTGTTTCCAGCGGTAGACCTGCCTGCATCCAGGCATTCAGCCCGCCATCCAGAAGGTAGACTTGATCGATCCCATAATACCTGCATAACCACCAGGCGCGGGCGGCTGCCATGGTTCCCCCTGTGGCATCATACACCACCAGCTTCATCCCTGGCTGCCATCCCCAGGTAGCCAGGGTTCGGGAGAAATGATCCAACTCCGGCAATGGATGCCGCCCGGAAGTGGGTGTTACGCCACCTGAAAGGTCTCTTTCAAGGTGGGCATATACAGCCCCCGGGATATGCCCGCGAAGATAGTCCTCAAATCCCTGCTCCGGCTGGGCAAGCGAGAAGCTGCAATCCAAAATCAGGTGATCGGGTTGGCCTAACTGGTGGGCAAGTTCATTCACTGCCAGCAGATAATTTGGCATTCTGTCTCCTTTGGGAAATCAGCAGGTATGCAGCCACTAAGAAAAGCGCTCCCAGGCTATCAAAGATCACAAAGCGGAGGATGGTACTACGGGCAACTGTTAATTCAGGGATGGTAGTATAAAGCCAGGATTCTCCGATCACGCCAGTCATTTGCATCATGAGTGAAGCGAGCATTGTAGTGCGGTTATTTAAGGGGTCCAGCAGGGCAATGACATACGGAATATTCCACATCACAAAAAGGATGCCGACTGAGCGTATGGCAACCTGCCCGGGAAGCCCGGATAATTCGAAAGCCGGGGCATAAGCCTGTGGGGATAAAATAAAAACCAAAGCACAGTATAAGTTCATCGCCAACACTGGGAGGATCAATGTTCTGGATAGCCAGATCGAAAAGGCTTGTTTAGGGTTCATTTTTCATCCCAAACCGTAACCAATATGCAGTAATGGAAAACGCGATCGCCACATTCAACGATTCTTTTTTTCCGGTCATTGGCAGGTGGGTCACGATGTAGCTTTCTGCCAAAATGGCTGGATCGATGCCGAAATTCTCATTTCCGGCTACCAGGACCACGGGGGAAGGTATGGACCGTATGGAGAATAATGGCACGCTGTTCGAATTGTACTCAAGCGAAATGATCTGATACCCATTGGCTTTCAGTTGCTGGATGGCTGACAGCCCATTCCAGTGCTGTTCCCAGGGGATAATGTTTTCCGAACCGAGAGAGGTTTTATGCATCCTGGGATGGGATGGGGCTGGCGTGATACCCCCCAGGTGTAGTTTGGAAATGCCGCAGCCCTCTGAGGTGCGGAAGATCGAACCGGTGTTGAAGATGGAGCGGATGTTATCCAAGAATCCTTCAAGGTGCAGGTTGGAATCATCCCTTTCTAAAGGGTGGGGAGATGCATCCATACCATTGGCAACAATGGTCGTACCAGCACCGCACTTGGGGCAGCGAAGATCCACAGGATCCGTTTCTGGTGATGGAAAGCGAAAGGAACAGGCTTTCCTTACACACTGAACATAGCTGTAAGTTTGCATTATTTATCAGGCCACAATATCAAAATACCTTAGGTGTTGCTGGGTGAGATCTGAATATACCCCCCGATACTGTTCAGGTAACAGGGCGGCAATTAGATACATTACCTGGTCGGCAACATCCTGCCGAATCTCCCGGTCAGAAACGCTGACACCCGGTTTTAACCGGACCATAGTACCCACCCGAATATGAAAGGATGTTCGCTCCAGGCGGTGCAGGTTATCCCAGATGACTTCACCCCCGTAAATCGCCATAGGCAGGATTGGTACTGCGCTTTTCTGGGAAAGTATTGCCAGGCCGGGATGCGCAGGTTGAAGGATCCCGGTTCGGGTGCGGGTTCCTTCCGGGGCGATGGCCAGAATATTCCCATCGGCCAGTACCTGCCTGGCTTTGGATAATGCTGCCATATCATTCTCACCACGCTTGATGGGAATGCCATTCCACATATCGAAGAGTCTTGCCATTACCGGGTTATTCCAAGTTTCTTCTTTGACGAGGGAATAGATCTTTCGCGGCAACAGGTGGGTATAAAGCAAAGGGATATCGAGGAAATTCACATGATTGGCAGCCAGAATCAGCGGCCCGTGCAGGGGTACGCGCGCGAGTGCAGCATCATCTACTTTACAGGCTGTGCGGGTGATTGACTTGATAGCCGAATTCACCAGCTGCTGGGCAATGGTCATCATACCTCAGGCGAGCAGCCGTAACGCTGCCGGCAAGATGGAAATATCCACCTTCTGGCCATTTTCACAAACAGTTTCACCATCCGCGTGGCAGGGAATACCCCCGGTCAATGAAGTGACATGGATCGTCTTGCTGGAGAGCATTTGGACGCGAGGATCGCCAGGTTGGGTGCCTTTCATGAATTTCATGATCATGGGGAAGGTAGCCAGTTTGCCCATGCCATCCACAACGCAGAGATCGAAATGGCCATCAGAGGGATTACCCGCAGGCGCCATAAAGAATCCTCCACCCATCCGGATGCCGTTCATGATGGAAACCATCAGGTAGCGTCCGTCGATGGTTTTGTCATCGAGTTCCACTCGTAAGTGAGGAGCTTTGAAGTAGAGAAAAATGGTTTTAAGCGCAGCTACGAGATAGGAAGGCATTCCCGTTAGGTATTTCAACTTGACTGCTTCAAATCCGACTACCGCATCAAAACCGATGCCAACACCGTTGCCAAAAAAGCGGCCTGTGGGGAAGTTGCCGCCGACGATCGAACCGATATCCACTCTGTGCGGATTTTCTGGGGTTAAAAGTAATTGACAGGCTGCGAGGAAGTCTACCGGTATGCCCATGCTGAACGCAAAATCATTGCCGCGTCCAACGGGGATTACCGCCATCGCTGCATCCAGTTTGTATTCTTTATTGCCGAGAAGAATACCATTGATCACTTCATTGGCAGTTCCGTCACCGCCGGCAGAAACGATGACTTCTACCCCGGCCTTTACGGCAGCTTTCGCCAGTTCCAGAGCATGCCCGGGTCGTTCTGTGACCACCAGCGAAAAATCCAGTTTGTTCTCGGTACAGAATTGTTCAATTTGCTGTTTATGCTGAAGGCCTGAACCTCGTCCTGAAATTGGGTTGAGGATGATATAGTAACGAGACATGGGGGTCACCTCCGGGAAAGAATAGGATTATTGTACCTGATTAAGCACCTTGGATGTGCAGCGGTATATCCATGATCAAAGCATGTAGAGTTTCAGAGTTTTCCGCCGTCATCAGAGCATAAAGGAAAGGCCGCTCGATGGAGAAGGGCAGAAGATATGCTTTGAGATGTTTGCGGAAGATGATATAGCCACGCTCACTGCCATAAAAGTTCTCTATCAGCTCAAGATGCTGCCAGATGACATCCAGCGTTTCAGTCAGCGTGACATCATCTCTTACCAGCCGGGAGAAGATCCATGGGTTCCCGAATGATCCCCGTCCGATCATCACGCCGTCGCAACCAGTGACGGAAAGGATGTTCGTGATATCGTCCGGTGTACAGACATCCCCATTCGCCAGGACAGGGATTTTTACATTGGCTTTGACCTCCGCGATGGCTTGCCAGTCACTCCGGCCGTTATAGGCCTGCTTTTTTGTGCGCCCATGGACCGCGATGAGAGCAGCGCCGCACTCCTCCAGAATATGGCTGACCTCGAGGTAATTGCGGGAATCATCATCCCATCCCAGACGGATCTTTGCGGTCACAGGGATAGGGCTGATCTTTACCAGTTGGGTAAAAATATCTGCGATCAGCTTTGGGTTCTTTAAAAGGCCTGCCCCCGCACCGCGGTTGGAGACTGAATGGGCGGAACATCCCAGGTTGATATCCAGAATATCTGGCTGCAGCGGAAAGAGGATACGAGCCGACGACAGGATGCGCCCCAAATCATTATCGAAAACCTGGAAAACCACCGGGCGTTCTTCCGGGAGGTAGGTTAGTTTGGTTGAGACCCGCCGGATATCCTGAGTGATGTCGATGGCATTAACAAACTCTGTGTAACTCATAGCAGAGCCCAAGCGCCTGGCAATCAGCCGGTTGGGGGAATCGGAATAACCCGCCATGGGGGCTAAAATGAGGTTCCCATAAATTGGGACTGTTTTTATATAGAAGTGTGGTGTGATTTGATCCTGCGAGATAATGCGCATAGCCATTTACTTATCAAGTGGTTGATAATACTTCCGGTAAGCCGCGTGTAGTATTTCGGCATTCACATGAAAACCGGTACCCCCGTGTTTTTGTGTAGAAAGGGCTCCGCAGATATTACCATACCGCAGGCGATCTTCCTGAGAAGCTCCGGCAAGAAGGCCATAAATATATCCAGCAGTAAAGCAATCACCTGCACCGGTGGTATCAGCGACCGTGGAAGGGATCGATGGCACATGGGTAATTGTTTTGCCTGTCGCTCCGTACGCGCCATTGGCGCCATCCTTGATGGCCACCTGGGGTACCAGGCTGGACAACATGAACGCTGCTGAAGTCAGGTCATCCATGCCGGTCAGGCTGCGGGCTTCACGGCTGTTTGGCAGGAATACATCTGTATTACGGATGGCATTACGGATGGAACGGGTGGATAGATTTTTGATCCCTGAAAAATTTCCATCCATGATGATCTGCATCTTCTTCGCGCGGATTAAGGGAATAGCGGAAGTAAAGAGGGGGCCATAAAGCAGGCCAGGTATGAGAATCATCCGGGCATCCACCTGTGCCAGTGCCTTGAAAGCCGCAGGAATTACCGGCTCTTTATCGTAATAAGAGAGAAATGCGCGATCATGAGCAAAGGAAGCAGAAACAGAGACACGCTGGAAAGATGTTTCATGATGCACAAACCAGGATTCATCCAGGTTTTCAGTTCGAGCAGATTGGAGAATGGACTGACTGAATGGATCGTTACCAAAATCCGCCGCCCAGGCTACCCTGATCCCCAGGCGGTGTAAAGCCACTGCATTGGTATACGCTTCCCCGGGGATGAACGCGAAATCCGTGGCGAGGGTATCTTCACCCAGAACGGGGAAACGCGGCAACCCCGCGAAGATCAGATCCATGGTCGCATTGCCGACTACGAGAACATCATATTTCATGCCATTTACCTCAGAAGCGGGAAGTAGGGACCATGTCGCAGCACATAACCATCCAAGATCCTTTTGGCAAGATCGTGGTCACCCACCAGTGGATGTATGGTTAAAGCAAACAAAGCTTTATCGTACGACCCTTCCAAAGCGGCCTCGATCGTCAGTTTTTCAAAACTCTTGATCTGCTGCAGCAATGCCAGGCAGTGAAGGGGAATCGGCTGCATCACCTCAGGGATCAATTCACCATTCAAAATTTGAGTGGTGACTTCCACGATATCTGTGGAGCTCATCCCAGGAATTGCGCCATCATTTGGGATATTAAGAATGAGAGAAGTTCGTTTGTTCCCTTCAAGTGCTTCGAGTAAATCCAATGCCAACTCCGCATATCCATTTTCCATTCCCTGGTCACTGGCGCTGTCTTTGCGTTGGTGAGCCTGGTTTCGGAGTTGGGTATAGCGTTGATAGGTCGTGAATAACTGGGTATGGTCTGCTGACGAAACCAAGCGGTCAATTTCAGTGAACAGAGCAGTGTTCATCTGCAATACTTCCTGTCCACGGGTGAGAGGGGAGCGTTGCTGCATCAACGAAAGGCGAGAACGATGGTAATAATAGGCAAGGTACTCATTGGGGATCATCCCCAACTGTAGAACGATATCCAGAGAGACGCTCAATGGCGACTGCTCCGGTTTTTGAGACAATTTCCTTAGTAATTCTGGTTGAATATCTTTCCCCATTATATCGATCGAAGAGAACCATCCCAGGTGGTTCAGGCCAAAGTAATGACCATGCAGCATCTTTTCAGGCACATGCAAGTGCCGAGCAATATACTGGATCATGGAAGATGGTCCATCACAAATGCCAACCGCTTTCTTGTAATCCAGGTGATTTCTGATGGCTTCGGTCAGCATTCCGGATGGATTAGCGAAATTGATGAGCCATGCATCCGGGCATACTTCTTTCATAATGTGAATGGTCTCCCGCATCACTGGAATAGTACGCAATCCCATCGCAAAGCCGCCCGCGCCGGTGGTTTCCTGCCCGATACAGCCAGATTCGATCGCGACAGTCTCATCAATGACCCTGGCCTCTACCTGGCCAACGCGAAAAGTCGTAATGACATAATCCGCCCCCTTCAATGCGGCAGTCGTGTCTGTAGTGAAGATCATCCGGAGAGAGGAAGGTTTTAGAGTGGGATCAGAATGAATGATGGCCTGAATGAGTGCAAGATGATGCTCATCGATATCCATCAAGCGCAGCTCCTGTATATGCAGGTTTTTCTGCCTGCGCAGGATCTCACGAACTATCAGGGGGGTACGGACACCGGCTGCACCCAAAATGGTCAGGATCATACTTTCCTCATTTCAGTAATATTGTAACAGTAGATATAGAAGCTCACAGGCAGTATCCTAGTGTTATGTAGCAAGAAAAAACTCCTGCTTTTGGGCAGGAGTTTAAGGCGGAAGAAATGATAGATCTTACTGTGTTTTGACAGATTGATGGCGGAGGAACCGGTTTAAAGAAATTGGTGAGAGCAAAGCTAGCCCAGTGATGAAGCAGGTAATTCCAATGATCCACATGGATAGATGGAATGCATCGGCATAGTTAATTCCACCCCACGTATGGGTTGCCCCCATCAGGTTTTGGATGGAAATTGAAAGGATACCGAGCAGAATGGATGCAGCCCCTCCTGCAGTTTTATTTTCTGGTGTTTTCCCGCGGGAGAAATCAACAATTTTCCATATCCCAGGTATTTTGAAAATCAGGAAAACAACCAAAGTGAATGCAGTTACATAGACAATTGCATCCACAGGCATCGATTTTCCGCGCAAGGCACGGGAGGTAACCATGTGTACTAAACCCAAAATGGTTCCAATTACCAGGATAACTACAGAAAACCTGTAAGCGTTTGGTTTACCCCGGATGAGCTCGATGACAGCACGGATACCCAGAATCCCCAGGGCTACACCGGAAAGCACAAAGAAAATGTACAACCATTGCATGGAAGCCAGTGCGGCCATACTGCTGCTAAAGCCGGTTGGGTTGAGGGCGACGCAGGTTGTGCCTGCTCCACCCAGCAAGGTGAAACCGGCAGTTATAGACATCAGGATGACACCAATGGCACGGAGGAATTTGGATAGTTTCTGTTCGGAAGACATTTTATTTGCTCCTTGATGAATTTTTGATTAATGAATTAACCGAAATGGAAGCCAAGCACATAGCAAAGCGTCATCAGGAATAGTAGGGCCGGGAAGAAGTGAAGATTGACATTCAAGGGTAACTTTTTCGGTTCGAAGCGAGACATACTGAAAAAGATACCTCCCAGGCCGATAAGTGCACCTCCTATGGCCACGAATATGTACCATAATTGCATTCGTCCGAGGATCACAATGGCAGATGGAATAATACAGATCGTAAATCCGGCAATACCATGAACAACCGCAACTGTGATCGTGTGTACGGGCAGCTGATACCGGGTCGATCTGGTGAGCAGGACAAGTATCAAGCCAATGACTGTATAAACCAGGTAGTGTATGCCATATTTGGGTAAATGCTGCAGCACCAACCCTAAACCCATGGAAAGTGGTATCACGGTGGAAGACACTCCCGGAATCGGTGATGAAAAGCCGTCCAGGCCGAAAATCAGAAAAAAAAGGGAAGTGAGGAGCAGCATACCAAATGCTATGGTAAAGGCAAGGATCGGGCCGGGTGATAGTTTATCGATCCCGGTTGTTACCTGGTATGCAGCAAGTAAGCTGGTTCCCAGAAAGAGAATTCGGTCAAGTTTTGTAGATTGCATTAAACTCCCCCGAAAAACATAACGAACATAGAAGAAAGCATATAAAGAGAAGCAAATTTATATAAGCCAAACGCTCCTCTTTCTGTAGGTTTTACAGATTCGGCTACTGAGTAGATCAGTAAACCTATAGATAGAACACCCAGCAAGCGGAGATATCCCCAGGAGATACCGATACCGATTGCAGCACCCACCATCGCTATAGAAGCGAGAATACTGGCGATAGCTATGGTTAGCCGCGTAGCATGAATACCATAAGCAGAGACAAAAGTGGGGACACCTGCACGTTGATAATCTGATGCATTTCGGATACTGAAGGAGAGGATGTGCGTGGGTATCCAAAACAAGATACCGAGTGACAACAATACACCAACCAAATCCAGTGCTCCCACAGCCAATACCCTGCCCGCAAGTATCGGCATACCACCTGAAATTCCTCCCCACAGGATGCTCCAACAGGACCTACGCTTGAGCAGGATGGTATATATGACCACATCAAAGAAAAGGCCGGAAAAAATGATCAACCCTGTCAGCGGATTTAGCAGAAACGCACCTGCAACACCCAGAAAGGAGAGTAAAAGTCCAACCACCAGAGCCTGACGGGGCGGGATCTTCCCTGACGCCAACGGACGATTGCAGGTTCGTTGCATCAGGGCATCGATGTCACGATCCCACCACATGTTGAGGATGGTACTGCCGCTGATGGATGCTGCTAGAGAGAAAAACAAGCCGGCCAGAGTTGGCAAGTTCAAAACAGGACAGCGGGCACTCATGTAACCGGCCAGGCCTGTGAAAACCAGTAAACTGGTTTGTAGGCCTTTCAAAAGTGGTGCGTACTCTTTGATATGATGGGTGATGCGGTTCACAATACAGACATCTCCATTTTGAGGATCTTGTAGGGAGGATTTACCTTACACATCTAAAACCAACACCAGGGCTAAAGTAGGTTGGAGTGGCATTGTTCCGGACAAAGATACGCAGGTCCATTTCATAGGTATCCTTTGATCCACCACGCAAGAAACGATAATGCATCCCTTCGTAGATATCAGCCGTCCACTGCCAAACATTACCAGCCATGTCAAACAATCCGTAAGGGGAGCGGGAGTCGAGAGTGGCATATCCATCCGGATAGATTGTTCCGTTGAAAAAGCCCACAGGAGTGGTACGAGAGCCGAAAGTTTTCATGTTCTCGAATGGATCCCGGCTGGCGTAATAGTTTGCGTTCGATCGTTGGATATCATCACCCCAGGGGTAAGCGCGGGTATCGGTACCACGGGCTGATTTCTCCCATTCCTTTTCACTTGGTAGGCGATAACCGAAATACTCACAGTAACCGAGCGCTCCAAACCAGGTGACCATTGTCATGGGATGATCTTCGTAGCCCTGTTCTGGCGAAAACGAAGTGCCATCAAATAAGATGTGTTGCGATGGGTCATTCAAAGGGATATACAGCCAATCTCCCGCGTCGATGCGCTCCTCGTGTTTCTTTCCTGTATAAGTGTCTCCGGGATAGTACCCTGTGATCACCCATTCACCTATTTTTATTGCATCTGAGGATAAGGCAGCATTGAGGTAATCTGCATATTGACTGGTTGTTACATCGGTAATCATGATCTCGAAAGCCGGCGTATATTCAACTGTATTGTATTGTCCGTAGTAAAAATCACCTGCAGGTATTAGCGCCCAGGAATTCGGATTTATGCCGGTATCAACCGATGGCACCGGAGCAGAAAGATCGACAGGAGTACAGGCAGCCAGGAGAAGAGATACGATAACAAGCACGAACCAGATCCGTTTCATGAAACCACCTCCTGATCTAATTCCTGTTCTTTTTCTTCGGACCAACGGCCGTTCTTATTGAAGAGATCGATCAATCTCCAGACCATCAAAGTTGCGAGTAGGACCAAAAGGAACGCAAGGCCTGTATCGACTGCCAACATCAATCCATTGACAATAGGTTGTTGTTCGGCTTCTGTTACAAAGAGCCGTTTCATCTCAAAAAAGGTTATTCCTGCGAGGGCGAGGTCGGAGAAGAATATGATTGCCCAACCAAATACCTGGCGAACTTTACCTTTTAGCCCGGAAATATCCCCATAGTACATCAGGATGATGGTCGCAATCACCAGAGACAATGCGTGCCAATGCCCGGTCAATTCGATCCGTTCTTCACGGGCTGGCCATACACGGAAGATCTCATCCAACTTGACAGCCATGAATATGCCGAGACCACTTGTGGAGAAATTCATGAATAACATTTGCCAGGTTGGCCCGAATTTCAGGGGGTCTTCAACCAATGCTTTCAGCTTTTGAAGTATGGTCGGTTTCGCGAATTTCGCCGTGCCGTTATGGATGAGCATGCGCCAGCTCCAGATCAACAGCAGCAGCGCTGCAAGCATGGATGGTGTCGCACCGACATAGATGACCATGTGCGCAATGGGTTCCATTGGAGTAACGACACCCCACACGCCTAAATTCAAGATGATAGTCCCCAGGATCATCAGTGGCATGGCGATCTTATGTAAGATGCCTTTGAAATTCAACCATCTTCCAATGATCAATGTGATCATTACGGCGATCAAAGCCAGCATGATATGCAGGTGACCGATAATGGAATACTCCATGGTTGATTTTTCAGGGAATCGGATAATGTTCTCAGCCAGAAACACTTCGAATCCATTACCGAAGAATGAACCGGGGATTGCACCAAACAGCGCTGAAATGACAGTGGTAACGGCTGTTGCAAAGAATGCTACACGCTCAAGATCCAACCCGCCTCTCGTCCGCGCATAATCCATATCTGGTTGCCGAACTTCCTTGTTCCACGGCCAGAGGGCGATGACCAAAAGTACTCCTGCGGCGAAGATCAGTGTCAAACCTGCGATATACAATCCATGAAAAGCCCAGTTGTGCCCGAAATAAGCAAAACCAAGACCAAAAATCATTGTTACAATGTAACCAACTGTGATCAATCCATTGATAATTGTTTTCAAAAGAGGTTTGATCTTCAGGAGCCCATTGATCAAATAGGTTTCAATGGCAACTACAGCCATAGCAATAGCATGGTAAAGTATGATGATTCTGCCTTCTCGTTCTGCAGGAACCATATCCATACCCAGGGTATTAATGACCACCTCGCGGATGCCCATTTCAGCCAAAGGACCGGATAACATCCCCCATATGGCGGAGGTTAGAGCGATCATTGCTATGGCTACCAGCACTAACCCTTTAGTAGATGAAAAAAGATAATCCAATCGGGATTTTAAAATATTCACGGAATATTATCCTCCTGTATCATTTTGCTTCCTCGAATGTGAAGAGGAACTAGCCAACTTGACCAACCAGGCTGTCGCAAGTCAAATATTATTTCCGGCTTTATTTTATATTAGGAATGCCGGATCTGAATAGGATTCAGACCCGGCATCATAAAATCTACTCCGCGTTCCAAGCTTCCACCATTCGCCGCGTTCCCGGTAATGCCAAGTAAACCAGCAAACCAGTACTTATTAATGGAGCAGGCAGGAACATGGAGAAGCGATGAGCTTCAAATAAAGCGTTGTGAATGCCCAGCGGGTATCCAGCGACAATAGACATAACGGCTGCAAAGATCCCAACGGGAAGGGCCCAATTCTTCTTTCCGACCAAGGCAAAAATAAAGATCGCCCAGGCAGCAGCGCCCCACCAGTTCACCTGTTGGGTCATCACGTACATACCGTTCCGAAACGAGAAGCTTTTTGAGAAAACAAATTTAGAGATGGGTGCAACGCCATCAATAAAGGTAAGGACGAAAGCCAAACCGGCAATGAAGCTTAATGCAATAATCTTCCCTTTAACTTTTCCTATCCACAGCATGGAAAACCACAACACAGCAGCGATCGCGAATACGATCAGGGTCGGGGCAGAGAGGTCACCATCCAATGCCGGGATGGCGGGGAAGAAGCCTGTCAGAAGCTGAATAGTGGATGCGACAACACCCCAGAACCAGGCCCATTTCTGGCGTTGAGCAAAACCGTAGAGGACAACCGCCCAAATTGCACAGGTTGAGATTCCTAACCATCCCAGAACAGCAAATGTGATAGAGACTGAGGTGGCTTCGTCTATCCGCCCCATTAGCTTATGTGCATCGATCACAGGATTGTATTGTAATGTGATCAGGTAGAAAAAGAGCAGGCCGGCCAGGATCCCAAAAATGGATAGTCCAACTCCAATGCGATGCGTGTTTTTCATTACTCCTCCGTTGCATTCAAGATTTTTGAAATGAATAATAATATTCATTTCAAAGAGGAGTATAAAGAATCCTGCTCTTGGCGCAACGACTTAAGTCGCATAGAGCAGGTTTCTTGAAAGTTGGCGGGTTATTCTTCTGCGCGTTGAGCCAGTTTTATGGGATCGAGCAGGTAGATAGTGTTCTTCTCAACGCGGATCAATCCAGCCGTTTCAAGATTTTTCATGGCGCGGCTAATGACATCACGAACTGTTCCCAGGCGTACAGCCATCTGGTCCAATGTGGTCCAATCGCGGCGTGGAACGACATTCTGCCCATCTACTACTTGCACATTTCGTAAAAGAGAGCAAGCCAACCGAGCTTCCACATTGCGGAGTGAAAGATCTTCCACAAGATCGATAAAACCCAGAACGCGCTGACTGAGCCTTTGGATCACAGCGGCAGACAGATCGTGATGACTGGTAACTAATTTGAGCAAAGCCGGAGCTGGTATTGCTAATGTTTCCGCATCTTCAAGCGCAGTAGTTGTGCCGGGGTAACTGGTGCCAGCAAAGACAGCAATATCGCCGAAGATCTCCACCGGCTTCAGGAACATTAATCCCTGTTCCCGTCCTTCTTTTGTTATCTTGGTCGCTTTCACCCAGCCTTTGGTCAGGATGAAGACATGCTCAGCCGGTTCTCCTTCAAGATAGATCACCTGGCCTGAGGAGAAGTGGCGTGGAATGGCGAGGTTCAGGATCGCATCCTGGGTTTCCGTTTTCAGAGAGATAAAAAATGGAAAGGTTTGAAAAGCAGATCTTACCGAATCTGGTTTTTGTGTAGATGTCGATCTTGTGTACATTTAACACTCCTGGGCACTTGTCAAAGCCAAGGGAATTATAGTATTTTCCAAAAAATAAAAACAAATAAATGTAAATAAAAAAGAAAAACCATACCAAGAGCAGATTTGATCAGCTATTGATATGGTTGGTATGTAGACTCAGGTAGATTACTTGCTATCTTTGGTCAAGATGATGGTTTTCCCGCGGACAGCGTATTTCCCCGCGGATTGGCGCAATACTTTGCTCGCATGGCGGCGGTCCACATCCACGAAGGAATAATCATCCTGGATCTTGATCTCCCCAATAGATTTTCCGGGGATACCGACTTCGCTGGCAATGGCTCCAACGATATCTCCGGGGCGAATGCCATGACGATGCCCCAGATTGCAGCGCAGCCTGACCATATCTTCATGCCCGTGTTCGGTTGGGGGAGAGCCGGCATACCTGGATGATTGTTTTTTATCACTGCGGATCTTTGAGCCTTTCATGGCTGCATTCTCAGATCTGTACTTGCCATGAGTTTTTGGGGGTTCTTCGATGACATGGAATGCCGGTCGGGCCGGTTCTACAAATTGTTCGCGGGGTAGTTCAGGTTCAGTTTCTCTCGAGAGCTTGATGGCTGCGGCAGCGATAGTTTCCAGCGAAAACTTCTCCCCGAGGGTTTTGACAGCCGATAATTCGGGCGCAAGAGCATTTTCCTCAAGAACCTGCACGAGCCGGTCCATGTACTTCTGATCCCGGTGAGAACGGATCTCTTCGATACTGGGGATGGGAACTTCATTCAAAGCTTTCTTGGTGAAGTTTTCCACCTGGCGAAGGCGATGTTTTTCTTTGCCAGTGACAAAGGTCAGGGCAATTCCCTTCCGACCGGCACGGCCAGTGCGCCCAATGCGGTGGACGTAATCCTCAGGATCCTGAGGCATATCGAAGTTGATCACATGAGACAGATCGTCGATATCCAATCCACGCGCGGCTACATCCGTAGCCACCAGGATGGAAATCTCACGAGAGCGTAAGCGACGTAAAACCGTTTCGCGGCGCGCCTGGTTCAGATCGCCATGTAAAGACTCAGCAGGTATTCCGCGGCTATTCAATGCATCTGATATTTCCTGGGCACGGACCTTGGTGCGGGTGAAGATTAACGCAGATTGTATGCCTTCAACTTCGAGCAAACGAGTCAACGCGGCGAGTTTGTTCTCCTCTCGCAGGTACACATATCTCTGCTCGGTATCTGATACTGTGACTGCGGAAGGGTTGATCCGGATATGATCCGGGTTTGGCACATGGGCATTGACCAGGGCTTGAACTGCTCGCGGGAAGGTAGCGGAGAAGAGGGCAATCTGACGTTCTGCCGGTATTGCTGAAAGAATAGTGTCGACGTCCTCCGAGAAACCCATATCCAGCATTTCATCGGCTTCATCGAGAACCACATGCATGACGGATGATAGATGCAGAATATCCTGACGCATCAGGTCCATAATGCGGCCGGGAGTACCCACCACGATATCAGTTCCCTTTTTAAGTGCGCGGATCTGGATCGTATAGGATTGACCACCATAGACAGAGGTAATTCGCAGCTGGGTATGAGCTGCCAACCACCGGGCGGCATCCGATACCTGCAATGCCAGTTCCCGCGTGGGAACAAGGATCAAAGCTCGCGCAGCATCCCTGGGTTTATCCAGAAGCTGCAATAAAGGCAGGATGAATGCGGCTGTTTTACCCGTTCCAGTTTGTGCCTGGCCAACCACATTCCTACCTGACAGAAGGGATGGAATAGCTTGTTCCTGGATGGGAGTGGGTGCGGCATAATCTAATTCTGTGACCGCAGTTAATAATTCGGGGGATAATCCGAGTTCAACAAATGATGACGACATAATTATTTCTCTCCAACAAAAAAGCCCTACCTTTGCTGGCAGGGCTGTGTAAACCTTGCAAGATCATAGACGTAAATCTACCAATAAGTATACCATAACGGCGCACGTAAATGGTTAAAAGAAAAAAGACTGCTTTCACAGTCTTTTTAGCGGGAGCGACGGGATTTGAACCCGCGATCTCGGCCTTGACAGGGCCGCATGTTAGACCGCTACACCACGCCCCCCCAACGGCATGAATATTATCACTATGGTGTGCTGGCGTCAAGGAATTTCGTAGAATTTTCACAGATCATAAATCCAAGAATCAGCTGTTCTATCCCAGGTTACCAATTCTTCCGCTTTGAACCATAGAGCAATTTCAACCTCACCACGTTCAGGTGAATCTGAGGCATGGGTCAGGTTTCTGCTGGTAATCATGGCAAAGTCATGGCGGATAGTTCCCGGTGCCGCTTCGACAGGGTTGGTTTTACCCATCATTTGCCGTACAATGGCAATCGCATCCCGGCCTTCCCAGGCCATAGCCATAACCGGAGAGGAGCAAATGTATCGCATCAGCCCGGGGTAGAAGGGTTTTCCTATATGCTCGGCATAATGCGTGGAAGCTAATTTCTCATCAACCTGCATGAATTTTGCGCCAATAATCTTTAATCCACGTGCTTCCAATCTTTTAATGATCTCGCCGATAAGTCCACGCTGAACGCCATCTGGTTTGATCAGTATTAATGTTCGCTCCATTACCATCTCCGATTATCAGGGGTCAATTAGCCTGGGATGATTTTAATATGCTTTCTGCTTTTGTGTATGCCTCAATTGCCCCTGCAAGGTTACCAGTTTCCTTTCGCAGATCCCCGGCAAGAAGCCATAGAGAGGCGTTGTCTGAGTGCTGCGATAGTAGATCCTCCACCTGCTGACAGGTGAGGGTCGGATCCAAGCCAGAGCGCTGTAGGGCAGTTAATTCTTTAATCCGGGTTACAAGGTCCACTGGACCTTCAGCGGATGTCTCATTATCCGATGGCGGGGCCAGCTCAGGTACACTTGCACCATCATCCTCATGAATGTTTTTCAGCCATTCAGGGATCTCAAACTCGTCACTTTCGCTGACGGGTGGGGGTGCAGCTACTGAAGGTGATGTTGTCGCATCAGGCACACTTTCTTCTGAAATATCAAGTACCGGAGGGGTTTCAGATGGTTCCTCTACTTCAGGATCCGGAAGGATCGGATCAGAAGGCATCACAGATTCATCGCCATCCAATTCATTCAACCAATCGGGGATGTTGTTTTCTTCTCCACTGCTGACATCTTGAGATATTGTATTTTCGGATACATCCCCAGTGCTGGTTTGACCCTCAACTGGCTCATCAGCTAGATAGTCATCTGGGGTGGGAGTACTCCACATCGGCGAAGTGGACCTTGGCGTATCATCCACAAATAAATTCTTTAACCACTCGGGTGTTTCATCCACTTCGTCAGTAGTCTTTTTTATCGAAGCTTGGCCTGCAGCCTCAACTTCTCGGGGTATCTGGTCGCCTGGTGCTGAAATATCTGGATGATGGGGAGCTTCTTCTCTCTCCCAGGCGGGGATATCGGGAATGGAGGGCGGAACTTCGCTATCTACCTCAGGCAACTCGGATTCAGGTTTTATTTCTTCAAAGGTATCAGGCAATTCACTACCTGATGATTCGTATATTTGTTCATTTCCCTCCGGCTCGAGCCAGTCCGGAATCTCCACGGGACCTGATGTAGTATCTGCATCCTCCAACAGGATGGGTTGGGTATCATCCATGTCAATCTCAGCATCGGGCATGGGTGCTTCTTCGAAATGTTCATGGTCCAATACTGTACCGATCGACAGTTCAGTTGGGGTGAAGTATTCCAACTTATCCAGCATTACTTTGTCGGCCGGGACAGAGTCTGCTTGCGGGTAGTCTGCCGAAAGGTACGCATGATATGGATCGATCTCGGTCAGGCGATGGTCGTATTTACTCGCATCAGAACTCCCCGGCACGGAGAGCTTCAACATTAATTGGTTGCACGACTGGCAGAAGGGATATTTCTGCAAGATACGCAAGCAGATGTTCTTACATTCATCTTTCTGATCCGTTGCGGCGAGCAATTCAGCCAGGAGGACATCCAGATCATTACGATCTGGTGTTGTCTTAAGAACCGCACGCACTTCCGCGATAGCCTGCCGGTACTGATTGCCCCTGGCGTACATACGGCAAATGGCACCGCGGGTCAGTCGGATCTTTTCAGGTTGAGAGCCATCCCTTTTTCCATATAATAGTTTTAGCTCGGCCTGAATGGCGGTATTTCCAGGTTGGCATTCGAATGCCCGTTCCATATGCCAGATAGCTGCCTGCAGGTTGCCGCTTTCTTCTCGGATGATGCTCATTCCGGCATGTGCCAGGTAGTCGTCTGGTGTTACAGCCAGAACCCGGAGAAATGTATCTCCAGCTTCTAGATACCGGCTGCTTTCCAGATATGCCTTTCCCAGGAGCCTGTAGGTTTCCAGTGTCTTTGGGTACTTCGAGAGGATAAATCGGCAATGATCACTGGCTTCGTCCGTGAGTCCACGATCGATCAGTGTAGAAATCACTTGGTTATATTCACGTAAAGGTATAGCAGTCATAAAGGGAACCTCCCTTAAAAAGTATGCAACTTCTCAGAATACAATGCAAGTATCATACCTACTAAAAACACAGAAGGATTTCTCCTTCTGTGTTTTACGGAAAGGGATTTTGTCTCAATCGCCGAGGTAATCGCGCAGTTTTCTACGGATGGATGGGTGGCGCAAACGTGAAAGAGCTTGCGCCTCTATCTGGCGAACACGTTCGCGAGTTACACCCATCTTGCGTCCCACTTCTTCCAGGGTATAGGCCTGTCCATCCAGTAAGCCATAACGCAGCTGCAAGATGCGGACTTCACGAGGGGGTAATGAGTTGAGCACATCTTCAATGTGTTCCCGCAATAGATTGTATGTAGCCGTCTCATCCGGGGGAGGTGCCTGATCATCTTCAATAAAGTCACCCAGAACTGAATCTTCTTCATCATCAGTCGGGGTTTCGAGGGATAATGGCCGGCGGGCAACCTGGATCATGTTTTCCACTTTTTTAGGTGGAACATCCAGGGCTTCTGCCAGTTCCTCTACGCTGGGTTCACGGCCTAGGCGTTGTGTAAGTTGATGTTGTACCCGCAGTAGTTTATTGATCTGATCGCCCATGTGAACCGGCACACGAATTGTGCGGCCCTGGTCTGCGATCGCACGGGTGACTGCCTGTCGAATCCACCAGGTGGCATAAGTGGAGAATTTATGCCCACGGCGATAGTCAAATTTCTTGGTAGCCCGAATCAGCCCGATGTTGCCTTCCTGAATCAGATCCAAAAAGGGTACGCCGCGGCCCATGTATTTCTTGGCTACGGAGATTACCAGGCGGCTGTTGGCAGTAATGAGGTGCTCGCGAGCCTCCCAACCGTCCTCAATTTGCATGCGAAGATCCTGTCGGCGTTTATCGCTGGTTGCACCCCTGGCCAATTCTTCGCGCGATTCACGTCCTTTTTCAATGCGCTGTGCCAGGCTGACTTCTTCATCTGCATTGAGCAAAGGGACGCGACTGACTTCCTTGAGGTAAAGACCAATGGTGTCACTTGTGTCAATATTAGCCAGATCATCCACGGCGGGCATGATATGGTCTTCTTCTTTTTCCTCATCCGCGCTTAACTCCTCTTCTGAGGGTTCTTCAATGGTTGAATGATCCTCCAGATAGGGGATGCCAGCACTCATCAGAGCGGCAAAAGCTTCTTCCAGTTGTTCAACATCCTGTTCGGCGTCAGGGAAGAAATGCAAGATGTCATCGATGGTCACATAGGATTTCTGCCTGCCCAGTTCTATCAGGCGGGCAATGGCCGAGTACTCATCTTCATCTTCTTCGGTGGCGTGTATGATCAAATCATCCATCATTAATATCAATATCCTTTTGATTATCGCAACCCGCGCGTTGCAGGTTGCCAGATTGGCGTTTCAATTGATGTCGATTTACGGCACTAATTTAGAATAACGCGAAAATTAGGTAAATACAATATATAGAATGTTTAATGTATTCCAAACAATTCCCAGTTTACGGCTATTTTACCTGCAGTATCAGAGCTTCGATCGCCTGTACGGCTGCTGTCCGAAGCATCACAACACTTCCATCCGAAGTTCTGGCATATGTGCCAGTCCCGGTGGGAGTGTCGCTGCCGATCGTCAATGAATAAATCTGCTCATCCAAACCTGTAAGCGATATTTCCAACCTGGGTGGATTCGTCAGACCGATCTCATCAACTGATATATCTAGCTTCCGTAAAATAACCAGGTCAAGCACCTCGTTGGCAAGTTGCGGTAAGGTATCGCTAGTAGATCCATTTGGTTCAAGCAGAGTCCAGGAGTACCCGTCAGTTTTTGCTCTAATGCTCATAAACGGAGTTTTTATATCCAATCCCCGAAGAGAAGTGAGATCCAGAGGGAATACCTGGGGCAAGCCGGGGGTAGGAGTACTTTCAACAGTCTTCTGTTTATCGAAATACCGTAAGCCAAAGAAAATAGCAAGTACCAGCCCGAAAAATGCCAGCGAAATTAGAGTTGTCCTTCGCAAGTAGATTATCCCTTTTTTCGACGGCTGAGGAATACGATGACACCTACCCCGGCAATAGAGAGGGGGATCAGAAGAACGACAAACAACAGTAATGCGTTGATTACAATACTCTGAGGGGGAACGATCAGCCGTTTCGTCTGAGGTTTGATAGTCAGATTGATCATCTGATCTTCCTGAGCAGACCAATCAACGGAGTTGATCATAAAATCACTGTTGCCATAGGCAGAAAAATTATCATTGATGACAAAATTCGAATTTCCTATCACTACTACCCTCGCCCGGGTGGATGTATTTTCTGCTGAAACCGCCAGGGATACCGGGCCGGGATGATCTATAGCCGGGTCGAAAGATACATTGCTCTGAATGAGACCAGTCAGATCCGTTTCACCCCAGGTGCTGGCAGAGGTTTTTACCAGGTCGATCAGGGTTACACCAGCCGGCACATTGGCAGATAGTGAGATACTGCGTGCAGATGGGAAGATCGTAATGATCTTGTTCAATTTATCTGTAATGGGGCTATCCCCATATTCACTTGCAATTGAGTAGGTCGGGTTTTGACCACCCGGATCAACAATAAAGTCATTATTAATGATGATTCCCCAATCGGCCGCAAGGAAAGCAGCTAATGGATCGGGAGCGCCATTGAACTGGTTCAACACGGTCGGGTCTATCAGAAGGATAAGTGAATGTCCGGAGGAAATAAAACTACGCAGTAGCTCTACTTCTCCAGCGCTGACGGGTTTTTGCGGGCCGGCAATGATGATCTGTTCCGCATCCGCAGGGATACTACCGGCAGCCATCAGGTTCAGGCTTGCGACCCGGTAATTCTTGGCTGACAGTGCTGTGGAGAGTGAACTGTATCCATTTTCATCATTTCCAAATGGATCATGCTCGCCATGGCCGGTTAGAAAATATACTCCATGCTGAACGGGGTTGATCAACTTGATAATCGTTGTGGTCACATCCTGTTCATTAATGGCGCTGACAGGTAAAAAGCTGCCATTCATTTCGAGTATCAGGCTGCCATCTCTGGTGATATTGTATGCCTGTCTTTTGGCGGGTTCTGAATCAGGATCAATGAATTCATAATCGAATTTTCCATTACTGTTTTCTTTGTATAGCTGTAGTAATTTCTGCGTAGATTCAGTTGGTATCGCCGGTGTGAAGAATGCCAACGCTTTGACGGGTTGAGGAACAGCTTGAGCCGCCGCGATACTTTCCGGCGCCAGCGTATTGGTCTGATCTTCAGAGAGATCCCAATTGGGTGAATACTGGTTTGCCAGTATGTTAATGATGATCGCGGTTCCAATTATCCCCGCGATGAGCAGGATGGAATTTCCGCCATACTTAAATTGTCTGCCGCCAAAGAAACGTCGCACTCCATCGGGATTGAGGATGGCAAAAAGTGCCAGGCCAAGAACCACCAGCACAACAAGGATCTGGAAAGGTATATCGGTTTTGCGGATGAGGAAAAAATAAATGCCGAGAGAGAAAGCCGCTACCGCGGAAAAATACAATCCAATAATCGAAAACTTACGGAACTTTTCCATTATTTCCACCTTCTAGCTTCCAGGCTGGCAGTGCCAAGGAAGAGCATGACACCTGTAGCACTGAGATAGAACACCACATCTTTTAGGTCGATCACCCCGGAGAGAAAAGTCGGGTAGAAATGCTCGCTGAAATCCAGATATTTCAGGATCTCATTTCCTGCTGTCATTGCTGCCTGAGAGGGAGCAGAGATCATCCATAAGAGCAACAGGATGGCAAAGGTAAGGAAATAGGATGCGATTGAGTTATTTAGTAGGCTGGATGTGAAGATTCCAATGGAAACAAATGCTGCCATCAGCAGGAAAACGCCGAGATAACCCGAAACGAGGATTCCCTGATCGATCCCCGGATCTATAAATTGATTGAGGATGAGAGGAAAGACCCAAGTAAATAAGAGCAATGCGCTGAAGAAGAAAACTCCACCCAGCCATTTACCAATTATGAGCTCCCAATCCCGGATCGGTGCGGTCATGATAGTTTCCAGCGTGCCAGTTTTATACTCATCTGCAATTGAACCCATGGTGATTGCCGGCACCAGGAAGATCAGGAGGAAAGCAATGGGTGCAATGATGAATTCCGGGGATGGCGCGGATGTATACAAAAACGCCACCTGAATATTCGTAAAGAAGATCAATCCAATGATGAGCATCAAGGCAAATGCTGCCAGATAGGCTACCGGACTGGCAAGGTAGTGTTCGATCTCCCGTTTCGATATGGTCCAAATATTTCTCATGGTGTCACCTGCCCTTATTCCAAACGAGTGGAAGTTGTACTTGCTGAAGATTTGTCCTCAGCGGTCAATTGAATAAATATCTGTTCCAGGCTGAGATCCGCTCCACGTAACTCGATCAGATCCAACCCTTCTTTAAGAACAATACGCGCGATCTCCGGACGGGCTTCAAAATCTGGTTGGACGATTACTTGGGCTGCGTTATCTCCCACAGGGGTAACACCGGTAACGCCTTTTACTTTCTTGAAAGCATTCATTAGAGGAGCAATATTACCATTCACACGGATGACCACATTGCGCCCACCACTGAGCCTCATCTGCAGCTGCTCCGGCGAATCTTCTACCAGAATGCGGCCTTTGTTGATGATCAGAACCCTGTCGCACAGCTGCTGTACTTCCGAAAGAATATGGGTTGAGAACAAAATGGTTTTTTGTTTTCCATATTCTTTGATCAAATTACGGATCTCGTGGATCTGCGATGGGTCCAGGCCAATGGTTGGCTCATCCAGAAGGAGAACTTCGGGATCGTGAAGGATAGCTTGCGCAAAACCGACACGCTGCCGCATACCTTTGGAGAGGTTGCCTATATATCCATCAGCGCGATCTGATAGATCGACTCTGGTCAATGCTTCATCAACCAGGTCGTCCACTTTCTTCAGGTGACGCAATTTTCCCATGTACGACAGGTAACCACGGATTGACATGTCATTGTAGAGGGGGACTGTCTCCGGCAGGTAGCCGGTAATTCGGCGGATGGCTAAGGAATCTTTGATCAGGTCTTTTCCATCTATGGTTGCGATACCTGAAGTAGGTGGAAGATAACCTGCCAGGATACGCATGGTAGTTGTCTTTCCCGCTCCGTTTGGGCCGAGAAAGCCAACGATCTCACCTTTATGGATGTTGAAATTCAGCCCGTCCAATGCCCGACGGGTGCCATAATCCTTCGATAATCCCGCTACTTCGATCATGTGTTGCTCCTTATAAGAATGAATTGCCTGCAATGAATACAGGCATCCATAAAAACCACTTTTTAATGACCCGTAAGAGTTTACATTAAACCATATACACGAGTCAATAGGAATTTATGCATTAATTGTATAGAATTATTGCCAATTAGTGGGTTCTTACGGTAAAATTGACTTTCGCAAGTCCATAGGTGTTTAATATTTTTTATTATTGGAGGAATATGGGAACAAATTTGCTCGGACTCGCCCGTCATGGCTTAAACAGCTTTGAGCAATGGGCAATTATCGGCGTGCTCATTACTGCTTTCATCAGCCTGATCTATGCCTGGCTGTTGAAAGATGTGGTCATGCGCAAAGACAAAGGCACCGAAAAGATGCAGGAAGTTTGGAATGCCATCAAAGAAGGCGCCAATTCTTACCTGAATAAACAGCTTAAAACCATCTTACCCGCGATCGTACTCCTGGGTGTGGCTCTCTACTTGAGCGTGGCAGTTGTGCCACCCAGTCGGGAAGCCCTTGAGGAATTCCCCAACAATACCACCACGATCATCGCGATCGGACGCACGGTTGCATTCATCATGGGTGCGACATTCTCCCTGCTGGTCGGTCAGCTTGGCATGCGCATGGCAATCGAAGCCAATGTGCGCGCGGCAGCTGCTTCCCGCCGTGGTTTTAATGAAGCTTTATCGATCGCATATTATGCCGGCACAATTACCGGCATGCTGACCGATGGGCTTGGCCTGCTCGGTGGAACGGTGATTTTCATTGTCTTTGGTAAGGCTGCACCGGATGCCCTGCTTGGCTTTGGTTTCGGCGGTACCCTGCTGGCCCTGTTCATGCGTGTTGGTGGCGGTATCTACACCAAGGCTGCGGATGTTGGCGCGGACCTGGTCGGTAAAGTCGAAAAAGATATACCTGAAGACGACCCGCGCAACGCAGCCGTTGTGGCGGACCTTGTGGGTGACAATGTGGGTGACTGCGCCGGTATGGCAGCAGACATCTTCGAATCGTACGAAGTGACGATCGTCTCCGCACTGATCCTCGGCCTTTCCCTGATGGCAATCGATCCTGCCCATAGTTTAAAATGGATCGTCTATCCCCTTATCATCCGCGGTATCGGTGTTATCAGCTCCATTCTGGGTACCTTCACCGTGCCGATCTGGGAAAAATTCCCAATCAAGTTCTTGCGGTCACATGACGCTGAAGAATCCATGTTCCGCTCTTATGAAGTATCCAGTGTGAACACAGTTCTCTTCTCCTTCCTCGTGGCAATCCTGTATGCCCATGACTGGAAGCTGGCAATGCTGACTTCCATTGGCGTAGCATTGGCAGTTGTCTTCAATCCGCTGACCTCTTACTTCACTTCCACCCGGAAACCCCCGGTAAAGGAAATTGTAAAGAGCTCGAACACCGGCCCGGCAACTTTGATCCTGTCCGGCCTTTCGGTAGGCATGGAATCCAGCGTTTGGGCATTAGCCGTTATCGCTATCAGCTTTATTTTCTCGCTTCTACTTTACCAGGCTCAAGGCGCAAATTATGTTCTCTACGCTGTTGCCATGGTAGGTATCGGCATGCTCAGCCATACTGGTAATAATGTGGCCATGGATTCCTTCGGCCCGATCTCTGATAATGCCAATGGTGTCGGTGAAATGTCCTGGCACGGTATGGATGATGAGAACACGCTCAAGGCTCGCCAGATCATGGCTGACCTGGATGCAGTAGGCAACACCACCAAAGCCATCACCAAAGGTGTGGCGATCGCATCTGCGGTGATCGCAGCGGTCAGCCTCTTTGCCTCATTTATTATGGACATTGGCCGTGTTCAGGCGCAATTGGATGTTCCTGTAATGGATTCCATCCGCATCAGTGATACCCGCGTGTTCATCGGCTTCCTGCTGGGCGGCGCTTTACCCTGGTTGTTCAGCTCACTCTCCATCCGTGCCGTTTCCCGTGCCGCTGGTGAGATCGTTGAAGTCGTTCGTAAGCAGTTCAAAGTACCCGGGATCATGGAAGGTACAGTCAAACCGGATTACGCGGAAGTTGTGGGTATCTCCACCCGTTCCGCTCAGAAGGAACTGGTTCCTCTGGCCGCCATCGCTGTGATCATGCCTTTGCTCGTTGGTATGGTTTTGCAGGTGGAAGCCCTGGGTGGTTTCCTGGCCGGTGTCATCCTTTCAGGTCAGCTGTTGGCAGTCTTCATGTCCAATGCCGGTGGTGCCTGGGATAATGCCAAGAAAGCGATCGAAGATGAACCGCGCAATGTTGCTGCCAATACAGGCAAGGGCTCAGAACGTCACAAGGCTGGTGTGGTAGGCGATACTGTTGGTGATCCCCTGAAGGATACCGCTGGCCCCGCGCTCAACCCGATGATCAAGGTCGTGAACCTTGTCTCCCTGCTGGCCGCCCCGGTCATCGTCAAGTTTCAGAATCCCACCCCGGTATTTTGGGTTGTCGCCGCAGTGCTTGCTGCTGTATTGGTCTGGGCAGTTGTGACCAGTAAAAAAGAAGTATCTGCTGTAGTGTAATTTGGTTCAATAATCAAAAAGAGGCTTGCTTGCAAAAAGCAAGTCTCTTTTTTTATGCCATAATACGGACATGCTTGCCCGATTTACAATCGATAAAAAATCTAGAACACTATCAGGTGGTGTTGCTCCCTCAGCTGTTTTTACAGCGGTCTTCATCGCATGTATTGTTATCGGGCAGCGGATGATGAATATGGATGGCGATCTGGGCAGGCACCTGACTGTTGGTGAGTATATATTACAGAATCAGGAAATCCCGCTGATAGATCATTTCTCGCATACGATGGCTGGAGCAGCATTTACTCCCCATGAATGGCTGGCTGAGGTGATTTTTGCACTGGCGTACCGGTTAAAGATGTTTTCGGGCGTAGTCTGGCTCACTGCACTTGTCCTGGCAGCAGCATACGCCAGCTATTCCCGCTTACTTTACATAATCAGTCGAAGAGTATGGATTACGTTAGTACTGGTAATTATTGCCATTGCGGTAGGAAGCCTGCACTTCCTCACCCGGCCGCACATATTCTCTTATCTATTCTTCACACTTCTCCTGCTACTCCTGCAAGCCCGGATAAAAAGTGTATTCACCGGGTCACTCGTTTTCATCCTTTTTATGACCTGGTCGAATACCCACGGAGGGTTCTTGTATGGCCTTTTGTACTTGAGCATTCTTCTTGCTGCAGAATGCATCAATGCATTTTCACGAAAGTGGAAATCTTTTCGAAAAGACACACTTTTCTATCTACTGGTAGCGATTCTAGGGACGATGATCAATCCGGTCGGGTGGAAACTTTATCAGACCGCTTTTGGATTTCTTTCCAGTAATTACCTGGTCAGACATACAGTGGAGTATTTACCCCCTGGTATCGCTGATCCTTTCGGGTGGATCTTTTTCCTGGTCGTAACAGCGATTATTGTTGTTTTTCTGATCAAACGAAAGAAACTCCAGGTAGTTGATGTTATGCAAGGCTTTGTTTGGGCAGGGATGGGCTTAATGAGCGGAAGGCACATACCCATCGCTGTATTGGTCCTTCTTGCAACCCTGGCAAAGCTGATGAGCCACACCAATGACCAGGGAGCGGTATCAACACGTAATCGTGTTCTTCAGAGTAGTGCCATGCCGCAATTGAAAAAACCATCGGTAGTCACTAATGGATTGATCATTGCTGGTATGATCGGATGCGGGTATTTATTGGCGGATAAGGCCGATTATTCCTTTAGTGAGGCATCTTTTCCGGTGAATGCTCTTAACGCGATCAGGGCTGCACCCCCGGGTGGAAACATGTTCAATGAATTCACGTGGGGCGGGTATATCCTTTTTGAGTCGATTCCCAATGGGAAAGTTTTTATCGATGGGCAGACCGATTTCTACGGAGAAAAGCTGGCGCGGGAGTACGTAACCATTCGGCAGGCAGCACCCGGATGGGAATTGCTACTGGATAAATATGCAGTGAATTGGGTGATCCTACCCCCAGATGCACCGCTTGTCACTGCATTGCGGACGTTTCCTTCAGCATGGAATACACTTTACGAAGATAAAATCGCTATCGTACTGACCCGAAAATGAACATCCTACAGGTACAGATCCCGCCGAATATCATCCAACACCGGGAAGCGGGAGCGAATATCCTTCACTTTCCCGGGGTCAATATCAAAATTCAAACAACTTTCAACAGTTCCTAACTCACCAAGGATCGTTCCCCACGGATCGATTGCGATGGAGTTTCCCGCGAATTCAGTATTAAATACTTTACCGCAGCAATTTACTGCGACCACATAGGCTTGATTTTCGATCGCCCGGCTGATCAGTAATGCCCGCCAGTGATCCACGCGCGCTGCAGGCCACTCAGCAGAGATCAAAAAAAGCTGACATCCCAGATCCGTCAATTTTCTGAATTGTTCAGGGAAACGGATGTCATAACAGATCGCCGCTGCTATCGGAAGCGGGTCTGTGCCAAGGAGTGCGAATCCATCCCCCGGTGTGAAGAAATCACCTTCTCCCAGTTGATTGAAGAGATGAGTTTTACGATAACGCATGCTTTCAATCGAATTTGCAGAGAAAAGAGCGAAGGTATTGTAGAAGCTATTCCCTTCTTTCTCAATAAAAGTACCAGAAATATTCACCTGCCATCGGTCACAAATAGCCTGTATAGCAGCGTTTACTTCGGGTAGGAACCATTCGGTCATCCGGGGAAAATCCCTGTAGTTGTAGCCATGCAAGCAGAGTTCAGGGAGCAAGAGCAGGTGGCTGCCAGTATCTGAAGCATCTCTGGCTGCGGTGTCGATTTTTTGCAGATTACGTGTCGGGTCCAACGGATCGATCTGATACTGGAACAGGCTGATTCGCATATTCCTCCTTAAAACGAATATTATTAGTATACTTTGAAACACATAACCTATGAACAATAACCCAAAGATCCTCTGGCGAATCTTCCTTATCATTCTGATTCCTGTTCTCCTCGTGGTGATATTAACTTTAGTGAACACCTGGCTAACCGGAGGGCAGGTTTCCAACAATGAGTTCTTGCCGGGGTGGAATGCCGCAAGATCATGGATAGAAGAAGGAAACTCACCCTATTCGGTGGAGACATCCAGGCAAGCACAATTACTGGTTTATCAAAGAGAAGCGCGAATCCGTATCGGTGAAGATCCGCTCCACTTTACTCAACCTGTCCATGCGATCTATTTCTATACGATCTTCGGTTTCTTGAAGTTCCCCATAGCTATGGGATTGTGGATGACAATAAGTGAAATACTACTGGTCGCAGCCATCCTTATTCTGTTTGAAATAACAGGCGCTAAAGGCGCGTTGTGGTACCAGGCAGTGATCGTTGGTTTTCTAACTGCAAGCTATTTCTCCATCCGGGCATTTTCCACTGGTGATATTTACCCGCTCATTTTGTTCATGTATACAGCTCTCTACTGGGCTATCAAAATGGGCAAAGAGCGGATAGCCGGAATCTTTCTGGCATTGACAACCATTCAACCAGGAGTGGGGATTTTACTAAACCTATTTATCCTCATCTGGTCGATCCGGCAGAAAAAGAATAGATTGTGGATCACTTACCTGTTAGCACTAATGGTAATGATTGCTATCGGTACGTATTTAATCCCCGGATGGTTTATTGACTGGCTAAAACAGCTCTGGGCCATCCCAGGTATTCTGGAATGGAAGAGTGAGGCCTTGCGCACCCTGGTGAAACTGGTACCGGGTATTGGTGATCGTGTCTTGATCATTTCAACGATTCTGATCATATTGTATCTTTTGTATAACTGGGCAAGGACGGATAGCACTCGCTTTGCTGAAGTTCTGCGGTGTTTGAATATCACATGGATCCTGTCAATTTTACTGCTGCCCATCAGCTCGGGAGTTATGCAGATGCTGTTATTTCCGGCAATCATTCAGGTGCTGCAAGTTTTCCGGACACGATTTGGGCGAAGGGGAGAACGGATTTCTATAGGCGTGGTGGCATTTATTGCGGTCGGCTCGTGGGTGTTGTACCTGCTCACCAGGCATGGGATCCAGGAAAGCCATGCCATGCTGCTGCCATTACCCTTCCTGCTGCTGGCAGGATTCTGGTGGTCCAGGTGGTGGATGCTGAGCTCACCAGACCGTTTGATCCATGATCCTGCAGACATCTGAACATCCGCGGTTTTTGTTATAATAAGAAGTTATTAGTTGTCATTAAAATAATGTCGGGAAACCGATTGTGAAGAACTTGAAGTTATGAAATCATTTTTCATTGAGGAGTATTCATTATGACAAAGACACTTGGGATATTAACCGGAGGTGGAGATGTACCGGGACTGAATCCAGCTATGAAATCAGTAGTGTTAAATGCCCTGGATTCCGGATACAAGGTGATGGGAATTCGCCGGGGTTGGGCGGGCTTGTTGCACTATAACCTCGATGAGCCATCTACCCATGATTATTATATTTACAAATTAGACAGGGATGACGTCCGGACGATCGACCGCAGTGGAGGTACATTCCTTCACACAAGCCGAACCAATCCCCAAAAAGTCAAAGCCGAAAAGATACCGGATTTTTTAAAGAATTCATCGTTGGGTAAAAAGGTCAATGCTGAAGGGGTGATGGATTACACCGACCATGTTCTGAGCGTGATCAACGCCCTCGGGATCGACAACCTGATTACGATTGGCGGTGACGATACATTGTCCTATTCTGTGCGCCTACACAAAGAAGGTGTTCCTGTTGTGGCTATTCCAAAGACAATGGATAACGATGTTTTTGGAACAGATTATTGCATAGGTTTTTCGACAGCCGTTACGAGGTCGGTCGAATTCATCACCAATATGCGCACCAGCGTTGGTTCCCATGAGCGCATAGGTGTGGTGGAATTGTTCGGCCGCAATTCAGGCGAAACAAGCTTGATCAGCGCTTACCTGAGCTATGTAGACCGGGCGATCATCACGGAGGTACCATGTGATATCACGAGGTTGTGTACCTACCTGATGGAGGATAAACGCAATAATCCTTCCAATTATGCCATTATGACGATTTCGGAGGGAGCGATCATCCAGGGGATGGATGTGGTGGAAACTGGAGAAGCCGATGCCTACGGTCATCGAAAATTGGGCGGTGTGGGTGAGATCCTTTCGGATGAGATCAAGAAGCGCACCGGTCAGGATATTATGTATCAACAGGTGGCATATCTAATGCGATCAGGGGCTCCGGACTCACTGGACCGCATGGTGGCTATGTCTTATGGGAACCTGGCAATGCAATTGATCCGCCGCAATGAAACCGGTAAGATGGTCGCTTTACATGGCGGGAAATACACCACCGTACCGATCGACATGCTGCTGACCGGTACGAAGCGAGTCGATGTCCCCAGTTATTATGATGTGGAGCATTACCTTCCCCGGGTGAAAGACTTCATGGGTGTTCCCATGTTCCTGAGTTGAACTGAAATGAAAAAAGTGGAGCCTGGCTCCACTTTTTATTTTATAATCTAGTCATGGGTGAAAAGAAACGGTACGAGGTAATTCCCAGAACCCTCATTTTCGTTTTTTGCGGGAATGAAATACTGCTAATGCGGAAAGCCAAGTGGCGCAACCGCTTCAACGCATTGGGCGGGCATATAGAACCTGGGGAAGATGTTCTATCCAGTGCTGCCCGCGAATTATGGGAAGAAGCCGGGATAACCGGCCAGTCCATGCAGATTGTGGGGAATATCCTGATCGATGGAGTATATTCTCCTGGTATTTGTATTTTTTTGGTCCGGTGCGATGTAGCGGATATTAAATACAAGCAAGGACCAGAAGGGGAATTGGAATGGGTGGCTATCAAAGATCTAAAGAACTTGTCGGTGCTCCCGGATCTTCCAGACCTGGTTGAGAGAGTAAGTAAATCGCACCGATGTGAAGATTTCTTTTGTTTACACTACGAACAGGATAAATCCACTTAGCCTGATACGGCAGCCTTCTTTTCATAAAAGAGCAGCAGCGTGTTCCCGTATTTCCTTTCCTCGATGAGAGTGAAATTCATGAGGGAAGTTTCCTCATATTCCTTGGGGTGAATTTGAACGATAGCCCAACCATCCTCAACAAGGTGCCCTGGATGCTCGTCCAGAGCCAGAATTGCTGTCTTCCATAGGCCTTTATACTGCGGTGGTGCAATATAGATGTAGTCAAACGATTGCGCTGGTGTTTGCCTGAGCAGCATGAAAGCATCAGCAGAAATGATCCTCGATTGATTTACAAAACCGGTCGTGGCAATATTCTGCCGTAAGGTGAGAATTGCGTGACGATTGTTATCTGAGAATTGAGTGAATTTCGCTCCGCGGCTCAAGGCTTCCAATCCTACGCTGCCTGTACCGCCAAATAAGTCCCAAAAGGTGGCTCCGTTCACATCATCCGCCAATATATTGAATAGTGCTTCTTTCACCATATCGGTGATAGGCCGCGTAGAATCTCCCGGTACATCTTTTATGTGATACCCTTTGGCTTTTCCACTGATTATTCTCAATCCAGGCATGGGATTTCCTTTTTACTTGGTCGCGCTCTGAACGTCGGCATAGGTCCAGTAGCGGTTGGCAAAAAAGTTCCACAGCATGATGACCAGAATGGCTATCGCAAGCGCAAGATTATGCCCGATAAACGTAGGAGTAACCGGGAGAGGGAGCGGGTTGTTTGAGAAAAAAGTTCCCAACGCTCTTTCAAGAAAAGCAAATAGCGGGGTGCGTATAGCTAACCCGATCAGGCTGATCAACAAGAATTGGACCAGTTGGTGAGCCACATGTTTGCTGCGGGAATCAGGATAAGTCCAATATCTGTTCCATAGAAAATTACTGCAGACTGCGCAGACGAAAGAGATCACGCTGGAGATGACCGCGGTAAGGTGAAGAACATGGGTAAGCAGATTGAAAACGCCAAAATCGATGACTGCGCCAATAGAACCGACAATGGCAAATCGAATAAACCTGGCTTTATCGTCTTTTGAAAACTGTATTTTCATTGCCCAAGCTGATCCTTGAAATACTGCAATGTCATCTTTATTCCATCCTCCAAAGCTGTGGATGGTTCCCAATGAAGGAGGTTCCGTGCGCGGTTGATATCCGGTTGTCTCCGTTGGGGATCATCTCCGAGCCTCTTATCCGGAAAGAAGGCGATGCCTGCGCTGCTGCCGGCAATTCGATTAATGGTTTCAGCAAATTCGAGGATGGAAGTCTCTTGCGGATTACCAATATTGACTGGTAAATGTTCATCAGATAAAAGTAAGTTGTA
This sequence comes from uncultured Leptolinea sp., assembly GCA_903828565.1. GTDB lineage: Bacteria > Chloroflexota > Anaerolineae > Anaerolineales > Anaerolineaceae > PNON01. The sequence goes on along the minus strand of CAIKMQ010000048.1, from coordinate 6,095 downwards.
GATACCACTGACGAGATCATCCACGAAGCAGAAGCTGCGAGTCTGGCTGCCATCGCCATAGATCGTGAGTGGTTGATGTTTGATCGCCTGCTGGAGGAAATTTGGGACAACTCGGCCATCGTCAAGGCGCATTCTCGGACCATAAGTATTAAATATGCGTACGATGCGCGTATCCAAACCGTGATAGCGGTGGTATGCCATCGTGAGGGCTTCGGCGAAACGTTTTGCTTCATCATAAACGGAGCGAAAACCGATCGGGTCTGCGTGTCCCCAGTATGATTCGCTTTGAGGATGAACCTCTGGGTCGCCATAGATCTCACTGGTAGAAGCGAGTAGAAATTTGGCAGAATTAGCCCTGGCTACACCGAGCGAATTATGTGTACCAAGGGCGCCCGCTTTCATGGTTTGAATAGGCAGGTTTGGGTAGCCATAGGGTGAGCCGGGATTCGGGCTTGCTGGTGAGGCAAAATGCAGCACGGCATCGATCTTCCCCTGGACGTATATGAAATTGGCGACATCATGGCGGTAGAACTCAAAGTGCGTGTTACCTGCAAGGTGCGAGATATTATCCGGGCTGCCGGTAATGAAGTTATCCATGCCTACAACTGAATGACCTTCTTCCAGAAGACGGTCGCAGAGATGCGAGCCCAGGAAACCTGCTGCGCCTGTGATCAAAATCCGCATGATTGTGCCGCCTTTCTGTTATCGCCAGAAGATTGATGTGATCAGACCGCTTTCGGTCGCCTGAAAGGCTTTACCACTCACGGAATCGATCAGCCAGATGTTGCCACCATAGACCACTGCCAGCATGCTGCCATGATCGAAAGATGGAGACCAGAAAACAGGTTGAGATGTAAGACCAAGTGAACCGGCTTGAGGAAAAAGAACCTCAGGGTTGGAGCCATCCTGGTCCATGACTGTAAGTCGGTAACCCGAGTTGTTGCTTGCTGGATCAATAGCTTGCATGAAACCAACCTGATATCCACCATCTGGCATGATACCGGATGGAGAGGGGTTGGAAAACAAGCCTGCACCTTCCACCATCGTGATATTCAGGGGAATTACCCTGTCCAGAGCAGCAAGGTCGAATGATACTCTGTTTTGAGTATTTTCAGAAGGTGTGAGCAAGGAATAGAAAAGCAGATCACCCAGGGGAGACCAGGCAAGCGGGGGTACCCACGCCCAATCACCCCCAGTTTCGAAAGGGTTTATGGAAACAAGTTCTTCAAATACTCCCTGAGGTAGATCAATCAGGCCAATGCCATCTGGGCGGGAGTAAGCCAGGTGAGAGCCATCTCTCGACCACGTAAATTGGGTTCCCCACCATCCGTATACACCCCCTGAATTTACATCTACTTTTACCGCCGGTGGTCCGGCCGGTCCGTCGGGAGAGAAACTGAGCATAATTAGATCATTATTAGCCTGCCAACCTGGGGCGGCTTCGCGAGGTTCCACAGTGGAGTAGATGATTGTTTGACTGGCATTCGGCACAAAATCTGCAAAATGAATAACGTTCTGTACCTGTAAGTCCACCGGTGGATTGTTTGGATTATCAATTCTCAATACCCAAAGGGAGTTAATATCCGGGCTATCAACGGGTAGTGCGCGAGTAAAAAGTAGCCACTTGTAGTCTTGTGAGATACGCAGAACACGTCCATCGAGATCTCCTGTGGTAATCAAAGGACTCCGCTGGCCGGTATTACCTTCGATCATCCAGCAATTACCGTTTTCAATGTATACCAGGATGCCGGAAATAGTCACCGGTTGGATTGGGGCAAGAACACCCACCATGATGATCTCTGGAATGGGTTGTTTGGTGATCTCGCTGCTTACTTCGACAGGTTCACCAGCAACGCCATCCAGACCCGTGGACCGATAAGTGACGTGCTTTTCACCATTCACTCCCTCCTGCAAAAGGCGGATTTCACCCTCTTGTAAGGTTTCATTCCGAATAGTCTGTCTCTCGAAGGGGATCGTAATCGTTTTTTCGAACAGTTCATCCTCAACGCGTGTGACCTGGATGACCATTCCTGGCGAGATGGTTTCTGAAAGCGGTGGTATCGTGAAATCCTTTGAACCCAGATGAATGGACCCGATTTGCAGAGCCGTTTCTACTGTGGATCCCTCGGGGACAAGAGGCATGATCTCTTTACCATCATACTGAATGGTGACTTCTAGTTGGGAAGCAGATGAAACAAGAACCGGTTGGCAGGAAACCAGCAGCAGGCAACAAAGGATCAGGAGGGTGAGCCGGCGTAAAACCATGATTTTTGGATCGTTAGGGGTTTCCCACACGTATAATCATTTGTCCATTATCAATGTTTACGTCCTTCAGGACAAAACTACCCGATTCAAGGTCTAGTTGTCCGGAAATGGCAGAACTGATCATAGAATCAAGTGCATTCAGCAAGAAACTAGGGACAGGAATTCCATTCAAAGTCAAAGCATGGAAATTCACTGCGGGTTGAAGTTGGGGACCCAGAATGATGCTGAAGCGGCTATCTACCTTTCCATGCATAGAAACAGCCGGCATGGTCCCATTAGCAGCTTGTTGCATGTTGATGTTAGCGACCAGGTGGCATTCACCGTCATCCAACTGAATAGTTGGGTCGGTAATTTTTATGGGATTTTCTCCTTGTGAAAAAGTCATCAGGGTTGAAAGCAATTGAGCTTCCGTTATCGTGATCACAGTATCATCCGGAGAATATGTGGGTACGGGAATGGCAGCTGGTTCTTCTTGGCCGGATATTGAAGGCAAGAGGCAAGCTAGCGATGTAAACACTAGAATGCTTGATATAATAAGAATTCGTGACTTTCCGAATAGCTTTTTCATTTTTTATATCCTTGAGATTAATTATAGCATGACAGAATTGACAGATCATACACCACTCAGCATCCCTGAACAACTGGAAGGCCTGTTATTTGTTGCGCCTGGCCCAGTAACTGCTCAGCAGCTTGCTGCAACATTGGATGTGCCAACCCGGGAAATTGAAGAGGCATTAAAAACACTAAAAGAACGATTAGCCATTTCCGGTGGCCTGGAGTTACAGGAACACAAGAATCGCTATCAGCTCACAACAAAAGCCGGGTTAAGCCCGATTATCGAACGGTTCTTAGGATTACAAGCCACATCCAAACTGAGTAAAGCCGGGGTCGAAACACTGGCTATTGTTGCTTACAAGCAACCCATTACCCGACCACAGTTGGATGAGATTCGCGGTGTCAACAGTGATGGTGTGATTAAGAGCTTATTAAGTAAAGGATTGATCGAAGAGATAGGCCGGACTGAAGGACCTGGACGACCCATCATTTACGGAACCACGGCAGATTTCTTACAGTACTTTGGATTATCTTCACTTGAAGACCTGCCAGTACTGGATATCAACCCCGAAGGGGAAGTTCAGGAAATTCAAGAGAAAGTATTCAAGGACTAGAATGGCGATAGAGCGCGTACAGAAAATACTGGCAAATATGGGTTATGGATCCCGTCGTAACTGTGAAGAATTGATCAGTGCCGGCAGAGTCAAAGTAAATGGTAAGGTAATCAGCCTGGGTGACAAGGCGGATAGTGAGATCGACCGGATTGAGCTGGATGGGAAAACAGTAAAAGACCGCGCGGAGAAAGTATATATTGCATTGTACAAACCGCGAAAATATCTGTCAGTAATCGATGAGAATGATGATAGACCGAATGTGCGGGATATTATCGGCATCAAACAACACGTCTTTCCGATCGGCCGTTTAGATTTTGATAGCGAGGGATTGATCCTGTTGACTAATGATGGCGACCTGGCGAATAAAATGACCCATCCTCGCTACGGGCACGAAAAAGAATACCACGTGGAAGTAAAAGGGCGTCCGGATGAGGAACAACTGGCAATCTGGAGGCGTGGCGTTGTGCTGGAGGATGGCTACCGGACGCAAGCCGCTCGGGTGGATGTAATGCGTTCCACAAACGATACCAGCTGGTTGCTGATCGTCATGAAAGAAGGACGAAAGCGCCAGATCCGCGAGATTGGCGGCAGGTTGGGTTTACCCGTTTACCGGATCAAACGTGTGCGTATCGGTACAATAAAATTGGGAAATATGAAGGCTGGAGACTGGCGCCACCTGACAAAACAAGAGGTAGCAGCGCTAACCGGTAAAAAAACCGCCCCGTAGGGCGGTTTTCTGTATCAACTCTGTAAACTCTGATTGATCTGAGCGAGCAAGTCTGGCGCAAAGGCTTCACGCCCATTCTTTTTACGGATAAAGTCTTTCAGTTTTTTGGTAGAAATGACGGGATACGGAGCTCCTTCGCATTCCAACTGGGTTTTCGGATTGGTGAACACCAAAACAGGTTGGTAATTGAGGTTTTCCATACCCGGTAGACGCTTCGTGATCTCTTTTTCAAATGACTGCATATTACTTTTAGCATCGAGGTCAGGACGACCCAGACCGTCCCCACCAAATATCTTGCGAAATGTATTACCACCTTTCTGGTGATAACGGCCTTTATTAAAAGTGATTGAACCTTCATGATGATAAGGGATCAAACCCCAGAGACCGGTTGGACTTACCAGCAGGTAAGGAATTACACTACGATAAACATACAGGGTGTGACGGTCATCCAACCCTTTTAGCTCAGAAAGGATAATCTCGTCAGGACGAGGAGATCTTCCCCAGCGCAATTGCATATAGACACTCACCTGACTGGTTATAAACCCGGCGACAAGTGCAGCAAAGGTGATATACACAGTGGATGGATTCTCAGCCTGAGCGATCGAGAAGTAGATCCCAACACCAAGGATGATTAGGCTGCCGGCTGTGGCATATTTTGTGATCTGAACATTGCGTTTGATCAGGCGATCGTTAGCTATGATCTTCATAGTAGATTTATCCTAAATGGGCCATATTCTCTTGAATGGATGACTTCAATGCGCCAAGCAGATCTTCCTGTACCATCTCACGGGCAAATTTCAGAGCGCTGAACATTGCCCTGGTATCAGAACGTCCATGACCGACAAAAACCAACCCATCGATACCTATTAACAAAGCTGCGCCAATTTCAGATGGATCGAGAAGTTTCTTTACGCTGCGTAATGCTGATTTCGCGAGGAGAGCGCCGATCTTTGCTTTCGTGGAAGCCATGAAGGCTTCCTTCAAAGTATCCATGAGTAATTTCGCCACAGATTCACTGGATTTCAGTAGGACATTCCCTGTAAAACCATCCGTTACGGCCACATCTGCCGCCCCGCCGAAAAGTTCCTTGCCTTCGATATTGCCAATGAAATTCAGCTTACTATCTGCAAGTAAATGATGTGTATCTTTTACAAGTTGATTGCCTTTTCCAGCCTCTTCTCCGTTAGAGATCAGGCCAACCCGGGGCCGATCCACTTTCAGAACTTTCTGTGCATAAACGCTTCCCATAACTCCGAATTCCAGTAAGAATTCAGGCTTACATTCAGCGTTTGCCCCAATATCTAACACAACGCACTTCCCATTACGCACGGGAAAAAAGCTCGCCAGCGCAGGGCGCAAGACACCTTTAATGCGTCCTAATTTCAAAAGGGCGTTCACCATCGCACCGCCAGTATTCCCGGCAGTTACGAAGGCATTCGCTCGCCCGGATTTGACCAATTCCATACCCACGGCCATAGAGTTCTGGCCTTTTTTTCTGGCATTCTCTACTGGCTTATCACCCATCTCCAGCACTTCCGCTGCATGGACGATCTCGATAGGCAATCCATCTCCGCCTGCCAATTTAATTTTCTCTCGAAGAATATCCTCCTGACCCACTAGAAGGAGGGGCTCATGGTAGAGCCGAACAAACTGAATTGCAGCTTCGATTTCAGGATCCGGGTAGTTATCTGATCCCATTGCATCAAGTACCAGGGTCATCATTCCTCCAATAAAAAAAAATTTAGATAGGTTTCCTTGACAAGCCTTAAGAGATGATTATAATTGCACTACTCTCGCGCTGGTGCTGGAACTGGCAGACAGGCATGGTTGAGGGCCATGTGACGAAAGTCGTGGAGGTTCAAGTCCTCTCCAGCGCACAAAGCCGCTTACGCGGCTTTTTTTATTACCAAAAATCCCACCGCGAGTGTATATTT
>CAIKMQ010000047.1 GCA_903828565.1 uncultured Leptolinea sp. | reverse complement strand
CAAAGCTGGCAGAATCAAGATCTATTCATTCAAACTAGTCAGAATCTACTGGAAGCATTTAAAAATAATATAAAACAGTATTCAGCTGACCTGCCGGCAGAAGTTATCTTAGCCGGTCCACATTAATCACCTGGCGAAAAACCAGAAGAACAGTGTGCTCAAGGATATATAAGGTCCATATGCAATAAAGGCTTGAGATACATCTTTCTTTCTATAAATCTTCTCGAAAACAAGGTATAGCAGGCTGCTGATCCCGCCAAGGGCTATACCATAGACCAGCACGGTGATGATGGTCGGCCAACCTACCAGGGAACCACAAACAGCGCTTAACGTGACATCTCCAAAACCTATCGCATCTTCAACAGGTTGACCTGTCTGTTTTGCCTTTATCGCGCTGTAAGCCTGACCTAATAAAAAGATAATGAAAAAGAATACAGCACCTGCAATAAGGCCAAATAATGTTGGCAGCAAACGATGTGAAAGTATGCCAATGATCAGGAAGATCATTCCCCCGGCTAGTGTCACCTTATGCAGCACCAGATGATGCTCCAGGTCGATCACGATCACAAGGAAGTAAAAAAAGATAATAATTGAATCCATTACAGCAACAGAAAAGCCAAGAAAGCTATATTGAAAAGCAGCGAATAAACTGATAATACAGCTTATCCATACGATAAATACTCTACGACTAATAAAACCGCAATTCTTACAAGCCTTAAAGAATAAATACTCCTGATACGAACGTTTTGTGCCGCAAGATGGGCATCCGCGTTTTGAAATTGGCAGCGTATCAGCTAAATAGTTTATAATGGCACTACTTGCCCATCCGACCAGGACAGCGATTAATAGTTTGATAAGCATCATCACCTCGCGTGAAAATTATATACCAGGAGAATGACATGGAGCAATTTGCCATTCAAGGAGGGATCCCCCTCAGGGGTGAAGTTACACCTTCAGGAAACAAGAATTCTACATTACCTCTATTAGCTGCTTGTTTACTGACGGATGAACCGGTGATCTTGAGAAATGTTCCTCAAATCAAAGATGTCATCGCGATGCGAGCCCTGCTAGAAAGCCTGGGGGTAAAGATCACCGTTCTTGAGGAGCATACCTGGCAAATTCATGCTGCTGAAGTCCGCCCGGCTGATCTTGACCCGGATCTTTGCAGAAAGATCCGCGCGAGCATTCTTCTTGCTGGCCCTATGGTTGCCAGATCTGGTGAATTACATCTTCCTCCGCCAGGCGGAGATGTGATTGGCCGGCGCCGCGTGGATACTCATTTGCTTGCAATAAAAGCCCTGGGGGCTGAAGCCACCTACGACCGCCTTTTCCATTTCATCTCCAAAGGATTGATTGGAGCTGATATCTTGCTTGATGAAGCCAGCGTAACCGGAACCGAAAATGCCATTATGGCTGCTGTTACTGCCAAAGGAACTTCAACGATCCGCAATGCAGCATCTGAACCGCATATTCAGGAACTATGCCACTTTCTAAACACACTTGGTGCAAAGATCGACCATATCGGTTCAAATACGCTCCATATAACCGGAGTACCAAAACTTCACGGTGGTGTTTTTACGATTGGCCCGGACTATCTGGAGGTGGTCAGTTTCATCGGGGCAGCTGTGATGACTGGCGGCAGCATCACTATTCGCGAGGCTGGCGTTCAATACTTGGACATGATCAAACTGGTCTTCAATCGCCTGGGTGTAATCTGGGAGAATCGCGGAAATGATGTCTTTGTCCCATCAGATCAACCCCTGGAGATCGAGCATGATCTGGGTGGAGCCATCCCGGTCATCAGTGTGATGCCCTGGCCGGCCTTTCCTACCGACTTGATGAGCATAGCCATTACGATCAGCACTCGCTCCAAAGGATCTGTTTTATTCCATGATTGGATGTATCCGAGCCGAATGTTCTTTACCGATAAACTGGTGAGCATGGGGGCTCAGATTGTGCTTTGCGACCCTCACCGTTGTATCGTCCAGGGTCCAACGCCATTGGCACCAGAAAAAATGGAAAGCCCCGATATCCGCGCCGGTATGGCTCTGGTGCTTGCAGCTCTTTCAGCGAACGGAAAATCGATCATCCGGAATATTGGACAAATCGATCGAGGTTATGAAAATGTGGATACTAAACTGAAAGGCTTAGGCGCACAGATTGAACGATTGGCGGAGAAATAACTAGAAGTATTAAACAATAAACGACAAACTGGCTCAGGTACCTGAGCCAGTTTCTTTTTTGCCAAAACTATACAGAACTAATTTTTCTATTCAGCAGCGATCTCAAGGAATTGACCGACAGCATCTCTTAGAATTGCTTCGGGTAGTGCACCTACCTGCTTGTGAATTACTTTGCCGCCCAAAATGAACAGCATAGTAGGAATACCCTGAACTCCGTACCGGCCGGCCCATTCGTTATGCTCATCGGTGTTAACCTTTGCAATCAATAAATTTCCGTCATTCTCACCGGCCAGTTTATCTAAAATCGGGGAGACCATCTTACATGGCCCGCACCAGGGTGCCCAAAAATCTACGATCACAGGGATCGGTGATTGCAATACTGTCTTCTCAAAATTCTCATCTGTCACATGAATTGGTTCTTTCATATTTTCTCCTCGAAATTATATTAACAATGAATTAGATGCATTCAAAATATTAAAGTTGCATTTCCCACCACAGCTTTGTAGAATAAGGATATGGAAATTCAAATCGCGGTTGCCAAAATCAATAAGTACGCTACTTCTGAAAGCGGCGATACGATCGAAACGGTTGAACGTCCCGGGGGAGGTTTATCCGTGGTATTGGCGGATGGTCAGTCATCCGGTAGAGGCGCGAAGGCTATTTCCAGTATGGTCGTACGGAAAGTCATTACCCTTCTGGCAGAAGGGATTCGCGATGGTGCAGCTGCCAGGGCAGCATCGGATTATCTGTTTACAGAGCGATCCGGTAAAGTCTCTTCGACTTTGAATATCTTCTCCATTGATTTTCAAACAAAAACACTGGTGATCAGTAGAAATAACCCCTTACCCGTATATTATTCACTGGGTGAATCAGTAGAGCTAATCCTTCAACCCAGTGAAGTGATCGGCACCAGCAGAAATATTAAACCCACGATCACGGAGATATCCATAACTACTGGATTAACCGCTGTGATGTTTTCGGACGGACTATCAATAGCCGGATCCCGCAAAGGCCACAGTCTGGATATCCGAACCACGTTGGAAGCACTTCTTGAAGATTCACAACCAACCCCGCAGTACCTGGCGGATTCGCTCTTAGGGATGGCGACAAGCCTGGATGACTACAGACCAGCGGATGACATTAGTATTGTTGTTTTAAGGGTAATCCAAAATGCTTCAGATCAGGTGAGGCGAATGACAGTCAGGTTGCCTGTCCCAGATCAGTACCAGTGATATGGAACCTACAGGAAGTGCGCTAATTGCAATTGCCGGACCCTGTGGAGCGGGGAAAACAACACTGGCAAGAGCGCTCTTGGACCGTGGAGTTTATGCAAGGGCTATCGCCCAAGAGCACTCGTATGTACCGGATATGTGGCGTAAGATCACCAAACCCACCATATTGGTTTTCCTCGATGTTTCTTACGAGTTTACCATTGCACGCCGCCAGTTAAATTGGACACGATCAGAATATGATCAGCAGATGATCAGACTTTCTCATGCCAGAGCGAATGCGAACATCATCGTTGATACAAATAATACGTCTCCTGACCAGGTTTGTATTATTGTTCTTAGCTACCTTGGTATTTGATATTCCATTCTTCTTCGTCCCTGTTCACCCTTTTTTATGTCAGGTATAATACACAGTTGCAGCCAGCTCAGGCTGGCATTTGTGTGAAAAGAGGAGATTGTAGATCATGGAACGTCGTAATAATGTCGTCTTATTCCTGATACTGCTCCTGGTCGCCATTGTTATCTGGGTGGACGTCACCCCGGTAGTGCAGATCGGCAGCTTCACCAGGTCCCTGGAAACCCGGCTTGGCCTGGACTTACAGGGCGGTTTACAGGTATTAATGGAAGTAGATAAACCAGTTGATTATATCGTCGATCCACAGGCACTTCAGGATGCCAAACAGATCCTTGAAAACCGTTCTAATGGATTGGGTGTCAGCGAAGTTGTATTCCAGGTGGCTGGAAATCGCCGTATCGTAGGTGAATTTCCTGGCCTGACCAATACGGAAGAAGTGATCAAGGTGTTAAAGGAAACCGGTGAACTTGAGTTCATTGATATGGGTTCCAATCCTTTGCCTGAAGGAACTGTGGTTAAGACCGATTCCGGTTCAACTGCAGCGGCTGAGGTTGCTCCTGTTACGGATCCTACAGCTGCAGCAACTACGGAATCCGTTCCAGCTGAACAGGTCTACCATACGATCATGACCGGCTCTGCATTAAAATCTGTCAGTGTTGGTCGTGATCCCACTACCGGCGAGTACTACATCAGCTTTGAACTGACCGATGAAGGTAAAACGATCTTTGCTGATTACACAACTAACAATATTGGGAAATACCTGGCTATAAGTTTGGATAAGCGGCTTATTTCCATTCCTGTGATCAAAACTCCCATCACAGAAGGCAGCGGACAAATCTCCGGTGGCGGTTTCACAGAAGAATCCTCCAATGCCCTTGCCATTCAGCTTCGTTACGGCGCCCTCCCCATTCCACTCAAGGTAGTTGAAAGCCGTTCAGTTGGCCCGACCCTGGGGCAGGATTCCGTCAATAAAAGTTTGGTTGCCGGTATTATTGGCTTGAGCATCGTGATGCTGTTCATGCTCTTCTACTATCGACTTCCTGGATTACTGGCTGACCTGGCTTTGCTCGTCTATGCTGGTATCACGTACGCACTCTTCCGCTTGATCCCGGTGACATTAACCTTACCCGGTATCGCTGGCTTTGTGTTGAGTATCGGTATGGCTGTGGATGCAAATATCTTGATCTTTGAAAGACTGAAAGAAGAGCTGCTTGCTGGCCGCTCATTAAAGCAAGCCGTGGATTTGGGTTGGAAACGTGCCTGGTCTTCCATTCGCGATTCCAACTTCTCAACTCTAATTACCTGTGCCATACTTTTCTGGTATGGAAGTACTTTCGGGGCTAGTCTGGTAAAAGGCTTCTCCCTAACCCTGGCATTGGGTGTACTGGTGAGTATGTTTACAGCCATCATCGTTACCCGAACGTTCCTGCATGTCACCCTGGATAAGATCAAGTTTGCCGGCCATCACAAATGGTTCGGGATCGAGGAGTAAGCAATGAATATTATTAAAAGGCGTTACCTATTCTTTCTCATTTCATTGATCGTCATCATACCGGGTATGGTGGCATTATTAGTTTGGAAATTGCCACTGGCTATTGATTTCACTGGCGGTTCGATGCTTGAAATCCAATTCCCTTCGGGTAATGTTCCCTCTACAGCCGATACAGTTGCTGTGTATGAAGACCTCGGCTTTGGTGCCCCCCAGGTGCAGAGCTCCGAGAATAATTCACTCATCATCCGGTCAATTCAACTTGAAGAAGAGAATAAGACATCAGTTGTCACCCGCCTGGCGGATGTCTCTAAAGATCAACCCGTCATTCTTCGCTTCGACACAGTAGGGCCATCCATTGGTAAAGAAGTTGCCGCTCGTGCCGCAAGCGCGGTTGGATTAGCAGCATTCTTTATTCTTATCTACATAACCTTTGCTTTTCGCGGAGTTCCCCACGCCTTTCGCTTTGGCACCGCGGCCATTATTGCCATGTTACATGACATCCTTGTCATCGTAGGGATTGAAGCAATTCTGTGCCATTTCCTGGGTTGGGAAGTTGATTCGCTTTTCCTGACCGCCTTGCTGACAGTCATTGGCTTTTCTGTTCACGATACCATCGTTGTTTTTGATCGTATCCGTGAAAACTCAGGAATTTATAGAAAGCTGCCATTTGAAACAGTGGTAAATCACTCGATTGTCCAAACGATGGATCGCTCGATTAATACATCATTGACCGTTATGTTGACACTGCTTGCCCTCACTCTATTTGGTGGTGTTACCATACGTCACTTCGTTCTGATACTGCTGATTGGTGTATTCAGCGGTACCTACTCTTCGATCTTCAATGCATCACCCATCCTGGTAGTTTGGGAGAATCAGGAATGGAAAACCTGGTTCAAGAGGAAAGGCAGTCTCTCCGCCTAAAAGAGGAATGTTCTACGGTATAATCCAGGTATGGCGACTATCACCATATTTGTGAATAAAAATGGGCTCTGAGCGATCAGAACCCATTTATTTTTGTATTGAGAGGAGTAAGCTATGCGCAAAGAAGTAATATTGATCACCGGCGCCAATGGAGAGATCGGTCATGGATTGATCACTTACCTGGCACAACATTGCTCCACCCCAATTCTGGCTTTAGATGTCCAGCCAATTGATGAGGATATCGCAAAACTATGCTCCCGATTCATCCTCGGTGATATCATGGATCAGATGCTCCTGGGTAGGCTGGTCGGTGAATATGAGATCCGTACAATCTACCACCTGGCTTCAATTCTCTCTACGAAAGCTGAGTACAACCCGGAAACAGCTCATCGGATAAACGTTGAGGGAATGCTCAACCTGTTGCGTATGGCAGTTGAACAATCTCAATGGCAAACAAATCCGGTGAAATTCATCTACCCCAGTTCGATCGCGGCTTATGGCTTCCCGAATGTAGCCGCCAAAACTGCTGCCGGCAAGATCACCGAAGATCAGTGGACTTTCCCGACAACCATGTATGGTTGCAATAAACTGTATTGCGAACATCTGGGCAGGTATTACAGCCGACATTACAAACAGCTGGCATCTGGAGAACTGTATGAGAACCGGGTTGATTTCCGTTGCTTGCGGTTCCCTGGATTGATCAGCGCATTCACAACCCCGACCGGCGGTACCAGTGACTATGGGCCGGAAATGCTGCACCATGCCGCTGCAGGTGAACCGTATAAATGTTTTGTGCGTCCCGATACCACCCTGCCATTTATGGTTATGCCGGATGCTGTCAAGTCACTCATACAACTAGAAGAAACTCCACGGCAGAATTTAAGCCAACTGGTCTACAATGTGACCAGCTTCAGCCCATCAGCACAAGATTTCTACAAATACGTTCTGAGTGCTTTTCCGAAAGCGGAAATCAGTTTTGACCCGGATAAGAAAAGACAAGGGATCGTGGATTCGTGGCCAGCAGACCTCGATGATTCAGCTGCACGAAAAGATTGGGGTTGGAAACCGGACTACGGAGAAAAAGCATCATTTGAAGAATATCTAATACCGGTCATCCGCCAGAGGTACCAGAAATAATTTTCAGTATTCAAGTAATATATAAAGATCGGATCTGCCCTAAAAGACAAATCCGATCTTTATATTATTCTGCCTATTTTGAGATCAATTCTATAGCTTCTGCCAATGAAACAACCGATTGTTTGCCATCCAGTAAGTCCTTTACGGATACTTTACCAGATATAACTTCATCCGGCCCCAGAACTAGAATAAATCGCATTTTCTGGCGATCAGCATATTTGAATTGCTTGGGTAATTTTGCAACTTCCGGGTAGATTTCTACAGGTATTCCGGCAGTTCGAATTTTCGCTGCAATAGCAATCGCCGGTGCCACTGTTTCCTGGTTGAATAATGTAACCAACACCTTGGCCGGTGCTACGGGAAGTTCACCGATACATTTGTACTTTTCAAGCGTGAGACGGATGACAACATCACCCATCGCGAAACCAATTCCACCAGCTGGTTGCCCACCAACATCACCTACCAGGTTATCATACCGGCCGCCACCAAATATTGCCCGGCCCCCTTCTCTATCTCGTGCTTCAAAAACGATACCCGTATAGTAATCCAATCCACGGATAATGTTTGGATCATATTGCATGTAAGGTAGGAATCCCATCCCATCCAGAAGATTAAATATATAGGATAAAGCAGCGGATTTCTTCCACAATTCTTTGTTCTCTAAAAGGTCCTTGATGTCAAGTAACTGCTTTTCAGTGATCCCGATGTCATTTGCATAGGTATCCCACGCATCTGCAGACATTTTTTCCCGTCGATCTATCAAACGATATACATCCTTCAGGCTCTCATTCGATATGCCCAGGCTGGTTAGTTCAGCCTCCATTAACTCCCGATCATTGATCGCGATCACCACCTGGTTGCTGCTTAGACCAACCTCTTTAAAAAAAGTGCAGCCAATGGCAAGCATCTCAGTATCCGCTTCTCGGCTATTCACCCCAACCAGGTCAATATTCCACTGGAAGAACTCCCGCGAGCGACCTTTTTGCGGTCTTTCATAACGCCAGAATGGCCCGAAAGACCACCATCGTAAGGGAAAGAGCAATTCGTTCTGGCGTGTTGCTACCATTCGCGCCAGGCTGGGTGTCAATTCGGGGCGTAATGCAATTAGCTCTCCCCCCCGGTCTTCGAATACGAAACTTTGCTCTTTGACCAGTTCCTCCCCGGATTTCGCTGCATATAATTCAAGCCTTTCAAGGAATGGACCGTCATATTCCTGGTAACCAAACATCCGAGAAACATCACCTAACTTCCGGTTAAGCCAGGAACGAAAAGCCATATCTTCAGGGTAAAAATCGCGTGCCCCTTTAACGCCTTGTATCAAAGTTTTCATCACGGTAATCCTTCCATTAGCATGCAGCAATTTTAACATGGTATGTCATTACAATCATCCATGATAGCTGGTAAATTACACATATTGCCGAACACAGGGGATGCAATATACTAATCATAGTGATTTAGAATAGGCAGGCAAATGAATACTCAAGAATTGATGGAAATTATCGATGGCACACTCCTTACTGAAGTGTGTGATTTCACACGAGAGATCAAAGGTGGATGCGGGGCTGATCTGATGAGCGATGTTCTGGCATCCATTCAGCCCAACGCGATCCTTCTTACAGGTTTATGCAACCCGCAGGTAATTCGCACTTCCCAGATGGCTGATGTTGCCGCCATCGTTTTTGTCCGTGGAAAACGTCCGCCCCCGGAAACGATCGCCCTGGCTAACGTAGAAAGTATCCCGCTCATCAGCTCTCCGTATGGTACTTTTGAATTATGTGGTCGTCTCTACGCAGCCGGATTGCCCTCTCTCGAAAACCCTGTCTCAAATGGGAATTGTGATTGCGATGAGTAGAAAATGACTGATATCAAGAACCAGCCGATCACTGATGCAGTAGCAGAGAGCATCACCAAGGTTGAAGAGTTGGCTTATGAGCTTTTGATCAACCAGGTGATGACACGTGATATTGCCACGGTATCACCCTCTGACACCATGGAATTCGTTGCAATTCTGTTTCGTGAAAAACGGATCTCTGGCTCACCAGTGTTGCGTGATGGTGAATTGGTAGGAATACTAAGCATCGAAGATTTGATCCGTTGCTTAATGGCAGTGGATCTTCCCTCAACGGTAGAAAAATATATGTCCTCCAAATTGATCACGGTCAAAGAATTCGACCCAGTAATCGAGGCTCTCAAGACCTTTGTACACAACCGGGTAGGTAGGCTGCCGGTTCTGGATGAGCAGAATAAACTAGTAGGGATCATCACCAAAGGAGATATTACCCGCGGCTTGCTAAAGAAGCTGACCAATGAATTTCAACAGGAAGAGATCCGCGTATATCGGGCGAGTCACTTATTTGAAGATATTATCTCCACCCGCACATCACTCGTTCTTCGCTATAACATCAAACCACGCGATTTCATTCACGGGGGCACAGCATCTTCGTACATAAAAAGAGCTCTTATGCGCCTCGGTGCTTCGCCGCAGATAGCCCGCCGCTGCGGAATTGCTATCTATGAGGCCGAAATGAACCTCATTATTCATTCCCGTAACGGCGGAATCATTCGGGTCGAGATCGAACCGCATCAGATCACTATGGAAACGATCGATGACGGCCCCGGTATTCAGGATGTAGATCTGGCAATGAAACCTGGATTTTCTACAGCTACTGAACAAGTTCGCGAAATGGGTTTTGGCGCAGGGATGGGCCTTGCCAATATTACTCGCTGTGTAGATCAACTAAAAATCGATTCATCTCTTGAACGCGGGACGCGATTAAAGATGAAAATTCTCCTAAAAGAACAGGAGTCTTTTGGAGACTCCCGCGGAAATCACCTGGAGGGAACACCGTGAAACTATTCGATATCGCTCAAAAGCTCGACTTGCATCAATTCACCCACCTGGAAGTAGATTCTGTAGATGAATCAACATCAGCATACTGCTCAGATATGCTCAGTTGCGTCATGACAGGAGCTGGTCATCACGCGATCTGGGTCACCTTACAGGCACACCAGAATATTGTTGCTGTGGCTGCTCTCCTGGAGCTCACAGCGATCATCATTTCGGAAAACGCCCTTCCTGATGCTGTTACGATCGAAAAAGCGGACCAGGAAGGGATCATACTCCTGGGAACCACCGCTAAAAACTTTGAGGTATGCGGAAAATTGTGGGAACTGGGTTTGAGAAGTTCATAACCATATAATCCCCCTTCCATGAAAACTTATCGGGCAGACCTACACCTCCATACTGTCCTATCTCCCTGTGCGGATATTGTGATGATACCCCCTATCATTGTTCAGGAGGCAGTATCATCAGGTATCCATATACTTGCTGTAACGGATCATAACCATACAGCCAATATTGAAGCAGTGCAAAAGGCCGCCCGCGGATACGATCTGGCCATCCTTGCGGGTATGGAACTCCAGACTGCAGAAGACATTCACTTATTATGTATTTTTGATTCAGTGGAACAAGCAAGGACTCTTCAGAAAACCGTCGATGAAGAATTACCGGAGATCTTGAACAACCCAGATTACTTTGGAGCCCAGTTCATTGTCGATGAGACCGGTGATTTTATCCGTTCTGAAGAACGCTTATTATTGAATTCCACATCCCTGACTTTGAAATCAGCCATAGATCATGTACACGCATTACACGGCCTGGCAATCCCGGCACATGTAGACAGACAGGCGTATGGACTGCTGCCAGTGTTGGGTATTTTCCCCCCGGACCTCACATATGACGCTATCGAAGTTTATAAACACTCTGACCCATCGAATGTTACCTGCCTGAGCAGTTACCCCACCGGTATACCAGTGATCCAAAATGGTGACGCACATTTTTCGAATGATCTCCTAGGTGCCTGCTACTTCATTATTGAAAATCCAACAACAGAGGAATTCAGGAAAGCATTCAGGGGTGAAGATGGTAGATCTGTAAGCTTATACAGAGGAATTGACAACCCGCGTAGAGGTTCATGACATTTAGTAATTAACCAATTCGACCTAACAGGTTAGACTCTCAATTGGTACAACAGACATTACTGGCACCAAGTGCCATCGAAGAGGTAGCTATGAATTCTGCAGTAATATCAGCGCTGGCCAACGATCCGGTGAACAACACGGATCAGAAATCGATCATTGATTCAATAATCAACGAAAACCGTACCCGGCCGGGTGCAACCATGGTCATACTAAATGAGGTCCAGAGCCAAATAGGGTTCATTTCAGAATCCATGCAATCCTATATTGCTCAAACGCTTCGGGTACCAGTAAGTACCATTCACGGTGTTGTTTCATTTTATTCTTTTTTCACTACACAACCCCGTGGGAAGCACACGATCAAATTTTGCATGGGGACTGCGTGCTATGTTGGTGGCACTCCACAGCTGATCGAAAAAGCCAAGCAGGCATTAGGTATCGACATGGGACAAACAACACCAGATGGAAAGATTACCCTGGAAGTATGCCGGTGCGTGGGAGCTTGCAGCCAGGCACCAGTTATAGTTGTCGATGATGAAACCCTGGGCAGAGTAAAACCATCCAAATTCCCGCAAGTTGTCAGACAGTGCCAGGAGTAGATCTTGCGAGAATTGGCTCTTCATATCCTGGATATCGCTGAGAACAGCGTAAATGCTAGTTCAAGCATGGTACGGATCTCTATTCACGAGAATACAGTGACCGACCGCTTATCATTCTCTATTACCGATAATGGTAAAGGAATGGATGAAGAGCTTGTGCGCCAGGTTGTGGATCCATTTTATACATCACGCACTACACGCCGCGTTGGTTTAGGGCTTCCACTCCTAAAAGCAGCGGCTGAAATATGCAATGGCGGGCTAACTATCATCTCTTCTGTGAATAAAGGTGCCCGAGTTTCCTGCTGGTTTCAGCACAGTCATGTAGATCGTATGCCTCTGGGTGATATGGTCAGCACAATGACTATGCTCCTTATTGGTTATCCTGATATTCATTGGATTTATCGGTACGAGTTTAATGATCGGTTATTCGAGTTCGATGACGAGTATTTCAAGAAAGAGCTGGGCGACATCGCACTCTCTGAACCGACCATCATCTCCTTCCTCCGCAGCCACCTGGAAGAAGGAATGCATGGGGTTCGCGAACCTTTGCCGCTCAGCCTACCATAAATCTAATCTATACAGGAGTCCTAATGAGCACAGTAAAAACACTTGAGGATCTAAAGAAGATCCGCGAAGAAGCGCTTGAAAAGAAAAAAGCTAAAGCGACATCCGGGGCAATTCAGGTCACTGTTGGCATGGGAACTTGCGGTATTGCTGCTGGCGCTCGCGATGCCATGAAAGCAATTCTGGATGTAATCGAAGCGGATAATCTCAGTGGTGTGATCGTTACCCAGACAGGTTGCATTGGTCTTTGTGAGAAGGAACCCATTGTCCAGGTGACTATTGGTGAAGCCCCAATGGTCACCTATGGCAAAGTCACGCCGGATGTTGCCGTTCGTATCATGAAAGAACATGTACTTAAAAATCAGATCGTAACCGGCAATCAAATCCACCTGGCATAATCGGAAGTACAGGAAAGAATGAAGTACTTTCGATCACATATCTTAGTCTGCAAAGATCCGGATTGCATCCATAAAGGCGCTCACGAGGTGATGGATGCTCTGCAGGATGAACTGGTTGCAGAAGGCCTGATTAATGAGATCCAGGTGCTGGAAACTTCCCGCATTGGTAATTGCTGGAATGGCCCTGAAATGATGGTTTATCCTGAAGGCATTCATTACACCAATCTGACAGTTGATGATATCCCGTATCTTGTCGAAGAACATTTCCTAAAAGGCCGAATTGCCACCAGGTTTGTTGAACCCGAAAAAAGTGTCAAAGACGAAGAGCTTGGCGCGCCAAAATCCAAAGAAATACGGGTAGTTTTACGTAACTGCGGCAAAATTGACCCTGAGAATATTGAAGATTACATTGCGGAAGATGGGTATGCAGCACTGGGTAAAGCCTTGACCGAAATGTCGCCTACCCAGGTGATCGAAACGGTACTGGCCTCGGGCTTACGCGGCCGTGGTGGTGCCGGCTTCCCTGCTGCTCGCAAATGGAGTTTTGTAGCCGCAAAACAGGGATCCGATAAATTCCTCATCTGTAATGCAGACGAGGGTGATCCCGGCGCTTTTATGAATCGTCGTGTTCTTGAGAGTGATCCACATGCCGTTTTGGAAGGAATGATCATCGCTGCTTACGCGGCGGGTATTAAACAGGGTTACATCTATTGCCGTGCTGAGTATCCGATCGCCGTAAAAACCTTGAATATCGCCATCAACCAGGCCAGGGCAATGGGGCTGCTTGGGAAAGATATTCTTGGTTCAGGGTTTGATTTTGACCTCGAAGTTCGCATGGGCGCTGGTGCTTTCGTCTGCGGTGAAGAGACTGCACTGATGGCTTCCATCGAAGGAAAACGTGGTGAACCTCGCCCACGCCCCCCGTTCCCTGCAGATAGCGGTCTATGGGGTAAACCTTCAAATGTGAACAATGTTGAAACCTATGCGAATGTGCCGCAGATCATCTTGAAAGGTGCTGATTGGTATGCATCAATGGGCAATGAAAAAAGCAAAGGCACCAAAACCTTTGCTATTGCCGGCGATGTCAACAATACCGGCCTCATAGAAGTTCCATTTGGCATATCCCTGCGCGAAATCGTGTTTGATGTCTGTGGTGGAATTAAGGACGGCAAACAGTTCAAAGCCATTCAGACAGGCGGACCAATGGGCGGCTGTCTGCCTGCCAGTCAATTAGATCTTCCAATGGATTATGAATCCATGACAGCTGCGGGCTCGATGATGGGCTCAGGTGGTTTGATCGTCATGGACGAAGATACCTGCATGGTGGATATCGCCCGTTTCTTCATGGAATTCACTCAAGACGAAAGCTGTGGAAAATGTACACCCTGCCGGGTTGGTACACGCCGGATCCTCGAGATCCTCAACCGTATATGTGAAGGAAAAGGCCGGCATGGAGATATCGAAACATTAGAATTACTCTGTAAAGAAATCAAGTCAACCAGCTTATGCGGTCTTGGCCAGGGTGCTCCCACCCCTGTGGAAAGCACACTCAAACATTTCCGGGAGGAATATGAAGCCCATATTTTCCAGAAAAAATGCCCTGCCAAGGTATGCAAGTCATTGATCAGCTACGAGATCCAGCCGGATATTTGTACCGGGTGTACTGTTTGCTCTCGAAATTGCCCGGTCGAAGCTATTAATGGTGAACGACGCCAGGCGCATAAGATCGATCCGGATGTATGCGTGCGCTGTGGTATCTGCATGCAAGTATGTAATTTCAACGCGATTATTGTTAATTGATACTGGTACGTTCCACAATCTGAACCACTGGAGGAGTATATGGTTGTAGAAGCAAGTATCAGCGAGCGGGTGCACCAGGCAGTAGAAAATGCCCTGGCCCGTTTCGGTGCCCATGACGATGAGCTTATACCCATCCTGACTCATGTGAATCATGAGATTGGGTATCTGCCTGGACAGGCGTTGGAAGAGATTGCCCATGCCTTAAAAAAACCAAAGAGCAAAGTATTCACGGTAGCAAGCTTTTATGGGATGCTCTCCACGATCCCGGTGGGCAAGCATGTCATTCGTTTCTGTGAATCAGCTCCATGCCATGTAGTGGGTGGAAGACAGGTGATTGTTGCTATACAGCAGGCATTGAAAATCAATATTGGCCAGACAACACCCGATGGCCAGTGGACTTTACTGGCTGTCAGCTGCCTGGGTATTTGTGCAGTTGGCCCCGCATTCATTGTTGATGATGATGTATACGGGAATGTGACACCTGAACAGGTGCCAGCCATTTTGAAAAAGTACCAGGGCTAGGAGATCCGGATGAAAACTACACGTTCCATGGTACTTGTATCCGGTGATCCTGACAGCCTTGCTAAGGGTGCTTCTGAGGTATTCCAAGCTTTTGAACTCGAATGTGCTCGCCTCGGCTTGCAGGATGAGATCAAAGTGTCCTGGTTGTCGGATGCTGGCAGGCATGACGCCCTTCCGATGGCAATAATCTACCCTGAAGCGATCATCTACGGTCCATTAACCGCTAAAGATGTAAAAACCATTGCCGAAGAACATCTGTATAAAGGGCGAATCGTGGAGAACCTGGTGGCTTCGAGCCACGAGCTTTCCGGGCGTATCGCCTGGTTGGTGGCGCGTAAAGGAACCCTCCCGGCAGAAAAACGGATAGTCCTCGAAAGAGCCGGCATCATCAATCCTGAGGATATCCACGATTACATACTTCATGATGGTTATTCAGCACTTGGAAAAGCTTTGACTTCCATGCAGCCTGCCGATGTGATTAACGAAATAGATACGTCCGGGCTTAAAGGCCGGGGAGGAGCCGGCTTCCCAACAGGACAAAAGTGGCGCTTTGTCTCAAAAACCACCAGCCAGAAAAAATATGTCATCTGCAATGCAGATGAGTCTGAACCCGGAACCTTCAAGGACAGGTTAGTACTCGAAGGTGACCCTCACTGTATCATTGAAGCGATGACAATTGCCGGATACGCAGTTGGCGCGGATGAAGGGTATATTTACATCCGCGGCGAATATGCACTCGCTCAGGAACGACTACACAAAGCTATCGATCAGGCTCGTGAACTCGGTCTTCTCGGGCAGAATATCTTCAGTACAGGTTTTAACTTTGACATCCATGTCCATTCTGGTGCCGGAGCCTACATCTGCGGTGAAGAAACCGCGCTGATTGAATCGATCGAGGGGAAAAGAGGAGAACCTCGTTCCCGTCCACCTTACCCCACCACCAATGGGTTGTGGAATAAACCCACACTTGTGAATAATGTCGAAACCCTGGCAAATGTCCCGGCAATCATCAATCGCGGATCGACCTGGTATCGTAGTATTGGAACACCCAAAAGCCCCGGCACTAAGGTCTACACCATTATGGGCAACGTCAATGTAACCGGATTGATCGAAGTACCTATGGGTATCACTCTGCGTGAGGTAATCTCAATTTATGCCCGCGGTATGAAAAACGGGCATACTTTCAAACTGGCTCAAACCGGCGGTTCTTCTGGCTCCATTATCCCTGCAAGCCTGCAAGACACCCCAATGGACTTTGAATCATTTGGTAAGGCTGGTGTTGCGCTCGGTTCAGGAGCATTGCTTGTTTGTGATGAGGACACCTGCGTAGTTGATCTTTGCAAAGTATTGGTGAATTTCTTCAAGAACGAATCATGTGGTAAGTGCAATCCCTGCCGAATAGGTAATGACCGCGCATTCCAGATCCTGACAAAAATATCTGAAGGGGTTGGCACGATGCAAGACCTGGCTGACCTCGAACATATTGAAAAATACCTTTATCAAATGTCTAACTGTGGTTTGGGCCAAACAGCCGGCACACCTATACGCGATACACTGGCACATTTCCGGGCTGAAGTTGAAGCCCACATTAAGCTCAAAGTTTGCCCTACCGGTGTCTGCCCGATGAGTGGTAGAAAAACGAAATAGTCTGACAAGAGAGGAAAAATCATGGTCAATATCACTATCGACGGTAAACAGGTTTCAGTTCCAGAGGGAACGACCGTCTTGCGAGCAGCAGAAAATGCCGGGGTTGTCATCCCTACACTGTGTGATCACAAGGAACTGGCACCTTATGGTGGTTGTCGCCTGTGCCTGGTAGAAGTAGAAGGTGCGCGAACTCTTCAACCTTCCTGCACTTTACCGGTGAATCCGAATATGGTCGTCCACACTGCCACTGAAAAGGTAAAGGAAGCCCGAAAATTCGTCCTTTCCCTAATTTTCAGTGAACGTAACCATTTCTGTATGTTCTGTCAGGTATCTGGCGGCGATTGCGAACTTCAAAACAGTGCCTACGCTGAAGGAATGACCCACTGGCCGTTGCAGCCCAACTATTCCCCGTTCACTGTGGATGCATCGAACCCGTATTTCGTGATCGACAACAACCGCTGCATTCTTTGCCGCCGTTGTGTCCGCGCTTGCGGCGAGCTGGTCGGTAATTTCACTCTTGGTATCGAAGAACGTGGAGCTAACTCCTACCTGGTCGCTGACCTGGGTGGACCCATTGGCGAATCTACCTGCGTTTCTTGTGGTACCTGCGTTCAGGTATGCCCAACCGGGGCCATCATCGACAGGCAGAGTGCCTATAATGGCCGTGAAAAGGATACAACGAAAGTCAAGACGATCTGCACCCGCTGCAGTATCGGTTGTGGAATGGAAGTTCTTACACGAGATAACCGAGTAGTCCGCATTGAAGGTGATTGGGATGCCAGCATCAATCACGGTTTGCTTTGTTCCACCGGGCGCTTTGAACCTCTTATCAATGATAAAGAGCGTATTCCCACCTCCCTGGTTGCCGGCGCAAATGGACAGAAAGCCTCCACACTAGATACAGCTGTAAAAGAAATTGCATCCCTAATCCAAACTGCACAACCTGCGGCCGCCCTCATCACCGATAATGCATCCCTGGAAGAGATTAGTCTATTTAGCCAGCTTTTTGTTGGTAATAGCAAGGTAAAAGCTGGAGTGCTCGGTGGCAATGGTTTCCTTCAGATGCATGAAAGCGTCAGGTCGATTTCTGGATCTTCTTTGTCTGATGTAACCGGTTGCGATGTTGTGATCGTTGTTGGTGCAGACCTATCTACAGACCACCAGGTAGCGGGTTTCCTGGTAAAACGTCAACTGCCAACCGGTACCAAACTGATTATGCTTTCCGATCCAAAGAATGTCTTTTCAGCCAATGCAGACCTCGTTTTGGATACCTCGAAAGGATTCGAATCCGCCCTGAAAGGATTACTGAATGGTATTAAAGACAATACGGCAGCTGCAGCCAGGTTGCTGAGCACTGCCAAAACCGTTGGGATTATAGTCGGAGAGACAGTAGAATCCGATGATCTCAGCAAGATCAGTGGATTGATAAAAGATCTCACAGAGGCTTTGAAGTCTTCTGGAAAAGCTACCCATGTACTCAGCCTGAAAGGTGGAGCAAATGGATCAGCTCTCAGCCAGTTTGGGTTGAATCACTCCCTTGACCTGAATGGTGTAAAGACCGTCATTCTCTTCCAGGGAGAAGATACTGTGGATCAAAAAATGGTTCAAAAGCTTTCATCGATCCCTAATCTGGTTGTCATCGGCACATATAATTCCACTCTCGCGGCCAGAGCAAAGGTTGTCATCCCGGCTACGACCTGGTGGGAAACCAGTGGTACATTCATAAATATTGAGAATAACCTGCAGACATCAAATCGCATTACACAACCAACCGATGATATCAACAGCATGCAGGATATCCTTTCAGTCATTGGAAAACAACTTGGCAAAGGGTTGAATTCAGACTGGCAGAAAACTTTAGGATCAACCACTGGACGTAGCTAGCCTTGTGAATGCAGGCAGCAATAAGAACAGGAGAAAGAATGTCTAAACCAAAAGTTTCCTCCGACTGGCTGGCTGGTTGCGCTGGATGTCATATGTCCCTGCTGGATATGGATGAGCGCATCCTCCAGGTGTTGGAACTCGCTGAATTGCGATCCACTCCGATAACGGATTTCAAAGAACCGGATGCTTCCGGTGTGGATGTTGGTGTGCTCGAAGGTGGCATCAGCAATACATACAATGAGGAAGTCGCTCACAAAATGCGCTCACGCTGTAAAACCCTTGTTGCTCTGGGTGATTGTGCAGTTTTCGGTGGCATTCCGGCTATGCGTAATTTTTTCACGATCGAAGAAGCATTACGCCGGGCATATATTGAAACTCCTTCTACCGACGAATCAGGGAAAATCCCCTCAGATCCGGAACTTGCTGTACCGACAAAGGTTCGCGCCCTCAGTGAGGTAGTCCCTGTCGATATCTTCGTTCCTGGTTGCCCACCGGATGCAGATGTCATCTTCTATGTCCTTAGCGAGCTGGCACAGGGTCGGAAGCCGGAATTAAAAGACGAACTGTTGCACTGGCATTAAGGAGAACAAATGGGATCTCAAAAAATCACGATTGAACCGGTAACCCGCATCGAAGGCCATGCGAAGGTTACTATTCAGATGAATGATAACGGCACTGTGGATCATGCATACCTGCATGTGAATGAGTTCCGCGGGTTTGAGAAATTCTGCGAAGGCCGCATGTACTTCGAAATGCAGATGATCACCCCCAGGATCTGCGGCATCTGCCCGGTGTCTCATCATCTGGCATCAGCAAAAGCCAGTGATATGGTAGCGGGTTCACCGCCTCCTCGTCCGGCAAGTCTGCTACGGGAACTGATGCACATGGGCCAGATGGTTCAGAGCCACGGCATGCACTTTTTTGAATTGGCTGGCCCGGATCTTTTACTCGGGTTTGATGCTGATCCGGCAATCCGGAATGTTGTCGGTTTAGTGCAGGCAAATGCCGAATTAACGGTAAAAGCTGTTCAACTACGTAAATGGGGACAGGAGATTATCCACCTGCTCGGCGGTCGTCGTGTCCACCCGAGTTTCGCCGTACCAGGCGGGGTAAATAAAGCGCTGCAAGTTGGTGAACGGGATCAGATACTGAGCGGTGTTGATGAAGCCATCCGCACCATTCAGGTTGGTCTATCCATTATGAAAGACTGGGCTGAGAAGAACGCCGAGGATATTCAGAAATTCGCGGTATTCAAGACTGGCTATTTCGGCCTGATCACCCCTGAAGATGGACTTGAGCTATACAATGGCAATATCCGCCAGATCTCGCAAGATGGAAAGCAGCTAGAGCGTTTCAACCCGGCATCCTACCTCGATTACATCGCAGAGCATGTAGAAAATTGGTCCTACCTAAAATTCCCTTACTATAAAAAACTTGGGTATCCGGGTGGGGTGTATCGTGTTGGCCCGCTTGGACGGTTGAATATTGCGAACCATATCGACACTCCACTTGCCAATGAAGAGTTCAAGAAATATCGTGCGATCAACGATGGAAAACCCATCGAAAATACCCTTTATTATCACTACGCACGTTTGATCGAAGCACTGTTTGCCGCTGAACGGGTTAAAGTTCTGCTTGATGACCCTGATATTCTGAGCACTGACATCCTAAACACCCATCGCAACTTTACCGGTCATGGTGTCGGCGTTATCGAAGCCCCTCGTGGAACCTTGATCCACGATTACACCACTAATCCCAATGGACAGATCACAGCGGTCAACTTGATCGTATCTACCGGACATAACAACTGGGCAATGAGCGAAGCCGTCGATTCAGTTGCGAAGACTTATGTCAAAGGGCCGGATGTAAAAGAAGGCATGCTTAACAGGATCGAAGCCGCCATTCGAGCTTACGACCCCTGCCTTTCATGTTCCACCCACGCAGTCGGCCAAATGCCTATCAGTGTGGATATCGTTGCTCCTGATGGATCCCTTTTTGAGACCATATCCAAAGACTAGATGCATACGAGGAGGTGCTGGTTTCCAGCACCTCCTATCTTTCCCCATATATCTATGAAAATAATTATCATTGCCTATGGAAACCCGGATCGTCAGGATGATGGAGCAGGCTGGGTTGTTTTAGATCTTGTATCAACTCATTTTGGGAGGAATTTCGCGGATTACAACGATGATTTTTACTCCTCTCTCGGGCATGACATAGATTTCCTTTATGTCTTGCAGCTGACACCTGAGTTAGTGGATGTTCTGGCTAGCTATGACACGGTTGCCTTTGTAGATGCGGGAATTGCCGGGGAGAATGACCCGCTTCAAATAACTTCCATCCACCCCAGAGCGCTCACATCCCCATTATCGCATCACATGTCCCCTCAAGCCCTACTGGCATACCTGAATGATACTCACCACCACCAAATGGAAGCCTGGCTGATCACGATCCCCGGGTATTTATTCGGTTTTACCCGGCAGATCACAGATCGAACGCTTGCTGATTGCGAAAAAGCTGCCGAATGGCTGATACACTGGATCAATCCTTAGATGTACCATTCATAATCTAAGCTTTCCTCCGGGGATATCGGCTATAATTTCCCCATGCATGAGCTAGCTGTAACAGAATCCATTCTATCCATCGCCCGGACGCAGGCGGAAAAGTACCCTGCTGCTCGTGTGACAGCCATCCACTTGGTCCTTGGAAGCTTATCCAGCCTGGTCGACGATTCGATTACCTTCTACTGGGAGATCATCAACCGTGATACTCCCTGTGAAGGAGCGACCCTGGTTTTTCATCGCCTTCCCGCGAAATTAGTATGCATGGATTGTATGACCGAATATGAGGTAGAAGCCGGTATAACTGCATGCCCTGCCTGCTCATCTGTCAAGGTGAAGATACTCAGTGGGAACGAATTCCGTGTTGATAGTATTGAGATCACAGAGGACTAAGATGTCGAAAACGATCCATATAAATGTTGTTGAAAACATACTCGGTGCCAACGATCAGCTTGCAGAATCAAATGAAGGTTTGCTCCAGCAATCCGGAACGCTCGGGTTGAACATAATGGCATCTCCGGGAGCAGGTAAAACCAGCTTCATCATGAAGACAATCAGCTTGTTGCGTGATCAATACCGCATTGCTGTGATCGAAGGGGACACTTCAGCGGCTACGATCGATGCTGATAAAGTCTCCTCCCTCGGATTACCGGCGGTTCAGATCAACACAGGTGGTGATTGTCACCTGGATGCCAATATGGTTCGCAATGGTCTGGCAAAATTGAACCTGAAAGACTTAGACTTAGTGCTCGTGGAGAATGTTGGCAATCTGGTTTGCCCGGCTGCTTTTAAATTAGGGACACATAGGAATATCCTGATTGCATCGGTACCTGAAGGGGATGATAAGCCGTACAAATATCCGGCTATGTATTCCTCGGTGGATATTTTGATCTTGAATAAGATCGATCTGCTGCCCTATATACCCTTCAATATGGATTACTTTATTGATGGTGTACGTATTTTAAATCCCAACCTGGTAACCTTCCCTGTTTCCTGCCTGCATGGAACTGGGCTTGAAGCCTGGAACGACTGGGTCGTTCAAGAGCTGAAAGAATATCGCAAAGGTTGATTCTTCCGTAACAATGGCAACATACCAGATCGTAGTAAAAGGGATTGTTCAGGGGGTAGGTTTTCGACCCTTTATTTATAATCTCGCAAATAGCTGCAACATTACAGGGTACGTAAAGAACACATCCTCCGGTGTAGTCATTGAAGCGACTGCGGATGAAAGTACATTGCGATCCTTCTGTGAAAGGATACAGAAGGAAGCCCCTAAACTTTCCCGTATTGAATACTTTGATTTCCAGCTGATTGTTGAAAAGCTATTCTCTGGATTCGATATACTGGAAAGCGAAAGCCGGCCAGGTTATTTCTCGTTAATCCCACCCGACATGGCCATCTGTGATGATTGTCTTCGGGAATTGCGCGACCCATCAGACAGACGGTACAGATACCCCTTTATCAACTGTACCAATTGCGGACCCAGGTTCTCCATCATCAACAAAATGCCATACGATCGGCCTTATACCTCTATGGCCGGTTTTATCATGTGCCCAGACTGTAAGAAGGAATACAAAGATCCCCAAGACCGGCGATTTCATGCCCAACCGATCGCCTGTCCGGTATGCGGTCCGCAACTGTCGCTCTATATCGCTCAAAATAAAATTGCAGAGCGGGACGAAGCTCTGCAAAAGGCACGCTCGATCATAAAATCCGGTGGAATTCTGGCACTCAAAGGACTGGGTGGATTTCAACTGATCTGTGATGCTGCCAATACCTCAGCGGTCCAACGATTACGTGAAGGCAAGCTGCGGAGTGCAAAACCTTTTGCCTTAATGGCCAGTTCCTTGGATGTTGTTAGTTCATTTATCAAAATAAATGATAACGGATCTGACCTAAATGGATACCAGCACCCCATCATCATTGCCCCCATAGAGAACACTTCACTGGCACATATTGCTCCCGGTCAGAATACCCTGGGTTTCATGCTACCTTATACCCCATTGCATCATTTGTTGATGGATGGCGAACCGGGTTATCCGCAAGTAATGGTTGTTACCAGTGGTAATATCTCCGATGAACCAATGGTGGTAGACGATCATCTGGCATTTTCTAAACTGGGCAAGATCGCTGATGGTTTCTTGAGCCATGATCGCCCGATCATCAATCGTGTGGATGATTCCGTATTCCGCATCGGAGTCAACACTGTCACACCTATGCGCAGGGCTCGCGGATATTCACCAGATCCGGTGCAAATATCTGCATCCATTCCCGGTATTTTCGCTGCGGGAGCCCTGCTAAAGAATACCTTCTCAATAACACACGAGGATAGGGTGTTTATCAGTCAGCACATGGGTGATCTCGACAATGCTGAGACATATATGGCTTATCGCGAATCCGTTGACCATTTCTTTGACCTCTTTCAGTTCTCACCTGAAGGAATCGCCTGTGATATGCACCCCGATTTTCTCTCTACGAGCTTTGCATCAGTGATGGCGGAGAGATATCAAGTTCCCATCATTCCTATACAGCATCACCATGCCCATCTTGCTGCCTGTCTGGCTGAGAATCTTTTACCGCTAAATGAAGATGTGATTGCTCTGACCTTTGATGGCACCGGATATGGACCGGATGGAGCGATTTGGGGTGGAGAATTCCTGCTGGGCAGTGCTGCAGGTTCTGAGAGAGCAGGCCATTTACAGTACCTCCCCCTCCCGGGCGGCGATGCTGCCATCAAAAGGCCGTATCGTATCGCTCTCGCTTACCTACACGCTCTCGATCTTCTGGATAAAGACCCCTTCTTGGAAAACCGCTGTTCGAATCAGGAACTACACCTGCTCATAACACAGCTGGATAAAAACCTGAATGTATTCCAAACCAGTTCTATGGGCCGCTTATTCGATGCCATTTCTTCCCTCATCGGAATTCGCCACGAAGTGTCTTATGAAGGACAGGCTGCTATTGAACTGGAAGAGATTGCTGACCCATCAATCGAGGATGGCTACCCATTTTCCCTGGTAGATGGGCAATTCATGGTAAAGTCACTATTCGAAAATATATTGGTGGACATCAGTGAAAATATCTCAGTTCCTGTGATCTCATCCAGGTTCCACAATACAGTTATTTCCGCTTCATCAGAAATGATTCAGCATATAATTGGCTCAAAACCAATAAACACGGTTCTTCTCAGCGGCGGAGTTTGGCAAAACCAGTTGCTGTTGAGTAAAATGCAAATAGAAATTCATCACCTGGGTCTTCGGGTGTTTACTCACCATCTGATTCCACCCAATGATGGTTGTATCAGTCTCGGACAGGCAGTTGCTGCCGGATCCATTATGAAAGGTAGATGATCATGTGTCTTGGAGTCCCCTGCAAAATTCTTGAAGTTTATAAAAAAGATACGCTAATGATGGGGAAAGTAGATTTTGGCGGAGCAATCCGTGAAGTCTGCTTTGAAACTTTACCAGATGCTGTCCCGGGGGAATATGCCATCGTCCATGTTGGTTTCGCCATCTCGAAACTGACCGAAGAGGAAGCTTTAGATACCCTTGGTTTGTTGGATGAGATGAATGAGCTTGCCAATCAACAGGATCAAAACCCGTGAAATACACTGAAGAATTTCGTGATGCCAGAAGAGTCAAAGAATTGGCAGCTGATCTGTGCCAGATCACCAAGAATCCTTGGGTGATTATGGAGATTTGCGGCGGTCAAACCCATTCGTTCATGCATTACGGCATTGACCAGCTACTACCTCCACAAGTGGAACTTGTTCATGGGCCAGGCTGCCCGGTTTGTGTCACACCGTTGGAAATGATCGATAAAGCCATTGCATTGGCCTCGGATCCGAATTTCATTCTTGCCAGCTTTGGGGATATGCTGCGCGTACCCGGTTCTAAGGGAGATCTATTCAGCGTTCGTGCCGCAGGTGGAGCTGTAAAGGTTGTCTATTCTCCGCTGGATGCTGTCCAACTTGCAAGACAAAACCCTGATAAACAAGTGGTGTTCTTTGCCATCGGTTTTGAAACGACCACTCCTCCCAATGCCCTTAGCATCATTCAGGCTGAGGCCCTCGGACTGAAGAATTTCAGCCTACTGGTATCTCAGGTTCGCGTTCCACAGGCTATGGAGGCTATCCTTTCATCTCCAGCCAACCGGGTGCAAGGTTTTCTTGCTGCCGGCCATGTATGCGCGATCATGGGCTACTGGGAGTATCCTCCAATTGCGGCAAAGTATCATGTCCCGATCGCCGTGACCGGGTTTGAACCTGTAGACCTGCTTCTTGGACTGATAGATGTTGTGAAGATGCTTGAAGCAGGCGAAACAGGTGTTGTTAATTCATATTCGCGTGCAGTCACAGAAGCCGGCAATCAACCTGCTCAGGCTGCCATCCAACGTGTTTTCCAACCAGCCGACCGAACCTGGCGTGGGATTGGCACCATCCCAATGAGCGGATTTTCACTACGGCCAGAATATGCCCAGTATGATGCTGAAAAACGTTTTGATATTGGGCATATCCAGACTCGCGAAGCAGAAGTATGCATCGCGGGGAAGATCCTTCAGGGTGTTATGAAACCACCTCAGTGCCCGGCATTTGGTAAAGAATGCACGCCGGAAAATCCCCTGGGAGCGCCAATGGTATCCAATGAAGGTGCCTGTTCTGCCTATTATCGTTACCGGAAAGGTTCCTGATGACAGCTGATCTATCGCAAGGCCCAGTTTGCCCGGTTCCCCTCAGCCATCGCGAAACCATTATTCTTGGGCATGGAAGCGGCGGTAAATTAACCCATGAGCTGATCCGTACTATCTTTGGCAAGTGGTTGTCCAATCCTTATCTGGACCAGGGTGATGATTCTGCCAGATTACCAATGCCAGATGGGCAATTATCTATCAGTACTGACGCCCATGTGGTCAAACCACTGTTTTTTCCGGGAGGGGATATTGGCCGCCTTGCAGTATGTGGAACAGTGAACGATGTTGCCATGCTGGGTGCAGTCCCGCTGTACTTGACTGCTTCTTTTATTCTTGAGGAGGGATTCGCAATTTCAGATCTCGATAAGATCGTTCAATCGATGGCTGATGCTGCGAGAGAAGCGGGCATAACAATCGTAGCAGGCGACACAAAAGTTGTCGAAAAAGGGAAAGCGGATGGAGTTTATATTTCCACCACCGGAGTTGGGGTGATTCCAAACAGCCGCAAGATGCAAATTTCAGGAAGTGCCGCGCAGGAGGGGGATGTAATTCTGATATCAGGATCTCTTGGCGATCATGGTATTGCCATCCTCAGCGCCAGAAATGAATTAGCCTTTGAGGTTGCGCTAGAGTCTGACACCGCCCCCCTCAATGGGATGATCGAAGCTTTGCTAGAGGTCGCCCCGGATGTGCATGTTTTGCGTGACCCAACTCGCGGAGGATTAGCAACCACATTGATCGAGATCGCCAATCAAAGCAAAGTGGATATAGCGATTAATGAGATAAACATCCCGGTAAAAGAACCTGTAAAAGCCGCCTGCGAGATGCTTGGGTTTGATCCACTATACCTTGCCAATGAAGGCAAACTAATCATCATACTGCCTGAGAACCAGGCACAACGCGCCATCGAAGCGCTTCGGGCACATCCATATGGTAGAGAAACTTCAATGATTGGCCGGGTCTCCTCAGCCAAGGATGGCTCTCCAGAGGTAACATTATTAACACCCTATGGATCTACCCGAATGTTGACCATGCTGGCGGGAGAGATACTGCCACGTATCTGCTAATTCTGGTAAAATTCTCCAACAAATTACATTAAACTGAGGACTCATGAAAATCGATTACAAAGAAACTACCAGCGATCTTCTCAAACGGATCGACATTCACAATAAATACGGCGGCCGAGATATTGACCAGTGGATGCTGGATATTCTCCACCTGCAAAAAGGGAGCAAGATCCTGGATGTTGGATGTGGCGCCGGTAAGCAGTGCTTTTCTTTCTTCAATCAGTTGAGCGGTGAATGCGAGATCACCGGTGGTGACGTGTCCGATGAACTTCTGACCCAGGCCCGGGAAGAAAACAAAAAATACAACAACAGGGTTACTTTCCAATCTCTAAATTTTAACCAGCCGTTCGCATTTGAAACTAATCGCTTCGATCTCCTCTCCTGCTGCTTTGCTATCTACTACGCTGAAAACATACCTTTCACTATCCGTGAAATGCACAGAGTACTACAACCTGGTGGGCGCCTTTTCACTACAGGCCCGATGCCTGAAAATAAAAAGGTGTTTTATGACATCATCCAAGAAGCTACCGGTAAACCCATTCCGCCCATGCCAGGCAGTTCACGCTTTGGAAGCGAAATATTGAATACGGTTAAGAGCCTATTCAGTGAAGTCCAGGTAGAGATATTCGAGAATCCCCTCACATTTGACACAGCAACTCCTTTTGTTGATTACACGCGCGCCTCTCTCAATGAAGACCGGCGTCTATGGGTAAGCCTGTTCGAGGATAAAGCCAGTTTTGAAGCAATGATGGCACAGATCACCCGCGTGGCAGAAGAACGGATAGCTCGCGATGGAAAGATCGTAATGACCAAAGTTGTTGGTGGAATTCTGGCTACCAAGTAAAAGGACAAGATGCAGTTTTCAGGAAAACGGATCTGCTTTATAGGTGCGCACCCGGATGACATCGAGCTGGGCTGTGGCGGGTTGATTTCCAGCCTGCCTGATAAAACAAACCTGTTTTGTGTCACCTTATCAGATAACCAGCGGAACCCATCCTTATCCAATCTTGTAGTGGAACACCAGGCAAGTATGAAATCTCTGGGGATTCCAGCAAGCCAGGTCATTTTGGAACAGTTTGAAACTCGAAAGTTTCCTTCGTTGCGCCAGGGAATTTTAGAGTATCTGATAAAGATCGGGCGCGAGATCAAACCCGACATCGTTTTTGTGCATACACGCGCAGATCTTCACCAGGACCACAATACAGTCACCGATGAAGCTTTGCGCGCCTTCCGTGGAGTCACGGTTCTGGGTTTTGATGTGATCCGCAGCAGTTATGGTTTCTTCCCAAACCTGTTGGTTCCTCTGCAGGAAATCCATCTTGCCGGAAAACTGGCAGCTTTATCGCAGTATCTGACCTACGCAGGCAAGTACTACTTCGACCCCGACCTGACCCGATCTATCCTGGTTCGCTATGGAGCATTGTGTGAGAGTAAATATGCCGAAGGGTTTGAAACTTTGCGGATGATAGGGAACTTTAGCTAAAACAAAAAAGAGCCTCCGGGCTCTTTTATTTTTTTGGTACACCAATCTGTACAACCCGGTCTACCACCCTCACAGGATAAGCAGGGATGTCTTGTATTGCCGGAAGACGAACGGCCCTGCCGGTCTCCAGGTCAAAGCGTGCTCCATGCCGCGGACAAATAATGCTCTTCTCTTCGATCTCACCATCACCCAGAGGACCGTTATCATGGGTACAAACGTCCCCAATGGCATACAACATTCCGGCGATATTTATTAGCACTATTGGCTGATCGTGAATTTCAAAAAACAGACGTTCTCCCGAAGAGATCTCCTCCAAAGGGCAGATATTCAGGTATTCCAGGCTTTCGCCATCTGCAATCCGATAATTCAACATGGCATCAATCCAGGTCGAGCTCGACACTCTCACCCTGATGGATTCCGTACGCAGCAGATTTTAGTACTTTCAGTGATAACAATGCGCATTTCAGTCGAACCGGGCCAAGCTCTATTCCGATCAAATCCAGAATATCCTGTTTGTTCATCTTTTTTACTTCATCCAGTGGTTTTCCAATGATCGATCCCAAAAGCATATCCGCGCTGGCCTGTGAGATGGCGCAACCGTGTCCACTGAAAGCCGCCTCAGTAATACATCCCCCGGCATCTATTCTGAGGTCTATCCGTAAATGATCTCCACATAACGGATTATTATCTTCAAATGAAATATCTGCAGGCTCAAGTACCCCGTGGTATCCCGGGTTCTTATAATGCTCAATGATGGCTTCCCGATACATATCATCCATACGATTACCCGAAAAGCTTCTGGACCTTCTTTAGTCCAAGTATAAGTTTATCGATCTCACTTTTTTCTGTATACATATAGAAACTGGCTCTGGTGGTTGCAGGAATACCAAATTTTTGATGCAATGGCATAGCACAATGATGTCCGGCACGCACGGCAATTCCATCCGAATCGAGTAACTGAGCAACATCATGCGGATGAATCCCAGCCACTTCAAAGGCGATAACACCTCCGCGCTTCTGTTTTTCATGCCCGAATAAGGTTACACCAGGCAAGTTCATCAAGAGGCTATACGCATACTTTGTTATTTCTAATTCATGTTGATGGATCGCATCCATCCCTATTTGCGTAAGGTAATCAACCGCTGAACCAAAACCAACAGCTTCTGCAATAGCCGGTGTGCCTGCCTCGAACTTATACGGCAACTCATTGGCAGTGAATCCTTCAAGCCGTACTTCGCGAATCATATCACCACCACCCATAAATGGCTGCATTTTTTCCAGTAATTCTCTCTTGCCATACAAGGCTCCAATGCCTGTTGGACCGAGCATCTTATGCGCGGAAAATGCATAAAAATCTACATCCAGCTGTTGAACGTCAACCGAAAAATGAGGTACGGATTGTGCGCCGTCTACGAGAACCAATGCTCCGGCTCGGTGGGCGGATCGGGCCATTTCCTGAACCGGATTGATTGTGCCAAGTACATTGGAAGCATGAGTGAAACTCACCAATTTTG
The DNA here is from genome assembly GCA_903828565.1 of uncultured Leptolinea sp. Taxonomy (GTDB): domain Bacteria; phylum Chloroflexota; class Anaerolineae; order Anaerolineales; family Anaerolineaceae; genus PNON01. The sequence goes on along the minus strand of CAIKMQ010000047.1, from coordinate 27,202 downwards.
GCTCAAGCTGGAGTAGCTTCTCATATTCCGCCATGTCCAACAGTCCATCAGCAGTAACCGGGATGAATTTCAACTCAATACCAATCGAATCCCGTAAAATGTGCCACGGTACCAGATTGGAATGGTGTTCCATCTCTGTTAAGAGAACGATATCACCGGGTTTTAAGAATTTCCTACCCCAGGAGTACGCAACCAAATTGATCGCTTCAGTTGTGTTTCGGGTATAAATCACTTCTGTATGAGATCTTGCATGGATAAACTTGCTAATCTTTCCCCGGGCAGCTTCATACAATTCTGTGGCTTCTTCTGCAAGGGTATGGACTCCACGGTGAATATTGGCATTATGCCTGGCATAATACTCCGACATAGAATCCAAAACCAAAGATGGCTTTTGGCTGGTTGCCGCAGAATCCAGATAGATCAGCGGCACTCCGGGTTTGATCTCCCGTTGGAGTATCGGGAAATCCGATCGAATTCTTGTTATTTCATTCATAACGCCTAGTACTCCACCACGCCAGCTTTCCCGGAGCCGGATTTGCTGCCTTTTTTTGTATTACGGATGTGAGGGCTAGTATGCGCGTACCATAAGATATGGTCCGGAACCATCCACCCATCTGTCAGGAAAACATTGCTTCTGAACTGAACAGCCACCATTTTTGGGTCTACCTGCACGACAATCCCCTTTAGCCAACCTCGGATGCGCTCTTCACCTTTCTCATGGTCGCAAAACACTTCTACAATATCGCCTACATCATAAGATGATTCTGGATCCGGGTCTCGCATAAATGGGGCTGGGCACATATTAATTCCTCCAACTAGTCGTTTTGTGTATCAATTTTTGTCACAATTGCATCCCGGAATCGATCCGACACAGCCTGGAAAGGGATCCTTTCCATGATCGTTTCGAAGAAACCTTGCACAATCAAGTGTCTTGCATCTCTCTCTGTTAATCCGCGGCTGCGTAGGTAGAAGATCTGATCTGGATCGATCTTACCCACGGTTGCACCGTGTGTACATTTTACATCATCCGCTAATATCTCCAAACCGGGAATTGAATCAGCTCGTGCTGCCCGGCTCAGAATCAGATTTTTATTGGCCTGATAACCATCAGTTCCGTTCGCTCCAGGTGCCACATAGATATTTCCCTGCCAGACGGATCTTGAGTTGCCAGTGACAGCTCCCTTGTAGAGTAGATCGCTGGTGGTATTGGGTGCCAGGTGATTTTGCTCGGTGTCCATATCTAGATGCTGTGAATCGTCTGCAAAATAAAAGCCGCTTACCTTTGCTGACGCTCCCGCGCCGGCCAGGTCAATGGATGAGAAGGATTTCGTAACTTTGGATCCAAGTGACCCAAATATCCACGATAGATTTGCATCCTGCTCAACTTTCACCTTCTCGTGAATAATGTTCCAGGTAGAGCGATTCCATGATTGCAGCTCAACAAAGTTCAGAGTTGCCCCCGTTCCAACAAAAACTTCAAGGGTCCCTGAGTGAAACTGAGGGATATCCTCCCCTTCACTGGCAAATTCCTGCACGAAGGTCACTTCAGCACCGCGCTCCACCCAGATCACATGGTGTGAACAGGCAGCAGCATGATCACCTGCGTTCCAAAATAATGCATGGAGTGGCTCTTTTATCTTTACATCCGTGGGTACGTATAAGAAGGTACCATGCACAGCGAATGCCGCAGTGAGAGCGGCAAACTTGCCATCCTGCGGTTTTACCAGATGGTTTAATTTCCCTTCAACCTTGTCGGGTGAGCGCTTTAAGATATCAAACAGGTCACAAAAGATCACACCAGCTTCCGCATACTCCGGTCTCAAATTTTCAACCGTTTGCCCCGGTGAGATCACCAGCTGGCCGGCCTGTTCCCCATCGATGACAGGTTGAAGGAACTTCGTCGGTACTTCTGTAATAAGCCGGGTATCATAATCAAATGAATAATTGGCTTTTTCAAGCCCTACCAGGCTGGTTCTTCGCCAGGCTTCGTCCTTATCTGTAGGATAAGGGGTGTTCTGATATAAAGCCAGCGCGTCCATCATTGCTTGCGTTACATTCGCCGGCAGGTTGTGAGGGATCAGGCTTTCTCCTATGCGAAATTCCTGTGCATTGGACACAGGTTGGCTGCGTTGTCTTCGCGTCACTATTCCTTGATCAGACATCATTTTACCCGGCCGGATCACCCGACCGATCCTTCCATCTGTAACTGTATCAATCGGTTCATTTCAACCGCGTATTCCATGGGCAGTTCTTTTACCAGCGGCTCAATGAACCCGGATACTACCATAGTTGTCGCATCCTCGCGTGACAATCCGCGGCTCATCAGGTAAAAAAGCTGTTCTTCACCGACTTTTGATACTGAAGCTTCGTGCCCGATCGTCACATCCTCTGAATCTATCTCAATGAATGGATATGTGTCTGAGCGCGATGCAGGATCGAGCAGCAGAGCATCACATACTACATTGCTCTTTACATCCGCCATGTCGCGATGGACTTTAAGCAATCCACGATAACTGGTGCGTCCGCCGCCTTTACTGATGGATTTAGAAGTGATCTTACTGGATGTATGTGGTGCAAAATGGAGCATTTTTCCGCCAGTATCCTGATATTGCCCCGGACCTGCAAATGCCATAGAAAGGATCTCGCCATGAGCACCCGGTTCCATTAGATAACAGGAAGGGTACTTCATTGTGACCTTGGATCCCAGATTGGAATCGACCCATTCCATTGTGCCATCACCTAAAACCATGGCACGTTGGGTCACCAGGTTATAAACATTAGTTGACCAGTTTTGGATCGTTGTATACCGTACCCGTGCCCCACGCTTTACTACGATCTCAATAACACCGGAGTGTAATGAATTGGTAGTGTACTGGGGAGCAGTGCAGCCTTCCACATAATGCACCTGCGAACCTTCATCCGCGATTATTATCGATCGCTCAAACTGGCCGATCTTTGCTTCGTTCAAGCGGAAGTAAGCCTGTAAGGGAAGATCTACCTTGACACCCGGTGGAATATAAACGAAGGAACCGCCAGACCAAACTGCGCTGTTCAACGCAGCGAATTTATTATCTTCAATCGGTACAACGGTCCCAAAGTATTGCTTGAATAGATCTGGATGTTGGCGCAAACCATCTTCGATGCTTAAAAAGATCACACCCTGTTTTTCCAAGTGCTCTTGAATGCTGTGATAAACCATCTCAGATTCATATTGCGCGCCAACACCAGCCAGGAATTTCTGCTCGGCTTCAGGGATACCTAACCGGTCAAAAGTCGTTTTTATGGTATCAGGCACTTCATCCCAGGTACGTCCGGCAGCTTCTGCAGGTTGGACATAATAAAAAATATCATCCAGATTCAAACCGCTGAGATCCGCGCCCCAGTTAGGCATCGGACGTTGGTTGTAGTGAGCCAAGGCTTTCAGCCGGAACTCCAGCATCCAGGCTGGTTCTCCCTTTCGGGTGGAAATTTCCCGTACCACATTTTCATCCAGGCCGGCTTTTGCTTTATAGACAAAAGTCGAGGGGTCACTGAACCCGAACTGGTAATCTGTTAATTGATCAATAAATTTATCTTGTTCGGCCATAGTAGACCACCTGCTTATCTGGCAGCCTCCAGTTTTTCGCGTACCCAATCATATCCATGTTCTTCGAGATGCAAAGCCAGATGCGCGTCGCCGGATTCGACGATACGGCCTTCCATCATCACATGCACGTGATCCGGGGTGATGTAATTCAGAATCCGCTGATAATGAGTAATCACCAGAACACCCAGGTCCGGCCCCTTTAAGGCATTGACACCTTCAGAGACAATTCTCAAGGCATCGATATCCAATCCCGAATCGGTTTCATCCAGAATGGCAAAACGGGGTTTCAGGATGGCCATTTGCAGTATCTCTGCACGTTTTTTTTCACCGCCTGAAAAGCCGTCATTGAGGTAACGTCCTGCGAATGCATGATCCATTTTCAAATAGTCCATCCGTTCGATCATCATCTTGCGAAACTCGGGAATGGATATTCCTTTGTACTGAGGATCAACAGCCTTTCGATGTGCGTTAACCGCGGTACGGAGATAATTCGCTACTGTTACCCCGGGGATGGATACAGGGTACTGGAAAGCAAGGAATAATCCTGCTCTCGAACGCTCATCTGCTTCCATATCCATGATGTTCGTTCCATCCAGCTCGATCGAGCCGGAAGTGACCGTATAGGATGGATGCCCCATGATGGTATATGCCAAAGTAGATTTTCCTGTGCCGTTGGGGCCCATGATGGCATGTACTTCACCGCTTTTCATCTCCAGGTTAAATCCTTTAAGGATCTCTTTCCCTTCAATGCTCACAAACAGGTTATTGATCTTCAGTGTTGCCATAAAGTCTCCATTCAAGTGAACTTGCTTTCGGATTATAGCAAGGTGAAAGCATATAGTCAATATTTATTATAATATTCATAATAATTGACAAATCTTGCAGGAGTATGATATAAAGACGTTAGCAAATTGGAGGAAGATGAAATCTACCCGTGAAAGGATCTTACAAGCCCTTCTAAGCCGGCCTCACAGTACCGTTTCCGAGTTGGCTGCAGAGGTTGGTATCAATGATATCTCTGTTCGTCATCACCTCTCAAATCTGCTGGTGCAGGGCTTGATCAAATCTGAAGAGGAAAGGCATGGTATCGGACGCCCCCGTCAGCTGTACAGCCTGACCGAATCCGGGTCGGAGATGTTTCCAACCAACTATCTCAAACTGACCACTAAGATCCTGGATCAGATGAAAAACACCTTACCTGCCCCTGTCGTAGATCGCTTATTTACTGAAATAGCATTGGATATGAGCGCTAATTACCAACTCCTGGCTGAGAACATGAGCATAGAGGAGAAGTTGAATCTCATTCAGAACCTCCTCTCACGCGAAGGCTTCACCGTAGCCTGGGAAAAATCGGGGGACAACTATCTGATCCACGAGATTTCCTGCCCGTACTTGCATATCGGTCAAAATCATCCGGAGGTGTGCACTGTTGATAAAACCATGATTGCTGCCATCCTTTCCACCCCAGTTGAAAAAATTAATTGTGTGCTTTTTGGGAATGACCATTGCACGTATTCTATTAAAAACCCCTCCCAGACTGGAAAAACTGCATGACTGACCAAATCCCTGAAATCAAACCCAATCGCCCAACGTGGGATATTGAAACAACCAATCCGGAATTGTTAATTCCCCTTCGCGCAGCTTTTCAACAGGTGATGGATCCAGAAATACAAATGAGCATCATCCAACTGGGCCTGGTCCGTAATGTTCAGGTGAGCGATGGTATGCTCGTCATCAGCATGATCATGACGACCCCTTTCTGCCCCTATGCCCCTGTACTGGTGGATTCGACCAAAGAAATGGCAAAAGGTGTAGTCCAAATGGAAGTTGTAATGGCTCTGGGTATGGAACCCTGGGATATTTCCATGATGGAAAATCCTGAAGGATTTGAGTGGGGTTTATTTTAGCCAACTAGAACTACGGGAAATCATTAGCATCATTCCTGATCGGAGGTGTTTCCATGATCCAGACCATCTTCTACGAGAACGGGAAAGCCACTATGGCCCTGGGAATCCCTGAGATCCAGGCGGTTGTTGGCAGCGGTAATGGCCTACTGTGGGTGAACTTGAATAACCCTGACCAGGATGAGTTGGATCAGATCCTTCACCATACTTTCAAATTTCATCCACTGGCAATAGAAGATTGCCAGAGTACCGGTTTTCAAACAGCCAAAGTGGATGATTACCGTGATTATCTCTTCATCATCGCGCATAACCTGATCATGCAAGAAGGGAATGGCGCCATGGAAACAGATGAATTAAATATCTTCCTCGGCGCCAATTACATCGTGACTTCACATCATTCGCAGTATATGCGACCTGTCGAGGCAATCTGGCATCGCCTGAATAAAGATGAGCGCCTAACCAGTCGTGGATCTGATTTCCTCTGCCATGCCATTCTGGATGCGCTTGTGGATGACTACATGCCCCTCATTGATACGATGGATGAGGAGATTGAGTATCTAGAAGACCGCGTATTACAGAAACCCGATCCAGCGACCCTGGAAAGGATACTGGATCTGAAACACTCCACGCTAACATTAAGGCGGTTGATCAGCCCGCAGCGGGAGATGATGAATATACTCAGTCGGGATGATTTTCCCCAGATCCGGGAAGGAAGTAAGATCTACTTCAGAGATATCTATGACCACCTGGTGCGCATACAGGATCTATCAGAATCTGTCCGGGACATTGTCAGCGGAACATTGGATATCTACTTATCGGCAACCTCTAACCGGCTGAATGAAGTAATGAAAGCCCTCACAATCGTTTCCACCCTTTTCTTACCACTTACTTTTTTTGCCGGAGTATACGGCATGAATTTCGTCATCTTTCCAGAGATCCACTGGCAATATGGATACCTTTATGTGTGGGTTCTATTTGTTCTGATCTCTATCGGGATGATCTGGTTCTTCAAGCGCAAGGGATGGATATAACCGCCGAGTGATTGCTTGACAGATTTCGCCCTGCATTGGTATAATCTTTCCGTTAATCCGGTATCATAGAGTAATCAGGAGATAGAGAATGGTTCCACAACCCAAGCGAAAACATTCACAAGGCCGTCGTGATCGTCGCCGTGCAAATGACGCACTCACATCTGCCAAATTAGTCCAGTGCAGCAATTGTGGCGAAATGCGCCTTGCTCACACCGTGTGCGGCAAGTGTGGTTATTATCGTGGCAAAGAAGCCATCAGTGTAGCCGCCGAAGCCAAGAAAAAGTAAGACACCCATACCTGTGAAAAAACCGCCTTCCGGCGGTTTTTTTTATACCTCAAATGGCTGGTAGCGGGCATACATTCGCCCGGGGATTTTCCCTCTAATATCCACTACCTTTGCATTGTACTTGATTGAATCGATCACCCCATTCTCATGAAACATGGAGATCAATTGACCTTCTGTGTAAGGCAGGTGAATATGTACAGGCAATAAGGATTGGAATAAATCATGTTCGATCTTTTCCAGTAAAATCTCCATTCCCAAACCACGAAGGCCTGAAATGGGTACTGCCCCGGGGAAAGTGTCACGCACTAACTGAACGATCTCTTCCTTTTCGAGTTCATCCACTTTATTCAGCACAGAAATGGTGGGGATACTCCCGGCACCAATCTGCTCTAAAGTTTGCGTTACGGATTGGGCTTGTTGTAATGCAATGGGATGCGTGCCGTCGATCACGTGCAGCAGCAGATCGGCTTCTGATATTTCTTCCAGGGTTGCTCTGAAAGCTGCAATCAACTGAGTCGGTAGTTTTTGGATAAACCCTACCGTATCGGTCAGAAGAATGATCTGCCCATCAGGGAGTGAGACCCTGCGTGTTGTAGGATCCAGGGTGGCAAATAACTGATCAGCCGCGTAGATATCTGTTTTTGCCAATGTATTCAATAAGGTCGACTTGCCGGCATTTGTGTATCCTACCAGCGCAACGATCGGCGTCCGCGCGCGTTTTCGCTGCTGGCGGTACTGGTTGCGATGTTCCCGGATCTTCTCGATCTCTTCTTTTAATTTATGGATGCGGTGCCCGATCTCCCGACGATCCACCTCTAGCTGTGTTTCACCAGGACCCCGTAAACCCACACCCCCGACACCGCCCGCCCGTCCACCACCACCGCCAGCCTGCCTTGCCAGGTGTGTCCAGGCTCTGGTCAGGCGGGGCAAACGATATTCCAGTTGAGCAAGTTCAACCTGCAGGTATCCCTCGCGCGTGCTGGCATGTTGCGCAAAGATATCCAGGATCAATGCCGTACGATCCAATATCCGCACATCTGTACCGAATACCTTTTCTAACTCGCGTTGATGCCGGGGAGATAGGTCGACATCAAAAATGATGACATCTGCCAGAGTTTCCTCAGTAAAAGCGCGAAGTTCTTCCACTTTTCCAGATCCGATGTAAGTGTCGGAGCTCGGTCTATCGATCTTCTGAGTTAACTCACCCACCACATCCAACCCGGCAGTATCCGCCAGGCGCTCCAGTTCTTCCAGTGAATCTTGCATGCTGATCAAACCGGGTTGAGAATGGACTTCCACTCCAACCAGGAAAGCTCGTTCCTTTTCAGGCTTGGTTGGCTCAGCTATCTTTGTAGACATATCAGCCTGTCTTTCTTACCCACTCAGTCAATCTATTCATGGCTTCTAAAAGCCTGACAGCCGGGATGCAAAGAGATATTCGCAAGTATCCTTCTCCATACTGGCCATAAACACTACCGGGTGTGGTGCTTACCCCGGTCTCTTCCAACAAGCGAGAGCAGTAATCCGCGCTTAAACTCTGCCCCGGAATCTTCACCCAGATATAAATGGCTGCTCTTGGCTTGCTGGCTTTGAGACCGACCGTTTCAAGCGCATCGAGAACTACCTGGCGGCGCTCCTGGTATATCGCATTTCTTTCTTTCAGCCACTCCTGGCTACCTGTCATGGCTATTGCCCCGGCTGAAAGGACTGGGATAAAGTGAGATGTATCCTGTTGACTTTTATAGGTACCCAGATAATCCAATACCTGCGGATTACCGACAGCCATTCCCAGGCGCCAGCCTGCCATGTTATAGCTCTTGGACAATGAATTAAATTCAACGGACACATCCATTGCTCCGTCATATTGCATGATAGAAGGCGCGAGGTACCCATCGTAGGTCACATCTGCATAAGCCAGGTCATGAGCGATCAAAATGCGATGCCTATGCGCAAACAGAATCAATTCTCTATAGAAATCATCATTCGCTGTTGCTCCGGTTGGGTTATTGGGATAATTCACCCAGATAATCTTGGCTCTTTTCAACTTTTCTTCCGGTATCGAGCTCAGATCGGGTAAAAAGGCGTTCTTCTCCAGTAATGGAACTGAGACGATTTCGGCACCTGCGATAATTCCACTGGCGGAGTAAACCGGATATCCGGGATCGGATACCAGTGACACATCCCCCGGGTTCAGGATCACCTGACTGAGAGCAAAAAGCCCTTCTTTGGAACCAATCAGCCCATGCACTTCCTTCACAGGGTCCAACTCGACACCGAAACGATTGAGGTAATAGGTAGCCACGCCCTCACGGAATTCTGGCGTACCTCCGCTGGGTGCGTAGGAATGTGTATCTTTTCTTCCTGCCTGCTCCTGCAGTCTTTGAATGATCGTTGCATCCGGCGCAAGATCCGGGGAACCCATATCCAGTCGGATGACATCCACTCCGCGAGCTTTCAGGCTGGCGATTTGTCTGGCTAGAATGACGAAAAAATACGGTTTGAATGAAGCGATCCGGTCTGCGGCAGGAAAGTTAATAGTTGTAGTATTCATTGTCACCATCAGTGAAATAGAGTTATTCTATTGTATCAGTAATCTTCCAGCCAGCGCTCAATTACCCGGCCTACTATTGCCATTGACTCTGCCGATACTTGCTCCAGGCCATCAGCACGGGTGTGATAATAGGGGTACTCAATATCAATGATATCAACAGCAGGTATACCAGCCAGTAAAAATGGCGTGTGATCATCTAAAATACTTTTTTCGCCTTCAGACGTAAATACCTCAGCGTAACCCATTTCATCTGCCAGCTTCCAAATATCTTCCCTCAACCAGCGGGTGGAATTAGTTTCCGGTAGTATGACCAGATCTTTATCACCCACCATATCTAAATTGATCACGGCTTGTGGAATTCCATCCAGGTGCTGAACAAAATATGTCGAACCCAGGATCCAATTCCAACCTTCCAATCTTCCATTATCCTCAATATCAAATAAGACGATCCATACCGTGCAGTCTGTCGGGATATCCAGGACACGCGCGAGTTCTAGCAATACAGCCACACCGGAAGCGCCATCATTGGCGCCGGGGACTGGGGCAATAACCGCAGGGTAATCCGGGTCGCGGTCGGCAACCAGGCGCGAATCGTAATGCGCTGTTAGTAAAATCAGATTCTTCCCAATTCCTTTTCTGGCAATGAGGTTCCTAAGCCCATGCCCCTCCTGGCTTCCATTTTGGATCACCACATCCCAACCGCTCTTCTCCAACTGCTCTGCCGCCCAAACCAGAAGTGCAGTCTGTGCCTGTGAGCCTGGTAAGCGTGGCCCAAAGGCCATTTGCGCTGCGACATTTGCATAAGCAGCCTGACCATCAAAGGTTTTTTCATCCGTATTGCGGAGGGAATTTAGGATAAGGATGCCTGCACCGATGGCAAATATCACACAAGCAAGAACGAGAAAAACAACTTGCTTGCGGTTATTTCCACGCATTCCAATATTCCTGCATGGCTTTGGTCGCCCGCTCTGCTTTCCATTGATATTTCTGACGTTTTGGAACTCGCTTGTTTGCTACCTGGATCTCAGGTAGCAACCCAAAATTGGCTTTCATGGGTTGAAAGTGATCTGCATTTGCCGAAGTGATGTACCGGATCAATGAACCCAGCATCGTTTCTGTCGGAGGAATAAACACAGGTTTATCAGCCAATATTCTTGCGGCATTGATCCCAGCAAGAAGGCCGGTCGCAATATTACCGGCATAGCCTTCAACACCTGTCAACTGACCGGCAAATAACAGATTATGACGTGTGTTCATTTGCAGGCTTGGCTGAAGGATTTCTGGAGCGCACAAAAAGGTATTTCTATGCATCTGTCCATAGCGCACGAATAGTGCCTTCTCAAGGCCAGGTATGAGGTGGAATACCCTTTCCTGCTCCGGGTATGTCAGGTTGGTTTGAAACCCCACCAGGTTGTACAAATCTCCCTTTGTATCTTCGTGTCTTAACTGAACAATGGCATGCGGCCAGCGTCCGGTTCGCGGATCGGTCAAACCCGTCGGCCGCATCGGGCCAAAAGCTAAAGCCTTTTCACCGCGGCCTGCCAGTTGCTCAACAGGCAGGCACCTTTCGAAGAACACACTACCTCCCGCTTTCACCCCGTGTTGGATGTCATACTCAAAATCCTTCAGTTCGATGTGTTCTGCTCGAATGAGTTCATTAATAAAGCTTGAATACTGTTCTTTATTAAGCGGGCAATTCAGGTAATCGCCCTCATCTTCCTCCCCACGGCCATAGCGGGAAGCAGAAAATGCCTTTTCCATATCGATCGTCTCCCCGGATACGATTGGCGCTACTGCATCATAAAAGAACAACCTGTCTTTGCCGGTTAATTGGGCAATATTGACAGCCAGATCGTCAGATGTTAATGGTCCGCTGGAAATAATAGTCATCCCATCAGGAATCTGTGTCACTTCTTGCCTGATGATCTTGATCCGGGGGTGCTGCGATATAGCTGCCAACACCGTCGCAGAAAACTTATCCCGGTCAACGGCTAATGCTGACCCGGCGGGTACCCGGCTTTCTATTGCCAGTTGGATCAGTAGCGAACCGCATATGCGTAATTCTTCAATCAGTAAGCCGGTCCCACGATCATGCAGTAAGGTTCCCAACGAGTTCGAACATACCAGCTCGGCTAGATTACCGGTGGTATGTGCTCCGGTCATTTTCACCGGGCGCATTTCGTAAAGAGTCACAAATGCACCTTGCTGTGCTGCCTGCCATGCGGCTTCACACCCCGCCAGTCCGCCGCCGATGATACTTACCTGTTCATTTTGCGCTTTCAGTATTTCCATGTGAGAATTGTACCAAACCTATGCGGCATTATTGTTGCAACGAATTCATTATCCAGCTATACTCATAGATGAGGATTCTATGTATCAGAAACAACAACAGGTGCATCAGCATTTAACTACGGCTCATCTCGCGCAGACAATGACCCTGCTTAGTATGACCGCCGAAGAGCTGGGGGAGAAGATCGCTTCTGAACTTGCTGCGAACCCGGCGCTGGAATTACTCGATGAACGCCGGTGCCCGGGATGCGGTCGTTCTTTGCATCCCAGGGAGATTTGTCCCAACTGCTCCCGGCCGAAACAGCCAGAATCTCAGGATCCGATCGTTTTTATATCGCCACGTGATGATTTCTTCACCGGTACTTCAATGCCGGTGGAAGAGCGCCCGGAAGATAACCTCAGCGCTGCCACCGAAGACTTACCAACATACGTTCTGCGCCAGATCGCCCCGGAGCTAGCCAATCAGGATAGGGCTCTGGCTGCCTTCATTCTGACCCACCTGGATGAAGATGGCTTGCTGACCATTACGCCGTTGGAAGTTGCCCAGTATCATCATATTCTTCCATCCCGTGTACAAAACATCATTCAGATGATCCAACATGCGGATCCCATTGGCGTTGGTTCTGCAAACAGCCAGGAAGCCATGCTAATTCAGCTGGAATCTCTGGAAGAGTCAGGGACCATCCCGACTCTGGCGCGAAAAGTCGTAACAGATTGTATGAGTCTATTGAGCCGTCATCAATATGCGATGATCGCTCACCAGATACATGAACCGATCAAGCTTGTGGAAGAAGCTGCACATTTCATCGGGGCCAATCTAAATCCGTTTCCCGGCAGGTCGCACTGGGGCGACACCCGCGATAATGTGAAAGTCAGCGATCGCACTTACCATCGGCCAGATATTATTATTAATCATTTGAACAATAATATTCACGAACCGCTGGTAGTTGAGATCATTATGCCGTTAGCCGGCACTTTACGCGTAGATCCACTCTTTCGTAGCGCCATCAAGGATGTAAAGCAAGACAAGATCGAAGATTGGAAATCGGATGTTGAACGGGCTTCTCTTTTCGTGAAATGCCTCCAGCAACGAAATCACACTATGGAGCGTTTGCTGGCTCGTGTCGTCGTACTGCAAAAAGACTTCATTGACAATGGTGAAGGCTCTCTAAAACCAGTTACCCGAGCAAGCCTTGCAAAAGAATTGGAAGTACACGAATCCACGATCTCCAGAGCAGTTGCAAACAAGGCGATCCAACTTCCGAGTGGAAGGATCATCCCATTTTCAAAGTTTTTCGATCGCAGCCTGCATATACGAACAGCGCTTCAGCAGATCATCTCTCGCGAGAAAGAAAACCTGAGCGATACGGAACTGGCTGAACTTCTTAAAAAAGAAGGATATTTCGTAGCCAGGCGGACTGTAGCTAAATATCGTGCTATGGAGGGCATCCTTCCTGCTCACTTACGCCAAAAACATCCATCCAAGCAATGAACCCGATTTTTGACCCGAAACAGCAGCATCACTACGCTTGGAAAGGAAAAGCCCCGGGAGTGGTTGATTTTCAATCACTATTGGATTTACTTAATTACCCCGCAATAGTGATCGACAGCCGGTCCGATTCGATACTCGCAGTAAACCCCGAATTCCATAGATTATCAGGATACTCAATACCGGATCTGCAGAACTGCGACCTCTCCACCCTTTTCCCCAACACGAGCCGATATTCATTTACTCCCCAGGGAGGGACTACAGGTTTTCTACGCCGATTTACTGGTGAAATATTGGAGGTAACTATCACCTGTAACCTGCTTGATGCGTCCACTTCGAGGGTGTTATTATTAATCGAACCATCCGAGTTGATCCGGGCACGCGAGATATCCAGAAAAGACATTCAATCCCCTGAAGTCGTGCGACTCTTATTAGATCCGCTCACCGCAAATACCCTGAAGGAAGCTCTTGAAGCTTTCCTCTCTGTCACGGATGACATCCTCCCCGCCCGTATAAAATGCATTTACCAAATTGACTATCAGCAAAAACTGTCTGTGAAACTAGCCTGCAGAGAAGGACCCTCACCATTTTTTCCTTCCGAAATTTCAGAGGAGACCAATGAAAGTACAGAGATCGATACCTGGCAGCCAGGCAAACGAGTTTCTGATGAGTTTTCCCGTATTGCCAGGGCGGCTGAGCTTCCATACCTGATACATGTTCCTCTCGTTATGGCAGGAACACGTTTAGGCCATTTTGTCCTGTCTGATACCTCTTCGCTCAATCTGCCATCGGTTGAAAACCGGGCTGCTTTGTTGGCAAAATACCTTGAGGTGATCTTCTATCATTTCGCGATTCGCGACACATTGCAGATAACTTTTCAACAACACATGAAAGAGTTATCCTTTCGAGATACGGTCATCCAGCGTGCCAATGAAGGAATTATCCTCCTCAAACGAGATCTATCTATCGAGGAAGTGAACCCCGCTGCTGAATTCATCTTCGGTTACGCATCCAGAGAACTTAGCGGTGAACCAATCGAGACCATCATCATAGGCACAGATGAACTGCTTCCGGCATTAAATAATGCCCGCGAAGGGCTTCCGACTGTTCATCTGGGCGAGACCCACCTGCACCGACGCAATGGGGAATCTTTCCTCGCAGTTATGCAGACCTTCCCGGTTTTCATGGATGATGAACTGCAGGGAGTGATCCTACTGATCCGGGATGAAAGTCAACATGAACAGATCCGCCTGAATAGCCAACATATGGAACAGCAGGCGATCTTGGGAAGATTGACTGCCGTGATGGCACATGAAGTTCGCAATCCCATCAATAATATCAGTACTGGTTTACAGATGTTAAGTCGCGCTTTGCCTCAAGAAGATACCAATCGAACTTACATCGATATGATGTTTGAAGATCTAGGCAGATTGACCCATTTAATGGAATCCGTACTTCAGTTTTCAAAATTCAATGAATATCGCATTGCTCCCAGCGACTTGGCCGGCTTATTCCACCGAATCTTTGATCGCTACCGCCCCCGGTTCACCAATGCCAATATCCATGCCATTCTTGAAATCGACCCGAATGCCAGGCAGGTTTTATGCGATCTGCGTGCGATGGAATCCGTGTTTACGAACATCATCAACAATGCCATCACTGCCATGCCCAAAGGGGGAGCTCTGGCAGTAAAAATGGTCAATAGCAACGAAGCAACCAGTATCCCGGAAGTCGAGATCACGATCTCTGATACCGGACCGGGGATACCAGAAGAACTTCGCGAACATATTTTTGAACCTTTTGTATCACACTCGCAGGGGGGAACCGGGTTGGGTCTGGCATTGACAAAGAGCATTGTTTCTGCCCACAAAGGGTCGATCACGGTTGATAGTTTTCCCGGAGGTACAGTTTTTCATGTTACACTACCCGCAGAAAAGAATCCTGGAGGAAAATAGTGTCTGGTTCCCTGCTCATTGTTGAAGACGAAAAGAATATGCAGATCTTCCTGACGAAATTTCTTACCCCAAAAGGGTATGAAGTTCAAAACGCTGAGACATTCCAACAGGCTTTGGATCTGCTGCGTAAAAACCCTCCGGACGTGCTGCTACTGGATGTCCGGCTGCCTGACGGACATGGTCCAAATCTTCTTGAAGAGCCGCAGGTGCGTGACAATCACATTCCCGCCATCATCTTCACCGCTCATGGCGATATTGACATGGCCGTTGAGGCGATGAAAAACGGTGCTCATGATTTTATGCCTAAACCGATCAACCTGGAGCGCTTGGAGCAATCCATACAACGTGCCATGGAAGCAGTGTCCATGAGGCGGGAACTGTATCTGCTGCGCGCATCCCGAACATCCACAGAAGATTTTATCGTCGGAATTACCCCGGCCATGAAAGAAATAGTTGATCGAGCCACTCGCGCTGCACAGAGAGGTGCCCGCCTACTGATAACCGGTGAAAATGGTACCGGGAAAGAAGTATTGGCAAAGTACATTTACAAATCTGGTTGCCGGTCTGGTAAGCAATTTATTGATATAAACAGTGCTGCCATTCAAGATACTATGCTTGAATCAGAATTATTTGGATATGAGGCTAACGCCTTTACCGGTGCAGATAATAAGAAAAAGATCGGCCTGATGGAAATGGCAGACAATGGTATCCTCTTCTTTGATGAGATTGCATCCATGTCTCTCGATATGCAATCCAAGCTGCTGCGGGCGATCGAGGAAGGAAAGATTCGCCGGGTTGGCGGAACAACGAACATTCCGGTAGATGTGCAGATCATCAGTGCTTCCAATCGTAATTTGCTCAAAATGGTTGAAGAGCAAAAATTCAGGGAAGATCTGTATTACCGCCTGAATGTGGTTGAACTTCACCTGCCGGCGTTACGGGAACGGCTCGAAGATATCCCGGAACTGGTTGGTTATTTTGTGCGTAAACTCAATCCAAAACTCGGCACCAACATCACGGATGTCCACCCAATTGTATTGCAGGCGTTTTCCAGGCATTCCTGGCCGGGAAATATTCGCGAATTATCCCATTTACTGGAACAGGCAATGATCTTTTGTGATGAGCCTGTATTGACCGTTTCCTATTTTCCGCCTTCAATTCAGACACTCGCATAATAATCAGGCATAATACTTGCATTGATTCCTCCTGAATAGTGTTTTCAGGAGGTTTTTATGTTACTTAATATGTCGATCCCGGAATTTCTCATCACTCTGGCAACTGGCGGAGCCCTTCTTGGCATCATCTCCATCTGCATTGGGATATATATTCTGGTATCCAAGATTGTTGGTAAAGATGTCAGAGATCTCGCACACCAGACAAGTAAAATGGCGCAAAAAGGTATAACCGATGACGTTTCTGGCCTTGTAGGGAATGCATCTACTTTGCTGAATGCGCTCAATGATCTAATCCGGACCAGTTCCGGCGTTGGCGTTTTCCTGGTTTTTCTCGGGTTACTCCTCATTGGTGGAGCATACTTCCTGGTTACACGTTTATAGATCCCGGCTAAGTGAGGAAGAATGGAAACTGGTGAGCTACTGCTGAGACTAAAGGAATATCTTCCAGCTAATCAAATAGGGGATGTCGCACGGTCAATCCACCAGGATTCTCTTCTACGGGAAGCGGTGAACCGGGGAGATTTTCTGGCAACTTTTGCAGAGTATGCAGGCTCTAACCCTACCCATTGGAATATCGGGCAATTTTGCCTTTATTCCATAGATTATCCGGAGCCTGATAATATCGCTAGAGAACCGCTGGCTCCGTTGCCTTCAGAAGTCAGACAGCAGACTTCTACTTCTTACCAAAAAACTGCCAAATCCGGAACACCTCCCGTAACCCTTTCTGAAGCCGGCTTATTAGCTCTGGCACTCCGCGAGAGGTTTCGATTGACTGGCAGCTGGTCAGGGATGGTTGATGAGATCACGCGAGCGAACACAACGCACCAATTCTCTCCTTCCTGCTGGAAAACACCATTTTCGATCATTTATTCCTGGTTTGGACAGTCCCCTGACCTTCTAAATGAGTTTAAATCGATAAGCGCACATACGACCGAAAAAGAGTACTATCCATTCATTTCCGCTATCATACTGACTCAAGTTCTCCCCTTTGAGTCACTTCTAAAAACCTTCATATCTGCTAATGCAGGAGAGGAATTGCGTCACCTCGTTTCCTGGTTGCACTACCTGCGAACAATTCATCCTCAACTGGCACGCGCTTTAGCCAGCGATTTTATTGATAACAGTCAGCTGGGTTCACAGGGTGAGAATTCCCCTGCGTATAACGATTACCTTCATAGCCTGGCAGTTAATTCCAGATATTCTGATCCGCTGGTGGATGAAGCATATGATCCTGATTTTTCCACCATCGATCTCTGGCTAAATCTATACGAACTTGCCGGCGCTGATGACCAATACTCCGCTCTGCTAAATCATAAGAATTCACTGCTTCAGGGGTTATTAGCACGGATTCAGGCAAATCAACTTCGGAAAACGTCTCCTCAGAAAGGAATCAATCCCTGGATCGACCTTTCCTATAAGCTGTCTACTTCGGCATTGGCTACCGCTGAGATGATTCTTGCGGGGTTACCTGAAGGCACTAATTTGATGGAATTGGATGAACTCCTCAAAGCTTCAGATCATCCAATTTCTCTTCTGGCGCGTTGTGTGTTAGCCAAATCTCATGGGGACAGTGAGAGTGCCAGGCTATTTGCTAAATCTGCAGCCATGTCTAGCGGGAACCCTGCTCTCAGCCTGCCAGAAATTGGTCGAGTGCGTGGCTTTCTACACCAATTGGGGTATTTTGATCTGTCGAAAGATCTCTCTAAGTCTCTCGCCCAAAATAGCTCGTTTATTGTCGAGTACAGTATCTGGCTGGCTGAAGATGAACTTAAAACCGGAGAAACTGAAGCCGCTCTACTCAGCGCAGAATCCGTTTTGCTGCTAGAGCCTACAAACCGACCCGCAAGACGTGTATATGCCCATGCATTATCAATTGCCGGAAGGCTAGAAGATGCGTTGGTGCAATGGGAGATGATCACCCGTACTGATACCGGACCCGAATCACCCACCCTTAATGACTGGCTGGAGTATGCACGCACTGCTCTGGTACTAAATGACCTGGCAAAGGCTGCTGCCATCAGCGATCAACTTATCCAATCGAATGAACCGGATGCGGCCATCTATACGCTGTCTGGCGATATATGGATGGCTCAGGGAGAAATCCAAAAGGCGATCCATGCGTATGAACAGGCATTATCCGCCGACCCATCCTCCGAGGAGCCCTGGCTGGCTTTAGCCGGATATTATGCTTCACAGGGAGATAGTGCCAAAAGCATCGATACTTTACGCTCGGGTTTACGTTCATGCCCGGATTCTTCTGAGCTTTGCGCAATGTTGGGAGACCAGTACGCATCCATCGGTGCATATACAGATGCGCTCCCATATACATTACATTCCCTTGAGATAGCGCCTTCCAATGTGAACCTTGTATGTAAAGCTGGTTCTATGCTGCAACTTGTGGGTAAAACCGCATTAGCCCTCGCCATATATCGTAAAGCCTTGATTAATGCTCCAGATCATCCGGGATTGTTACAAGCTTATGCCACCGCTTTATTGGCATCTGGTGATCTTGCCGCGGCTTACGAACCGTTATTATCCATTGTTTCTCAGAAACCCGCTCAGATCGCCCCATATCTCGACTTCGTTACTTCCGCTATTGTCGTATATAAAACCCGTGGTGAAATAGACCTCCATACAGTCCAGGAGTACCTATTAACCGGGTTGGAAATACAGCCTGATCATCCGATGGCTTTACTTCTCGATGCCGATCTAAACACGCTGCTTGGTCTTTTTTCTCAAGCAAATGATGCTTACAGATCTCTTGCTGAATCGCCATTGCTTACAGAAGATATGCGCTGGCGGATCAACTATGGCATCGGCCTTACTTCGGCTAAGTTGGGCCAGGTGGATACAGCCCTGGCAGCACTCGAAGAAGCCGGAACTTTAAACCCAAAGAATTACGAAATCCAACAAAAACTGGCTGAAACTTATCTGTCTTCCAACCTGAGCAAGGCAGCCTTGGATGCTGCTCAACTGGCACTCTCCATCCTTCCGGATGATACTGGCAATTTGCTCTGGTATAGCGATTTCTGCCAAAAATCCGGTGATATCCCTGAAGCGATCAGTGCTTTGCAATCTGCGATCGCTCAACAACCTGAGAATCTCAGCCTTCTTTTACGCCTGGGGAGTTTACAAATTCAGTTGGGAGAAACTGCGGCTGCAGTTCAAACTTTCAATAGACTGGTTGAAGAAGGTAAGCTGACACCAGAACAAGTTAAAGAAGCTGCAGAACTTCTTGCTGAGGGTGGTCATGTAGCAGATGCGATCCAGTTATTGCATGATTCTATTCAAAAAGATCCCGCGCATGCTCTTGCCCTATTGATGGATCTGGTAACTTACGAAAAACAGGATGGGAATGTTCTTCGGGCAGTAGCCGCGATTGATCAGGCTATTCAAATGGACAGCCATGACATTAATCTACTGTTCCAGAAAGTAGATCTGTTGGCATTTGCGGGTGATACCAGCAGCGCATTGGATACATTACAAAAACTGCTGGAAGTGTCATCGAAACCTGGGGTGAATGACACTGTTGATCTGAGCGAAAATCTTGCGGCGATCCATTTACGCATTGCTTTTCTTCTGCGTAAAAATGGTGATCTCCCGGGGGCTCTGGAGAATGCACAAGCTGCACTCCAGCTGGGTGGGGCTGAAATTGCTGTGGAATATCTGATCGCTGACCTTAAATACAACCTTATGGACATGCCAAGTGCCAGAGAGCATCTGGCAGGCTTAGAAGAAACCGAATCTTCCATAAGTGCACCTGTAACCTTACTCTCCAACATGATCGGCTACGAATTGTTTGAAAACCAGCCAGATGATGCTAACCTTCTATCGGTAAATTCATCGCGATGGCAGTTATGGGTTTCGGCTCTTGCGCTGATCAACAACCCGGTAATTTCACGAGATGAGATCACCTTATTCGAAGAGCTACAAGGCCACTCCTGTGAAAAGATCTATGCGGATCTGCCGCTTACGGACTTACATTCACTCCGCCTACCAGCAATAGCACCTTATAACCTGGTTACATCATCGCCCACCTTGATCTACCCATTAATCAATGCCTGTCTTACCCTTAATCTATTCAAGTCAGCCGCATGGCTCATCGGACAACTAGAGCAGAGCTATCCCCTTGATCCAGCGGTCAATTTATACAAAATGAAAGCCCTTACCTGCCAGGCTGAGAACGCCCGATTATTTGCTCGGTTGCTAGTTGTAGCTCATGCTCCAGATATCCAACTTCTATCCGTTCAGAACCTTACAGAATTTCAGGATGCCTTCGCTATCATTCATGAAATATCCGAGATTGCCCGAGTTGCAGACTACTGGAATGCCCGAGGAACTTATGCCTTCCTACCCACAGCTGATAATTTACAGGCATGGCTGGCTTTTCCGAAGCCATTTGATACTGAATTCGCTACCTTGCAGGATCTAATCAACCGGAAAGATATGGATCAAGTTTCCGCCTTTGTCGCGGAATCTCCACTCGCTGCCCTTCAGGCTGCTCTCCAGATATCTCAAACACACCCCGAATCTGCCATGGAGATCATCCTTCCTCATCTTGAAACACTGCTCCAGTCAACTGATCCAATCCAACTGGCAATGATCGCGGTAATAGCCCGTGAATCTGGTGAAGATCAGTTATCTTTTGAGGCACTCGAAAAAGCATTGGAAATCTGGCCGAATGAAACGAAGTGGCATCA
Source organism: uncultured Leptolinea sp. (assembly GCA_903828565.1). Lineage (GTDB taxonomy): Bacteria > Chloroflexota > Anaerolineae > Anaerolineales > Anaerolineaceae > PNON01. Next base: position 6,236 of record CAIKMQ010000047.1, on the reverse strand, counting down.
GATGGCTGCTTCCCTCAGCCAGAGTCAGGGATCCATCACATCTACCAAAGCACATCTACTGCAAGCTGCAAAACTGAAACCTGACAGTTATGAAATCCAGTATGAGCTAGGAAAAGTTTCCCTTGGTTCAGATGATCCTGTATCAGCAATTCAATACTTTAAGGCAGCGGGATCAATCGATAACTCAAAATCCGAGCTATGGCAAGCACTGGCAGCAGCCCATTTGAAATTAAATGATTCCCTGCAGGCGCTCGCCAGTATAGATCGCGCAATTACCCTGGCACCGGATCTGCCGGAACCGCTTGTGATCAGTGCAGAAATATCTTTGAAGAATAAACAGGTAGACCTTGCCATCCAAAAAGCAGATGCCGCTCTCCGAATATCTCCTGAGCATCCGGGAGCCCTCATCATCAAGATCAAAGCCTTACGGTCCAAATCTCATAACGAAACAGCCCTTCAACTCATTGAGCAGAACCTGAGCCGAGTTGTTGACCCCCTCCCCCTGCTGCTTGAAAAAGCGGAGATCATCAAGAATAAAAGTGGAGTAAAGGCTTATCTGTCGGAAATGAGAAGGATAGCAGATCAGTATTCATCCGATGAGAAATTCTTGAAAGTATATGCATATGCCCTGGCGGAGAATGATTTGCCTGAAGAAGCACTAACAATAGCCCAACAGGCATTACAACAAAACGAAAACCAATTCGATCTTCAGATCCTTGCTGCCCATATGCTGCGTGCTACCGGTCAACTTGATCAGGCTCTGGACCATGTCAGTCATGCCATGAATATCGAGAATTCGAACATGGATGGTTATCTTGAAATGGCCCATATTTACGAAGAAAGACGTGATTACGTTAAAGCCGCTACCGTGTATCACCAGGCCATAGAAGCACTACCTTTGGACTACAGACCATATTATTATCTGGGCCTTGCCATGAAAGATTCGAAAGATTATATCGGTGCCGAAGCAATGCTGCGTAAAGCTGCAGAATTGAGCAATGAGGATGTTGCAGTGCTGCGACAATTAGGCGCGATTATTGCAATCAACTTGGTACATCGCGCCTAAGAGGAAAAAAAGATGCCACTACCTACCAATCAACCACAAGCACAATTCCAGGTAAAACGGGATGAACTCCTCACGATCCTGAATAATGCATCTTCCCTCAAAGAACCAACCTTCGTTCAACATATATTGAAGACTTGGCTCGCTGCTTATCCGGGTGATCTGCATGTAAATTTCCTTTTTGCGCGGTTTTTGATGGATGATGGCAAGGTATCTGCTGCTCTTGCCATTGAGGAGATGCTGGAAAAAGCTGATCCGGAATTTGCCCAACTTTACGAATTAAAGCACAAAGGGGCTACTGCCCAGGGTACATCGGACACTCGCTCGATTGCGAATTATCACGCATTGACCGGCAGGAATTTGGATGATCGTCAAATTCCCGGATGGGCCCTGGTCTATCGGGATGCGCGCGCTTCGATGGATGCACACCATCCTGAAGAGGCTGAAGCTCTTATCCAGCAGGCGTTGATCGTCGATCCCTCACAACCTCTTCCGGCTGTTTTGCATTTGCGCATTGTCGCATCTGGTAATGATACTCAGACACTGGAAAACCTGGCGAACCTTTACCATGCCCGTTGGCCGGATTGTTTGCAATTTGGATATCTTTTAGCTCATGCCCAAATACAGAACGGGAATGACACAGATGCGGTTTCTCTCCTTCATTCTTGCGTTGGCAGAGATGCCGGCTGCCAGGTAGCGAATCGCCTGTGGCCTGAGGGGAATCCCTACCAATCCATGTGGCAGGACGACCTGCGTATACCCATCACAATATCTGTTCCCGGAAGTGTATCCAGTTTACTTGGTTGGAATCAACTGGCTCCTGCCAGCGCCGGGTTGTCCTTTGGCTCAGCGCCCGCTGAGGTAGATCCACAATCTGTATCAAGCCCGGAATTGTTGGACGATCAACTCAGATTCAACATAACAACCTCTACTGACCCGACAATTGACGCACAGCAGCCTGAACTTTCACCTGTTGGAAAGCCACCATCCGGATCACCGGTAACCCCTACCGTAAACGAATCTACGGGCGCACAGCCAGCTTCACCCCGCCAGCCACGTGCCTCAACAGCACCGGTTCAGCGTCCGCGGAAGACACCGAGTCAAACTTCCACTCGGCAACCGCAGAAAGAAGTTCAGGAAGACCCGAAAGAAATTCATGCTGAATTGGAGCGCATTGCCACCAGGCTTCAGGTTGCTGGCATCACAACTACTGATCGGCGTTTTCCAGTTTATGTAGTTTTTACAAGCCGAAAAGGTCTTGAAGAACAATATGGTTCGCAGACTGCATTTGTCATCGATGAACTGATGAAACAATTAGTTGAAACCATGCGTAAGAAAGCTGGATGGACCTCCATACTATTCTATGCAGATGATGCCAACCTCGCCTCCCGTCTTGGCATTCAACCAGCGGTTTACAATGATCCATGGAAACTAAAAATGGCAGTAGCTGATCTTGATCGGGCACTCTCCCGTAAAGGAGAAATGATCGGCAGCCTTTTGATCGTTGGCGGGCCGGAGGTTGTCCCATTCCATATGCTTCCAAATCCAACCGATGATGCGGACGCCGAAGTTGCTTCAGATAATCCTTACGGCACGACAGATGAGAATTATTTCATTCCTGAATGGCCGGTTGGCCGTCTACCTGGTGGTTCCGGGAAAGACGCCGGAATTATTTTACGCGCATTACGGCAAATGATTGCAGACCATACTTCAAGCAATACACCCACACCCTGGTGGCGCAGATTCAGCCTGTTCGCACCTTTTTTCTCCTCAATAAACCGGTTATCACAATCCCATGCAGTGATCAACAGCCGTCCTGCTTTTGGCTATACTGCTTCTATCTGGAAACAGGCCTCGTCTGAAGTTTTTCGTCCGATCGGAGATTCACAATCCATTCTCTCGTCCCCTCCTCTAAAAACTTCGCAACTTTCCAGCACGGGGATCTTCCCCGCAAGGCTAAGCTACTTCAATCTTCACGGGACATCAGATACTGCGGATTGGTACGGCCAACCCGATTATAGTGAAATGCAGCGCAATCCTGAGTACCCGGTTGCTTTTTCGCCGCGGGATATCAGCGAAAATCAGTCAACTCCAGCCATTGTTTTTAGTGAAGCCTGCTACGGAACCTACATTTTACATAAATTGGAAGATGAAGCTATCTCGTTGAAGTTCCTTTCCAGTGGGACGAAAGCAGTGGTCGGATCGACCTGTGTGGCTTATGGAGCCATATCGTCACCGCTGATTGCTGCAGACCGTTTGGCAGTTACCTTCTGGAAGCAGATCAAAGAAGGAAAGACAACAGGCGAAGCCTTGCGAAATGCAAAGATCGCCCTGGCACAGGATATGAACCGGGCACAAGGCTTCCTGGATGGTGAAGACCAAAAAACCTTGATTTCTTTCATTCTGCTTGGAGATCCGCTGGCCACCCTCTCTTCCGCTAAATCCAAAGACTTGCACTATATACGGCAAACCTATCACGGAGATTTCTTGACCGCTTGTGAAACAGAATGTGAACAGCTCGTTACTGGTATGCTGCCAGTTGAAGTGATGGGGCAGGTGAAATCTATTGTTGAGAAGTATCTGCCGGGTATGCGTGATGCCAGTTACACAATGTCTCGCGTATATATGCAAGGTGACAAATCTCTTGGAAATGTGGACAGCGTTAGGCAGAGGAATGGCCGGACGATCATTACCTTACGGAAAAGTTACCAGGTAGCCAATCAAAACCATCATCATTTCGCCCGCCTGACCGTAGACAAACAGGGTAAAGTTGTCAAACTGGCAGTCTCCCGATAATATGTGATATAATTTTCCCGTTTAGACGAACAATCTATCGTCTAACTTTCCGCAGTCCGGGTACCAACGGTATCTTGGAGTGCAATCCCGAGGAAAGGAGGCTTCCTTATTATGCGTACTTATGAAGTAGTTTGCATCATCCACCCTGACCTGGATGAAACAGCAGTTACCGCTGCAGTTGAAAAGATCACTGGCTGGATTACTGAGTCTGGTGGTTTGATCAATAAAGTTGAAAACTGGGGTCGCAAGCGTCTGGCATATGCCATCAACAAACAGCGTGAAGGCCAGTATTTCTTGATCGAAGCTCAGATGTTGCCAGCATACAGCGCCGAACTGGAACGAAACTTACGTTTCCACGAACCTGTCATGCGCCATATGATCACAGTGATTGAATAAGCTGGTGCAATACCAGCGGAGAAAACGATGAGCAAAAGCCTGAACAAGATCATGCTGATCGGAAATCTCGGCAGGGATCCGGAAATGCGCTACACACCATCCGGAAGGCCGGTAACAACATTTACCCTGGCTACTTCCAGATCCTGGAAATCCAGTGATGGTGAACAGCACACTGAGACTGAATGGTTTAATATTGTTGTCTGGGGGGCCCTTGCTGAACTTTCTAAAAAGTGTCTATCCAAAGGGCAGACCATTTATATCGAAGGACGTCTGCAGACGAGGCGCTGGGATGATCCCGAAGGCCATAAACACATCAGTATCGAAGTTGTGGCCAGTGAAATGATGATGCTGGGTGATAAAAAGGACAGTTGTTCTAACCACATACCTGATGAACAGGGTGAGGAATATCCTTTTTAGCCAGCACAGAAGCAGGAGCTAGAAAATGAGTGAAAATTACGTAGAAAATGAGGGACAGGGATCTGGGCGTCATTACCCAGCCCGCCCAAAATTCTGCCAGTTCTGTGTAGACAAATCGGCAGTGATCAATTACAAGAACATCGATACCATCCGACGTTTCGTCACTGAAGATGGCAAGATCCGTCCAAGACGACAGACTGGTACTTGTGCCAAACACCAGCGTGCACTGGCTGGCGAAGTAAAAAAAGCACGCCATATTGCGTTGCTGCCATTCACCAGCGAAGCCTGGTCTGAGCGTTAAGACCTACCGGGGCAGCGTGGGTTACCCTGCTGCCCTGTTTGCTTTTAAGAGGAAAAATGGCTAAAGAAGAAACCCCCAAGATTATATCTAAGAAGCACTTGGCTCGTCAGCAAAAAGAAGAGATCCAGAACCGCATCATCATCATTGCTTCCGCTGTCATTCTGGCGATCGTCGTGTTGGTGGTTGCCTATGGTATTCTGAACAATACCGTATTTGCTGGCATACGCCCAGTTGCAAAAGTTGGAAATGAGAAGATCACTGCCACAGAGTTTGAGAAATATGTAAGATTCAATCGGCAGCAGATCGTCACACGCTACAATCAGACTGTGGCTCTGATGCAATCCTTCGGTGATAACCCCAGTATCGCATCTTATTTTGAGTCCACGCTCACACAGTACCAAAGTCAACTACAAGACCCGGAAGCGCTAGGTGCTACACTGCTGGATCAGATGGTCAATGACCGCTTGATCCGCCAGGAAGCTAAGAAGCGCGGTATTACAGTTTCATCGGATGAGATCGATACTATCCTTGAAGAGTACTTTGGATATTATCGTAATGGAACTCCCACCCCTCAGGATGGAGCAGCCGTTGCATCTGAACCGACTGTTGAACCTGGCCCAACACCCACACCTTATACTCAAGATGCCTACCAGGCAGACCTAAATACATACTATGAAGGATTAACATCCATCGATGTAAAAGAATCGGATATACGCACTCTGGTAGAGTTCACACTCTATTATCGCAAACTATACGAAACGATTACAGCTGATGTACCTTCAACCCAGGATCAGGTATCGGCTCGCCATATCCTTGTAAAAACTGAAGAGGAAGCATTAGCGATCAAGGCACGCTACGATGCCGGAGAAGACTGGGCAGCCCTTGCTGCTGAGAATTCCATCGATTCGTCAAATGCTAAAAACGGTGGTGATCTTGGATGGTTCGGTCCCGGTTCAATGGTAGAGGCATTTGAAAAAGCTGCCTATGCAACCCCAGTTGGTTCTGTCAGTGCCCCGGTCCAAACTGATTTTGGCTGGCACCTTATCCAGGTAGTTGGCCATGAAGAACGTGCCCTTTCTAGTACAGAATTAGCCACTTTAAAAGATAAAACCTTCCAGGATTGGCTGGAAGCAGCAAAACTTGAAACTACTATTACGAAATATGACCTCTGGAAGGAAATCGTTCCTTCAGATCCGTCACTGTAAAAAAAGTGAGCCGCAAGGCTCACTTTTTTTTGCTATCTACTCCGGCTGAGCATTTCTT
>CAIKMQ010000046.1 GCA_903828565.1 uncultured Leptolinea sp. | reverse complement strand
CCTCTTCCAAAAAAGAGGGGAGGTTTAAAATACTACCAACAAAGTGGGTTCCTAAGTCTTTTAATCAATCTCTTGAAGAGATTATTTCTTATAGTTACTAACTGCGCAAATCTAAATCCATTGTTGAATGCTAATTATCCGCCTGGCATTATCAGAGACGTGAATTTCCCTGCCCGTATGGTATGTCAGTGCGATAATTAGTTCGGCAGAAGCGCAGTTATTATTTCTTCAAGATTTTATACATGCCCGTACCGCAGGTTTTGCATTTTCCTTTCATTGCCGGGCGACCGTTGGCCATGGTCACGCGAGTGGTCTCCACCATCTCACGTTTTGCTTTGCATTTAACGCAATATGCTTCTTCCATACAACACCTCCTTTTTTGATTAAATACAGTATGCCCCATTATTCATGGGAATGCAATAGATATCCAAGTACAAATAAACACCAGCGAATAGCATGGATCAAAAAGGTCCTTGCCCTTCCATACGATAATACCAGTTCGGAGGAAGTTCTCTTCAGTCGCAGGTGGTATGATTAAGCTGTCACAGAAGGTTGTTTTTGTGATAATATGCAAAGTACAGAAGGAGACTATCTGATGAAAAAGATGCCTTTAATTACTCTGTGCGTGTTGATCGCTGTTCTTGCAGCAGCATGCACCCCCGCGGCTGCTCCGGTAGCAGAACCGCAACCTGCCACTGTGGACCTCGGCCCTGTCTACACCGCGGCAGTACAGACCTATGAAGCAGAAGCCACCCGTAATGCCGGCTTACTGCCGACAGCTACAGATGAACCCCTCCCGACAGCTACCGATGTTCCTCCGACTGCAACACTGGAACCGATAGCTGTTGTTCCAACCGGTCCCACTGCCACCCTGTGGATTCCGGCAAGTGGTTCCACGTACCCTACCATCACAGCCCTGCTGGATACCAACTGCCGCAAGGGGCCTGGCAAAGTCTATGAAATCGTTGGCGGTTTACACGTAGGTGAAACCTCCAAAGTTCATGGCAAGCTGCGGGATGGCGGCTGGTGGTACATTGAGAATATCACCAACCCTGAGCCAAAGTATTGCTGGGTATGGGCAGAGACTACCGTGGTTACTGGCGATACTGATGCGTTGCCGGATGTAGTGCCACCGGTTCCCCCCGCTCAGGCGCACCCGATCCTAAACCTGAGTATCAGCGTGGATCCGGCCACATGGTCCGGAAGCTGCCCGAAATCCCTGGTGATTACTGGTACGATCGAATCGAATATCGCAACGACCGTCACCTACCAGTTCATCAATGAGAATGGTGGTGTGATGCACAGCGGTATGGTGGTATTTAGTGATGACGGTACACAAACTGTCAGCACTAGTATCCAATACTCTGACACAGCCAGCGGCTGGTACCAGATGAAGATCACATCTCCGGTGATCCAGAAATCCGGCACCGCATCGTACTCCATCGATTGCCCGTAAATTTGGTAATCAAAGGAGCCCGGGATATTCCGGGCTCCTTTTTGTTAATTGACCAGACACTTTTGATATTATTGAAAATAATGTAAGATATAGTGGAAAGTGGAGGCTGCCATGGCGAAAAGAAAAAACCACATCCTATCGATCGCGCTCTTAATGGTTATGATTAGCGGTTGTTCCCTGCCCGCTGCGGCACCGGCTGCAACACCGGATGTAGCTGCGATCTACACACAGGCGATGGAAACGATCAGCGTGACCCTGACTCAGGGAGCCATGCAGGCGGCATTTGAAGAGGCTGCCTCTACACCGGAGGCAAAAGCTGCCGTGCCGCTGGATACAGATGTGCCCACTCTGCCGCCAACACCGGAGCCGACTCTCCCGCCGACTGCTACCCTGGTTCCACCCACCGCGACTCCCGTTCCACCCACGGTGGCTCCCACTGCCACCCCCGAGCCGATATGGCCGGTATTGCATGTGACCGAAGACACGAACTGCCGTTCAGGACCTTCGCCTATCTATAATATTGAGGGATATCTGACTCCTGAAATGCGCGTCAATGTGGTCGGGGTGAACACCGGCAACAGCTGGTGGTGGGTGGAAAATCCCACCTACCCCGGTTATCACTGCTGGGTTTGGATGATCACTTCGGTTGTGGAAGGTGATACTTCAGTGGTACCCACCTATCTCGACCCCTGGACCCCAACCCCCGGCCTGCCGGTCATTGATGTAGATATAGTTAACTGGACGCCGTCTCAAACCGTGAAATGCCCTGTCAAGCTTTCCTTCGCGGGGGCTATTCGTACCAACCGGATGGGAGAGATCTCTTACCGCTGGTTGAAAAATGGCAGCCTGGTGGTGGAGACCGGTAAAGTAACGATCGCCGCGGACAGTATGGCCTTTATTGCTACATCTTTCAATGTCTCCTCATCAGAAACAGGCTCCATGATCCTGCAAATCACTTCGCCGGTATCGCTTCAATCGACCAATGTTCAATACAAGGTGAAATGCACTGAATGACCTTTACGATTTAGTTGAAAGATCATCTGAAAATCTCTTGTCGTAAGAAAGAAAGAACCCCTGCCGGTCTGTGTCTTTGAACCTGTGCAGGGGTTCTACTCCATTCAAAGGGTGATTATTACTCGCGCTTGCCCGAGAGCGGGAAATATGCTAAAATAACTTGACAGCGTTAAGGAAGGAGACCCCTCCACGGCGCTGTTTCTCTTATCACCCTCAGGGGTAATCACCAAGTAAAGGAAAAACGGTATGACAAACACATTCCTCACCCGGGACGGATTTACAAAGCTGCAGCAGGAGCTGGAGGAGTTACGCACTACTCGGCGACATGAGATTGCCACCCGCCTGCACGAAGCCCAGGAAGGCGGGGAGTTAATTGAAAATGCGGAATATGAGGATGCGAAGAATGAACAGGCTTTCAATGAAGGCCGGATCAATGAATTGGAAATGATCCTGGCTACAGCTCGTGTCATCACAGATGAAGAAAAACACGAAGCAGTACAGGTTGGCAGTACCGTAACCATTCAGGAAGAAGGCGGAAAAAAGATCACATACACGATCGTTGGCGCCGCTGAATCTAATCCGCGTGAGGGTAAGGTTTCCAATGAATCCCCACTGGGCAAAGCCTTGCTGAACAAGAAGCTTGGAGACAAGATCAAAATCGATGCTCCAGCCGGCGCTTATGAAGTTAAGTTATTAAAGATCAACTGATCGATCTTTGAACTTCAAGCCAGCCGGTTGTGATAACGGCTGGCTTTTTTTAACCACCGTTCAGATGATAATATGAAGGAACGATCATGACCGATAAAGATAGTAATATCCTCGAGCAAACCAGGTTGGAAAAGCTGCACCGTTTACGTGGCGCAGGAATAGAGCCGTACCCGGCCAGATCCCAGGTGACACACAGTACCACCTCAGCTATGGATCAGTTCCTAGCGCTGGAAAATGGAACGGAAACCGGAGCGGAGGTGGAAAAAGCAATCGTCACCCTGGCCGGCAGGCTGCGTTCCATGCGACCGATGGGTAAAATTTCTTTTGCGCATCTGGAAGATGGTTACGGGCGTTTACAGATCTTCCTTAGAGTCAACGATATTGGGCAGGAACAGATGGACCTGTTCAGTCACGAACTGGACTTGGGTGATTTTATTCAAGTCACAGGTTATATTTTCCGCACCAAGACCGGTGAAGCCACATTGTATGTTCAGTCGTTCATTTTGCTTGCCAAAAGTATCCTGCCTCTCCCTCCTGCTAAGGATGAAGTGGTGGACGGAGAGATCGTGCGACATGCTACTCTTACTGACCCGGAAGTACGTTACCGTCAAAGGTACGCGGACCTGGCGGTCAACCCGGATACCAGGCGTATCTTCCAGCTGCGCGCCGAGACCGTGCGTGCTCTGCGCAGATTTTTGGATCAGCGGGATTTTATTGAAGTCGAAACCCCCATTCTTCAGCCCATTTATGGTGGAGCCGCGGCGCGGCCTTTTGTCACCCACCATAACCAGCTGAAGCAGGATCTGTTCCTGCGTATCTCATTTGAGCTGTATCTCAAGCGCTTACTGGTCGGTGGATTTGAGCGGGTGTACGAGATCGGTAGAGATTTCCGTAATGAAGGTGTTTCTTTCAAACATAACCCGGAATTCACTCAGCTGGAGTACTACCAGGCGTATGCCGATTACCTGAAGATCATGGAACAGACCGAGCAAATGGTTGCTTTTGTGGCACAGGAAGTTCTGGGAACAACATTAGTCAAATTTGATGGACACGAGATCGAACTGGCTCCCCCCTGGAAACGGGTGGAAATGCGCCAGGGTATTCTGGATGCGACCGGTATAGACATCCATTTACACCGGGATGCGGCCAGCCTAAAGCAAGCACTCGAAGCCCGGGGCATCAAGCACAACCCGAATGCGACCCGCGGCAAGTTGATCGACGGATTGCTCAGTGAATACTTGGAGCCGACCTTCATCCAACCGACCTTTGTTTACAATTATCCGCGTGATATTTCTCCGCTGGCAAAAAGCATGCCGGGTGACCCGCAAACTGTGGAGCGTTTTGAAGGGTACATCGGCGGTATGGAGCTGTGCAATGCATTTACCGAGTTGAATGATCCATTGGATCAGGAAGCCCGTTTCCTTGAGATGGGGCGGGAGTACGCCGCGGATGATGAAGAAAGCAATCCGCTGGATGAAGATTACTTACGTGCCATGTCTTACGGTATGCCCCCGAATGGTGGTTTTGGCATGGGCGTGGATCGGCTGGTGATGTTGCTCGCCGGAGTTCATTCCATCCGCGAAGTGATCCTCTTCCCCCACCTGCGCAATCGGGATGAAGCATAGCTTCTGTTTTACCGTATAAGAGTATGAACAACAACACCCCCGGAGTATCCGGGGGTGTTGTGATACTTACTTGCCAGCTTACTCAGCGCCGAACCATTTGGCTTTGAGCTCATCGAGCTTGCCATTGGCCTGAATACCAGCCAGACCTTGATTGACCAGGGCGAGGAATTCCGGGTTGGTTTTGCAGACTGCAATTCCAAGAGCCTCATCGGTGAACTGTTCACCCACCAGTTTGATCTTATCTGCATTGAGCAGGACAAAATTGGCGGATGGGGCAAGGTCAGCGATCACTGCATCCACCTGGCCGTTCATCAAATCCTGGAATGCCAGATCCACAGTATCGTAGCTGATAATCTGAGCGCCTTCCACGTCCTGAGCGGCAAAATCACCGGTGGTGCCCATTTGAACACCAATGCGTTTCCCGACCAGAGTATCGAGACCTTTGATTTCGGTTTCATTGATGCCGACTGTAATGATCTGTCCGGCGGTCGCGTACGGATCCGAGAAAGCCATGGATTCTTTGCGCTCATCGGTGATCGATATCGACGAAATGGCGCCATCATACTGACATTGAGAAACACCGGCTAAAAGAGCGTCCCAGGATATATTAATGACCTCATACTGGAAGCCTGCTTCCTCGGCGACGGCAGCGATCAGATCAATATCGAAGCCAACAAGATCTTTAGATGTCTCATCGACCATTTCAAATGGAGGCCAGGTGGCATCGGAAGCGATTCGATAGACTGTGCCAGCAGGAGCTTCAACTTCGGCTGCTGGTGCAGCGGGAGCGCAGGCAGCGAGAATAAAGACTGCCACAAACAAAATTGCTACTATCTTGACAATACTGGTTTTCATCTTTCTCTCCTTGGGTTATTAAAAACAACATCCTGATTAATGCTTGCTACCTGATATTTTACATCTATCTTGGTTTCCCGACGACTCCTGTTTTCTTGACCCCCAAAAATATAACCTTCCAGAAATATCTTCCTAGATAGCTGCCCTGCGGGTCTTTTACCGTTACTCATTTTCTTGTATGCAACCCTGACCTTTACCGGAAGGAGAGGTTGTTGGGAAACTTTGGATGATTACAACGGACGATGAATAACATAATAGCAAGTATTGTAATACTTCAACTCTACGTATCAAGAAAAATGCGGGTGTTTCTTGTTTGTAATGGATTGAGCTATGCCCGGCTTGCCCGAAAGTCTTCTTAAAGCTAGAATAAAGCCATGCAAATGGACATTTTCACACTGCTTCCTGGGGTCTTTGCACCGTACTTGGATGCTTCCATCCTGGCACGGGCAGCCAAGAACGATCTGATCGATGTGCGGGTGCATGATATTCGTGCTTTCACAACAGACCGCCACCATGTCTGTGATGACACTCCCTACGGTGGGGGCGGGGGTATGGTGATGAAACCGGAGCCCGTCTTTACAGCCCTCGAAAGTGTGCTGGGATCACCGCCGGCCTGCAAAGTAGTCCTGATGACCCCCCAGGGGCGCGTTCTAACTCAGCAGCTGGCTTACGAATACGCAGCCCTTCCGCGCCTGGCCATCCTTTGTGGCCGGTATGAGGGGATCGATGAGCGCATCCGCGAGCATATCGTCACTGATGAGATTTCGATCGGAGATTATGTCCTGACAGGCGGGGAACTACCTGCCTTGATATTTATTGATGTGATCTCGCGCCTCCTGCCCGGGGTGCTGGGCGACCCGGATGGAGCATCGGATGATTCACATGCCAGCGGGTTGATCGAATATCCCCACTACACCCGTCCGCAGGTCTTCCGTGGCTGGCGGGTACCAGATGTCCTCCAATCCGGTAATCATGCCGAGATCAGCCGCTGGCGGCGGCAGCAATCGTTAATGAGAACTCAAGCAAGACGCCCCGATATGCTTTTAAAAGCGGACCTAACGGATACAGACCGGGCATATTTACGGTCGATTAACCCTGAAGCTGATCCGGATTTATCTAAGAAGAATGAAACCTGAAAGAAAGGAGATGAAATGTCTACTGCGCTTTGGGTGACCACGACATTTGGTTTTGAAGGATACCGGGTAACCAGGTATCTTGGAGTTGTGCGGGGGATCACAGTACGTTCGCGCAGTGTAGTGGGTAATTTTGTAGGCAGTATTCAAACGCTGGTGGGTGGCAATATCACCATTTACACCGAGCTGTGCGAGCATGCCCGTCAGGAAGCATTTGACCTGATGATGGAGCATGCTCGCCAGATGGGAGCCAATGCTGTGGTCGCAATGCGTTATGATGCCAATGAAGTAATGGATGGTGTCACCGAAGTACTAGCCTATGGAACCGCAGTCATCATTGAAAAGGAAGGTGGTTAGCATGAAATTAAACTATGGCAAGACGTTTTTACTGGGATTTGGTTTTTTTGGAGTCAGCGTTATCTGGGGCGTCTACAATGCTTTTGTCCCGCTTTTCCTGGCGAATAAGTTCAACCTGGCACCGGCGCTGATCGGTTTCTTTATGACATTGGATAATATTGCCGCGCTGTTGATCCAACCACCTGTGGGCGCCTGGTCTGATAAGTTGCGAACGAAGATTGGCCGCCGTATGCCTTTCATACTGATCGGCGCGCCGGTCGGAGCGCTGGTATTTGGCCTGATCCCCCTGGCATCCATCTTGCCGTTATTCGTTGCCTGCACGACCTCCCTGTTATTAAGCATGGCTTTCTGGCGCACGCCGGTCGTGGCATTGATGCCCGACATTACGCCTTCCCGTTTCCGCTCACAAGCCAACGGGATCATCAACTTCATGGGTGGTGTCGGTGCCATTATCTCCTTCCTGGGTGGGTCCGCGCTGTATAAGATGAACCCGGCATTCCCGTTCTGGCTTGGCTCCGGTTTGGTACTCTTATCAACAGCATTATTGCTCCTCTTCATTCGCGAGCCCAAAGTCTTTGAAGATGCACAGAAACAGCCAGGCATGTGGGATAGCCTGAAGACAGTTTGGATGGATAAAGACAAAAGTGCCCTGCGCATCCTGGGTGCCATATTCTTCTGGTTCATCGGCTATACTGCCATTGAAGCATTCTTTAGCCTGTATGCCAATAAGCACCTCCTGATGCAAGAAGCGGATGGTGCCCGCCTGTTGGGGCAGTTGTCCCTCATCTTTGTGATCTTCGCCCTACCCGCAGGTTATATTGGGGGCAAGATCGGCCGTAAGATCACCATTTCTTTCGGTTTGATCATCATGGCTGCCTGCACAATGGCGATGTATCTGTTACCTGTGGGTACCTTAGCCACCGTGCTGACAAAGTTGCCGGTTCTGGGCGAGGTTCCCTGGGTTGGGGTCATCCTGATGGTGGCTGGCGCGGGTTGGGCGTTGATCAATATCAATTCCCTGCCAATGGTCGTGGATATGACCACAGAAGCAAGAATTGGTACCTACACTGGCTTGTATTACCTCTTTTCCACTCTTTCTGCCATTGTGGGCCCCAATATGAACGGTTGGATCGTTCAACTTACGAACAATAACTACAATGCGATCATGGTAGTATCTCCCGTCTTTATGATCGTGGCATTGGTCTTGATGCTGGGCGTGAAGCGCGGTGAAGCGAAAGTAGCTTGATCCGAATCCAGTATCGTTATGGAATTTGAGGATTGAATCACTTGCAGTGCGTTGTGAAAGGTTGTATACTGACACCAGTGGGGCAGGTGTTTGCGCCTGTATTTGGCGTACCAGCCCATTAAATCTATTTTCATCCTAAAGAGGAGAAGAGAAATGTCCAAGAAACTGTACATCGTTTTCTCAGTTGTTCTTCTGGCGAGCATGATGCTTGCTGCATGCGCACCCGCTGCACCCGCGGTCGTAGAAGAACCCGCCGCCGCACCAGTAGAACAGGTTGCCCCGGTTGAGCCAACAGCGGAACCCGTTGTCGAAGCCCCCAAATTCGTAGCCTGCCAGGTTACTGACACCGGTGGTATCGATGACAAATCCTTCAACCAGACCGCCTGGAAAGGTGTCGAGGATGCCATTGCTCTCTACGGCAACGTAGAAGGCAAATACCTCGAATCTCAGCAGCAGGCTGACTACGAAGTCAACCTGAACGCGTTCGTTGCTGAAAATTGCGATGTGATCATCCCCGTCGGCTTCCTGCTGGCTGATGCCACCGCCGCCGCCGCCACCGCCAACCCTGATCAGAAATTCGCGATCATCGATGTTGACTGGCTTGCCTTCCCGAACCTGCGTGGTTCCGGCTTCTCCATTGACCAGGCTACCTTCCTCAATGGTTACCTCGCCGCTGCCATGACCAAGACCGGTAAAGTTGGTACCTATGTTGGTATCGCCTTCCCCGCTACCACCAAATTCATGGATGGCTTCGCTCTAGGCGTAGAATACTACAACACCCAGAAGGGCACCAATGTCCAGGTATTAGGTTGGGACTACAAGACCCGCCAGGGTCTCGAAGTTGGCAACTTTGAATCCACAGATGACGGCCGCAAGATGGGCGAACAGCTGATGGACGAAGGCGCTGACGTCATCATGCCGGTTGCTGGCCCCGTTGGCCTTGGCACCCTGGCTGTGATGGAAGAACGCGGCTCCGGCATGCTCATCGGTGTGGATAACGACTGGTCACTTGCCAACCCCGACAAGGCTCCGTATGTTCTCTCCAGCGCCATGAAGAACATGGATGTCTTCGTAACCGAAACCATTGGTAAGGTCATCGATGGTTCCTTCGTTGGTGAAAACTGGATCGGTAATCTGGAAAATGGTGGTGTCGGACTTGCTTATGGCACCGCATTTGCTGACCAGATCCCTGCTGAAGTCAAGGCTGAAATCGAAGCCCTCGCTGCCAAGATCATCGCTGGCGAAATCGCCACTTTGCCCGAAGGCGTTTACTAAAATCTACGAGTTCTAAACCTAAAGCAGGGCCAGCAATGGCCCTGCTTTTGCTATTAATCGAATAAATACTCCTATGGTAGAATCATTTAAATATTTTTTGCGTTTTTTACTCTAGTTGAACCGAGGCGAGCATGGAACCTGTTCTTGAATTGCGCGGCATCACCAAGCGCTTTCCCGGAGTACTGGCAAATGACCAGATCTCCATAGATTTAAAAAAAGGTGAGATCCACGCGTTGCTGGGCGAGAATGGTGCTGGGAAAACCACGCTCATGAATATCCTGTACGGTTTGTACAAACCCGATGAAGGTGAAATCTTCGTCAAGGGGAAAAAGTTGGAAGTTTCCTCTCCACGAGACGCTATCCATGCCGGGGTGGGGATGGTCCACCAGCATTTCATGCTTGTACCGGTTTTTACTGTCACAGAAAATGTGATGCTTGGTGATGAATACCTGCTGCCGGGTGGATTGCTGGACAGAAAGAAAGCCGCCAACCGCATCCTGGAGATCTCTCAGCAGTATAACCTGGCAGTCGAACCCGGTTCCTATATCAAAGACCTCCCTGTCGGTATCCAGCAGCGGGTGGAGATCATCAAACTTCTCTTCCGACATGCGGATATCCTCATCCTGGATGAACCCACAGCCGTACTAACCCCGCAGGAAGTTAATGAACTGTTCTCCATTATGAAAAAGCTGGTAGAGCAGGGTAAATCCATCATTTTCATCACCCATAAATTGCGCGAGGTAATGGAATTTGCGGATCGCATCACCGTCATCCGCGGCGGGAAAGTGGTCGGTACCACCCTCCCGAAAGAAACCAATCAGAAACAGTTGGCTTCCATGATGGTTGGCAGGCAGATCGAATTGAATATTAAAAAAGAGGCTGCCGTTACAGGCGACCCTGTTCTTCAAGTGAATGATCTCAAAGTGCTGAATACAAGCCACCAGGTCGCGGTTGACAACGTTTCATTTGAGGTACGCGCAGGTGAGGTTCTGGGTATAGCCGGTGTTCAGGGGAATGGGCAAACGGAGCTTGTTCGCTGCCTGACCGGTTTGACTCGCCCTGTCGCCGGAAAGATCACCCTGCTGGGGAAAAATGTGACCCATGCAAATGCAAAAACCGTCAAAGAGATCGGAACGGCTCATATCCCTGAAGATAGACAAAAAGATGGGCTGGTCCTTCCATACTCCATTGAAGATAACCTGATCCTCAATACCTGGTATGAAGCACCATACGCGCGAAGAAATATTTTGCAGCGTAAGGTGATCTTGGATTACGCCAATAAACTGGTGAAGCGGTTTGATATTCGCGCACCGAATGCATTGACAGCCACCAGTCACCTTTCGGGTGGTAACCAACAGAAAGTGATCGTTGCACGCGAGTTTTCGCGCCCGATCAAATTCCTGGTCGCTTCCCAGCCGACGCGCGGCCTCGATGTCGGATCGATCGAATACATTCATCAGCGCATCATCGAAAAACGCGACCAGGGATGCGCGGTATTGCTCGTCTCTACCGAATTGGATGAAGTCATGCAGCTTTCGGACCGCATCGCGGTGATGTATCGCGGGCAGATACTGGCAGTGGTTGATGCCAGGAAGACTACCCGTGAAGAGATCGGCCTATTGATGGCTGGTGTCAAACAGGCAGCTGTATAGAATAGTCAGACAGGATGATCTCATGACCACTTCAGAACAGAAACAGAAAAAAACCGGATCTTTCTCGATATTTATTGAAGAAATCCGTAAAAATTCCCTGACGGTAACGATCCTGGCTATCGTCTCCGGCTTGCTGGTGGGCGGACTAATCGCCGCAGTCACATCGGAAAATGTGTATGCAGCTTTCGGGGAATCCTTCCTTGCCGGTATCGGCGCGATCTTTACAGTCTTCTGGAATACCTACAAGGCGTTATTTACCGGCTCTGTGGGTGTTCCAGCCGATATCATTGCCGCGATCAGCTCAGGCAGCTGGGACGCGATCAATCGTTCCCTGGCTCCTTTCTTCGAATCCCTCGTACAGGCAACACCTTATATCTTTGCCGGCCTGGCCGTCGCGTTGGGCTTCCGGGTAGGATTGTTCAACATTGGCGCCGAAGGCCAGATCTTTGTCGGCGCCCTGGCAACGGTCTGGGTGGCTACATCCCTCAAAGGTTGGCCAGCCCTTGTGCATGTACCGCTCGCATTGCTGGCTGGTGCCGCCGCAGGTGGGTTCTGGGGAATGATCCCTGGCTGGCTCAAGGCAAAGACTGGTGCGCACGAAGTGATCAATACGATTATGATGAACTACATTGCCTTCCGTCTCAGTGAATACCTGCTGAATGGTGTTCTGGGTGACCCGAATAAGGCAACCCCTATCTCCGCCCCAATCGAAAAAAGCGCCTGGCTGCCCCGCCTTTTCCCAGACCCCAACCGCTTCCACTGGGGATTCTTTGTAGCACTCCTCATGGCTTTCCTGGTCTACTGGTTATTGTTCAAAACCACCTGGGGATACGAATTGCGCACGGTCGGCCATAACCCGAATGCCGCCCGCTACGCGGGGATGAGCATCACCCGCAGCATTGTGATCACGATGGTACTTTCAGGTGCGCTGGCTGGCTTGGCCGGGGCGAACGAAGTGCTCGGTGTTAACCATAACCTCGGTGTCGCATTCTCCTCCGGTTACGGGTTTGATAGCATCGCGCTGGCTTTGCTGGGTAACAGTCACCCCCTGGGTGTCGTACTGGCAGCGCTCCTGTTTGGCTTCCTGAGAAATGGTGCCATCCAGATGCAATTGACAGCTGGCATCCCGATCGACATTATCTCAGTGCTGCAAGCCTTGATCCTGGCGTTCATTGCAGCACCAGCTATCATCCGCACAATCTACCGCTTAAAAGAACCCAAGCCTGAACTGGAAACTCCGGCAGTAGAAACGAAGAAAGGGAAATAATCATGGCTCAATCTTCCGTGATCTCCAGTAAACAGACAGATTACATCTCACCCGCCCGGCGGACAACAATGGGCGTGGTATTCCTGGTGATGGCTTTGACCATCTGGTTCGGCTTCGTCATCTCCACTACCTCAGATGCCCTGACAACCTTTGTCCTCTACCCTGGCGGTTCAGATGTGGTCGTAGCCGACCTGATATTTGCGTCCCGCCCAATCTTGAACATTCTGGCATTCCTTTGTGCCGGGCTGGGAGCTTATCAACTCGCCAAAGGGTTCGGGAAATGGACAAATACCCTTCTGGGTGTTGTCGCGGGGCTGTTCATTGCAGCCTTCCTCGTGTGGGGTTCCTCAGGGACATCCCTGAACCTGGCCGGCTTACTCAAAGTTGCAGTTGTACGCGCTGTTCCCCTCACCCTCGGTGCTTTCTCCGGGATCTTCTGCGAACGTTCAGGCGTTTTCAATATTGCCATTGAAGGGATGATGCTCACCGCGGCTTTTTGTGCGGCGCTCTTCGGCAGCCTGGTCAACATTTGGTTCGGATTGTTCACCGCTGTCCTCAGTGGTATCTTACTGGCTTATGTGTTGGCTGTCCTCTCGATCAAATACAAGGTCAATCAGATCATCTCTGGCACGGTGATCAACATCTTCGCTACTGGTATCACCTCCTTTCTCTCCGCAAAATTCCTGCAGCGGCATTCTGAATTAAATGATTCAGGCAGATTCACTACCTGGAATATCCCCGGGTTGTCAGAGATCCCATTCTTTGGACCTATCCTTTTCAGCCATAATATGTTCATCTATGCGATGTTTATTTTTACGGCTGTTCTAACAGTGCTCTTCTTCTATACCCGCTGGGGCTTACGGACGCGTGCTGTGGGTGAACACCCCAAGGCGGCAGACACACTGGGCATCAATGTGAACCGCACCCGATACATTTCAGTCCTTATCGGCGGGGCGATGGCTGGTTTCGCCGGTGCGTATTTTGTGCTGGGTTCCGTCGGCCGGTTTGATGAAGTGATGACGGCCGGTCGCGGTTTTGTGGGACTGGCTGCGATGATCTTCGGCAACTGGAACCCGATCGGATCATTGGGGGCGGGTATGCTCTTCGGGTTCGCGGATTCCCTGGCTTCGAAGCTGGCAATCTTGAAGGTTCCGATCCCGAATAAGTTCCTTGAGATGGCACCTTATCTGGTGACGATGATCGTCCTGGCTGGAGTGGTCGGCCGTGGACAACCTCCTGCGGCTGGCGGTCAGCCATACGAGAAAGAATGAACACAAAAGGCGCTCTCACAAGAGCGCCTTTTTTATAGTTCACTACCCAGAAGAAAGGCTAATATTTCCCGAATTCTTCCACTGCATCCACCATGGCCAGGATGTTCTCAGGAGGGACCTCATCCATGATGGTATGCACCGATGCTACCATGAAACCGCCGCCGGGTGCCATAATATCCACAACACGCTTGACTTCGTCACGCACTTCCTGGATGGTGCCGTGCGGCAGGATGTGATGTGTATCCACTGCGCCGCAGAATGTGATCGAATCACCAAATCGTTTCTTTAATTCCTGCAGGTCCGCCATCTTCCCGGCAGAGGTTTGGATCGGGTTGAGGATATCCACTCCCATATCGATGAAATCCGGGATCAGGTCAAATACATCACCATCCGTATGGAAGAACACCTTTGCTTTGGTGCGTTGTTTGATGTACGCAATGAATTCAGCATGGATGGGTTTCAACATACGCCGGTACATCCGCGGGGAAATCAACAGGCTTTCCTGGGTTCCCAGGTCGTCCCCGATCTTGATCATATCGATGTTGTCACCGATCTCATCCAAAAAGTGGCCCATGAGTGTCGTGCACAAACCGGCGATCTTGCGCAGCAGTGCTTCAGCAAAATCCGGCCTGAGCGCCATATTCTCCAGGAATACATCCATGCCTTGCATGGCATGCGCGCGTTCGAACGGGAATAGCAGCCAGGGTGTGCCGATGATGGCGTACTGACCCTGCTCCATTAGTATTCGCGCAGCTTCACGGACGTGCGCCACCCGGGTAGGGTCATCCATGTCCGGCCAGGGATAAGCTTCGATCTCCTCGATCGTTGTGGCACCGCGCATCGGGTGTACTCCCGGGAACCAGTTGCCCGGTTCGATCTCGCGTTGGCCGCTGCCCCAGTCGTCAATGAAAGGGTCATGCGGCGGACGGTTTTTATTGCGTGTGAGCGTGTCTGCCGGGAAGCTGTCCAGAACCCCGCGGGCATCGCTGTGCAGGCGTTCCAGAACTGCTTCATCCGGAATCACAGTGCCCAGTTCCGGCCAGTCATAGATATATCGTTCAGGCGATTCTATGCCCAGTAGTTTTTTCACTCCCCGGTAAGGCGGTGCCTTCAAGCTGGTAGTGTTGCTGGTTCCAATAATGATCGGCACCCGGTCGGGGGAGCCGTGATCGATCGCTTCTAACACACGCTGTCGGGGAGTCTGTGGCATAGGGTCCTCTTTCGTAAGTATTGGAACGATTATAGCATGCCGGCTATTATCGCTTAATGAGTAAGGTTACATACCCCAACCCTGACGCCCTGCCTGAGGTGAATAATGGTCAGGCACCAGGCTCTGATATCCGGGTTATCTTTTGGCAATACTGGTTGTGGTATCATTATTCGTATGGGAAAGACCAGATACTCCATGCGAACTGTCGTATCAGCGATCAGCAAAACAATCATCATTTCAACAGCTTTACTGATGACAGCCTGTCAACCGGTACCCATTGCCGCGGATGGGTTGGTCGCCTCCAGCACCGCTGCCATGCAGACAGTGGAAGCACTTAGCACACAGCTTGCGAAGGTGCCGCCTGCTACGCTCACGCCCACACAGATACTGACAAAGACTCCTGAAGTCGTGGCCACAGAAACTCCTGCCCCGACTGCCAGCCCGTTACCCAGTAGCACGGCAACTCAGGCAGCCACCCTGGCAACTCCCTGGAATAATTGCGACTCAGCGGAATTGATCTATGAAACCATCATCGATGGTGCCGAATTACTTCCCGGGACGAAATTCACCAAGAGTTGGACACTGATGAACACGGGTACTTGCACCTGGAACTCAAACTACAAGTTGGTATTTGAATCAGGGGAAGCAATGAGCAAAACCACAACGAAGCCATTGACTGTAGCAGAAGTCCCGCCGGGCGAGATGGTCACAGTAACTGTGGACATGGTCGCCCCTGAAACACCCGGTGAGTACACAGGTTTCTGGCGCTTGTCCAATTCTTACGGCCAGCTATTCGGCCTTACTGGCCACGGTAAAGCTTTTTGGATCTATATAAAAGTTGGGCCTGCAACGAAGGATGATTTTGCTGTTCTCTCTGCGCCAGTCAGCGTCTATCCATCCACTTTCAAGGGATATTGTGGCAACGGCGGCTTGCCGATCACATTCACCGGATACATCAAAACGAACAAAGCCGGGATCGTAAAATATCACTGGGAAGGTTTTGGCATGAAATCTAGCAATGTACAGGAAGTGGTATTGATCGGTGCGGATCAGGTCCGCGTGACCTACACCATCAAGATATACACAGGCTATCACGAAAATTCGGTGTACCTGTATATTGATGAACCCAACCATCAGGCATTTGACCGGGTAAAGTACGATATCAATTGTCTGGACTGAGGATAATTCGGTGTGCGATACGGGTTGCTTGCATGCCTTATTTGTCGTAAAATACGAAAATGAACCGGTCTGGGAGACTAGGCCGGCAAACGAAGGAGAAAATAATGAAAAAGATTACTCTGGCTGCATCTGTTCTGCTTTTACTCAGCATCGTGCTGAGCGCATGTAATTTACAGGCAGCCGCACCCACCCAGCTGAGCCCTGAACAGGTAAGCACCATTGCTAAGGCAACTGTGGATGCGCTTACCACGCAGATGGCTCCGCCCCCGGCGACCGCCACTCCCCTGCCTACTGAACCCCCGACAGCCACACCAACCCTGGCAGTGCCCACGCTGGATCTGACCGCCATCCCGACACTGGGATTAGCCACCAGCACCCTGGTTCCATTGCCCAGCCAGGCAGTCAATTCACAGTGCAATGTGGTTTTCTTCATCAATGATGAAACCATTCCTGACGGCACCGTTTTCAAACCAGGTGAAACATTCACCAAATCCTGGAAGATCCGCAATGATGGCACCTGCACCTGGAATACCGCCTATAGTGCCGCACCATTCAGTAATGACCCATCCA
Organism: uncultured Leptolinea sp.; assembly: GCA_903828565.1. Taxonomy (GTDB): domain Bacteria; phylum Chloroflexota; class Anaerolineae; order Anaerolineales; family Anaerolineaceae; genus PNON01. Next base: position 51,733 of record CAIKMQ010000046.1, on the reverse strand, counting down.
CACCGGCGATCACCGGTGATAATATTTTCAAGGTACCCGCGCAGGTGGTTCCGGGTGGTATCCTGCTGATCAGTGTGACCATGAAAGCTCCTGCTACTGATGGCACCTATACCCAGGTCTGGAAGATGAATGATGCTGAAGGCAAACCCTTTGGTATTGGCGGACCCAATGGCGCTGGTTGGTGGGTGAATATCAAGGTCAGCAAAACAGGTTCTGTAACACCGAGTTCAGTGGTTGGTGCAGCATCATTTGATGGCACAAACTATGTGGGTACCATCACGACAACCAATGCGACCGTGAATTACAGCTGGCAGGTTTATACCGGTACATCCTGGCCAAACCTGACTGATCCGAAGATTGATACATTCACCAGCATTCACTCGAATGTCGATTCTTATACGGGTGGTAAGGCAGGAGCCTGCACCGTTGCCGGCTTGAATACTGGGGATGTGCTCAAAGTCCGCCTGAACATGAATGAATACGGTTATGCCTACGTTGCCGAAAGTACCTGCCCGTAAGCATGGATGCTTTTGAACAACTAAAAGCCGAGGCTGAACACCTCGGCTTTTCCCTTTCCGGATGGGTGAGTGCCGCCAGGCCGGCACATTTTGACCTATTCACCTCCTGGCTAGCGGGAGGTTTTCATGCGGGTATGTCTTACCTGGCGCGTCCGGATACACTGGCCAAACGCGAACATCCGCTTCTCCTGATGGAGGGCGCCCGCTCCATACTGAGTCTGGCATATCCCTATCAAATGCAGGCTTGTGACAGTACCGTCAATAAGCCTGAATACGGCAGCATCGCTGCGTATGCCTGTCTGCCAGATTACCATGGACGGCTTGCCGCACGGGTGGAAGAACTGGCACAGAGAGTCAATAGCCAGCTGGAAAAACCCTTTCATTATCGCGTTTTCACTGATTCCGCCCCGATCCTTGAAAGGGATCTTGCCTGGCAAGCAGGTTTAGGTTGGGTTGGCCGGAACGGCTGCCTGATCCATGCCCAACATGGCTCGGCCTTTTTTCTGGCCGAACTGGTAACCGACCTCGAACTTCCCCCAGCTGCCAGTGAACCAGTTACAGACCACTGCGGAAACTGCAGGCGCTGCCTGGAGGCCTGTCCCACCAGGTGCATCCGGGAAGACAGAACCATCGATGCCCGGCATTGTATATCCTACCTTACTATTGAGCATCGCGGCCACATCCCGGTAGACCTGCTCTCGGCGATCAACACGCATGTCTTTGGATGTGATGATTGTCAAACTTGCTGCCCGTGGGTAATAAAAACCAACCGCTCAAAGAGCATTCCCGAAGAAGAGATGGCTTTAGCCGGATATATTGATGTTTGCAGTGAATTGGGGCTGACCGAAACAGAATTCAAATCGCATTTTGGGGGTTATCCGGTTGCTCGTGCCAGATGGGAAGGATACATCCGCAACCTGGCGATCGTGGCCGGTAATCAGCGCGATGCCAATGCGATCGATGCCCTGTCTGGTCTATTATCCAGCAGCCAGTCCGCTGTCATTCGACTGGCAAGCGCCTGGGCGCTGGGCCAGATCGGTACCGCCTCCGTCCAGCCGGTTCTGGAATCACACCTGAGTGAAGAGAACGATCCCGATGTGCAGGTTGTGGTCAGAGCCGCGCTTGAAAAACTAAACTAATCTCCGCCAGCGGCGGGTGAGAACGCCTTTTTGCGGGGCGAACAGGTATGCCAGAAAGAAAATAAAGGTGGCAAATAAGACAATGGCAGAACCTGAGGCAATGTTCAAATAATAACTCAGAAGAAGTCCGCTTGCCCCTGAGATCGCGCCGATGGCAGCCGAGATCAGGAACATGGCTGGAAGGCGCCTGGCCAGCAGGTAAGCCGCTGCTGCGGGGGTGACAAGCATGGCAGCAACCAGCCCAACACCCACCGTTTGCATCGAGATCACTACAGTCAGCGCGATCAAGACCAGCAGGACACCTCGCAAAGTCTCAGTCGGCATACGCAGCGTGGCAGCCAGCACGGGGTCGAAAGAGATCACAAGGAATGGTTTATACAGCACCAGGATGACTGCCAGGACGGTTACAGCCAATAATGCGGTTACCAGCAGGTCCATGGATGAGACCCCCAGCACATTGCCAAATAAGATGTGAGAGAGGTCTACCGCATAAGAATGGACTCCGCTGATGATGGCAACACCCAGGGAGAGCGCGGCAGCAAAAAAGATGCCGATGGCTGTATCTTCTTTGATGGATCCTTTCCGGGAGAAGAGAGTGATCCCTCCCGCAACGATCAGGGATGCGACCAGGGCGCCAACCAACAGGTTGCCTTTTAGCAGGTAGGCGATAGCCACGCCGGGCAATATGGCGTGTGCCATGGCATCGCCCATAAATGCCATACCGCGTAAAACGATATAGACCCCGATTATTGCGCAGAGAACACCAACAATCACGGCAGCGGCAAATCCGCGCTGCATAAAGCCGTATGTGAAGGGTTCCAACAGCCAGTTCATTCTTCCCCTCCGTGAATATGTGTGTGTTCTTCATCACCACAACATTGGTCCACCACCAGCGCGCCATCGATCAGCATCATTTGCGATTGGAATGCCAGCGAGACATGCTCAGTTGTAAAGACCTCAACCGGGGTGCCAAAGGCGATTACTTTACGGTTGATTAGCAGAACCAGGTCAAAATGCTCCCGCGCCAGCAAAAAGTCATGTGTGGAGACCATCATGGTCACATCCCGTGTTGTCAGGTCTTTTAGCAGGCGGAGCGTTGCATCCCGCGTAATCGCATCCACACCGTTGAAAGGTTCATCCATCACCAGTATATGGGGCTGCTGAGCCAGCGCCCGCGCCAGAAAAACCCGTTGTTGCTGTCCGCCGGAAAGATCCTGGATGGAGCGGTTGCTGAGATGGTCAATTTCCATTTGCTGCAAAGCGCGATCGACCGCAGTACGATCTTTTTGTCCCGGTTGTTTCAGCAGCCCAAGACGACCGTAACGACCCATCATGACGACATCCCTCACGGTCACAGGAAAATGCCAGTCCACCTCTTCCCGCTGTGGTACATAGGCCACACAATCCAGATGGTGGCCTAGCGGCCTACCGTGAATGTAGATGTTTCCTGTATCCAGTGGCAGCAAGCTGACCAGGGCTTTGAACAGCGTGGATTTGCCGGCGCCGTTCGGGCCAACTACTGCACCCCGGGCGCCATGTGGTACCTGGATGGATACATCTTCGATGGCATGGCGGGATCCATACTTGACGGACACATTGCGGAATTCCAGTCTGGCTGGATCGATTGGTAGTGTATGGTTCATTTTTTCAGAGCTTTCACGATCATCAGGGTATTCCATTCGATCATTTTCAGGTAAGTGGGGGCGACACCATCCGCCGGGGTGACAGAATGGGTCTGGAGATCCGTTATCACGCGGATGCCGGTTTCATCAGAAAGGGTTTGCGCCAGATTCGGGTTAGCGCCTGTTTCAAGGAAGATTGCCCGCGCATGGCTGGATCGGATCAGTTCTACCAGTTGCACCAGGTGCTCTGCAGATGGTGCTGAACCGGTGGACTGGCTCTCTAGAATGGTACCTATCACAGTGAAGCCGTAGCGATCGGCGTAGTACCCCAGACTCTCGTGGTTGGTGAGGAGCAGGCGATCTTGCACAGGGATACTTTCAACCTGCTGGTGGACCCAGGTATCCAGATCTTGCAGGCTCAGGGTGTAGCGCCGGGCGTTCTCTTCGTAATCAGCAGCATTCTGCGGATCAAACGCAATGAAGGCATCCCGGATGTTGTTGGCATATTGAATGACTGAAATTGGGTCGAGCCAAAAATGTGGATCTCCGGGGCGTGATGCGGAAAAAGGTACCCCGTGCGAAACCTCAACCACAGTGACAGTACCCGGCAGGGTATCCAGTGAGGGTATCAGCCAGCTTTCAAACCCGGCACCGTTGATTAGCAACAGGTCGGCATCAGCAAGTTTGGCTGCATCCCGCGGTGTCAGTTCATAAGCGTGGGGATCACTTCCAACAGGTATGAGAGTATCTATCTGCAGATGGTCACCCGCGATGTTCTGCGCAATGTCTGCAAGGAAAGATTCTGCCGCCACAATGCGTGGACCGGAGTGCGCCGGGATTACGCTCCCGGTCGAACACGCGGACAGGAGTCCAGCCAACAGGAGTGAGAGAATGAGTGTGAGGGGGAGAGTCCTACGCATGGATTACCTCACCTGATCGTGTACAGGCAGGGCAGGTGCCAAATAACTGCAGCCAATGTTCTGTGATGGCAAACCCGGTTGTCCGGGTGATGTCAGCCATCAATGCTGAAAGATTATCCCCTGAGAAGTACTCAGCCTTCCCGCAGTGAGAACAGATCAGCAGATGTTCATGTGCGTTCGTGGCGCGCAGATAGAGGTTACACCCACCGTGGTGGTGGACGCGCTGCACCAGGCCAAGTTCCTCCAGTTTTTCCAACGTGCGATAGACTGTGACCAGCCCCAGATTAGCCAGGCGTTCACGGCCTGCGCTAAAAACTTCCATCGGTTCGAGAGCACGCGGTGATTCAAGCAGAATGTCCACGATCACCCGGCGGGCAGGTGTCTGGCGGCAGCCGTCCGCGGCTAATAATTTCATCCAGGTTTCTGAATACTGTGCCATCTTATCCTTTATTGATAATGAAAACTCTTTTCAATAATACCATAGGATAAGTTGGATTGCTCCCCCTGAATTGAGATGTATGAACTTAAAGCGAAAAAGGATTAAACTTGGTACCCCGATCGTAGAAATCCTCCTGCTCTGCCCGTTTCAACCAGTTCACGACCAAGTAAGTCAGGGGGGTAAAGCAGACTTCCACGCCTACTTTGAAGATGAAATTAGAAATGAAGACTGCTGTCAGCAGATCTGGTGGCAGCACCCCCCAGAAAGCCACGAAAAGGAAGATCAGCGTATCCACGCCTTCACCGACGAGCGTGGATGAGATCGTCCGCAGCCACAGCCAGCGGCCCTGTGTTACGACCTTCAAACGTGCGAGGATGGTACTATTGCTGAATTCACCGGCAAAATACGCCAGTAAACTGCCGGCAACAATCCGCGGTGCCTGGCCCAGAATATTGTGATAACTTTCCTGTAACTCCCAACCGCGGGCAGGTGGGAGGGCGTCCACCAGGGCAAAAATGCCGGCAGCAGCGCCGATCCAGAAGAATCCAGTCCAGATGACCCGGCGCGATCGCCTGTACCCGTACACTTCTGTCAGAATGTCGCCGAAGATATAAGCCAGAGGGAAAAGGATAGTACCGCCATCGAAAGAGAATGGCCCCAGCTGCAGGATCTTGGTGGATGCAATGTTGGAGATCAGCAGAACAGCAACGAAAGCCGCGGTAACCAGGTCCAACCAGCGGAATGTACGGGTAGGTATTGTTGAGTTTTGCATCTTCTTCGTCTGGTAAAAAAATGAAAGGCCGGGTAGCTTCGCATGAAGTTACCCGGCACAGTGATTGGTAGAATTACGGGGTTGCGGTGGGAGCGATTGCCCCTGGTGTCGGAGTGATCGTAGCCGGCTTTGTGGGGACTGGTGTCACCAGGTTGACCGGGATATCCAATACCTGGCCAATTTGCAGGGCATTGCTTTCCAGCTTGTTCTGCTTGATGATTGCATCCACGGTGCTGTTGAACTTTTCTGCGATCAAGCCGAGGTAATCGCCGGGCTGCACTTCATAGCCACGGAAGATAAAACCGCGTGAGAATTGCGTCAGGTCGACTGGTGTGGGCGTAGGGAGCGTTGCGCCGGGCGGGGGAACCAGTATCTTGGAGCCGACGGAAATATTGCATTCCTTCCCGTAGAGCGCTTCATTGAGCTTGATTAGCACATACAGGTCTGCATTGAAACGTTCGGCCACTGTAGAGCAATACTCGCCTTCCTGGATGACATACTCAAAAGGTCCCGTTGCGGTGGGCGTGGGGGTGATGGTCGGTGTCTCGGTGGGCAGAGGTGTATTCGTCGGGGTGCTGGTTGGTGTGACCGGGGTGGGTGTGAATGTAGCAGTGGGGGTCGGGGTGCGCGTTGCAAAAAGTGAGATGCTGACGCTTCCCTGGCTTGAAAGCCAGAAGATCAGGATGAAGATACCTGATACAACTAACACTACTGCCAATGCGCCAATGAGGAAAGGCCCGATTCGCTGCTTTTTTTTATAATCCTTTAGTGTTTCGTACGGCAAGATTTTTTTCGCCATAGGTTTCCCTTTATTTTCTTTACGTATTGGTATTTCCTTTTTATTCTACCTGAAAGCCGGTGTTTCTGCCAACCATCAAAAAAACGCTCAAACCTATTGAGAGAGATTCAACGCTCCCGGCATAGGATGCAGGCTTTGAAAATTATTGCCTGTAAAGCTGCGTACATTGAATGTACTGCCGCCTTGCAGGTTGATCTTATATCCGACCACCTGTGCGCTGATTGTGGAACCCTGCGAACCGCCCAGGGTGATCGTGCACATCGGTGCGTAGACGGTGCCATCCACATTGAAGGTACTGGAGCCGGACATCAACAGCGAGCAGTAGTTCTGGGAGGCCGCGGCATAACCCTTGGGGTCAATGAATAAAACCATCCCTTTATATGGATCTGAATCGTAGTTATGCAGTTCGAAGGAAGAGCTACCCAGCAGGGAAACCTCATACTTGGTGGCCTGCGGTGTGATGTACACCAGCACGTTGTCGCCATAGACTGCTTTGTTGCTGATGCTCATTCCATTCGGGAAGCAGTACACGCCAGGTCTCATCCAGATGTTGTAATCTTTATTGAATAGAGCGGTTGCATTTCCCGGGGTCATTTCATGATAAGTGAGGCCGTTATATACGCGCGTAGTGCTGGTGATCACGGCATTGCTGGCGCAAAAACCGTAGGATGCATAGGCGGAAGATTTCGGTATGTTGGGCGCGCCATCTGGAGGAAAGGACATGGCATACGATGGCATATGATCCAACGGTACTGGGCTGACCGTACCGGATACCAGGCGGGTACCAACGATCACGATCGGGTTCGTATGCGCGTTGATGATGCTGTTGTTGCTGAGTTCCATGGCGTAGCAGCCGTTCGAACCATCCCCACTGGAATTTACCAGGATCCCCCCGCCGGTAATATCCAGCGTGCCACCGCCGCCCATATATAGCCCGCCGTACTCTTCACGGATACCGCAGCCGGATGGCGCCAGCGCGATCAGGCCAAAAGATGCCAGGCTGGTTTCAGGGGAGATATAGGCGGTGGCATGGACATGATTGATGATCGGATTCAATGCACCAATGATATCTAGAAACGTGGTTTGTACCGGAGAATGGATATTCACGCGGATATAGTTATAAGTATCCGGGTCATTATTGACCTTGTTAAAATTGCCTGTGATGGGATACTCCACATTCGCAGCTGTGATCGTGTAACCGTTGTCCGCGGCACGGCTGATGGCCGCAGTGACAGCCTTCTGTGTTAGCGTTCCTATCGGGTCATTAAAATTTCTGGCAATCTCGTAACTGCCGGCAATAGCGGCTGAATCCGCAGCCGCCTGGGCGTTACGGCGGTCCAGCATGATCATGCTGCCGTCCACGGCCAGCGCCAGCGCACCGATCAACCCCACGATGATCAGTGCCACCAGGAGAACGACCTGACCTTTTTCACTTTTCATAAATTCATCCTCATGGGCATGATACGCTCATACCCGGTGATTCTACGATCGTCCCGGTAGTGCTGACGCGTAATGGGACAGTATTGCCGCCCAATGCGGCGCTGATAAATGGCAGGGTTAATGGATAGTTATAGTTTACACTGACAGTAAATTTCTGCCCGGGGCAGGTAGTGGTTGAATTACTGGCACAGGGTGAGGTGCATTCTCCGACCGTGGTTTTCAGGCAGCAATGTATGCTGATGTCCGCGTCCTGGATCGTGCTGGAGAGCAGGGGGAAATCGGCGGACGCGCGAATGCGGGATTTGATTGCGCTGCTATTCTTCGGGTCGTACGACCCGAACACGATCCCCTCCTGGGCTGTGTCGCGTAGGGCGAGGTAGGAGTACGCCATCGCTCCCAGATCAACAATGCCATTCAGCAGGATTAGCAGGATAAGAAGGCTGATGGCCAATTCCACCAGACCCTGCCCTTTTTGAAGATCACGGGCTGCCCGGGTGTGGATATTACGCCGGCGTGAAGAGATAAATTTATCAGGCATCAGGGTATCACCTGCGCGCCAATCAGGATGGATCGGGCGCTCTTGGAACGTAAGGTTGTACCCGGTAATTGTAAAAAGGAGAGCATCGGGCTGTAGGGTGTGGTGATGAAGACCACGATGCGCGTTTGCCGGGAGATGGTGATCGCAGCCGACGGGTTGCAGTATTCCGTCTGCGTGGTAGATGGTCCGGTATCAAAGAAGATATGGACATCTGCATCCTGAACATTGGCCAGCCAGCCCACCTTACGAGCCGCCAGTCGCATACCGGCGCAATCATTGTAAAGCGCGATACCGTTGGAATAGTTGGTGGAAACCCCCGATCCATATCGGGCGGCCTCCCGCCCGGCAGCGGCAACTGCGGCATAACTGACCACCAGCCGGCCCATCTCAAACAAGCCGACCAGGATCATGAGCAATAATGTGAGCGTGAGTGCAAACTCCACCAGTGTCTGGCCGCTTGCACCCTTCGCACGAGGCAAATCTTTTTTCATCAGCGTCTACTATCCAGGGTACTGCCGAAACGGCAATATAATCCTGCATGGTTAATTATAGCATGCAAAAAATGTGACATAAAGCATGCCTTTTCAGCCCTATTAGCACCGGCTCTTATTTGGATTTCCTCCCCGGGTGCTATATACTGGTGTAAGATTGCACTACATATCACTCTCTACGAGGTGCCAATGACTGTCGAACAGGAAAAGAAGCGTTGGGAAGCGGGTATGCTCCAGCCTGCCACAGCAAAGAATAAGGAACGCAGCCAGCAGTTTACAACACCTTCCGGGATTCCGGTGCCTGTTGTAGCTACTCCAGGGGAAGCGGATTACATGGATCAACTCGGTTTCCCCGGGGAGTATCCTTTTACCCGCGGCGTGCAGCCCAATATGTATCGTGGCCGCTTTTGGACCATGCGCCAGTATGCCGGGTTTGCCAGTGCCGAGGAATCAAACAAGCGCTATCGCTATCTCTTACAGCAGGGGCAAACCGGTCTTTCGGTAGCTTTTGACTTGCCCACACAGATCGGCTATGATGCCGATCACCCGATGGCGATGGGCGAGGTAGGTAAGGTGGGTGTATCGATCTCATCTCTGGCCGATATGGAAACCCTTTTCCGGGAAATTCCACTGGATCAGGTGTCCACCAGCATGACGATCAATGCGCCTGCTGCCATCTTGCTTGCCATGTATATTGCGGTGGCGAAAAAGCAGGGTGTGCCGATGAGCGAACTGCGCGGCACGATCCAAAATGATATCTTGAAAGAATATGTCGCGCGGGGAACTTACATCTTCCCGCCTACTCCTTCCATGCGCCTGATTACGGATATCTTCCAATTCTGTGAGCAGAACGTCAAAAAATGGAATACCATCAGCATCTCAGGCTACCATATCCGCGAGGCAGGTTCGACCGCGGTGCAAGAAGTCGCCTTCACTCTGGCGAATGGGATCGCTTATGTGCAGACCGCGATCAAGGCCGGCCTGGATGTGGATGGCTTTGCTTCACAACTTTCCTTCTTCTTCAATGCGCATAATAACTTCCTTGAGGAGATCGCCAAATACCGCGCTGCCCGGCGCATGTGGGCGCGCATCATGCGAGAACGTTTCGGGGCAAAGGATCCCAAAAGCTGGCAGTTGCGTTTCCACACGCAGACAGCAGGTTCTACGCTGACTGCCCAGCAGCCTGATAACAATGTAGTACGTGTCACCCTGCAAGCGCTGGCTGCTGTCATGGGCGGTACGCAGAGTCTGCATACCAACAGCCGTGACGAAGCCCTCTGGCTGCCGACCGAAAAAAGTGTGCGCGTGGCACTGCGGACGCAGCAGATCATTGCCTATGAATCCGGTGTGGCCGATACAGTAGACCCGCTTGCCGGTTCTTACGTGGTGGAATACCTGACGGATGAGATTGAACAACGTGCCAACGATTACCTGGCAAAAATCGACAGCATGGGTGGCGCGCTGGCAGCCATCGAAGCTGGCTACATGCAGAATGAGATCCAGGAAGCGGCGTACCAATACCAAAGAGCACTGGAAAATAAAGAGGCTACCCTCGTCGGTGTCAATGCCTTCCAGGTGGAAGAAAAGCTGGACATGGAACGCCTGAAAGTGGACCCGGCGATCGAACAAAATCAGCGCGCCCGGCTGGCCGAAGTCCGCCAGAGTCGCGATGCAGCCAGGGTCAGTGAATTACTGGGGCAGCTTGAAACAGCTGCGCGTGGGAACGAGAACCTGATGCCTTTGTTCATTGAATGTGTGTCGCATATGATCACCCTGGGCGAGATCACTGGTGTGCTTCGTACTGTGTGGGGAGAATACCACACACCCGCATGGGGATAACCCCTTAAAATTTCGCGAGAACAGGAGAGACTCATGGCTAAATTACTAAAGATCAATCACGTAGGTATTGCCGTCCATAATATTGAAGAAGCCCTGCCTTTCTGGACGGAAGGGCTGGGGATGAAACTGCATCATGTCGAAGAGGTCGCCCGCCAGAAAAGCAAAGTCGCCTTCCTGCCGGTCGGTGAAAGTGATGTGGAACTGGTTGCGCCAACTGCTGAAGATTCGGTCATGGCCAAATACCTGGTGGATAAAGGCCAGGGCATCCATCACCTGTGTGTGGAAACGGATGACATTGAAGGTTTAATGAATGACCTGAAAGCCAAGGGTTTCCGCCTTATTAATGAGACACCGGTGGAAGAACCCGGCCGCAAGATGGCGTTTGTGCACCCCAAGTCCACCGGTGGTGTCTTGCTGGAACTATATGAAGTAACCAAGTAATTCAAAATCAGAGAAATTAGAAGCCGGCTGAGAGATTTCAGCCGGCTTCTGTGTTTTTTAATCTAGTCACGATTCAGTCAGAAACAGGATCATCCTGGGTTAGGACAGGCTTAATTCCTCTTCCTGCGCGACCCGGATCCCATCTGCTTCTTTCACTGTGGTCAGGATCAGTGAGCCGGCAATGAAGAAGATCACAAGTGAGACGATGCTCCACCGGCTGTGGCCGGTCAGCTGTGATACGACACCGAACATGGCCGGGCCAAGAATGGTGGAGAACTTTTCAAACACGCTGAAGAAGGAGTAGAACTCCGCGCTCTTGCTCTTGGGGACCATCCGGCCAAAGAGGGAACGGCTGAGTGCCTGAGCCCCACCCTGGACAGTGGCAACACCCGCGCCGAGTGCCCAGAATTGCCATTCGTGCTGCAAGAAGAAACCGGCAATGGCGATGATGGTATAGATCCCCAGTGCCAGATAGATGGTGTTCTTCGTGCCCATCTTTTTCGGCAACCAGCCGAACAAAATGGCGAATGGTGCAGCCAGGAATTGGACCATCAACAGTGTACCGATCAGGGTGATCTGGCTGATGCCGATCTCCGCGCCGTAGATGGTTGCCATCAAAATGATCGTGCCGATGCCGTTGGAATAGACCCAGAAGGCGAGCAGGAACTTGGAAAGTTCTTTGTATTTGCGGATTTCTTTGAAGGTGCCAGCCAGGCGGGAAATGGCAGCCTGCAGCGGATTGAAGTTTTCTTCACCGGCAAGAACGCGGCGTTTCGGTTCGGAAACGATCTTGAGAATGGGAATCGAGAAACCCGCCCACCAGACAGCCACGGTCACAAAGCTCAAACGGGTCATCAGGCCGGTTAATTCACCAGGTACAAGCATGATCATCGCCAGGTTGATCGCCAGTAGTAGACCGCCGCCGATGTACCCCATGGCATAACCGCGGCTGCTGACCATATCAATCTCATCTGGTCCGGCAACATGCGGTAGAAGGGCATCATAATAGACCAGAGAACCGGCAAAACCGATCTGGCTGAAGATGAAGAGGATGGAGGCGAACAGCCAGGCGCCTTCCTGAATGAAATACATCAGGGCGGCTGCAACGACACCAAGCAGCATGAAGATTGCCAGGAATTGTTTCTTGCTGCCGCGGAAATCCGCCATCGCTCCGAGAACAGGAGAGACTAGGGCTGCCAGTAGAGCGGCAAGACTGGTGGTGTATCCCCAGTATGCTGTGGCTACATTGGGTGCCAGGTTGGATGCAGCAACAGAGGAGTAATAAACAGGTAGAACTGCGGCCATGATGGTGGTAACATAACCGGAGTTAGCCCAGTCGTACATCGTCCAGGCCCAAATGGCCTTCTTATGCGCTTTTTCGTCCATGGATCATTCCTTTCAGATATGGTGAATAATGCAGATAAATTATTATAATTCAGCCCTCCGGTTTGGTACGCATGCGGATTGCACATCTTTTAACCCCGTCTGGCAGGGAAAGATACAACTTGAAATAATAGCACAATAGTTCTATAATCTGTGTGTAGCCCTTGAATAGGGTGAAGTTGGTGAATAAGCCAGCCGCGGTATAATTACGTGTTTATATTCCGAACTTGAGGTCAGTTATGAGCCAGAATGTCATTCGCGTGGTCGGGGCGCGTCAGCACAACCTGAAGAACATCACCGTGGAGATCCCGCGTGATAAATTTGTGGTAATTACCGGGCTTTCGGGTTCCGGTAAATCTTCCCTTGCCTTTGATACCATTTTCGCGGAAGGACAGCGCCGTTATGTTGAGTCGCTCTCGGCTTATGCCCGCCAGTTCCTCGGGCAGATGGAAAAGCCGGATGTGGATTACATTGACGGCCTTTCCCCTGCCGTATCCATCGATCAAAAAGCCACTTCGCACAATCCGCGCTCCACGGTTGGTACGGTCACCGAAATCTACGACTACTTACGCCTGTTGTTTGCCCGCATCGGCATACCGCACTGCATCACCTGCGGCAGGGAAGTGGTTAAGCAAAGCGCGCAGGAAATTGTGGATACAGTCGCCCGGTTACCCGAAGGGACCAAACTGCTCATCCTGGCACCCATTATCCGCGGACGCAAAGGTACATACCAGAATATTTTTGAAGAGATCAGCAAGGCCGGTTTCACCCGTGTGCGGGTGGATGGCGAAGTGCATTCGCTGGATGATGAGATCACTCTGGATAGGTATAAACAGCACACAATCGAAGCAGTTGTAGACCGACTGGTCATATCGCACCCGGTCGACACCGAAGAGAGCCGTTCTGCGCTTTCGCGATTGAACGACTCGGTGGAAACTGCCCTGAAGGTGGGCGAAGGCTACCTGACTGTTCAGAACATCAGCGCGGAACCGCCGGTGGATTTGATGTTCTCGGAACACCTGGCCTGCCCCGAGCACGGCTTTTCACTACCCGAAATTGAACCGCGCACCTTCTCATTCAATACACCCCACGGCGCCTGCCCGGAATGTCAGGGTCTGGGGAGCAAGATGGAGATCGACCCGGAATTACTGATCCCCGACCGGGAGAGGTCTTTCAACGAAGGCGCGATCGTGGCGATGGAGTGGAATGGCCCGCGCGTAGAGGGTGGTTATTACTGGCAGATGATCATAAATGTTGCCAGGCATTTCCATATTGATCTGGAGAAGCCGGTGAAAGACCTGTCGCAGGAACAGGTGAATCTCATACTGTTCGGCACTGGTGCTGAACCCATTCCCATGAGCTTTCACCATGAGAACCGTCAATCCAATCTCTCCATGACTTTTGAAGGCGTCGTGGGTAACATGATGCGCCGTTTCAAAGATACGCAATCCGAATACATCCGCGGCAAGATCTCCGAGTTCATGTCAGATAAACCCTGCCCGGCTTGCGGCGGCAATCGCTTAAAACCGGAAGCACTGGCAGTTACCATTGAAGGGCAGAACATTCTGCAGGTGACCGACTGGCCGGTAGGTGACACCCTCGCCTGGATCAGAAGCCTGGGTAAAGAGGGGATGCTCTCAGATCGCAAGCGGATCATATCGGAACGCATCATCAAGGAAATTGAAAGCCGTCTCGGCTTTCTGGTAAATGTGGGGCTGGATTACCTGACCTTGCGGCGTCCAGCCGGTTCATTATCCGGGGGTGAAGCGCAGCGTATCCGCCTGGCCACGCAGATCGGCTCCCGTCTGATGGGTGTCCTGTATGTTCTGGATGAGCCATCCATCGGCCTGCACCCGCGGGATAACAGCCGCCTGTTGGAAACTTTGACCGGGTTAAGAGACTTGGGGAATACTGTACTGGTGGTGGAACATGATGATGAAACCATCCGCAGCGCGGACTGGATTATCGACCTGGGGCCGGCTGCCGGGGTGCACGGCGGTGAGATCGTGGCAGAAGGGACGGTCGAGACCATCCTGGCGCATCCCCGCTCGCTCACCGGTGCCTACCTATCCGGGCGGATGAGCGTCCCGTTGCCTGAAAAAAGGCGCCTTGGGAATGGCAAGATCCTCAAAGTTGTCGGAGCCCATTCTAACAACCTGAAGAATATCGATGTGGAAATTCCCCTGGGCAGGTTGGTATGCATCACTGGTGTATCCGGCTCTGGCAAATCTACCCTGATGGTGGATATCCTCTATAAGGCGCTTGCCCATGAATTGAACGGTGCGCGCACACAACCGGGGGCGTTCCAACGCATTGAAGGGTTGGAACACCTGGATAAGATCATCAATATCGATCAATCCCCCATCGGACGGACACCACGCTCCAATCCGGGTACTTATACCGGCATGTTCGATGAGATCCGTAGCCTGTACGCGGAGCTGCCGGAAAGCAAGATGCGCGGATACAAGGCAGGCAGGTTTTCCTTCAACGTCCATGGCGGGCGCTGTGAAGCCTGCCAGGGGCAGGGGCAGTTGCGCATTGAAATGCAATTTATGCCGGATGTCTATGTGCCTTGCGATGTCTGCCATGGCGCGCGCTTCAACCGGGAGACGCTGCAGGTGCATTTCAAGGGATTGTCGATCGCCGAAGTGCTTGATACGACAGTTGAAGCCGGGTTGGAGCTCTTCAACAGTATGCCAGCATTGAAGAATAAACTGCAGCTCTTGTATGAGGTCGGGCTGGGATACATACGCATCGGGCAGCCGGCAACAACTCTTTCCGGTGGTGAGGCGCAGCGTGTCAAACTGGCCAGGGAGCTTTCCCGCCGGGCAACCGGCCGCACGATCTATGTGTTGGATGAGCCGTCCGTGGGATTGCATGCCGCGGATGTGCATAAATTGATCGAGGTATTGCAGCGCCTGGTGGATGCCGGCAACAGTGTGGTGATCATCGAGCACAATTTGGATATCATCAAGGTGGCGGATTACATCATAGATCTGGGTCCCGAAGGCGGCAACCGCGGCGGGGAGATCATCGCCAGCGGTACTCCCGAGGAGCTCTGCCGACAGGAAGGCTCGTATACCGGGCAATACCTCAAGGGTCACATGCGCGGCATGCCGGCAATCCCGCGCGGGTAGCGCTCCTCAGCGGAAATCTGCTAGAATCAGCAGGTGAACATGACGCCTTTCCTGCAACTGACTTCCATGCTGGTCATCATCCTGGTGGCAGCCAAGCTGGCAGGCTGGTTGACAACCCGCCTGGGGCAGCCATCGGTTTTAGGGGAATTGCTGGTAGGTATTGCCCTGGGGCCAAGCCTGCTCGACATTACCCATCTGCAATTTGTGACTGATAGCCACCTGACCGAAGTGATCCTTCAGTTGGGTGAACTGGGGGTGCTGCTGATCATGTTCATGGCGGGGCTCGAACTGCATCTGGATGAGCTGTTCGGCCATGTCAGGGTTTCTGCATTGGCAGGTGTCTTGGGTGTCATAGTTCCGGTCGTTATGGGATGGGGAATCGGCGCCCTTTTTGGGATGGACACCAGCGCTGCCCTCTTCCTGGGGCTGACGCTGGGTGCCACCTCTGTCAGTATCTCCGTGCAGACCCTGATGGAATTGAAAGCCCTGCGGACGCGAGTCGGCTTATCACTGCTTGGCGCGGCTGTCTTCGATGATGTACTTGTCATCGTTCTGCTGTCTATTTTCCTGGCCCTATCCGGCGGTGGAGGCGGTTTCGCCAGGGTCGGCTGGATCTTCACCCGCATTCTGGCTTTCTTGCTTCTATCCATGGCTTTCGGCCGCTGGGTCTTGCCCCGCCTTACCCGGCGCGTGGCGGAATTGCACATCAGCCAGGGCAGCCTGGCTCTGGCAGTGGTGGTAATGCTGGTGTACGGCCTGGCGGCAGAGATCGTTGGCGGCATGGCCGCCATCACCGGAACGTTCATTGCCGGGTTGATGTACGCCCGCAGCAGTGACAAAAGCCGGGTGGAAAACGGCCTGCTGGCATTATCGTACGGTTTTTTTGTCCCCATATTTTTCATTAGTATTGGGCTGTCAATCAACCTGCGCCAGGTACCGGCATCGGCACTCTGGTTGATGCTGGCAGTTTGTATCACCGCCATCGGCGGGAAATGGCTGGGCTCAGGGTTTGGAGCCCGCCTGGCCGGATTTTCCTGGCGTGAAAGCATTCAGCTGGGTGCCGGGATGGTTTCGCGCGGTGAAGTTGGTTTGATTGTCGGTGCGGTTGGGCTAAGCAACGGCCTGGTGACAGATGCGGAATTTTCAGCCATCATTGGGATGGTGGTCATTACAACTTTAATCACACCCCTCCTGCTGCGTGGGTTATTTGGCCGTGCGCAGAACAAAGCGGTACCTCAGAATCAACAAGGAGCGTGAATATGCATTTCTTCATCCTGCATGTATTGCACGACCCGGAAAAGCTGGAACCGATGCTGCAATCCTGGAGCGATGCCGGTGTAAAAGGAGTGACCGTCCTCCAGAGCATCGGCATGAATGGTCTGGCTCAGCAAGCCGGGTTGCGGGAAGACCTGCCGTTATTGCCTACCCTCAATTCGCTGTTCGAAAGCGGGGAGACCCTTAACCGGACGCTGTTCACCGTAGTTGAGGGTGAGGATCTGATGAACGACATATTACAACGCACAGAGCAGATCGCTGGGGACTTGAACCAGCCGGGTACCGGAATTTTGGTGGTCATGCCAGTACTCAAGGCTCTGGGTTTGAACAGGCATTAATGGATCGGTTCTGAAGCTTCCGCCTGACTGAGGATGAACGACCAGAATTTGCTCTGGGCGTTTCCCATGGTGTGCAGTTTATTGCGACAGAAGTAGATCTCCTGGGTGATCTGTATCCCTTCCATTTGGATCGGTATCACCCGACCGCAAATAAAGTTCTGTACCACGCTTTGAGATATAAATCCCACACCAATTTGCTGCATAACCGCCATGGCTATGGCTTCTGAGTTTCCCAGAGTGAGAATGACTTGTAGATCATGAATATTGAAACCTGCTTGTGCCAGTGAAGTTCGGGTGACTTCATAAGTCCCTGAACTATCTTCCCGCATAATAAAACGCTCTGTGCGCAAATCTTCCAGCTGTATCTGACCGAGTGTCGCCCAAGGATGGTTCGGGTGGACGATCAATAATACCGGGTCAGATAAAAACTTTTTAAACTCCGTGTACTGGTTAAATTCGCGAGTGCTGGATGTGAAAGCGAAATCCACGCTGCCTTTTTCCAACAGGCGCAGCACCTGGCTGCGGGAAGTGACTGAACAGGTAGCCTGAACATGCGGGTTTGCCCGCATGAAGTCAGCCATCAGCCGGGGGAGGCGATATTTCCCAGGTGTGGTACTGCATCCAACATGCAGGTGCCCTGAAACTTCCGTAGTTAATGACTCGAGCGTTTCTTCGGCTCGCATGGATGATAATACCAGTCTGCGGGCAATAGGTAAAAGCAGGGAGCCAGCCTCGGTCAGTGCCAACTTTTTTCCCTGGCGGATGAATAAGGGATTCCCGAGTTGCGATTCAAGGCTTTGGATGTGCTGGGTCACACTAGGCTGGCTGATGTGCAGGCGGGAGCCGGCTTGAGAGAAATTAAGCAGTTCAGCTGCAGTGATGAATACTTCCAATTGATGTAGATCGAGCATGGCAATCCTCCATATATAAGTAATTATTATAAATCATGATAAGTAAGTCCAATAATTGATTATGATGTTTGTCACTATCCCATTTATCTGCGATGCCTACAATTGAAAAGTAAGAGACAAAACTTGGGAGAGTGAATGAGAAGATCCATATTTATTCCAATGATGATCACCCTGTGCATCCTGGCAGCGTGTTCTCCTGCATCAGTCCCGGTTGATGATAAGGAGGCAGAAGGTCAGCCAGCGTCATCAGCAACCGGGGTAGTGATATCTGAAAGTTCTACGGTTGACCAGTGCGTTGAATGTCACACTGACAAAAGCAAGCTGATCGACACAGCGAAACCGGAGGAGGTGGTGGTAAAGGAAAGTGAAGGTACTGGCTGAGGGGGCGATGTGGCTCCGTTGGAGCCCTGGGAAAAAGTATTGGTCAGTGAGAATTTCTTAATCTCTTCTCATGGGAGTGTCTCGTGCATTTCATGCCATGGGGGTGAGCAGTCACCAGATAAAGAAACTGCTCACACCGGTTTGGTGACACATCCAAGTGATGATGCTGCAGCCTATTGCGCTACCTGCCATGCGGATGTTGTGAATTCATCGCAGGAGTCATTGCATAGTACCCTGTCCGGTTACAAGGTTTCCATGTATAGCCGCTCAATTCCAGAAAACCATCCTGCCCTGGATGAAGCTTTTGGTAATCACTGCTCCTCCTGCCATACATCCTGTGGAGATTGCCATATCAGCCAACCGGATTCTGTAGGTGGTGGCTTCTTGAGCGGCCATGAATTTGTAGAAACTCCACCCATGACGCGAACTTGTACTGCCTGCCACGGAAGCCGGGTGGGTAACGAGTATCTTGGTAAGAACAGCGAAGAGATCCCCGGAGATGTACACTTCAGGATTGCGCGGATGAATTGTGTTTCTTGCCATACCGGATCGGCTTTGCATGCTAGTTCGGTCGATACAGGGAATACCCGCTACACCGCTTCCCAGGAACCATCCTGCCGTGGCTGCCATGCGGAAATTGGAGCTGCAGGTGATACTGTAGCACAGCACTCCATCCATCAAGACAAAGTTCAATGCCAGGTATGCCACTCCATCGAATACAGCAGTTGTGACAACTGCCATGTAGAGATCAGCAGTAAAACCGGGAATCCATTCTATACCACCGATGCGCACTACCTCGGCTTCTATATTGGGCGCAATCCAATCCAAAGTGAAGAGAGACCGTATGAGTATGTGACTGTCCGACATATACCCATTGCCCCGGATAGTTATTCGTTCTATGGGGAAGATCTGCTGCCAAATTTCGACCTTGTGGCAACTTGGGCATACGCCACTCCGCACAATATTCAGCGAGTCACACCCCAGAATCAAAGCTGCGATGCGTGCCATGGTAATTCGGACCTCTTCCTGACTGTAGATAAAGTAAAACCGGAAGAATTGGATGCCAACAAAGATGTGATAGTGGAATCAATTCCTGAATAGATCGGGAATATTAAAAGGAGAGAAAATGAAAAAACTATCGTTAGCAGTATTGCTCGTCCTCTTGTTCAGCCTGTTGCTTGGCGCATGCGCGCCGGCTGCAGCACCGGTGGTGGAAGCTCCAGTAGTAGAAGCGACTGCCGAGCCGGTAGTAGAGGCACCCGCGCCAGATGTACAGGCACTGTGGTCTTCACTGGTAGCCTCCATCCCGGCAGATAAGGGCTATGGAACCATCTCTGTTGCCAATCTGAATACCGAATTGGTGGAAAACGCACCTTTCTTGTTGGATGTGCGCCAAGCTGCCGAGTTGGAAACCGATGGCTACATTGATGGGGCTGTCAACATTCCCGTTCGCGATGTCCTGAAGAACCTGGATAAGCTTCCCGGTTTGGATGACGCCATTGTCGTATACTGCGCTTCCGGCCATCGTGGCGCTTACACCATGGCAGCTCTGCGCCAGTTGGGATACACCAATGTCCGTAATCTTGCAGGCGGCCTGGGTGGATGGAAGAAAGCCGAATTCCCTGTTGTCACAGGTTCTGTTCCTGCCGCTCCCGTCGCCGGTACTGCCCCGATCATTGCGGATCAGGCTCTCTATACCCTGCTGAATGATTACATGTCCAATCTGCCGGAAGGTTTCGGCACCATCAAAGCGGATTCATTGAATACTGCGATCGCTGAGAGTGCCCCGACCCTGGTGGATATTCGTACCGCGGATGAATACAATAAAAATGGCCGGATCGAAGGTGCCATCAACGTTCCGCTGCAGGAGCTCTTTGCTTCACTCGATAAACTCCCTGCCAAGGATCAACCGATCGTCATCTACTGTGTTTCCGGCCACCGTGGCGCTGTTGCTCAGATGGGCCTGCAGTTGCTTGGTTACACCAATGTTAAGAACTTAGCTGGTGGAATTAATGGTTGGAAAGCTGCACAATTCCCCATCGTCGGATACGTCGATTGGAACGCAGTCTGGGGCGAATTCCTCACCTCCCTCCCTGAAGGGTACTATGCTGTATCTGCTGCAAATCTCAATGCAGAGCTTGTAGAAAAGACACCGCTCCTGGTGGATGTTCGCGAAGCTACCGAATTTGCTGACGGCCATCTCTCTGGTGCCATCAATTTACCTGTCCGCAGCTTGCTGCAGAACCTGGATAAACTCCCCGATCAGGCTCAACCGATTGTCATCTACTGTGTTTCTGGCCATCGTGGTGCGCTCGCAACCGCAGCATTGCGCCTGCTGGGCTATACCGACGTCCGCAATCTGGGCGGTGGTATGAACGCCTGGAAGAAAGCTGAGTTTGCTGTCGAAGCCGGTGAAGCCACTGCATTACCTGCTGGCACAGCACCAGTTGTGGATGCAACTCGTCTGGCTGCTCTGGACGCTTTCCTGTCAAGCCTGCCTGAAGGTTTCTATGCCGTCAAAGCTCTGGACTTGAACCTGTTGCTGGGTGAAGCTGAAAAACCTTTCATCGTAGATCTGCGCACAGCCAAAGAGGTAACGGATGGCGGTATGATCGAAGGCGCAGTGAATATCCCCGTGGTAGAACTCTGGGCTCGCCTCGGCGAACTTCCACAGGATAAGACTGCAAAGATCGTAGTCGTCTGCGGTTCCGGTCATCGAGGTGCAATGGCTTTGGAAGCGTTGCGTATGAATGGCTACACTGAAGTGACCAACCTTGCCGGTGGCATGGGCGCCTGGGTCGCTGCTGAACTACCCGTTGTGAAGTAATCAGGTACTATCATAAGAAATGGGCTGCGGAAGCAGCCCATTTTCTATTTTTAACAAGAACCCTGAACAGCGTGCCCCTGCCATCATTGTGGATGGCATGGAAAAAGATAAATATCATATCTTTGTCGGCCAGGATTCCAAGATGATGGACTTCCTAACCCGCCTCATCCCCGAACGGGCTGCCAAGATCATCTACTCGCAGATGCGTTCTCTTTTGAAGTAACTCACCCTGTACGGAATGTAAAGGGAAGATGGCACAGACCATCTTCCTGTTTTTTTATGGTATACTCCTTGCGCCTGCGGCGTTGTACCCTTCGCCCCAGAGTATTCCATGAAGAAGGGCTTGAAGAATGAAAGTTCTCCTCCTTAAAGATGTTTACAAATTAGGTCGTGCCGGTGATGTCAAACGTGTAGCCGATGGATTTGGCCGCAACTTCCTTATCCCGCAGCACCTTGCTGTACTGGCTACTGCCGGTGCCTTAAAACAGGTGGATCATATCCGCCAACAGGCTACTGTCCGCCGCGCCGCATTGAATGAAGAAATGGGCAGCGTCGCCGAAGTGCTGGCCAAAGTTGTTCTGACCTTCCCCTCAAAAGCTGGTGAAACCGGTAAGCTGTACGGTTCCATTACCCATCAGATGATCACAGATGCGATCAAGGCCAAGACAGGCATCACTGTGGATCGCCACCAGATCGATGTGGAACCCATTCGCACCCTCGGTGAGAAGAAAGCCCACATCCGTCTGACCGTTGACCTCATGCCTGAGATCAAGATCATCGTTCATCGTGAAGGTGAGGCAGTCGCCAGCCTGATCCAAGAACCCGTGGCTGCAGCCCCGGTTGTTGAAACACCAGCTGCTGAAACCGCCGAATAATTAGTTGAGAAAGAAAAACCATATCAGCCTGTCTTCCCGTGGGGTGGCAGGCTGGTTTGTTTTATAATCAATCATATGACAATGGAAACCATCGGTCAAAAACTAGCCCGGGCACGTCTGCAAAAAGGGATCACCCTGCGGCAGGCGTATACGGACCTGCATATCCGTGAAAAATACCTGCTGGCTATGGAAGAGGACCGGCCGGAAGATCTGCCATCCACTGTACAGGGCCGCGGGTTCATCCGCTTATACTGGGAATACCTGAACCTGCCCGAAGAGGAATTGGCTGCCTTCTGGCATCCGCCTGAAACCACCGTTGTTCCATCAGAGTCTGAACCGGCAGCAGAAACTCCCACGCCGATATCCATCGTCAGTGATACAGGGGAAGATAATTCTTCCTCGAACGATGAACCGGCTGTAACTCCGGTTGAAATATCCGGCGAGCAACTCAAACGAATCGGCGCTCAGCTACGGGAGCGCCGCAGACGATTGACCCTCAGCCTGGAGAGTGTTGAACAGGTGACCCGCATACCGGTGCATTACCTGCGTGCTCTGGAGGAAGGCCGGTTGGAAGATTTGCCTTCCCCTGTGCAAGCCCGCGGCTTGCTGCAGAATTATGCCGATTACATGGATATGGACGTTGAAGATCTCCTGCTGGCCTTTGCGGATGCGTTGCAGACCAGGCGGCAGGAGGTAAACCCCATTCCGGCATCAACCGTAAAGCTGAAAAAGCGGGTCAAGGTGGAAGTCCCTGCCAGTAATTGGTGGCACCTGCTGCGTAATTTGATCTCGATGGATGTGATGATCATTCTGGGGTTGGCGCTAATCACTTTTGTAATCCTGATCTGGGGTGGCAGCCGGGTATTGAGCTACCGTATGGACCCTAGACTTACCCAGACGGCTGAAGTGGAATATGCCCAGGGGACTTTAAATGCTGCCGCCAGTATCCCTGCGGCAACGAACACGCTCTTCGCGGTAGAAACCATCACACCACCTGTGAATGTGGAAGAGGCAACGGCAACGCTCATCGCGCCAACCCGCTCCGGGGCACCCATACAATTGTTCGTAGTAGCCAGGCAGCAGGCGTACCTGCAGGTGATCGTGGATGGCAAGGTCGCTTTCGTTGGCCGCGTGAAGGCTGGAACACCGTATTATTTTGAAGGTAAGAAGCGTATTGAATTGATCTGTGGTAATGCGACAGCAATCCAGGTGATCTATAATCAGTTGGATCTGGGGACGCTCGGCCAGCAGGGAACCGTGATCGA
Source organism: uncultured Leptolinea sp. (assembly GCA_903828565.1). GTDB lineage: Bacteria > Chloroflexota > Anaerolineae > Anaerolineales > Anaerolineaceae > PNON01. Next base: position 28,383 of record CAIKMQ010000046.1, on the reverse strand, counting down.
CTTGATCTTTACAGAGAACAGTTACGGTGCGCCAACCCTCACAGCAACCACCACTCCCACCGCTACTTTACGGCCAAGTAAAACACCCATCCCTTCAAATACCTACCCGCCTACCCGAACGCCCCGGCCTACTTCCACGCAGTGGCCAACGCGGACTCCGACACCCACGCGCACTCCCACCCCATAACTTGAGGTTTTCATGAAAAAAGACACTGTTTGCATTATTTCTCTTGGCTGTGCCAAGAATACGGTAGATTCCGAATCCATGGCCCAGGTGCTGGGAAGGGATGGCTTCCAGCTGGTTGAGGATCCTGCCCGGGCGGAGGTCGTGGTGGTAAATACCTGCGGTTTTATTGGAGACGCACGGGAGGAATCCTATGCGGTCTTGCAGGAGTTGAGCGAAAACAAGAAGAGTGGCCAGCTTCTTATAGCGGCCGGGTGCCTCACGCAGCGTTACCGCGAAACTGTTGCCGGGCAGATGCCGGGCATTGATGGGATCCTGGGAACCAGGCGTTGGATGGATATCGCCCAAGTTGTCCGGGCACTCAGAGAAGCCAGGCCGGGGAAAACGCTTTATCACCTCCCTGAAGTCCCCACCAGCGGTGGGGAGGTAGCAGGCGTTCTCCGGACAGCGATCCAGGGTGGCAGTGCGTACCTGAAGATCGCAGATGGCTGCCGTCGGCCGTGCGCCTTTTGTGCCATTCCCCTGATCAAAGGGTTGCCAGCCAGCAGACCGGTCGGCTCGATCGTTACTGAGGTGAAGTCATTGCGCGATACTGGTATTAATGAAGTGGTTCTTATCGCTCAGGATACTACCGATTACGGCACAGACCTGGGCATGACGGACGGCCTGGCAGAGCTTTTGGACCGGGTAACACGGGATGTTCCGGACCTACCCTGGCTGCGGGTCATGTATGCTTATCCAGGCTTCGTCACCGACCGGTTGATCGATGTCATGGCCTCCCGCCCGCAAATACTACATTACCTCGATATCCCCCTGCAGCACGGCCACCCCGATACACTGAAGCGCATGAAACGGCCGCATAATCTTGATTGGGTACGGAACACACTACAGAAAATGCGCACTGCCATGCCAGATCTGGCGATTCGCTCAACTTTCATAGTAGGATACCCTGGCGAGACCGAAGCAGAATTCAACGCTTTATTGGAGTTTATGCGTGAGATCCGTCTTGACAGGGCAGGTGCTTTCACATTCTCCTTCGAACCGGGAACGGCAAGCGAACCGCTGGGAGATCCCATCCCGGCTGAAGTAAAGCAGGAAAGGCTGCAGCGTTTCATGGAAGTCCAGGAACAAATATCTCTTGAAAAGAACCAGGCAATGGTTGGTCAAACCTTGCAAGTACTGGTGGAAGGGGCGGGGGACGGCATCACCGTTGGGCGTACCTATCGCGACGCGCCGGAGATCGACGGGTTGGTGATCTGCCCGGGTGAAGCAGAGATGGGCACCTTTATTCAAGTCCGCATCGATGGTGCGATGGCGCATGACCTCTCAGGTCAACGGGTGTAGAGTTATTTCCGTTGATGGCGTTTTATAGTGTAGAGCAGCACGAGATACAACACACCCGGGGGGGATTTGCATCTTTTTGTAAGTAGTATGGATTGTTAGCATTATTCGCACCAATTTCTTATGCATCATAATAGCTAGGTAGTAATCTTTTCTAGGCTGATTGGGGGTAACCGTTTAGGTTTAATCAGGAGGATATTAAAAACAATCATACCCGCAGGAGGGTGTGGCTTGATTTATTGGTCTCTATATCGTAAAATTACGATATAGAGGTAAGAATGAATCCAGTACCAGATATAGATGAACTTGATCAGAATGAGCTCCGCGTCGCGGCGATGTTGAAGGCCCTTGGCAACCCCATTCGCTTTCAAATCATGAAGTACCTGGCTGCCAGGCAAGTTTGCATCACCGGAGAGATCGTTGAATTTACTGCTCTGGCACAATCTACTGTCAGCCAACATTTGAAGGTGTTACGCGAAGCTGGCCTGATCGAAGGAGAAATCGAAGGGCCAGCAACCTGCTACTGCATCAGTCGGCAAGGTGTGCAATTCCTAAAGGAGCAGATTGAATGCTGGCTGCCGAATTGCTGTAATTCACAGGTAGATCCAGATAACACCACATGCTGTGAATAATGACGCAACCCTAACGTTCCAGTTAGTTTCTAGCTTTGATGAAGAAATGATACATCCAAATCAGGAGGTACTCGAATGACCACAACGCAAGCATCAGCAGATTATTTTGATCAGGTGGCAAATGACTGGGATCAGATTAGTGCCGGATACTTTGGGAAACAAATACGGGAAGCAGCTATTTCAAAGGCATACTTACGCCCCGAAATGGTTGTGGCTGATGTAGGCTCTGGAACCGGGTATGTGGCTGCAGGGATCGCGGCCTTAGTGAAGCAGGTTAATGTTGTGGACAACTCAGCAGCCATGCTTGAGGTAGCAAAAAAGAACCTGTCTGCATTTGGGAACATCCAGTATTTTATAGCGGATGGAGCCGATCTGCCTTTCCCGGATGGAAGCTTGGATGCTGTCTTTGCAAATATGTATCTTCACCACACCCTGGAACCGGCAGCAGCGATACGCGAAATGGCGCGGGTACTGCGTCCAGGCGGCAGGCTGGTCATTACCGATATGGATGAGCATCCCAATGCCTGGATGAAGAACGATATGGCAGATATCTGGCTGGGATTCAAACGTGATCAACTGCGTATATGGTATCAAGATTCAGATTTGGTGAATGTAATCGTTAATGGAACCGGCGAGAAATGCTGTGCCGTATCTTCCACAATTTCTAAATCAGGTCAGCGGGAACATGAAGAAAGGATCAGCGTTTTCGTTGCGATTGGTACCCGTAAGGTAACCATGCGCGCATCAGTCCAAGAAAACTACTCTGCCATCGCAACAGCCGAACCATCCGCAGGGTGTTGCCAGGCGGGCACAGACAGTAAAAATACATGTTTTTGTACGAGTTCGGAAAACTCTTCTAATTGTTGCGGCGAGAAAGAATTTACGGATGTGACTTTTTCAACCGGATATTCTCAGGAAGAGTTATCCTCCGTTCCAGGTGAAGCAGCGGATAGTTCTCTTGGCTGCGGGAATCCAATCGCGATGGCAAACTTGAAGCCGGGTGACATCGTTCTGGATATTGGCAGCGGTGGTGGTTTGGATGCATTTCTGGCTGCAGATACGGTCGGGTCGGGTGGCCATGTGATCGGTGTGGATATGACTCCAGCTATGTTGGATCGGGCGAAAGCAACCGCCATAAAAAACAACATCCAGAATGTGGAGTTTCGCCACGGATATGCAGAAGAGTTGCCAATGCATGACGAGAGCGTGGATGTGATAATCTCAAACTGTGTGATCAACCTCTCTGAGGATAAAGGGCTTGTTTTTCGGGAGGCTTTCCGTGTTCTAAAGCCCGGAGGCCGGTTGGAAGTCAGCGATATGGTTACATTCGGGTCCCTTCCTTTTGAAATCCGGCAAAGCTCCTCAAGCTGGGCTGAGTGTGTATCTGGAGCTCTTCCCGAACAGGAATACCTGGATCTGATCTCTCAGGCAGGTTTCCAGAATACTTTGATGCGTCGCAGTACCAGCATGGGCGAAACATCGGGCGTTTCGGTTTACAGTATCATTGTTTCTGCCCAGAAACCTATTTCCTCGGCCAAAAACGTGACGGAAGAAAATCCATCCAGAAACTGCGGTTGCAGCTCCGCTAACTGTTGTGGGTAGTTTCTGCAAGATGATATATCGACAATGATTACCGAAAATAAGCGGCTTCCGAAAAAATCGTAAGCCGCTTTAGTATGATCTTGATGATTACACCAGGTTGGTTTTATCCGTTCAAAACCAATTAGCTACCGGATGGCCGTCCATACCTTGCGCATTCCATCATCAATCTTCTATTTCCATCTTCCATCTGGATTACCGCATCAAGACGGGTGCCGGATACAGGCAATGGGTGGCATTTACGGCAGGATGTTAATCGTGAAGTCCCAGTTCAGTGTACCGTCCTCACGGTTATCAGTCACCTGAACTGAGATCGTGATGGTGCCGGGGGTGGTTGGGGTTCCGGTTATATGTCCCTGGCTATCCATTGCCAACCCATAGGCTGTCAGGTCACCGCTGGTAATGGAAAATTGCAATTTGTCTTTATCCGGGTCGGTCGCTGTTATGCTGGTGTCATACGCAATGCTTACCTGAGCATCTGGAAGAGAGGAAACTGTAAATGTGGGCGCATGGTTCTTTAACTGCTCTTCGCATAGGTTTTTAGCACTACCCAGTTGGTTCAGATCTTCTTGCGGGATGTTCTGATTCATATTCCATGCTGGCATGTAGTAGTCGTTATAGACCTTGCAGGCATTCTTGGTGCTGTTTTCTTGCCAGAGCTGCACACCATATTTATAGAGTGCTGTCCAATAGCGTGTGGTGGCAGGAACGCCTCCCTGATCTAACAGGTAGGGGTAGTTGTCGTTGACGATCTGCAGATCTCTGATGACGCGGCCCCAGTCGATCTTGTAGAAACTGGCGCCGTAGATATAATACGAGGCCCACTCCGTCGCGTCACGTGCGTCCTTGTCTATTGGCCCGTAGAGGGTCATCATGGCAATGTCAAATATCCCTTTTTCAAGCTTGCCATGCTTTTGGATCTGGTCTATTCCCCTGTTGCGGTAAGCCAGGTAATAAAGGCCGTCCACTTCGAGCGTCTTGTACGCCGGATTATCTTTGCGCATGGCATCCAACGCGAGCAAGGCTGAATCCCAATCATGTGCCACCAGGAATTGCTGTACCTGGCCGAGCAGCCCGTCTACGTTGCGTGAGTCAAAGGTCGGCATGGCAGTGGCTGCCGGGGTAGGCTCCGGGGTTGCTGTCGAGCTGGTGATTATGGCAATCTCAGCCATCTTCTCCAACACACCCGGGAAGGATGGATTCAACTGGATGACGTATTCGAACCGCTGCTGGGCAAAATCGTAATTGCCGCGATTGAAGTCTTCCAGCCCGAGTTGGAACTGGGTGGCAGCTGCCACGGCGCGATTGTTTTCTTCAGCGGCGCGGCGCACCTGCAGCCCGGCATAATATCCTGCTAGGCCGCCCAGCGCTGTGATGACCAGCACTCCGGCCAGGATGCTCAGGATGAATAAGCCGTTCTTTTTCTTTTTAATCGGGGTTTCAGTTTCAACTTCCAATGGGGTTTCAAGATTTACGGAAACCTCAGGGGATGAAATTGGTTCAGGTACTATTTTCTTTTTTGCCATGTGGTGATTATACCTTAATCACCTGCCCCTTTTCTACAGGCGCATCAGTTCACGCAGGGCAGGCCGCAGCACCCAGAAAGCAATGAAAACGCTGGCTGCCATACCAAAGAAGGATATCGGCAGTGAGGTGAGAGGGGAGTGGGATGGAAGGTAAGTGGCACTGATCATGTAGATCCCACTGGTTGCAAGCACAACAACCAGCCCGCGCAATAAAAAGCTGCCTGGCCGGGGAGACCAGCCAGCATGGCGGTGCAGCAGGAACCCCAGAAAAACCATTTCCACGGTGAAAGCAAGGCTGACAGCGATCGCAATACCAGCGGCGCCCCACTTTGGAGTGAACAGCCATCCACTACCAAGAAAGACCGCCAGGGTCAGGATGGAAGCCAGAAGCGGCAGACGGGCATTCTGTGTGGAGTAGAAAGCCCGGGCTTCAACCTCGATCACAGAATGTGCCAGTAAACCCGCGAGAAAAGCCGCCGTCACCAGGTGTATCAGGGTCGTACCGGCAGGGTCAAAACCAAATGCCAGTGCGATCCATGGTCGTAGCCACAGTGCCAGAATGGCCGCGATCGGTATGGTCAGGGCTGTCAATACGCGGATGGCGCGGGTGATCGCGGCTTTGAAGGGCTCCCAGTCCTGGCGGGCAGCCATTTCGGATAAGGTGGGCAGCATGGCCGTCCCGATGGCAGTTCCTATCAGTGTTTCCGGTACCTGCAGTATCATCCAGCCGTATGTCAGTGCGGAAACAGCCCCTACGGGGAGGGAGGATGCCAGGTTATCTCTTGCAATGAAGATCATCTGGATGGAAAGCATCGTCCCAAGCCTGGGCATCAGCAGGCTGAGCACCCGCCGCACATGGGGATCTTTCAGCCCGAAATCGGGTTGCCAGCAAAAGTGAAATTTGATCAAACCCGGTATTTGTATCAGCAGGTGCAAGACGGCACCGAAGATCACGCCATACACCAATCCGCGAACCCCCAGCCCAAAGGCAGGTAATTGCAGCGGGCCTATCTGCAGTCCTTTGCTTGGTGCCAGAATGACAGCGCCGATGATCTGCCCCAGGTTATACAACAAGGGAGCGGCTGCTGGCAGCAGGAAGTGTTGGCGGGATTGTAATCCAGCCATCACCAATCCGCTGATGGAGAAGATCAACGTGGCGACCAGGTTCAGGCGCATCAGTTCTGCAACCAATGCGCGCTGCTCCGGTTGAAACCCTGGAGCGATCCCCAACCGCCAATTGACCAGCTGGCTGGCAAAGATAGCTGTGATCGCTGCCAGTGCAGCAGTTGTAATGAATGCCAGGTTGGCCACGCGTGAGAACAGGCGCCATGCCGGGGCACTGCCTTCGCGGGTGAAGACTTCTGAAAGGACAGGAATGAAAGCGATCGCCAGCGCTCCGCCTGAAATCAATGCGAAAAGCAGGTCAGGCAGGTTGTTGGCGGCATTGAAGGCATCCAATTCAGGTGAGAGCCCGAAGACGCGTGCGGTCAGTAATTGACGCGCAATAGCCAGGATTTTGTCAACCAGAAAAAAGCTGGCTAAAAGAAGGGAGATCCGCGCCAGCCGGCCGGTTCTCTCACCCATGGATCAATTGCCTGAGCAAAAAATCATCGATCATCCGGTAGTAGGTTTCAATCGTCTCCGATTGCTTCCAGCCATGGCCTTCTCCGGGGAAGACCTGGTACTGGAAAGGCACCCGATTTTGTTCGAGAGCCCGGGCGATCTCATCACTCTGGCTGCGTGGGACGACCGGATCTGCATCGCCGTGGAACAGCAGCATAGGGGTACGCAGAGCAGCGATCCGTTGGATGGGAGACCAGGCATCATACTTCCATTTCTCCGCCGGGTATGGTCCTATTAGTGAGTCGTAATAATGTGCTTCAAACTTGAAGGTCTCTTCCAGGATGGTGTGCAGGTTGGCTACCGGGTAAGAGCAGATCGCAGCCCGGAACAGCTCCGGTTCGCGGATAAGCGCATTCAACAGGGTATATCCGCCCGCGCTGCTTCCCTTGATGACCAGGTGCTGTGGATCTGCCAGACGGTTTTCCACCAGGAAGCGTGTTCCTTGCAATACATCTTCCACATCGTATTCGCCCCATTGTCCATTCAGTGATTGCTGGTAGTACCGGCCGTAGCCGGTGCTGCCGCGGTAATTGACGGCCAGCACGGCATATCCGCGGCTGGTGAAATAGGAGGTTTCCAGCGAGAACGTGGCTTCAGCAGCAGCGGTTGGCCCTCCGTGGATATGGATAATCGCGGGTGGAAGACCTGCTGCGGTGCAGCGCGGATTTTTAGGCGGGTAATACAATCCGTGCACGATCGAACCATCAGGGTTCGCCCATGAGACTGGCTCCGGAATGGAAATATCATCAGCCGACACCGGTATGGAAAGGCCCGGGCGAAGTTCGTGAAACGAACCTTCCCGCCATTCCACCAGGCTGCTTGAGAGCATTGCTGAAGAGGCAAAGCAGACAAATCCGGGATGTTCTGGCGAAGGAACGAGCTGTGAGAAGTTGGTATACGGTGAAAGGTCCAGCATTTCCATCTCGCCGCTGCTGACGGAAATACGGGCAACCCGCGACCCCGTGCCGTCCCCATTCTGAATAATAATGAACAACGATGCGGAAGAAGAGTCCCATCCATAGGTGCGCATCCCCATCACCCAGGCTGGCGGCAGCAGGTATTTCCCCCGCAGCAGTATTCGTTTCTCACCGCTTCCCAGGTCGTAGAGGACCAACTCGTCAGTGTCTCCCGAACCGGTGATATAGCTCAACGAACGGCCGTTAGGTGAAAACTCAGGTTGAAAAACCGGGGTACTCGCGTCACCGGCAATGATCACACCCGGCTCTGGCGTTTCCTCACCGCGGGAGAAGGCAGCCAGCTTCAGCAGGCTGGCATCCCACGGCATAGCCGGCGCGTTCCATTCCACCCAGGCAATCCAGTTCCCGGATGGATGCCAGCAAGGCTGCATATAAAAGTCTGCGCCTTGCACCAGGCGGATCGGCCAGCGATCTCCCGCCAGGCTCACCAGCCCGATGGAATCGATCACACCGTCCGAATGGAGAAAGAGAGCCAGTTGGCCATCCGCAGAGATGGTCGGGGAGGAAGTACTGCCGGCAGGTAAAGGAATCGCCCTGAAAACTGGTTCACCTTCCATGCGGATGTGTAAACAGCCATCTTTTCCGCAATAAACCAACCGGTTCGCGCGGCAGTCGAATTCGCCTCCCCCATAGGCTAAGCCACCTCGTGGTGATACAGGCAGGCAGATTTCCTCCAACTGGTCCCCTGACCGTTGAACGAAGTAAGCCCCATCTTTCCGGTTTTCCAGCCATACCCAACCTGATGAAGTCGCTCTGGCATCAGCCAGGCGCAACCGGCCAGAAACTCCGGCCGGTGTGATCACTGATGGCCAGGTACCGAAAGGGGTTACAGTTTTCATGAACCGGGTCAGAGGTGTTTGCTGAAACGGCTCACCAGGTTCTCATAAGGTTGATAACCGCTGGTCCGTTCTACAGCTGCGCCATTCTTAAAAAGCATCAAGGTGGGTACGCCCATCACCTGGTACGTGTAAGCCGTATCGGGGCTCTCATCAATATCCAATTTCACAACCGTCATTTTTCCTTCATATTCCAATGCCAGTTTCTCAACAAAAGGTTCGATCATCTTGCAGGGTCCGCACCAGGTAGCGCCAAAATCCACCAGCACTGGCAAAGTGGAACTCTTCAGAAGGTCATTGAGAGATGCAGTATTTACAGAATTAAGTTTAGCCATTCGGTCTCCTGTGGATATTATACATTTTTCGCGGGGTATTTCTGTTGTAAAAAATCAGGATAGTGCAATAATAAAATCGGATATTAACTGGAGGTGATATGCAAAAACTGACGCGATCTCTGTGGATGATCATACCGGTATCCTTTTTACTTTTTCTGCCTGCTTGTACAACTGTGGAAGAACCAGCGCCAATCGAAACGGTCAGCCCTGTTGTCCTTCCCTCTGAGACAGCACCTGCGATCGTAGACCTTGCGCCACCAGTACCGGATGACGGTAGTATCACCATACCCGGCGGTATCTATGTTCTGGGAAGCGATGTTCAAGATAGTTACGCTTTACCGCATGAAATACCGCAGCATAAGGTGGAAATCACAGGCTTCCGGATTCTGCGGAGCGAGGTGACCTATCAAATGTACCGGGCATGCGTGTCTGCGGGTGCCTGCCTGACCCCGGCAGTGACTCCAGGCATAACAGAAGATATGCCGGTGGTGGGTGTGGATTGGTTCATGGCATCTGATTATTGCCGCTGGTATGGCGGCAGGCTGCCTACCGAAGCCGAGTGGGAAGCTGCTGCCCGCGGTATGGGCGAAAATCTGTATCCCTGGGGAACTGCTCCCGCAGATTGCACTACCACCGCAATGTCAGGTTGTGGTAAAGAAGCTATTCCATTCCAGGTGGGTTCTTTCCCTGCGGGCAATACAAACCTGGGTGGGTCGGATTTTGCCGGGAACGCCTGGGAGTGGGTAAATGACTGGTATGACGCGAACTATTACAAATACATCGCGGATGTCGATCCGGTAGGTCCCTGGTCAGGTACTTATAAGGTGATCCGTGGCGGTGGCTGGAATTCTACTGCGGGTGAGTTGCGTACCGCAAACCGTGCCGGGATCGACCCGGCTGCTGCTTTCAACGATGTAGGTTTCCGTTGCGTACTGGATGCAGCGGAAGTGTCCGGTGTCAGCGGGGCGGACCCGCTTCATCGCGTGCTGGAAGGTGGTGAAAGCGTGGAACCTGGATTGCGCGGTTACCGCGAACCGGACGACTTACCACGCGCTTGGAGTTGGGGAAACCCCGTACCACTGTGCGGATTTACTGCCGAGGGGTTGGTCTATCTGCCAGCCGATAACAACTTCGGCGGTACTTATGGCGGCACCCACGATGGTTCACAGGCGTCATGCGCTTATGACGGCAGCCGCTCCATGCTGATGTGTAGTTTCACCCTGGAACCGGCGGGTGGAAGTGCGGGTCATGATTTGCGCTTCTTCATTACACAGGACGATGGAACCCCGTTATCGGGAAGCGAGTATGCCATCCGCCTGCCGGATAGTGCTTATGCCTCCTGCCAGGGGGAAGAGCCCGACACCAACCAGGCTGTGATCACAGCTGCGGCACATTGCAACCCCGAAGGAACGGCATCCCTGGCTCTGACATCTGCCGTTCCAGCGATTTTCAATTCCATATCAGTCCGCACGCCATCTGCAACCCTTGAATTCACCGACCCCGCCAGTGAATGCCTGGCAGTGGTGGGATTTGCCGACTGCCCGCTGGCAGGTATGACCGGTCCAGCATCTGTGGAAGGTAATGCCACGCTCATCGCTCTAGATGGTGTTACGCGTTTCACTGGTTCTTTCTCCGGCGAGGTACCAGCATGCAGTCAGCAAAGCAATACTCCCGCTCTGGTGCTGCAATCAATCTGTGATCAGTCGGGGACTTCCCGTTTCGTGCTTTCATCCACACCATCAGAGAGTTTACTGATCTCGCTCAGTTCCCCGGCCAGTTGTACCACAAGCAGCAGTCCGGCTGTCCGCTGGGATTGCCTGACCCCGCCGGTATCGAGCGACGGCCTGGTGCATCTGGACCTTGCCTGTTCATTAGCTAGTGACCCTGCCACCGGTGTTCCAGTCCCCGAACAGGTATTCTTGCCGGCGGATTGTCCCCAGTCACCTGAAGGGCAGGCGGCCTTATTGTTTGGCCAGCCATCTTGTCGCCCGGGTGGATTACCGGGGGCGGTCACCACTGTGCAGTTTGTCGGCCCGGCAGGTGCCGCTGAGGTACGGGTCAACACCGGCGGTACGTTGACCCCCTGTTCTTCCGCTACGTCATCATCCAGGGCATTTACTTGCGAACTTCCAATCCCGCTGCCAGCAGATCTACAATTCTGTGCCGCACTGGATGGTGTAAGTGTCCTCTGTCAGCCAAATCCCTATGCCAGTTCAGCACTGCCTGCGCAATGCGGCAGTCAACAGGGAAGTGCCATCTGGACGGTCATGCCAGCCTGCTTGCCTCAGGGGGCATCCGGGTTTGATTTGGCTGTCAGCATCAGCGGCGGCCCGAGCGTGCTGGCTGTCAATGCTTCTACCGGTTCAGGGGATGTACCATGCGGCGCGGACCCATCAACGAGTGGCACATTCCACTGCACAGTGACCGCGGCAAGCCCGGAACCTGCTGTTAGCCTTACGGCTACGCTGGTGGATGGCTCGACCATCTCTCACACTTATGACGGGTTGACTACGTTTGTGCCGGAACAGTGCAATAGTTCCAATACCCCCACCACACCCGGAAGCGGCAGTTGTGCGGATGATGCCTCTGTATCATCCTGGAACCACCCCGGCCTGCCTGCAGATGTGAATAATGACGGCTGTGTGACCGCCAGGGATGTGTTGCTGATCATCAACCGGATCAATTCCTTCGGATCAGGCCCACTGTCTTCGCCGCGTCCGGCTGGTGCCGGTTTCTTCGATGTCAACGGGGATGGGGCATTAAGCCCGGTCGATGTTTTATTGGTGATCAACTACCTCAACACACATACCGGGGAAACCTGCACTCCGGGTTGCACCCCGCGTGCTTTGCCTGGTAATACCGCCCGAATAACGTGCACCGGTCAAACACCGGTCCTGGCCATCCAGGTGGATGCCGGCAATACAATCGACACTGTCACTCTCAATGGCACATCCCCGGCAGCTGGTGACTGCAGCGGCATGGGCACCTCATTGGCGACCTGCTTACTCCCACGTGAGCTCACCGATACTCGTGTAGACCTGCTGGTTTCAGGCAGATACAGTGACGGCACGGGGTATATCCTGCGGTACGAGCTGATGCCGCCGGTCTGCCAGTTGACGGTGGCACCGACTGCCAAACCGCATCAGGCTACCTGCGCGGATTACTCGCCGAATGAATGCGAGCAAAACGGCTGCTACCTGGTGAACGGGACCTGTCAATCCACGCCGGGTAGCCAGACTTGCACGAGCTATACCGATAAATCCACCTGCCTGGCCAACGGTTGTACCTGGGACGGGCAGCAGTGCACGCAGTAGCTGGAATCTATCGAATATTCGGTTAATCAGACTGCTCAGGCATTACATCTGGCAATGGGATGCCTGAGTTTCTGATATTACCAATGAGTGACTATTGACATTGTTGGATTATTCACTACTATTGAATCAAATCCGAATAGGAGAAAAAGAGTGAAAAAAGGAATCATAGTTCTTCTTATAGTTAGTTTCATGATGTCTACCGGAGTATCCCCTGTCCTGGCAAATAGTCAATCGGCGATCTCTTCCGGAAGGCAGATCGTATTCTTTGTGGATGATACCAGGATCCTGTTGACCAACGTCAGTATCGGAGGTTATAACCAGAGTGGTTACTGGAACACATGGTATAAATCGGATCCGGCCGGTTTTAGCATGGCCTATACCAAAGGTTGGTGGTGGGTAGATGATTTTACCCAGATCAATGTGACTTACCTCGACCTCTACACATACCAAACTCGTTCGGATACCTGTTTGTTCGATGTTCTGGACCAACCGTATGGGTCTCCGCGGGTTGAAATCCTTTATGTCCCCGGGTATGGTTGTGTGGGTGGGGAGCAGGGTTCCATCTTGAATCCGGTTCAAGACCCTTTGGATGGCATGTACCTAAATATGAGATCGGCTTTTGATACAGTGGCATATTACACCGAGGATTTTAACGAGGATGTATTCATGGATACATTCTTCGACACATTATCCAAGGAAATGAAGGCGATGTCATGTGCCGCTGGGATAGGTGCAGCCATGCAAACTGGTGGCTGGTATTATGCCGCGGCTGCCGCAACAATCAACAACAGTTGTTCAAGTACTGCCAAAACATTACTCGGGCTATTCTTTCCAACACATTAATCCTTATTGACCAAAATACCGGCTGATGATAGAATATGAGCCGTTGTGGGCGAGTAGCTCAATGGCAGAGCAGTGGCCTTTTAAGCCATTTGTTGAGAGTTCGATCCTCTCCTCGCTCATTTTCCGTTTAACCACCAACTTTTGCAGCGAGTCCCATCATCTGTAAGGGATATACATGCCCCGGTTGATTTGCATCGGGGTTCGATCCAGCTCGTTCATTTTCTGTTTAACCACCATCTTTTGCTGCGAGTCCCATCGTCTGCAAGGGATATACCTGCCCCGGTTGATTTGCACCGGGGTTCGATCCAGCTCGCTCATTTTCCGTTTAACCACAAAAATTCAGCGAAAATCCATCCGTCATATGCGATGGTCCGATGGCTGGTTGTTAGTTGCTGAAATTCCCTAAGAAAAATTTACTATACTGACATGCCTGCGGCGCAATCCCTGCAGCGTTTCCGGGCTTGTGAGCAGGCTGAGTTCCTGCTGGCGCTGCGTATTGTAACTGGATATGGCTTGCAGCTCATCATCCCAAAAAGCGGGGTGACACATCACCTCCCAGGTGCCTGCAGGGTGATGGTCAATAAAATCAGCCAGAGTCTGCCAGGTGGCATCCGTATCGTAAAAATCCGCGCAGAAGCCATCTGCCCGCCGGGGTGCGAACTCGGCCAGCATTTCAGGCAGCGCAGCTTCCAGTTCCGCATTGACTTCATCCGGCAACCCGGTTGTGCGGTAAGGTTCACAGGCAGCAACTGGAAAGCGGATGGCTGTGCCATATTCTCCGGCCAGTTTTAGCATGACGCGGAAAAGAGCCGGGGTGAAATAAGAGCTGTGATGGTGCGAATCCAGATGGGTTGGTAGCTTCCCGGCTGCCTGAATGAAAGCATTCACCTGGGCACGCCACTCAGCTTCCACCTGTTCCAGCGGCAACTCATGGCGGTGTCCCAGCACATCGCCCAGCCGGAGAAAAAGGCCATTGGTGTCGCACAGGCCCGCTACATCCGCAGATGGTAAAACTGGCCGCCCGGCTGTCAGCGTCAGGTGGACTCCCAACCCCAGGTTGGGGCATTCTGCCAGCGCGGTTTGCATCTCAGCCGCTGTGCCGGGCATACCCATCATACAGGTAGTGGAAGTTACCACGCCCTGCAGATGCGCCTGGCGGATACCGCGTGAAACGCCGGCTGTCAGCCCGTAATCATCTGCATTGAAGATCAATTGAAGGGTCACAATATATTCTCTATGTAAATCGGTCTCATTCGGCTCAATCCATTTTTCGAAGATAGGGATATCTGAAGAATGTATAGAGCGCGATCACCAGGAAGATCAATCCGCTGGCAAATACGGTCATTTGCAGTCCGAATTTCTCAGCTGCCAGGCCGGCAAGCAGCGAACCGACTGGGGTCAGGCCAAAAAAGACCATGGTATAGATTGCCATCACACGCCCGCGTAAAGCATCTGGTACTGCTGTCTGCAGAATAGAATTAGACAGGTTGTTTGAAAGAATAAAGCTCAAGCCGACCACGCCAATTGCCATCAAGGCAAAGGGAAGTTCGGTCATCAGGGAGAAGATGATCCAGAAGACCGGCAGCAGCAGGTTACCCAGCTGCCAAATCTTCCCCCGGCCGTGGCGGTTTCCGCGTGAGGCAATCCACAGCGTGGCGATTACAGAGCCAACACCCCGGGCAGTGAGCAGCAGCCCGTTCACCCGAACATCCCCATGCAGTACCTCAACGGCCCATGCAGGGATGAGCGCGACCACACCAAAACCAAAAATGGACATCAGCCCGAGGTTAGTGATCAACGAACGAACTTCGCGGTTTTGCGCGACATACTGAATACCGGTCTTCAGCTCCTCCATCACATTACGGGAGGGCGACCTTTCCGGCACATAGGTGATCTTCATCAAGCCCAGCGCTATCAGCACCGCAATGAAAGATATCCCATTGATAAGAAAGCACCACGCTGGCCCGATAGCAGCGTAGGTGATGCCTGCGATAGAAGGACCGATGATGATCCCCAGGTTGAACATCGCTCCGTTGAGCGCGATGGCGTTCGTCATGTCTTCCCGGCCAACCAATTCAAGCACGAAAGATTGGCGGGTCGGGGCATCAAATGCGTTGGCGATCCCCAATAAAAAGGCCAGAACCAGAATGTGCCAGGGTTGGATGGTGTTCGTGAATACCAGCGTTGCCAGGGCAAAAGCCAGAAACATCATGGCTGCCTGGGTGATCATAATGAGATTGCGCCTTGGGATGCGGTCTGCGATCACGCCGCCGTACATCATGAAGATCCAGGTGGGTATCCCGGCAGCGATCGAGATATACCCGAGGTAGGCTGTGGATCCCGTCAGCGTGTAAATGAGGTATCCCTGGGCTGTAGATTGCATCCAGGTGCCCACCAGCGACACCAGTTGACCGCCAAACCACAGGCGGTAATTCTGGTGTTGGAAGGAGGAGAAAATCCGTTGAAGCGATGAAGATCTTTGCATGAAAATCAGGACCTTTGGGCTGTATAGTGAGCAATATACCCTGGAGTGTACATTAACTAACCAGCGTGATCAGGTATTCTGTTTTTTGCTTTTTTTGTAAACAATGGGAAGATCACAAGCAGCAACAATCCACCGGCAGCGCTAAACAAAATTCCGATATAACCCAGAAGTGCCCAGAAATAAACATCCAATTGAGGTAATGTCCACCCAGGCAGTAACCCATTCCACCAGAAATTGACAAGCAGGGGTATCAACCAGAAGTAGATGCTGGCGAATGTGTAGCTGGCTGTGAATAGCGCCGCTTCCATGCGATCTGTAAATTTCTTGCGGTTTACCAGTAGGCTGAAAATGAAGCCCAACAGCATAGCGCCTAAAATTGTCACGGCACAATAGCTAACCAGGTCTGCCGCTGAGGATATTTCGCTAAAGGAGTACCCTTTGCCATCCAGGATCGCATAGCGCAGCTGGAAAAGGACGAAGGCGATCAGACCGCCGGCTAACAATGGAAGACGAACGCGGGCCTTTCTCCAGAGGAATACCAACGGTAAGCCGGCCATCAGAAGGAGTGTCACAGGCAGACGCCATCCGCGCTGCACTTTCAGCAGGGCTTCGCGGGACTCATCAACGGTCTGCGTCAGGTTCGGCTGTCCGATGGCAGCGTGATAAGCTTTTGCCAGATCCGCGTGTACCGCGGATTGCTGTTGCTCAACAGCGGATTCCACCGCAGCTGGCAAGTCCAGCATCTCCAGCTGTGCGCTGCCCTGGCTGCTGGCCGGGATATTTGTGCCGAGCAGGGCGGCAAGGGTGGGAGCAACATCCACCATCAATATTTGGGGATACTCCCCAGGCTGCACTCCCTTACCAACCATAATGAAAGGTTCTCTGAGGACAACATCTTCCGTGCCGCCGTGTCCGCCGCTATCGATTTGGCCGTGATCTCCAAAGATTACAATAGTATCCTGTTCCAGGTCTACCGCAGAGACGACCTTCGCGATCATCCGATCCACCCGGACGGCCGCCAGGCGCCAGCCTTCTGCCTGCGGGCCGCCCTGATGGTGGCCGGCAAAATCCAGCTGGTCAAGGTGTATCAGGATGACCTGGGCGGGAGGATTCTCAAGCCAGTGCAAGGCGGCTAATAAAACGCCGGTATCTGCCAGATCGTCTTCGTACGGAGTATAGTATTTCAGGTCAATGGATTCCGCTGGGATCAGCTTTTCAAACCAGTTGAAGCCGCTCACGCCAACCCTGAGGCCAGAGCGATGCGCGGCTGAGAACAAGTTATCCTGTGACCAGGGTTGTTCGATCAGATCATATTCGGTATTGAAGGCCGGCCCGCTGTTGATCTCAGGCCAGGCACCAGTGAATAGGGTGGAATAGCCGGGAGCGGAATAGCTGGGTGGTCTGGATTGCATTGGCGCGTAAGCCCCCGCCTGTCTCAACCCGTTCAGAGTTGGCATCAAATTATCATCCAGGGATGTGTCGAGCCGCAGGGCATCCACCAGGATGATCACCAGCTGTCTTGTGACGGGTTCTCCCAGAGGAGCGGATGGCATTGGTGGATTTTGCGCCAGGGGGCTCTTATATTGCATCATGGCTTCGATCAAGCCGGTTGCGCCAGAATAGGAACCGGCAGCAAGGACTACCAGCATCAGGACGATTAATATCAAACGGAAGGCAGGTTTCATAATGGAAATCCTATGAGGTTGGATATTGATTTCATTATAATAAAAAAACGATAATAAAAAGAACGGCATGTGAGTAACATCACATGCCGTTCTATTGTAATCCTGTTAAGGGTATGTCTGATTGTAGAACCAGTTATACGCGTAATACCCGCTATCTGGGCTGATGATGCGTACAGATAACTGCCAAAGGCTGCTCAGTTCCGGCGGGATTTCAACCGTCAGAGTGGCTTTTCCCTCATCGGTGGATTGCAGGCTGGTCACTTTGATCCCTCCACCGGTCATTTGTTTCAAGCTGCCCAGGTAGACATCAAAACTTTTACCAGCCGGCAGGTTATCAGCCGCCAGGGTGACCTTTTTGCCCTTCTCCACCGCGGTGATCTCCAGGGTTGGGAATCCCTCGTAGGCAGGGGTTGCTGTTACCGCAGCACCAGCATCTGTCTTGCCAGCCTGCGCGGTCGTTTCTGCGGTTGGTTGGACGCTCACAGTTGGAGAGGTGAGATTAAAGAACCAGTTGTAAGCATAGTATCCGCTGGCTTCATCCTCAACACGGATGGCGATCATGAACAACCGGCCAAGTTCGGAAGGTATGCTGAATTTGGATGTGAACACTCCTGTATCGCCCGCTTTCACCGTACCGGCTTTGTATCCGTTCACACCGCGTGTGCCGATGACATGCATCCGTACTGTCAGATTGGCATTGGGCGGAAAATTCACGCCTTCCACACCAACGAACTGTCCGCTTTCAACAGATTGGATCTTGATGGAGGGCGTCCCGCTATATCCCGGGATGGGTGTCTTTTGAACTGCGGTTGGAGCTGGGGTGGGAGCCACGTTTTCAAACCAGTTGTAGGCATAATAACCCTTGCTTTGGTTCGTCAGGCGGATGGCTAGCCGGGCTGCGGTTTTATAATCGGCAGGAATGTTATAGGTAGCTGTAAAAGCGCCGCCCTGGCCGGAATTTGTCGTGGCGACCTTGTACCCTGTCAAGCCGTATTTCCCGTAAGGCCCGATGACCACATCAAAATCGAGGTTGGCCGGGAAGTTACTGGTTTGGATGGTGACGACCTCTCCGGGTACGACACTGACGATATCGATGCCGGGAATGACCGTTTTGGCTGAAACACTGGCAGCATTGAACGGTACTGCCAGCAGTAGGATGGTGATGAGGGGTATTAGCAGTTTTATTTTGGTCTTCATGGTTTTCTCCTGTTCGTTACGGCAGCGCTTTATCGCCGGGGCGAGGTGGGCAGCAGATGGGTTATAATCTGATGGATGAGAAGAAACATCCTCCCCACCGCGCAAATACTGGCTGCGCTCCTTACGCTGGCATTGGTTTCTGGCTGCGCGGGGAACAACACAGCCTCTTTACCTACAGTTACAAGTGACGTGCCAACTGCGCTTCCGCTTCCCACGGCTACCAGCGAGCCAATGGCGGTTCTGGTGAACGGGCAGGGTGTCACAGTGGTGGAGTACCAGTCCGAAGTACAACGGTACCGCGCGGGTATGCAAGCTGCCGGTCAACAGTTACCAGCAGAAGCAGAACAGGAAGCAGCGGTTCAGCAGGAATTGATCCGCCAGGTTTTGCTGGATCAAGCTGCCGCAGAGTTCACCTGCACCCTTGATGACGGCGCATTACAGTCTCGTCTGGATGCGATGATCGCGGCTGTCGGAGGGCAGGAAGCATTCAATTCCTGGCTGCAGCAAAACTTCTATGATGCTTCGACCTTCAGAGTCGCGTTCAAACGCTCTAGCCAGGCAGCCTGTGTTCGTGACGCGCTCACAGCGGCCATCCCGCTAACCGCGCCGCAGGTGCATGCCAGGCAGATACGTGTCCTCAGCGAATCCACTGCCCGAGGGTATCTCGCCCAACTGCAGGCCGGAGTGTCTTTTGATGAACTAGCTGCCCAGGTCGATCCTGTTACCAGAGGTGACCTGGGGTGGTTCCCACACGGCTATTTGTCTCAACCTGCTGTGGATGATGCCGCATTCGCCTTGTCTGTGGGCGGGTACAGCGATGTGATCTCCACTGAAGTAGGTTTCCATATAATCTATGCGGTGGAAAAAGATGATGCGCATCCGCTGACACCGGATGCTTTGCTCTTTGTCCAGCAGCAGGCTGTTGAAACCTGGTTGATGCAGCGGCAGAGCGCTGCCAGCATTTCAGTGACTCCCTGATAGTGGGGTATGGATGGATTATTCAGATGAACAATTCCCCGATTCAGAACCGCCAAGATCTCCGCGGCATCGTTGGGGGTTGAACTTCTTCAGCGGTGTATTTTTTGTCGGCACCCTGATCTTTGTTTATTACGCGGTCGCGATCTATCAGGATCCGATGGCAGACTATAATCTCTTTCCTCCCCCGGCCACCGCGGTCCCTCCGGTAATCCCTACTATCACACCATCGCCGACTTCCACAGCAACTGCTACGCCTGAACCGACTGCCACAGCGACACCGTTGTTCAGCAGTACGCCAACAGAAGGCATACCGACAGAAACCAGCACACCGACTGTAGCCTACACGCCATTTATGATCCTGCTGCCAACGAAGACCCCCGGGCTTGAAGCGACGCAGGGACCGGTTGACAGCCCTTATCCCTTTGCGGTGGTGCAAGGAAGCCCCTCCACCCTACCGTACAACGTCATGGTCCCTGAAGTTGGCTGCGCCTGGCTGGGAGTGGGTGGTAATGTGGAAGATCAAACCGGTGCGCCGATCCTCGGCTTGCGCGTGCAGGTGTATGGGTCATTCCACGGCCATGTAAAAGCTGAGATGAGCATTACCGGGAGCGTCCAACGATATGGTGGAGCCGGTTACGAGATCCAGCTGGATGACATTCCATCCTACACTTATCAAACCCTCTGGGTTCAGCTATACAACCAGGCTGGTACCGCCGTATCTGAAAAAGTGTTCATCACAACCAGCGAAAATTGTGATGAGAACCTGATTATCATTAATTTCCAACAGTTGCGTTAATCAATTGCGCTGGTGGATCTTAAAGGGTTCCTCTCCCGCCAGCAGCCTGTATAAACCGTCAGAATCCGGGTCCATCACCCGGCTGTTTTCGAAGAAGGCGAAATCAAAATCCGTTCGATCGCCCACATATTTACCTGGGATGGGCATCAGGCGGGCTGTCAGGGCTTTGTTCAGGCGCAGAGAAAGGGCGGCGGTATCCATCAGGATGGCTGCCAGTTGTTCTTCGGATATGTCCCCGGGCAATGGGATGGTATCCAATCCGGTACCGCACAGGGTGGAATACAGCAGCAGATCTTGCACACCCAATATTCCCCGGGCAGCTTGCCGGGCCAGGCGGGTGTCCTCCAGAACCGGCAGCATCAAACCATTGAACCCGATGCGAGTATACTCCACCGCTTGCATGGCAGACATTAAAATCGCTGCGGCTGTGACCGACCCTGCCTGACCGAAGGCAGACACTCCCAGGTGTTCGAGAGCTGCGCCAATCGAGGTAAACTCGTCAGGGAAGGGCGCGAGTGTCATATCTATCCCGGTAAAGTGGATTTCAGATGGCATGGACTGACTGATGGCAGTCAATTCATCAGCCGCGGATTGCATTCGGCCAGTGAGGGCAGATTGCGCTTCGGCTATGGATGATGCGCAGTCAAACGCCTGAACAGCCAGGTCTGCTCCTTCGAGAGCGATGCCGAAAGATAATTCGTCCGATGGCGCGCAGGCACACGGGAAGAACGGTGACCCGGCGGGTACATTGCCCAGGGCTGTGAAGCGCAGGTTTGCGAAACCATTCTGCTCCACGGTTGCCAGAGTATGGATGATCTCTGCGCAGGCACGTACGGCTTGCGGATGCAGCCACTCACCGCTGGTGAGATGCGCGCTGGCAAACAGCGCGGTGTGTGAGAGAACTTCTCTGGCAATGTGATAACTATCAGGGTGTAGCGGATCTGCCGCGCCAATGGCTGTATAGGTAAATCCCCCGGCGGATGCGTTCTGCTCCAAATCCAATGCCTGTTCAACGGCATGTTCCCGATCTTTGATATCCATCCAACGCGGAAAGGCTGTAGTCGCCAAACGGCGCGTTTGCACTTCTACCCCAGCCTTTTCGAGGCGGGCAGAGAGTTCTCCGGCATGCCTGGCGGCAGACTGTATCTGAGCGGGCAAGCCGGCTGGCGGGTGAATAAAATATGTAAGTGAGCGGATTTTCATTTCAACCCCTTTGACGAACGACCTCGAATAGTAGGATGGCGGCAGCGGTGGATGCGTTCAGGCTCTCAAAGCCGCCAGGCATCGGGATGTGTATTCTTTCCTCGGTCAGGCTGCGGGCTTCGGGGCTGGCTCCACTGGCTTCATTGCAGATGATCAGGGCGCAGGGCTGACGCAGGTTGCACTGCCACAACGTGTGCCCGCCGGAAACATCTGAAAGATAAACAGACTCTGCAGGCAGATGCGTGCGGCACCAGGTATTGATCTCCTCCCACGGCAGGGACAGCGCGGGGATATGGAAGTGCGCTCCCATTCCGGACCGCAAAACCTTGGGGGAGAGGAGGTCTGCACAATCTTCAGAAAGCAGGGCCAAATCCGCGCCGGCGGCACAGGCGGTGCGCAAAATGGTTCCCAGGTTCCCGGGGTCGCGGATGCCATCCAGGATGATGGCTAGTTTTGTTGTAGTGGGCGGTGTTGGAGTTTTATAGGGAAGGATCGCCAGAATACCTTGGGAGGTGTCGGTATCGCCCAGACGTTCCAACAGGCTGGCTTGCACTTCCTCCACATGGATGCCGGCTGTCTGCATCCGGCTCAGTAGTTCCTGCCCGCGGCTGCTCAGCGTATTGGAATACAGCACGGTTTCCGGCTGGTGGCTGGTAGCCCAAGCTTCTTCCAACAGGCGCACGCCTTCCAGTACATAGGCTTGCTCTTCACGCCGTTCTTTCGGACGCGAAACAAGCAGCCGTACACGCTGCAGCAGGGGATTGTGGATGGATGTGATCATAACTCAATCTGAATTGTAGCACAGGGAAAACAAAAACCGGGAAGGCAAGCCTTCCCGGTCTATATGAGAGGTTGGGTTACGCAGCCATTGCTTTGGCAACAACTGCAGCAAAAGCCTTGGGATCGCGAACAGCGAGGTCTGCCAGCATCTTGCGATTCAGCTCGATCTTGGCATTCTTCATACCGTTGATCAGGCGGCTGTAGCTGACACCGTTAATCCGGGCAGCCGCGTTGATGCGGGTGATCCACAGCTTCCGCAGGTCACGTTTACGGACACGGCGGTCGCGGGTCGCATAGAACAGGCTTTTGAGCATTGCCTCGTTCGCCCGTCTGAACAGACGGTGGCGAGTGCCAAAGTAGCCCTGGTTCATCTTTAATACTTTGATATGTCGCAGGTGACCTTTCGGTCCACCTTTCACACGAGCCATATATTACTCCTTTGCAAACCCCTGGGCGCCGGCGATGTTTTGCCAGTTGTGCGCACCCAACAGCTGCGCTGATGAGCTTCGCGCTCTGCGCGAAGGTTGATCCGTACTTAGTCCTTCTTCATGTACGGGGCCAGACGGCGCACGCTCTTTACGATATTCTCGCCCTGAACGGGGATCATTTCGGAAAGCAAATCCTTGGTGCGCTCAGAGGTACGACGGCGCAGGTGGCTCTTGCCACCCTTGGTGCGCATTAGCGTACCGGACCCGGTCAGGCGGAACCGTTTTGAGGTTGCCTTGTGGGTCTTCAGTTTGGTTTTTCCTGCTTTTAACTTGCGGGGCACAGCATACTCCTCTCATTGGTTTTTACGGCAGTGAACATCTGCCGCAGGCTTCCACATTCTACAAATAGAATGGCTAATCCCTGGGTTATTCTTCCGCGGGTGTTGCGGATGGGGCGGCTTCGGCTACGGTTTTCTTCTTGCTGAACTTTGCCGGGCTGAGCACCATGTTCATCACCCTGCCTTCCATGGATGGGGGTACTTCCACGGTGGCGATATCTGCCAATTCTTCGGCAATCTCTTTCAGGTCTTCCAAAGCCAGTTCCGGGTAGGTGATCTCGCGGCCTCTGAAGCGGATGGTCACTTTGACCTTCATGCCTTCCAGCAGCCATTTGCGGGCATCGCGGGTTTTGAAGCCGCGGTGGTGTTCATTGGTCTTTGGCCGCAGACGGATCTCTTTGATCTCTATCTTGGTCTGTGCTTTTCTGGCTTCGCGTTCCTTCTTTTCTTTCTCATAGATGAACTTGCCGAAGTCCATGATGCGGCATACCGGTGGATCAGAGTTTGGCGCTACTTCCACCAAGTCCAATTCTGCGTCGCGCGCCATGCGCATCGCTACAGAGGTATCCACAACGCCAACGTTCTCGCCTTTTGCCCCGATCAGGCGAACCTGAGAGGAGCGGATGGTATCATTTACCCGAAATGTAGTTGTGCTGATAGTGTTCTCCTGAATAATTGCGTCATACCCGGCAATGCCGGCGTTAATTCGTTTGATGATACCACGATTCAGCCTGAATCGTCAAATAATGAAGCCGGATCGGGTAAGGACCCGGCTTCAGACAGATGCTATTAATCGCCAGCTTCAATTTCACGGTTTGCCCGCGTGAGGAAATCGTCCACGCTCATTGCGCCGGGATTCTCCCCGTTGCGCAGCCGCAAGGCGACCTGACCGTTTTCCATTTCCTGGTCCCCCACTACCAGCATGTAAGGCACCTTTTGTTTCTGAGCATCGCGGATCTTGGAGTTCATCCGTTCACCGCGCTCATCCACTTCCACGCGCAAACCCAGAGCCTTGAGCCGCGCTGCCAGTGACCGGCAGTATTCCACATGCCGGTCAGCAATGGGGATCAACACGGTCTGCACCGGGCTGAGCCAGACGGGGAATGCGCCTGCAAAGTGTTCGATAATCACACCCAGGAAGCGCTCGGTCGTACCAGTCACTGCGCGGTGGAGCACTACGGGGGTGTGTTCCATGCCGTCGTCAGAGATGTAGCTGCACCCCAACCGGGCTGGCTGGATGAAATCTACCTGAATAGTGGAAAGCTGCCATTCGCGGCCCAGCACGTCGCGTGCCATGAAGTCGGCTTTCGGCCCGTAGAACGCTGCTTCGCCGCTGGCTTCGTAATAATCCACATGGTTGGCCTGCAAGGCGCTGCGCAGCGCGGCTTCGGCTTTATCCCATTTCTCTGGATCCTGAACGTATTTGCCGCCTTCTCCCCGCAGCGATAGCCGGACCCGGTAATCGGTGAAGCGGTAGCGCTGCAGCACCTCTTTGATCACTTGCAGGTCGAGCGAAAATTCGCTTTCAATCTGCTCAGGGGTGCAGAAGGTGTGGCAGTCATCCTGCGTCAGGGCGCGGACGCGTGTCAGCCCATTCAACTCGCCGGTCTTCTCGTAGCGGTAAAGTGTGGCGAATTCAGCAAAGCGCAGCGGCAATTCGCGATAGGAGTGGCGGCCCATCTCGTTGAACAGGGTCATGTGGCTGGGGCAGTTCATCGGCTTCAAGCGGAAGGCGATGTTCTCGTCCACCATCGGCGGGAACATGGCATCTTTGTAGTTCTCATAATGGCCGGAGCGCTTGTACAGGTCTTCCTTCACCAGGTTACCTGTCCACACGTGCTGAAAACCGTACCTGGTCTGCACATCGCGTACATAGGTTTCCATCAGATGGCGCAGCATTTCACCTTTCGGGGTGAAAAGCGGCAGGCCGGGGCCGACATCTTCTGAAAAGTAGAACAGGCCAAGTTCCTTGCCCAGTTTGCGATGGTCGCGCTTCTTGGCCTCTTCCAGCTTCCACAGGTATTCTTCCAGTTCCTTGGGGGTTTCCCAGGCGGTGCCGTAGATGCGCTGCAGCATCGGGCGTTTTTCATCCCCGCGCCAGTAGGCGCCGGCCACACTCATCAGCTTGATGGCAGAGGGATTGATCTGGCCGGTGTTTTCAACGTGCGGGCCGCGGCACAGGTCGGTGAAGCTGTCATGCGTATAGGTGGAGATCACCGGGCGTTCAACGATCGGGTTGCCGTATTCATCCTGCCCGCCTTTATCCAGCCCGTCGATCAGCTCCACTTTGTACGGCTGATCCTGGAAGAACTGCCGCGCTTCATCCGCGCTGAGCTCGCGCCGCACGAACTGGTGCCGGCCGGCGATGATCTGGCGCATACGTTTCTCAATGCCTGCCAGGTCTTCCGGTGTCAACGCGCGCGGCAGGTCAAAGTCGTAATAGAAGCCGTCTTCGATCGGCGGGCCAATAGTGACCTTGCCGTCCGGGAATAATTCCATCACCGCCTGCGCCATGATATGCGCGGCAGAGTGGCGGATGCGGTACAGCTTGCTTTGTTCGTAGTGTTCTTCCATTCTTCCTCGTTCCTCCCTCCGGCGGAGGGGTGGCTGTGTTAAATAGAACTCTCGCCCGTTCCGGGGCGAGAGAGTTTTCGCGGTTCCACCCGGATTTATCCCCTGGTGGGGGATATCTCCACTGCAGGTAACGGCTGCGGCCGGGCGGCTTACTGGCACAGGGCGTTCAGCTCTCAGCTCGCGGGTGGTTTTCCCTCCGGGCGGCAGTGGCAGGCTCTCAGTCGCGGCTGCCATTCCTGTCTGCTGCGGGCGGGGGTACTCTTCCCGGTCATCGCTTTCTATGCATTATATCACGGTGTTTTCATGCGTGATTGATGGTGTTTATCCATGCTGTTACCTGCTGTGTCGAATGGTAAAATCAATAAAGTGTAGTTAGATTGCGAATTTTGGCATTTTTATCAACCATCATCTTTCCAAGGGAGTAGTTGTTATGCCGCATCCGGGAGTGATCGAAGCCTATCGCCAATATCTTGACCTGCCTTCGCACACGCGGGTGGTCACACTGCTCGAAGGGAACACCCCGCTCATCCCGCTGCCGGCCGTGGCGGAAGTGCTGGGCGGCGGTTTTGAACTGTTCGTCAAATTCGAAGGGCTCAACCCCACCGGTTCCTTCAAAGATCGCGGCATGACCGCTGCCATCAGCGAAGCCGCCGGCAGGGATGTCAAGACCGTCATGTGCGCCTCCACCGGCAACACCGCAGCATCGGCTGCCGCCTACGCGGCGCGGGCGGGGATGCGCTGTATTGTGCTCATCCCGGAAGGCAAGGTGGCTGCCGGCAAGCTGGCCGGCGCGATTGCTTACGGCGCGGAAGTGCTGCAGATCCAGGGCTCCTTCGATGATGCCCTGTCCCTGGTGGTGGACCTGACCTCCCGCTACCCGGTAGCTCTGGTCAATTCCCTCAACCCTTACCGGCTGGAAGGCCAGAAGACCGCAGCCTTCGAGATCTGCGATGTGTTGGGCAGCGCGCCAGACTGGTTGTGCCTGCCGGTAGGCAACGCAGGGAACATCTCAGCCTACTGGATGGGATTCAAACAATACGACCAAGCGAAAGGCACTGCCCTGCCGCAGATTCTGGGGGTTCAGGCAGCCGGCGCTGCCCCGCTGGTATTGGGGCACCCTGTGGAACATCCAGAGACAGTGGCGACAGCCATCCGCATTGGCCGGCCGGCACGCGGAGAGCAGGCTCTGCAGGCGGCCGAAGAATCCAGCGGACGCATCATCGCCTCCACCGATGACGAGATCCTCGCCATGCAGAAATTGCTCGCAGGCAGTGGTATCTGGGTGGAGCCGGCATCAGCGGCTGGTTTGGCCGGGTTACGAAAACAGATTAATGAGGGGATGATCCACCCCCGGGGGATGCGCATTGTGGCGGTCTGCACCGGGCATGGTTTGAAGGACCCCGAGATCGTCACCCGTGGTTTCAGTTACCAGGCACTGCCCGCGGATGCCGCCGCGATCGAAGCGGTGGTTCTGAAAGGAAAGTGAGCCATGTCTGAAGTGCTGGTGCATGTTCCCGCCACCACGGCCAACCTCGGGCCGGGTTTTGATTGCCTGGCGATGGCATTGGACTTGTGGAACGACCTCTCGATCGAACTGGCGGGAGAAGGGCTCGCCATCCGCATCCACGGTGAAGGTGAGGATAGCCTGCCACGGGATGGGAGTAACCTGGTCTGGCAAGCCATGCAGCGCGTCTTCGCGCTCACTGGTTGTCAGGCGCCCGAAGGGATCTCCCTGTTATGCAATAATCAGATCCCACTCGGCTCTGGTTTAGGGTCCAGTGCCGCGGCGGTTTTGGCGGGATTACTGGGTGCGAACGAACTGTGCGGCAATCTGCTCTCACGAGAACAATTGCTGGCATTGGCAGTGGAGATGGAAGGACACCCCGATAATGCCGCGGCGGCAGAGGCAGGCGGATTGGTGCTGGTGGGCAATACCGGTACCAGGTTGATCACCTATCCCCTGGGGATGGTGCGTGTGGGCGGTGAACCGCTTCAAGCCGCGGTCGTATTGCCAGATTTTCAATTAACCACACATGCTGCGCGGGCAGCCTTGCCTGCCGCTGTCCCCATGGCAGACGCGGTCTTCAACAATGCAATGACCGCACTGGTGGTGCAGGCGTTACTGGATGGGGATATGGAATTGCTGGGTGAGGTGATGCAAGACAGGCTGCACCAACCCTACCGCTTGAATTTGATCCCCGGTGCAGAGGCGGCCATCCGGGCTGCCCGGGAGTCTGGTGCTGCGGCTGCCGTACTCTCCGGTGCTGGCCCGTCAGTGATCGCTTTCGGCTTGGTCGATATGCAATCCGCAGCAGAGGCGATGGCATCCGCCTTTCGTCAGGCAGGCCTCTCTGCCCGGACCTTTACCCTGCAGGTGAGCGAGGTTGGCGCGAGCGTCGAAAGGGTGGAGCAGTGGTAATAGAAAGTGGGCGGAAAAGTGCCGGGTGTTGTACCCCGGTATAGGGCTCGAATACCATCCCCTTCCGGGGACCTACGACCTTATCACCCCTCGATTGGGCTTGATATCAACTGGATAGACAGTGGGCGGAAAAGGCTCGAATACCATCCCCTTCCGGGGGCCTACGACCTTATCACCCCTCGATGGGGCTTGATATCAACTGGATAGACAGTGGGCGGAAAAGGCTCGAATACCATCCCCTTCCGGGGGCCTACGACCTTATCACCCCTCGATGGGGCTTGATATCAACT
>CAIKMQ010000045.1 GCA_903828565.1 uncultured Leptolinea sp. | reverse complement strand
TCCGGGATCACCACCGACTGCAGGCTGCTGCAGCTAGAGAAGGCACTCTCCCCGATCACCGTCACACTATCCGGGATGATTACCCCTTCATCTTTCCCAGTATAATCTACAAGAACCCTAATTCCCGATCTCTCAACGATCTTCATTGTATCTGTCATCTTAACCTCACTCTACTTTTGAGCCAGCTTCTCTATCTCTAGGATCAAACCCTTCTGGCGTTCGTAGAACATCAACTCCCGGTTATGCTTAAAGTAATCCACATTCCCAAAGCGGCTGATGAAATGTGCAGAATAAAAATTCAAAGTCAGTTCGGTCACCAAAATCAGTAGCTCCTGCCCTTCGCCAAAAACCTCTTCACAAAAATTGAACATATGGGTGAGATGCTTGCCAGTCTTGATGGCATCTTTTTCACCTATTTGTGATACCTGGCGCTCAAAATCAGTCTGCACCAGTTTCGCGGCTGCCTGACCATCCATACCGTCCGAATTTTCCCGCAGCAAGCGGTGCAGGCGCTCCAGGTTCGCGATCACCTGGTGATCCAATCGCTGTTCTTCAACAGAGATACTATTGAACTGGCGACCTTTTTCTAGCTTGGCGCGTAATATTTGTACGTGCTTTTCCAGAATGACTGCCGGCGTGGAACCCGGTTGAGACATTTGCGCGAGTGCCACTTTTAGAATTTCCATCTCTATCTGCTGCATCTGCTCCTGCTCAATGACAAAACGCATGCCTGCTGAGATACTATCCAGCAACAGGCCAAGCAGGGATAAGCGCTCATCGAAACCCGCGGCTTTTGCCCTTGTTTTGATCTCGGGTTCAGCTTTACCATCCAGGATGGCATCCACCTTGTAATCTGAGCGATATTTGTTGTAGAGATCATAATAAATGGCAAAATCCCTAGCGATCTTTTCGTCTTGCACGTACTGCTCCACCAGTAAGTGATCAACCTTAAAGCCGTGTTTTTCATACAATCGGATCATCTGCGAAAGGTCATCCCATCCTCGGGCGGTGACAAAACGTTTACCATCCACCGTGGTTTCCACTTTGTAGAAATCACCCTTCTTGATCTCCAGGTAAGTCATGATGGCCGCGTGGATGGATTTACGGTAGGCGTATTCCTTCCATACCTCGAAATCAGGCTCAACATCCACCCGTTTTAACCTGTCCCATGTGACAATATCGAACTCCCGCACGGACTTGTTGTATTCCGGCGGATTTCCGGCTGTCACTACGATCCAGCCGTCCGGCACGCGGTGTCGACCGAATATCTTGAACTGTAAAAATTGCAGCATTACCGGCGCCAGGGTCTCGGAAACACAATTGATCTCATCCAGGAAAAGGATGCCTTTCTTGATTCCGGATTGTTCCATCATGTCGTAGACCGAGGCGATGATCTCGCTCATGGTGTATTCGGAGACATCGTATTCCCGGCCGCCGTAAGTCTTCCGCACGATAAAGGGCAAGCCGAGAGCGCTCTGGCGGGTGTGATGCGTCATGGAATACGACACCAACCCCACCCCCAGCTCCTGCGCGATCTGCTCCATGATGGCGGTCTTGCCGATCCCTGGCGGGCCCATCAGAAAGACAGGGCGCTGTTTCTCGATCGGAATCTCGAAATTGGAGTAATCATCCAGGGTGAAATAGGCTGCCATAGCATTTTTGATCTGTTCTTTGGCTTCTTTAATGTTCATTTCCCCTGTGTAGGAAGCCCTTCAGTTAACTGCCAAAACGATCAGTGCTGCCCTGATCCTGCAGGTGATAACCCATACTGTGTTGGGTATTGTTCTCGATATTGCACTAGTCCACAAAAGCTATTGAATTGTTGGGC
>CAIKMQ010000044.1 GCA_903828565.1 uncultured Leptolinea sp. | reverse complement strand
GAAGATGCAGAAAAGATGGTCAAAGCGGGTGCAACCCGCATCGGCGCAAGTGCAGGTGTGAAGATCATCCAACCCGCCACAGCTGGTTCTGCGAAACCTGCCCCGGAAGGGCAAAAGGGATATTAATCAGGAAGCGGTAGGAGAAGTATATGCTAATCGCTCGTGTGCTCGGCAATGCTGTATGTACAATTAAAGATGAGAAACTTGTCGGTAGAAAATTAATGGTTGTTTGCCAGACGGATGAAAATGGCAAGTTGACAGGGAAACCTTTTGTGGCGATCGACTCCGTAGATTCTGGCGTCGGAGATCTCGTGCTTACAGCAGCTGGATCGAGTGCCCGGCAAACACATACAACCAAAGATACCCCGGTGGATGCAGTGATCATGGCGGTCATCGATTCCCTTGAAGTCGATGGCAAAATCGTATTTCGGAAGTCTTGAATGGACTTGTTGAAATGAATTTTGATAAAGACCTGGTCTCCATACAAGAAGCACGCCGCCTGGTAGTTGAGGCGCGTGATGCTCAACGCATCTGGGCGAAAGCCACCCAGGAGGAAGTGGATAGGGTCTGCGCCGCCATGGCTGAAGCTGCTTTTCAAGCCTCGGAACGACTTGGCAGGATGGCACACGAGGAGACAGGATACGGCATCCCGGCACATAAAAAATTAAAGAACGAGTTCGCTTCGCGTGTCCTTTGGGAAAGCATCAAGAACATAAAAACAGTTGGGGTGATCCATAGTGACCCTGAGAAAAAGATCTTTGAGATCGCCTGGCCTATGGGTGTGATTGTAGCTCTTACACCCAGCACCAATCCAACTTCCACTGTAATGGCCAAGGTATTGGCATCCGTCAAAGCGCGCAATGCGATCGTGATCGCCCCCCATCCATCTGCAGTGAAATGCAGTTTTGACACCGCACAATTGATGATGCAGGCTGCAGAAGCAGCAGGCGCTCCGCATGGTTTGGTCAGCAGCATGCAAAATGTGTCTCTACAAGGCACGCAGGAGCTGATGAACCATAAATATACTGCCTTGATCCTGGCAACAGGCGGGTCGGCAATGGTCAAGGCTGCACACTCTGCAGGGAAACCGGCTTACGGTGTGGGACCGGGGAATGTCCCGGTATATGTGGACCGCAGTGCTGATATCGAGAAGGCCGCACGCTACATTGTCAGCAGCAAGTCTTTCGATTGCTCCACGATCTGTGCGACCGAACAGGCTGTGATCGCTGATCAGCCAATTGCTGGACATCTTGCCCAATTGATGAAAGAAAATGGGGCTTATTTTGTTGATGAACAGCAGGCACAGGCATTGAGAAAGATCCTGTTCACCCTGGATGGTGTAATTCAGGCGAACACGGTTGGGAAGACCCCACAATATCTGGCTGGGCTGGCAGGGTTCTCCGTACCGGAATGGGCAAGGGTATTGGTTGTGCGCTTGAATAAGGTAGGCCCCGAAGAACCCCTGTCGAGAGAGAAATTGACCACGGTGCTCGGATGGTACGAGGTCAACGGGTG
>CAIKMQ010000043.1 GCA_903828565.1 uncultured Leptolinea sp. | reverse complement strand
TGAAGGTATTGAAGGCGAAAACGTCAGAAGCATGGGCTTATCATGTATTAAAAACAGCAAATTTAGTACATGATGCGCTTATCACGTATTAAAAACAGCAAAATTAATACATGACAAAGAGATAATGTAATGAATTGGCATAAATTAATACATGAGGGTTTCAACAAAATGGGAAAAGCGTTGGCATGATAATAAAGTCACTAACTACTCAGCTTGCTGAACAATTCTCCCGCGGGAATGAACTACAACAGGGGAGTCACGAAAACTTGAAGGGGATTGGATATGAGTGCTAAAGGATGGAAAACCGAACGCCTACAAAACCTATGTTCACTCATTACTGATGGAAAACACGGTGATTGTAGAAATCAGGATAATTCAGGTTATTATTTTTTAAGCGCAAAAGATGTTTCTAATGGGAAATTATCCTATGAAAATGCAAGACAAATCACCAAAGAAGATTTCCAAGCTACAAATAAACGAACTCGGCTAGAACCTTTTGATACTCTTCTTACCAATAGCGGCACGATTGGCAGAATGGCCTTAGCCACAGATCATAAATTGACGGCTAGAACAACCTTTCAAAAAAGTGTAGCATTACTTAAGCCAATAAGGGAAAAAGTACTTCCTATTTTTTTATATTATTGTTTGACTGCCAGAAAATCTGATATTGTAAACACGGCTAGTGGTACAACTCAACAAAACCTTCTTTTAGGGGATTTGAGGTCTTTTGAAATTAGTATCCCAGAAAGCATGGAAACCCAACGCCGCATCGCCGACATTCTATCCGCGCTGGATGAAAAGATCGAGCTCAACCGCCAGACCAATGCCACGCTCGAAGCCATTGCCCAGGCCATATTCAAGGAATGGTTCGTCAATTTCAACTTCCCCGGCGCAACCGGCGAGATGATCGAGAGTGAGCTGGGCATGATTCCAAAGGGGTGGCGGGTAGGCACTGTTGCAGACATATTGGTTCTCGCAAATGAAACAATGTCACCGGGAGTAACTCCTGATAAATTATTTAGCCACTACAGCATTCCTGCATTCGACAGTGGGCATGTTCCATCACAAGAACTGGGCTCTACAATATTAAGCAATAAATATAAGGTAAAGAGCAACTCAATCTTGGTGTCGAAATTAAATCCAAGGATACCCAGAATTTGGACCTTGAAAGAAGTGAATCAAGAGACCAGTGTATGTTCAACTGAATTCCAAGTCCTATTACCTCAAAAAACACATTACTATTCATTTGCTGCTAATTTCTTCTCCCAACCATCTGTGATAGACACAATGAAGTCAAGATCTTCAGGGACAAGCGGTAGTCATCAACGGATTAATCCACAAGATATTTTAGATATTAATATTGTGGTCCCCACAGACAGTCTTCTTGCTCTGTATGACAAAATTGCAGGAAATTATTTCCACTGCATTATTAATGGATTAGAAGAATCAATAATACTTGCTAAAATCCGTGATTCTCTATTGCCTAAACTCATGAATGGGGAAATCGTTATATGAGTGACGAAATAATTCTTGATTTTTCGGATAACCCAGACTTTAATACGTGGCTTGTAGAAAACTACTTGGTCGAAATTGACGAGTATGAATTTCCATCGAGCGAAGTCCTTTATAAAATGAGTCGGGAAAAATATGCCGATGCATTGGCAAGGTATGCAGCCGACCCAAAAGTAAGTTTAAGCAGGATTGAAGAAAAGTTTCCAAATCCAATTGCATACTACTTCTACCAGGCAACAAATAATTATCAAAATGACCATCACAGGCTTGATTTACTTAAATCCTGTTGGGAAGCAATCGTGTTTTTTTTGTATGGCTTGGTTGTAGGAGAAGCCCGGCATCGAAAATTAGAACTAAAATCCCTGGGGATCAAGTGGGATAAACTTTGGAGTGATAAACTTTTTGACAAACTTACTATCATTGAAAATATACTGGATTACACAACAAAAAGTGGGATTGCCTTTTGTTGCTCTGACATTATTCCAATCTCAACATTAGGGTTGATAAAAAAATTAAATCAAGAACGGAATGGATTTGAACACGCCTCTGCGAAAACTACATCACAACAGAAAGCACTATACGCTGAACTCTATCCGCAATTAGAGTTAGTTTTGCGGCAATTGATAAAACTGGAAGATGTTGTGGTATTCCGATATCATGAAGCTGAAACCCCACTGTATCCTCGCTGTGAAATATTAAATGGAAATGATTTGAATGGCAAAAAAGAACTCATCCACATTCAAAAAGATAATTATATTGAGATAGTTGACTATTTCAATTCAGGATCTATTTACGCGCAAGTAAAAGGGGAAGTTTTTTGTTTGTCTCCCTTTATTCATTTTACGCAGGAAGCATATGAAACAAACGCCATAATTTGTTTCTATAAACAAGATAAAGGTGGAAAATTTCATTTTGAAGTGGTTAGTAAATCTCAGGACCAAGAATTCGAAAAAAACACGTTTGAAATTATGGAAAATCAATTACGTAATTTGGTGATTTGAGGGACCTATGAGTAATATACTTTTTGAATCCGAAATCGAACAAATCTCCCTCGAGCTGCTGCGTGATAAGAACGGCTATTCCATTGCATACGGTCCCGATCTATTAGAAGGCTCACACCCCGAACGCACTTTCACCGAAGTGATCCTGAAAACCCGCCTGCGCACTGCCATTGACCGCATCAACCCGCGCATCCCGGAAGAAGCACGCGAAGAGGCCTTCAAAAAAGCTCTGCGCACCCAGGCATTAACCGTGATCGACAACAACGAGACCTTCCACTGCATGCTGACCGAAGGCGTGGACGTGAAATTCAATGTTGGCGATGGCAAAAGCCGCACGGATAAGGTCTGGCTGGTGGATTTTGAACATCCGGAAAGTGATAAGAACGAATTTCTGGCCGTTAACCAGTTCGCGGTGGTGGAAAACAATTCCAACAAGCGTCCGGATATCGTCTTGTTTATTAATGGTCTGCCGGTGGTGGTCATCGAGCTTAAGAATGCCGCGGATGAAAAAGCGGATGTGCAGGCTGCTTTTCACCAATTACAAACCTACCAACAGGTAATTCCCTCCCTTTTTACCTGCAATGCTTTTGAGGTCATCAGCGACGGCTGGTTTGCTAAAGCCGGCACCATCTCCAGTGATTATTCGCGCTTCATGGAGTGGAAAAGCGTGGATGGTTTACAGGTGGTTGATTCAAAACACCAACCCGAATTGGAACCCTTGATCAGGGGTTTGTTAAACAAGACGACTTTGCTGGATATCATCCGTCACTTTATCGTTTTTGAAAAGACTAAAGAAAAAACTATCAAAAAGGTGGCTGCCTACCACCAGTATTTCGCGGTTAACAAAGCCATCGTTTCCACCTTGCGAGCTTCGGCAAATGAGAATGGACACTTTGCGGCTGAACACCCGGCTGTTTATGGGCTGCCAACTGTCGAAGCCCAACCCAAAGGCGACAAACGGGCAGGGGTGGTGTGGCACACCCAGGGCAGCGGCAAGAGCCTCTCCATGGTTTTCTATGCCGGTAAAATGGTACTGGCTGAGCAAATGAACAACCCCACCCTGGTGGTGCTGACCGACCGAAATGACCTCGACCAGCAACTCTACGAGACATTCAGCAACTGTCAGCAATTATTACGCCAGACCCCGGTGCAGGCTGCCAACCGCGAAGACCTGAAAAAATTGCTTTCGGTGGCTTCCGGTGGAATCGTCTTTACCACCATCCAAAAATTCTTTCCCGAAGAAAATGGTAGCGTCTATCCCACACTGACCGAGCGTCGCAACGTGGTCGTCATCGCGGATGAAGCTCACCGCAGCCAGTACGATTTTATTGACGGCTTCGCCCGGCACATGCGCGATGCCTTGCCGAATGCCTCGTTTATCGGGTTCACCGGCACTCCCATTGAAAAAGAGGACAAAAACACCCAGGCGGTGTTTGGCAATTATGTCGATATCTACGACATTCAGCAAGCTGTGGAAGACGGCGCGACTGTGCGCATCTTCTACGAAAGCCGGTTGGCCAAGATCGAACTCTCTGCGGCTGACCAGAAGAAAATGGATGAACGCGTCGAAGAAGTCACCGAAGACGACGAACTGACCGATAAGCAAAGGCGTTTTGCCAGATGGACAGGCAAAGAAGCAGTGGTTGGCAGTACTGACAGGCTCAAACAAGTGGCTGCGGATATCGTCCATCACTTTGAGCAGCGCATTTCCGCTGCAGACGGCAAGGGTATGATCGTTTGCATGAGCCGGCGCATTTGCGTGGCGCTTCAAAAAGAAATTATCAAGCTGCGTCCGCAGTGGTATAACGCCGAGGATGACAAAGGAGCGATCAAGATCGTAATGACGGGCTCGGCCAGCGATCCGCTGGATTGGCAGGAGCATATCCGCAATAAGGATCGGCGCAAGGCCATTGGCAACCGCCTGAAAGACCCCAATGATTCGCTCAAGCTGATCATCGTCCGGGATATGTTCCTCACCGGGTTTGATGCACCCTGTCTGAACACCATGTATATCGATAAACCGATGAACGGGCACACCCTCATGCAGGCTATCGCTCGCGTGAACCGCGTCTTTGGTGACAAGGAAGGCGGTCTGATTGTAGATTACATCGGAATTGCCCAGGATTTGAAAAATGCGCTGTTGGTGTACGCTGCCAGCCAGGGCAAAGGACAGATCGCCTTTGATCAGGAAGAAGCTGTCGCTAAGATGCTCGAGTTTTACGAAATCGTGGTGGATATGTTCGGACGATTCGACTATCACCGCTATTTCTCACTTGAGCCAAAATTAAAACTCAATTTCATACTTGATGCTGCAAATTACATTGCTGATCTATCTGAAGTCAATGATGGCAGCATAATCCGCAATGGAAAAGAACGCTTTAAAGAAAATGTCATTCGGTTTCAAAGAGCTTTTGGGTTGGCGGTTCCTCACCCGAAAGCGCTTGAAATCCGCAATGATCTGGCCTTTTTTCAGGCCATCAAAGCCCGTTTTGCCAAGTTTGATGAGACCACGAAGACACGCACCAATGAAGAAATAGAAACAGCTATTCGACAGATTATCAATGACGCGATTATTTCCAGCGAAGTGATCGACGTTTTCGATGCAGCGGGCATTCGTAAACCGGATATCTCCATCCTTTCTGATGAATTTTTAGCTGAAATCCAGGGCATGGAACGCAGAAACCTGGCGCTTGAATTGCTCAAACGCTTGCTCAACCATGAGATTAAAACTCGCGGTCAAATGAATATGGTACAGGGGCGAAAATTCTCCGAGATGTTGGCGGAGGCTGTCAAGCGCTACCAGAATGGGCTGATAGATTCTGCCAAAATTCTAGAGGAATTGATCCAAATGGCTAAGGATATCCGTGCTGCTGATGCGCGTGGCGAGAAGTTAAATCTACGTCAGGACGAGTTAGCCTTTTATGACGCGCTCGCAGATAACCACAATGCAGAAAATTTACTCGGAGATCAGCTACTCAGGCAGATTGCCCGCGAACTTACCGAAAAAGTAAGACGGAATACCTCGATCGACTGGCAACAAAAACATAGTGTGCAATCAAAAATGAGGGTACTGGTAAAGCGTATTTTGCGAAAATATAAATACCCACCAGACGATCCAACAACGGGTGAATATACCGATTCCGTCAATAAAGTACTCGATCAGGCGTCCAAATTAGCAGATTACTGGACAGCTGTAGCATAGGGTGTTGCCAGGTATTTCAACTCCCAGGCAGTACCTGGTTTCATTGGCCAGGTTATTGCAGCTATTTACAATCCCCCCCTACCTCGCAATCGTCTGGGTGGTGGAGTATTCGTAGCGGTCGGCGCGGTAATAGCTGGTAGAGAACTCGATCAACTCGCCGTCCGCCAGGTAAGCGGAGGTGGCGACAAATAACAGCGGGGTGTTTTCCAGCACGTCCAGCAGGTCGGCGTGGTATTCATCCGCAGCGACGGCACGGACGATATGATCGATACGCTGGATGGCAAGCTTGTAACGGTTGGCCAGGGTGTCATAAAGTGATTGCCCGGCTATGTCTTCATCCGGCAGGTTCGGGCAGCGGCTGATCAGGATGGTGCTGAGCTGGTGGCAGACCGGCTCTGAATTACCGAGGCGCAGGCGCTCCAGCAGCAGGCAGGGCTGGCCGTGATACGGGCGCAATACGCCAGCCTGAGAGGTCACCCGTCCGACTTCATGGCTGATCAGGCGGGACTGCGGTACGATCCCCAGCTCCAGCATTTGCTGGCTGAAACTGCGGTCCAGTAGAAACTGGATGTGCCGCGGTCGTTCACGCACGTAAGAACCGCGGCCGGGGAACCGTTCTACCAGGTCTTCATCCACCAGCCGGGCAATCGCCTTGCGGATGGTCTGCCGTCCCACATTGTAAGACTGGCAGATCTCCACCTCGGGCGGGAGCATGGCTCCGGGCTGCAGATCTCCGTTTTGGATGGCATTGCGCAGGTCCAAGTAGACCTGATGATAAAGAGGTACCGGGCTGGTGGGGTCTGGTTGAGAGTAAATGAAACCGGGTTGATCGTTCAGGTTCATACCTCAGGCTTGTGTGATGGGATATTTCCCAATTATACGGGCAGCTTCAAAAAGCGTGGCCACGTTTTCTGCGGGAACATCCGCCTGCAGGTGGTTGGAAGGCGCTAGAATATACCCGCCGCCGCGAGCCAGCTGATCCACGCGGGTCTGCACCTCGCGCTGCACATCCTCCCGGCTGCCGCGCATGGCGGTGGTGATATCCACCCCGCCTAAAAAAGCCACCTGGCTGCCGTACTGCTGCTTGACCGCGGCCAGGTCTGTCGCCTGCAGCGGTTCGAGCGGGTGAAGCACATCGATCCCCAGCGCGATGATCTCGGGGATGAAGCGAGTCAGCGCGCCGTCGCTGTGGAGCATGATCTTCACCTGCGGGTTGACCGATCGGATGGCATGTACCAGGCGGGAGATGCAGGGGGTAATGAAGCGGCGGAACATAACGGGTGACATGATCGTGCCGGTCGTGCCGGCGTAATCATCCCCGGGCAGTTCGATCATATCGAAGTATTTCCCGCCGGCATGCATCGCTTGCAGCAGCAGCCCTTCCAACACCGTGGTGACCCTCTCCAGCAGCGCGAGCGCGTTGTCGGGATCCAGCGACATATCCATGAGGAAGTTTTCCGTGCCGCGCAGATCGCAGGCAGTCTGGAAAGGGCCGTGGGATGAGACCATCCGCATCACCACGAAGAAATCCGTGCTTTCATGCAGGGTTTTCGCGCGCTCGGCTACACCGGTCATCCAGTGCGGCTCCGTTGGGTCCGGCCAGTTCACCAGGTTGTCAAAATCCGCGATGGAGGTGCTTTCCTCCAGAATGCCGGTTCCTGCGTAGTAATATGGTTCTGCCCGGTTCCAAACCTGGCCGTACGAATCCAGCAATGTCTGCCCATCCGCGGCGGGGTGAATCGGGCTATTGGGCAGCAGCCCCGGCCAGCAGTAGCGCAGGTCGGTGCCGAGCGCGTCCAACAGGCGGTCATCCATGTATGAGATGCTGTGTCCGCTGCGGAAGGGTGTGACCGGCTGACCCAACCCGTAATGCTGCAAGAGTTTGAAGTAAAGCTCGTCCACCACGCCGTAAGGTCCTCCGCAGAGCGCGGTAGGAAGGGTGTCCGGTTCCTGGTGTGAGATCGCAGCGTGAACCCGCTGGCGGGGAGTCATGGTTGGCATGTCAAATCCTTCATCTGAAATGTACGCACATTAGGACAATTTTAACATAATGTTTTAATGTGCGTACAATTGACTCATATTTATCCATCCCGTATAATCGGTGCATCTCATTTATTTTTAATGGAGGAACACGATGCACAAGATTGCCATGTTGGGAACCGGGTTGATCGGCCGCTTCTATACCATGAGTTTGCTGAAGTATCGTGGCAAGGATGAGATTAGGGTGGTATGCGCTGCGGAAGATGAAGAAGCACGCAAGTTCGCTCAGGAATTCGGTATTCCCCGCTGGACCTCCGATATTGAGAAGGCAGTCAATGATCCTGAAGTAGATACAGTCATAATCGGCCTGCCGAATTACCTGCACAAAAAAGCCGTGCTGGTCGCTGCGAAAGCTGGCAAGGCTGTCCTTTGCACCAAACCGTTGGGCACGAATGCGGCCGAAGCGCTGGAAATGCTGCGCGCAGTGGAGAAAGCCGGCGTTTTTCACGGATACCTGGAAGACTTGGTGTACACCCCCAAGACTCTCAAAGCGCTGCAATCCGCCCACAAGGGGGCGCTGGGCAAGGTGCTCTGGGCGCGTTCACGTGAAACTCATGCCGGCCCGCACAGTGACTGGTTCTGGAACAAGAAACTATCTGGTGGCGGCGCCATCGTAGATATGGGCTGCCACTGCATTGAGATCGGTCGCAGCTTCATCGGTAAAGCGCATCGTCCGCTGGAAGTGACCTGCTGGGCTGATACCCAGGTTCACCCAATCGACACAGAAGACCACGCGGTCGGCCTGGTCCGCTATGAAAGCGGCGCTATCGGGCAATTCGAGGTCAGTTGGACGTTCCGCGGTGGCATGGACCTGCGAGATGAGATCTCCGGCACAGAGGGAACCATCTGGCTGAATCACTGGCTACGTACCGGTTTTGAAATGTTCAGTAATGTCGGCCAGGGTGGTTATGTGGCGGAGAAGGCTGAAGGGGATACCGGCTGGATGTACCCTGTCGGGGACGAGATCGGTTCTCTGGGGTATGTAGAGATGTTCCTGGATATGTTCAATGCCATGGATAGCGGCCGGGCGCCGATGGAAACCTTCTATGACGGCTATATTGTCAATGCCATAATCGATGCCTGCTATAAAGCTGCCGAAACGAAGAAGTGGGAGCCGGTGGATATTGTGGACTGGCGCAGCAGCGGTGTAATGGATGAAGAGAAAGCAGCGCTGAAAGACTATGACACGGAGAATTACCTGATCAAGGAAGAGCGCATGCCCAACGGCAACCTGAAGTTCATTCTGAAACACAAGGTCACCGGCGAGATATCCCAGAAGATCCAGCAGAGTTAGGGATAATTGAAGGTCCAAACCTCTGACTTAGTACACTAGATAAACCAAGTTATTAACGAAATGGCATAACTGAATCATTGCTCTAACCAAGTACACTTGATATAGTTATAAATACCACAGGCACCCTGCCTTCTGGCTCCATCCCTTTGATCAAGCGAGTGAAAAGAACCGTGATATCAAAGCAAGGCACACTGTCCGCACCGGTCCTCATCAGCCCGACTGAAGCTGTGGTCATGCGTTTATTAAGGAACCAGAAACAGGTGTCCCGGGTCGAGGTCTCAGAGATCACCGGCTGGTCCAGGGCAAAAACATCGCAGGTGGTCAACAACCTGGTCGAAAAGGGGTATCTTCAGGAACACGGGGATGGCATGTCGCGAGGCGGGCGTAAGCCGCGCCTTTTGCGTATTAATGGCTTACTGGGTTACATAGCCGGAATTGACATCGGCGCAACCAGTGTTGAGATCGCAATCTCCGACCTGAATGGCACGATCATCGGAATCGTTGCAGAACCTTCGGATGTCCGCAAAGGGCCGGAGGATTTTCTGAATGATTGCACCCGGATCCTGCTGCGCCTCGCTACCGCACACAACATCCACCCCGGGCAGATCCTGGGTATTGGGGTTGGCGTTCCCGGGCCGGTGGATTTCAGCCGCGGCGTGGTGGTGGCACCTCCCCTCATGCCCGGGTGGGAAGCTTTCCCGATTCGGGCGTTCTTTCAAAAATCATTTTTCTCCGCTTTCGTCGTTGTAGACAATGATGTGAACATCATGGCCGTCGGCGAGCAGCGCTCCGGCGGCGCGGAAAACGTGGATCACTTCCTGTTGATCAAAGTGGGTACCGGTATCGGCTGTGGAATCATGGCGAACCGCAGGATACACCGCGGTAGTGATGGCTCCGCGGGTGATATCGGACATATTTGCGCAGATCAAAACGGCCCGATCTGCCGATGCGGCAATCGCGGCTGCCTGGAGGCAATGGCTGCCGGGCCTGCGATCGCTGAAAAAGCCATGCAGGCTGCAAGAGAAGGTAAGAGCGCGCTTCTGAACTCTTTGATGGATAAGAACGGCGGTGTTCTGACACCTGAAGATGTGAACTATGCCTGCCGTGAAGGGGACGAAGCTTCATTAGAGATCATCCGCGCCAGTGGAAAGATGATCGGTGATGTGCTGGCCGGGTTGATCAATTTCTTTAATCCCAGCCATGTTTTCATTACGGGAGGTATAGCAAACTTTGGAAATTACCTACTGATCGCGATCAAGCGTGCTGTTTTACGCCGCTCGTTACCACTCGCAACTGCGCACCTGGATATTTCTTTTTCCCAAACCGGACCGACGATCGGTGTTATTGGGGCAATATCCCTGGCTTTGGATCACTTGTTTATGGTGGACGACCCATGCGGGAATTGATCGTGAAAGATATTAAAACCTCAAAACGAAAGGAGGTGGGTGTAAGAGAAAAGTGATTCAGCAGTACATAATACCCTAGTTATTTATCACTGAGAGGAGATTACATGTCTAAGAAGCTATTTGGCGTATTGAGCGCCATCCTATTGTTCGCCATGGTATTGGGAGCCTGCACTCCAGCCCCCGCCGCGGCTCCGGAAGCACCCGCTGCCCCCGCTGAAGCCCCCGCTCAGCCAGCCGCAGAAGCCAAAGTATTCACCATCGGCATCTCCAACTCTTTCATCAGCTCCGAATACCGGACGCAGATGATTTCTGAGCTGCAGGAAGTAAACAAAGAATACATGGATCAGGGCATCACCACAGAACTGGTGATCGAATCTGCCGACACCGATACCGCCGGCCAGATCCAGCAGTTGCAGAACCTGATGAGCAAGGGCGTAGATGCCATCCTGGTAAATCCGGGTGATGTCACCGGCTTGAACGCCACGCTGGAAGAAGCCGTGGCGAAGGGCATCCTGGTGATTTCTGTGGATCAGGAACTGGCAGCCAATGGCGTGTACAACGTAGGCATCGACCAGAAGGAATGGGCGAAGACCTCAGCGCAGTGGTTGGCAGAGAAGATGGGCGGCAAGGGCAGCATCGTAGAGATCGAAGGCTTCCCTGGCCATCCGGCGAACGTAGTCCGCATGGAAGGCGTGGACGAAGTTTTGGCGAACTATCCTGAGATGCAGGTACTGGCGAAGGATACCGGCAAGTGGGACGAAGCGACTGGCCAGCAGGTCATGTCGAACTTCCTGGCTGCCTACCCGACCCTGGATGGTTACTGGACCCAGGATGGTATGGCGATTGGTGCATTGCAGGCCGTACTGGCTGCAAACCCTGCCAAGTTCCCGGTGGGTGTAGGCGAAGCCCGCTGCCAGTTTATCAACCTGTGGACCGAAGTACTGGCGACACACCCCGATTTCGAGACGATCGCAGTCGCGAATCACCCTGGTGTATCCCCGACCGGCCTGCGCATTGCCGTCAATCTGCTGATGGGCAAGAAGCTGGACGAGAGCAAGCTGGGTGGAACGAATGGATTGTCCTTCGTGATTCCGCTGGTTACCGCAGTCACCAAAGACAACCTGCAGGATGCAGTCACCCTGTGCCAGGATAAACCCGAGACCTACCTGATCGACAACATCATGACCGATCAGGAAGTCCTGGATGCATACTTCGTAAAGTAAGCCTATGACCGTGCTGCTTTCTGCCCAAAATATCGTTAAGCGCTATGGCGGTGTTATTGCGCTCTCGGATGGAAACCTGGAAGTCAGTTCAGGGGAAGTCGTAGCGCTGGTAGGGGCGAACGGTAGTGGCAAAAGCACGCTCAGTAAGATCATCAATGGAGTAGTTGTCCTCGATGGAGGGCAACTACTCCTTGATGGAGTACCCGTGCAATTCCCCTCGCCGCAGGCTGCCCGAAAAATGGGAATTGCGACTGTTTTCCAAGAATTGAGCCTGATACCGCAGATGTCCATTGCTGAAAATATATGGCTAACGAGGGAACCCCTTCATCCCACCGGCACTGTGGACCAAAAAGAGGTAACTGAACGGACAAAACGTCTGTTGAAGCTTTTTGAAGGTACATTCAAAACAGAGCTTACACCTGATGTCTCAGTTAGTTCACTTCAACCGGACGAGAAGCAGATTATTGAGATCCTGAAAGCTATCAGTGTGGATCCGCGGATCCTAATCCTGGATGAAGCTACCGCCAGTCTGGATAGCCGTCAGGTATCCCGGCTTTTTGAACTGGTTGCCACCTGGAAACTATCCGGGAAAGCCATCATTTTTGTCTCGCACCGGATGGAAGAGATCTTCCGCATTGCGGATACTTACTCGGTCCTCCGCAACGGCAAAACGGTAGGCAGCGGCAAGATCAAAGAAGTGACCGAAAAAGAATTAGTGAATTTAATGATCGAAAAGGCTTCTGTGTTCACCCATGCCCGGCAGAACCGGGCAGGCGCGAAAGAGTTGGCACAGAAACCGGTCTATTTGACTGTGAATGCGCTCGCCACGGATGTCCTCCGTGGGGTTAATCTGCAAGTCCGCCGCGGCGAGTTATTAGGCTTGGGCGGGTTGATGGGGCAGGGGCAGCGGGAATTACTGCGATCCATCTTTGGCTATATCCATTATCATGGCACGATCAACATCCTGGGCAAGGATG
Organism: uncultured Leptolinea sp.; assembly: GCA_903828565.1. Classification (GTDB taxonomy): domain Bacteria; phylum Chloroflexota; class Anaerolineae; order Anaerolineales; family Anaerolineaceae; genus PNON01. The sequence goes on along the minus strand of CAIKMQ010000043.1, from coordinate 42,050 downwards.
TCCATTACCGTCACCCGGCGGATGCCATCAAAGACCGCACGGCTTTTGTGCCTGGAGATCGGGGTAAAGAGGGTTTACTCTATATCCGATCCATTCTTGAAAATATCCTGCTGCCATCCTGGAAGGAATTTGGCGTGCCAACACGCATGAAAAAAGCGCATGAAGTGGCTGTTGGTGTCGGTGAAAGCCTAAATTTGAAAATGGCTGGATTGGATGAGCCTGTCAGCAGCCTTTCGGGTGGAAACGCCCAGAAGGTGGTCATAGGTAAATGGTTGAAACGAAAACCGCAGCTGCTGCTGTTGGATGATCCCACCAAAGGGGTGGATGTCGGCACCAAAGCGGAATTCTATAAACTGCTGGCGAACCTGTGTGATGAAGGGAAGACGATTATTTTCTATAGCAGTGATGACGAAGAGCTGGTTGGCCTGTGCGATCGTATTCTGGTGATGCATGACGGTAATATTCGGACCGAACTGGTGGACAGGATGATCACGAAACGTAACCTGGTTGCTGCCAGCCTGGGTGCCTCAGAGGAGGAACAGCATGAATAGGAGGCGCTGGAACCAACTGCTTCTCAGGTATCCATTCCTGTTCGCGTTGATCTTGCTTTCTGTTGCCATACTTGTCAACGCCATTTTGCAGCCTACTTTTTTTACCCGTGAATCCCTCAATAATAATATGAGGGTATTCCTTCCTCTGATGATCCTGGCGGTCGGCCAGGCAGTGGTTATACTGGGCGGCGGGATCGACATCTCTGTCGGTGGAATCCTATCCATTGTCAATACCATTCTTGCTACACAGGTAGGGTTGAACGGATCACCGGAGAAGATGTGGATATATGTAGGGCTGTCCCTTTTGGCTGGCCTTGCAGCCGGTTCGCTGAACGGCTTTTTTGTCTCTGTCCTCCGGCTGCAGCCGATCATCACCACGTATGCCACCAGCTTCTTGTTCTTTGGGATCGCTCTGTATATCCTTCCCAACCCTGGCGGCGGCATACCTCAGGCTATATCCGGCCTGTACCGCAATACCACTCCGCTGGGCATACCGCTGGCGATTTATGTGATCGTTCTCATCCTGCTGGGATGGTACTACCTGCGCCATTCACGCTACGGGAGATATCTGTATGCGGTGGGTGGAAAAGCCGAAGCCGCTTATGAAACCGGCGTTCCGGTAGTGGGCATTCAGTTCAGCACTTATGTGATTTCCGGGCTGATGGCGGCCATTGCGGGTATTGCTATGAGCATGCTCACCGGGTCGGGCAATGCTGATATCGGCTCTGCCATGACCCTGAATTCGGTGACCGCGGTAGTTATTGGAGGGACTGCTTTCAGTGGAGGTGTCGGGGGCATTGCTGGGCCGATCATTGGCGCAATGACATTGCAAATGATCATGAATATCATCTCCTTTGCCAATATCGATACCTGGTGGCAGACATTCGTCAATGCCTTGATCATTGTGATCGCTCTGGCTCTGCCCGGGCTGTTGAACCTCATCCAGGGGAGGAAAAAATGAAGAAACTACGCATTTCACCTCCTGCGGCAGCGTTGATCCTTGCCGTTACCTTATTCCTTTTGAGCGGGCTATTACCGAACGGCTTCGGTAGTGATATGAGCATTGCCCGGGCGCAAGCTACCAACATTGTGCGACTGGCAGTCTTTCTGGGTGTGATCGCAGCCGGCCAAACACTGGTGATCATCAGCGGTTCTGAAGGGATCGATCTTTCTGCCGGTTCTGTCGTCACATTGACCGCCATTCTGGCATATGTGATGATCAAAGGCAACGACAGCATGGTGCTTCCAGCTATCGGGGTTGTCATCCTGGTGGGTGCCTTGATTGGACTGGTCAATGGCATTGGGATCACATACTTAAAGATCTCGCCTTTTGTGATGACCCTGGGAATGGCTGGTGTGGTGAAGGGGTTGATCATCATCCTCAACCACGGCAATGTAAGCGGCAAGGTCGCACCGATCATGACGAGCATCATTGCCCGGCCGGTTGTCTTTGGGATCCCCGGCGCTATCCTCATCTGGGTAGTGTTTGGGCTGTTCATGTGGTTCCTGCTGGAAAGGACTCCGTTCGGGCGAAATCTATTTGCCATTGGCGTGAACCGCATCACGTCCACCCTGTCTGGTATCCATGTACCGCGGATGAATTTGGCAACCTATTCACTCGCTGGCGCACTGGCAGGTATCGGCGGCTTTTTGCTGGTCGGGAATACCGGCGTAGTCTTTATCTCGCTGGGAGATCCTTACCTCTTCCCTTCTATCGCAGCAGTTGCTGTCGGTGGTACACTGCTATCCGGCGGAAAGGGTAGTTACTGGGGGACCATGTCCGGCGCGATCGTGTTGACACTGATCACCAGCCTGCTGACGACCATGCAGATGCCGGAATCAGTCCGCCGCATGGTCCTGGGGGGAACCCTGCTGATGTTGATTTCCATCTACGGCCGCCAACGGGCTTTACGTCAATAGCATTTTCGAAACCATGATGGATAGTTGAGTAATAGAAGAGAGGAGAACGGGATGGATCGAAAAGTAAGGATAGGGATGATCGGAACGGGCTTTGTGGGTGATATACACCATGCCTCCATCCACGGCTGGGTGCCCAACGCGGAAGTAGTCGCTGTTTCCAGCCCGCACAAGGCGGAAGAATTCGCGCGCGCGAGAAAAATCCCTGCGGCTTATACTGACTACAACGAGATGCTGAAGGATAAATCGATCGACGTGGTGGATATTGGCATCCCAAATGATCTGCACCACGCAGCTGTGTTGGCTGCAGCCAGGGCAGGCAAGCACGTCATTATCGAAAAACCGCTGTGCCTTACACTGGAACAGGCGGACGAGATGATTGATGCCTGCCGCAAGGCTGGTGTCCTGTTGATGTATGCTGAAGAATTGCTCTTTGCGCCGAAGTATGTGCGCGTGAAAAAACTGATCGAGGAAGGCGCGGTCGGAGAACCCTTCCTCGCGAAGCAGTCCGAAGAACACCCCGGGCCGCACATGCCCTGGTTCTGGGATGTGAACCGCTCCGGCGGGGGCGTGATGCTGGACATGGGCTGCCATTCCATTGAATACACGCGCTGGATCCTGGGACGTCCAAAAGTAAAAAGTGTAACTGCGTTCATGGGCACATACATCCACCAGGGGCGCACGCTCGGTGAGGACCATTCATACGCCATCATTGAATATGAAGGCGGCAAGGTAGCCATGATCGAGAATAGCTGGGCCAAAGGCGGCGGCGTAGATGACCGCTGTGAGGTCTATGGCAAGAAGGGCCACACCCGCGCGGACCTTCTGCGCGGCAGCTCTCTGCTGACCTATTCCGAAGAAGGATACGGTTACGCGGTGGAAAAAGCCGGCGCAACCAAAGGTTACACATTTACCATGTTCGAAGAGAACTGGAATTACGGCTTCCCGCAGGAGATGCAGCATTTTGTGAACTGTGTTTTGGGCAAGGAAGAGTGCATTGTGACCGGTGAAGATGGACGGGAAGTGCTCAAGATCATGTACGCTGCTTACCAGTCAGCCGGAGAAGGCCGCAAGATCACCTTCCCCTACGATCCTCCGGTCGTAAAAAAACCCATAGACCTTTGGAAGAAATGTTAGGTACCGGATGTACAAATTAGATAGTAAAACCATTACTTACGAACAACTGGCGAAAGTCATTGACCATTCCCTTTTGCGGCCGGAATTGACTGAAGCTGAGATCATTGCCGGCTGCGAGCTGGCAGCCAGGTATCATACTGCCACTGTGTGCGTCAAGCCAACCGATGTAAAACTTGCCAGCCGCCTGCTGAAAGATTCAGATGTGCTGGTATCCACAGTCATCGGTTTCCCGCATGGTTGTTCTCTGACGGCAGTGAAGGTTTTCGAAGCAGAACGAGCCATGGATGAAGGTGCCAGAGAACTTGACATGGTTTTGAACATTGGCGAATTACGTTCTGGCCACCTGGATTTTGTACAAAAAGATATTCAGGCAGTTTGTGAAGCAGCCCATGCCCGAGGGGTGAAGGTCAAAGTGATCTTTGAAAACTTTTACCTGAATGTCGAAGAAAAGGTCGCAGCCTGCAAGGCAAGCGAAGCAGCCGGAGCGGACTGGGTGAAGACATCCACCGGTTTTGCCGGCGGCGGTGCCACCCTCGAAGACCTGCGGTTAATGCGGGCAAACGTTTCTGAGAAGGTGCAGGTCAAAGCAGCCGGTGGTGTGCGCACCCTGCAGGCGCTACTGGAAGTGATCGATGCGGGTGTAACCCGCAGCGGTGCTACAGCAACCGCGAAAATACTGGATGATTTCAAAGCCCTGGCGGAAGGTATGCAAACATCGCCTGGTTCGACTGGTAAACCTGGAGAATATTAGGAGCTTATAGTTATGTCCAAAGAATTAACCAAACAGACCATCGGTGTAGGTATTGCAGGCACGGGCTTCATCGGCCCGGCACACATTGAGGCTTTACGTAGAAACGGGATCCGCGTGCTGGGATTGGCAGAAAGTACACCGGAACTGGCGAAAGAAAAAGCCACTCAACTGGGTATTCCCCGGTCTTTTGGCTCCCTCGAGGAGATGCTCAAGGACCCAGAGATTGATGTTGTCCATTTAGCCACCCCCAACTATTTACACGCGCCGCATGCCAGAGCAACTTTGATTGCCGGCAAGCATGTCATCTGTGAAAAACCACTGGCAATGAACTCGCAGGAGTCCGGGGAATTGGTCAGGCTAGCTGCAGAAAAGGGGCTGGTAAATGTAGTTAACTTCAACATCCGTATGTACCCCCTGGTGCAACAGGCGCGAATGATGGTCCAAAGCGGTCAACTGGGAGACCTATTCATTGTCCAGGGATCATACCTGCAGGACTGGCTGCTCTTCCCGACCGATTGGAACTGGAGACTGGAACCTGGATTGGGAGGGACATTGCGGGCTGTGGCAGATATTGGCTCACACTGGCTTGACCTGATGACGTTCATCACAGGCTTGAAGATCGAAGAGGTCTACGCGGATTTCAAAACATTCCACCCGATCCGCAAGAAACCGACCAAGTCGCTGGAAACATTCACGGGAAAACTATTGACTCCAGATGATTATGTGGACCAACCCATCCACACGGAAGATTATGCTACCATCCTGCTACACTACGAGAATGGCGTGATGGGCAACCTGACAGTTTCGCAAGTCTCTTCCGGCCGCAAGAACCGCCTCTTCTTTGAGGTCAACGGGTCAAGATCGTCCATAGGGTGGGATTCCGAGCGAAACAATGAGATGTGGGTAGGACACCGCACTGAACCCAACCAGATATTGATGAAAGACCCTGCCCTGCTTTCACCCGAGGCGCGCAGTGTCACGTCGTACCCGGGCGGACACAATGAGGGCTTCCCGGATACCTTTAAACAACTCTATGCCAAAGTTTACGCGTACATATTGGCAGGAGACTTGACCCGTAAGCCGGATTTTCCCACGTTTGCGGATGGGCATTATGAGATGCAGCTGTGTGAAGCCATCGAGAAGAGCGCAAAAGAACGCCGCTGGATGAAGATATGAGACCATTATTCTAGGAGACCATTATGAAACTGGGATTCTTTTCTGCCGCATTACCGGGAAACACATTGGAACAGGCATCCAAGTGGGGTGCTGAAAGTGGTTTTGAAGCGATCGAGATTGCCTGCTGGCCGTATGAGAAAGCTGCCCGGCGCTATGCCGGGGTGACGCATATTGATGTTGAGAATCTGGATAAGCAGAAAGCCGTTGAGATTCAAAAAGTGACGGCGGGTTACGGGCTGACCATATCCGCGCTGGGGTATTATCCCAACCCCCTGCACCCGGACGCGGATCACCGTGAGACTGTGATCAACCACCTGAAGAAGGTCATCCACTCTGCCTCTCTGCTGGAAGTACCTGTAGTAGGTACTTTCATTGGAAAAGACAAGAACAAGACCGTTCCGCAAAATCTGGAAGACTATGCGCGTATCTGGCCAGGGATCGTAAAGTATGCTGGCGAGCGCGGGGTTAAGATCGGGATTGAAAACTGCCCGATGATCTTCTCTTATGATGAATGGCCGGGTGGCAATAACCTGGCAAGCACCCCGGCGATCTGGCGGAAGATGTGGGAGATCATCCCGGATGATAACTTCGGGTTGAACCTGGACCCCAGCCACCTGATCCTGCAGATGATCGATATGCCGCGCGTGATACGCGAGTTCTCCAGCAAGATCTTCCATGTGCATGCGAAAGACCTTCACATAGATTGGGAAGGTCTTTACAACCACGGTGTGCTTTCGCAGGGTATGGGCTGGCAGATCCCGCGCCTGCCAGGTTTGGGAGACATGGACTGGCCAAAATTCTTCGCCGCGCTCACAGCCGGCGGGTATGATTATGTGGTCAGTATTGAGCATGAAGACCGGGCATTCGAAGGCAGCGAGGAGCTGGTGAAACGCGGTTTTTACCTCGCCAGAGATATCCTGAAGCCATTCATCCATTAGACCTGCCTGCGCATCCTTCCCCCAGTCTCATCAAGGGAAGGATGCCTATCTTCAGGGAGTTCCATGAAAAAGTATATTGGTTTTGACCTGGGAGGCACGAACCTGCGCGCTGCGCTGGTGGATGTTGAAACAGGCCAGGTAATGAGAAATAAGAGCATTCCAACCCTGGCGCGCGAGGGGCATGAAGCTGTGATGCAGCGCATCGCTACCCTGGCGCTGGAGTTAATCGCACAGTCTGGCCTTGAGCCGCAGGATATTGGTGGTATTGGCATCGGGGTGCCGGGTGTACTGGATCTGGAGAAGGGAGAGGTAGTCTTCCTGCCTAACCTGCCGGGCCGATGGGAGCATGTTCCCATGCGCCAGCGGATTACTGAGCTGACCGGCATTCAGACTTCCTTATTAAATGACGCGCGCGCCATCACTTATGGCGAGTGGCGCTACGGCGCAGGCGCCGGCGCGGATACCGTCGCTGTCTTTACGATTGGTACCGGTGTGGGAGGCGGGTTGATCATCAACGGCCAGTTACACCTGGGTATCGGTGGCACTGCTGGTGAATTGGGACATACGGTCATTGATCACAACGGGCCGCGGTGCGGCTGTGGGAATTTTGGCTGCCTGGAAGCTTATGCTTCCGGCCCTGCCATCACTTCTCAGGGTATCAAAGCTGTCGTGCAGGGATTGACGACCAGTATCGGCAAGATGTGTGATTATGACCTGAATCGCATCACCCCTGAATTGATCGCGAACGCCGCCAGGGATGGGGATGCGATCGCCACCAGTATATACGAACAGGCTGGTTTTGCCCTGGGTATTACTGCTGGAAATGTGTGCACTGCGCTCAGCCCGAGCCGCATCATCATCACAGGCGGGGTCTCACGTGTAGGCTCTCTGCTACTTGAGCCGATGAAGCGCACCATGCTGGAGCGGGTCACCACCATGCCTGTGGAACAGGTGGAAGTGGTCCTGTCTACGTTGGGAGACAATGCCGGTGTGGCAGGCGTTGCCTGCTGGGCAGCTGCCCACCCAAAGGAGTGATTTGCTGAAAAAGGAACTGTTGATCGGTGTCGACCTGGGCGGTACGAATGTACGCGCGGGAGCTTTTACACCTGGTGGTGAATTGATCACTGCCAACGAAACACCGATAGATGCAGCCCTGGGGCCGGCAGCAGGCCTAAAAACCATTGAGAAGTTGATCAACCAGGTGATCCTGGCGAGCGGACAGGAAGCAGCCGCCATCGGTATCGGGTCTACCGGACCAATCGACCGGGTGCGCGGCCTAATCAACAACCCCTACACCTTGCCAGGCTGGGACCATGTGGATATCCTCAGCCCGCTGCGGGCGCGGTACGGCGTGCAGGTAGCCTTTGAAAATGATGCGGATGCTGCGGCTCTGGGTGAGGTTTGGATGGGGGCCGGCCGCGGAGTCTCGCGGGTTTTCATGCTGACCATCGGCACCGGGGTGGGTGCCGCTTACATTGTGGATGGAGCGATCTACAGGGGTTTGTATGGCGAACACCCTGAAGGCGGGCATATCCCGGTCGACCCACTGGGGCCTGCCTGCTACTGCGGAGGAAATGGCTGCCTTGAGTCATTGATCTCTGGTCCGGCCATCGCTGAGCGGGCGGTGCGTTTGGCGAGTGAACACTCCCGGGGTTATCTGGGTGGAAAATTGAACGATCCGCAGGGGATAGATGCAGCCACGGTCTTTGCTGGCGCGCGCCAGGGCGATGCAGACTGCCTGTCTCTGGTTCATGAGGTGGCAGCGACTTTAGCTCGCGGATTGGCGAGCATTTTTATGCTGCTTCTGCCGGATAGGGTTTTGCTGACTGGTGGTGTCACCAGGTCTTTTGACCTGTTTGAGCCTACCTTTCGCAGTTCACTGGCAAAATACAATGTGATTATCCCGGCATCCCGGGTGGATGTGCGCCTGGCTGGTTTAGGCCAGCGGGCAGGCATTTACGGCGCGGCGCGCGCCGCTCAACAACTACTGGAATGATGTTATGAACTCATATTTAGCAGATATTCTCTCACAGCCGCGGTTCCTGCGAAAAGCAGTGCATACCTGGCAGCCTTCACTGCTGCAAAAGATCCAAGATGGCCTCCAAAATGGCAAGATCGACCGGATCATTATGACCGGTATGGGTGCTTCGTATAATGCGGCCTACCCGGCTATGCTGCTGCTCTCCTGCCTGCCGGTCCCTGTCCATCTGGTCAATGCTGCCGAGCTGGTCCATTTTCTCCCAGGCATCGTCACTGAACGTACATTGTTGTGGGTGAATTCGCAATCTGGGCGCAGTGCGGAACTGCTGACCCTCTTCAAAGGACTTTCAGGTCACAAGCATGCCGGCACCCTGTCCTGCGTGAATGACGGCGATAGCCCCACAGCCGCCGCTGCGGACTCCTTTTTTCATATACAGGCCGGCTCTGAAAGCACTGTCAGCACAAAGACCTACATCAATACATTGGCCATCAACCTGCTGATCGCCAACCGGCTGGCTGGCAGCCCGATCCAGGATCTATCCGGGGATCTGATGGAAGCAGCCGACCAGATGGAGAGTTACTTGCTGGATTGGGATACCCAGGTGGCGCGGATGCGGCAGCTACTGGGGGAGTTTAAAATCCTCACACTGCTGGGACGCGGGCCATCCATGTCGGCAGTATGGAACGGTGCGCTTGTCAATAAGGAGGCGGCCAAATACCCGCTGGAGGGAATGAATTGCGCGGATTTCCGCCACGGGCCGCTGGAGCTAGTCCGGCCGGGTTTCACTGCCCTGATCTACTCCGGCGCATCAAAGACCAGCCAGTTGAATCGCAACCTGGCAGCAGACATCCAGCGCTACGACGGGCGGGCAGTGATGCTTTCACGGGAGGCGGAGGGGAAAATCCCCACGATGCCCTTACCAGCTGGGGCTGAATCCACCCTGCCGATCGCTGAGATCGTGGCGGCTCAGGTGCTGAGCTTTGTACTGGCAGAGCGGACGGGTGTAGAAGTGGGCAAGTTCATCCACAGCGGGAAGGTAACAACGATCGAATAGCTGTAGGAAGCACCCCCTTATATAATAATTGATCCAAGGATATAGTAGAATCGAGCCATGTTCTATGCTGAGCACCGGTTCTCTATTGACTATCACCTCATCTCATCACCGGGATGCTGTTACGCCTTTGGTTCCGCATGGTAGATACTTCGGCATATTCGTATATTCCCAATAAGAAAGACGGCACGCTGGTCCTGGGCAGCTTGCTGTTTCTTTCTTCAGCCGCGGCATTGACCTGCTTTATTCTGACGACGCAGGTGGCCGGGAACCAGGTATTTGTGGCATTGCTGGGCGGAGGGCTAGCAGCCCTGATACCCATCCCCATGCTGGCTTATCGTTTGATTGCTTTGCAGCGGGCATATTACCGCATGGACCGCAGCACTTTGACGCTTCACTGGGGATTGCGCACCGAAGTACTTCCATTGCGAGCAATAGAGTGGGTTCGTCCAATCGATGACCTGATCGAACCGCTGCGAAAACCGCGCCTGGCTCTTCCAGGTGCGTATCTTGGTTGGGTGCATCTGGATGGACTGGGCAAGGTGGAGTTCATGGCGCATCATCTGAGGCAGGCTTTGCTGGTAGCAGGACCTGACGCAGTTTATGTGATCTCACCGCAAGGTGCGGCTGGGTTCCTGGCTCATTTCAGGAGGAATGTCGAACTGGGCAGCCTGGACGCTGTTGCGGCGGTGTCTGTTCAGCCGTCTTTTGTCCTCGGAAAGTTGTGGGACAGCCAGGTGCTGCGAAACCTCTTTCTTTCTGGTTTCCTGGTGAATGCGGCTGTTCTAGTGTGGACTGTACTGCTCATCACCAGCCGGCAGCAGGTTTCACTGGGTGCCTCAGTCACTGCAGCTGCTGATCCGGTCTCGTCCATCCGTTTGCTGCTGTTGCCCGTAGTGAGTGTTGTGATCTGGCTGGTGGATATTATCACCGGTGCGTTTTTCTTCAGGCTGGAATCCCAGAAGTCGCTGGCATACCTCGTATACGGCGGAGCGATCTTGACCGCCACCCTGATACTGCTATCCCTGTTTTTCGTGACCATCCATCCATGACCTTTCCTTCTTTCCTTTCGATCTTCTCCGCACTCATATTGAGTGTCGTTATCGCCTTACTGGCTAAGCGGGCGGGAGCTTTGTCACGATCCGGGGCATGGGCGGCGGTGGGTTTGGGTACCATCATCTTTGGATTTGGCGGCTTCAGGTACACAGTTATCTTACTGGTCTTCTTTATTTCATCCAGCTTGTTGTCGCGGATGTTCAAAACCAGAAAGGGTGACCTGGAAGAAAAGGTGGCCAAGGGAAGCCGGCGGGATGCCTGGCAGGTACTGGCCAATGGAGCCCTAGCCGGTGTATTCTCTCTGGTTGGCGGGTTGCTGGGAGGAGATGCCTGGTGGTGGCTCTTCTGCGCGTCCATGGCGGCAGCGAATGCCGATACCTGGGCGACCGAGCTGGGTGTATTTTCAAAAAGCGACCCGCGCTTGATCACAACCTTCAAGCAGGTCGCGAAAGGCACCTCGGGCGGTATCAGCCCTGCCGGCACTGCCAGTGCCTTCGCCGGATCGCTGCTGATTGCGTTCTTTGCTTACATCTTTCAGCCCGATCTGCTTGCTGGCATTCTGGTAGCCCTGGCCGGTTTGTTGGGTTCTCTCTTCGATTCTTTGTTAGGAGCAACTGTTCAGGTAGTTTACTGGTGTGAGGTTTGCGCGAAGGAAACTGAAAAAACACCCTTGCATGGCTGCGGGAATAACACCCGCTGGCTGCGAGGTTTACATTGGTTAAATAACGATTGGGTGAACCTGGGGTGTACGCTTAGCGCACCGTTGATCCTGGTATTGCTGAGGCTGCTAGCCGGTTAGCGGATCATCCGCCGATCTCGCTCATCGTTCGGTTCAGAGGAATCTCTCCATTGGCTAGCCCGTGCCCCCAGGGTTTCTGCCAGATACCGGCAGCGATCAATTCGCGTAGTTCATCATCACTGGCACCCGAGCGCATGGGGGTAAGCAAGTCCACTTCATTTTCCCGCAGCAGGCATAATCTCAGGCGCCCGTCAGCTGTTAGACGGGCACGGGAGCAATAAGCGCAGAAGGGTTTGGTCACGGAGGAGATAAAGCCAAGCCGGCCGGGGGCACCGGCGATGCGGTACATCACTGCTTCGCCATCCATCCTGCCGTTATCCAGCAATTCAAGCGGACCGTAGGTATTTTCAATGTTATTAATCGCTTCAGTGGTTGTCACCACCTGTGAGCGCTGCAGATCGGTGGAGCCGCCAAAGGGCATCATCTCAATGAACCGGATATGCCAGGGATGCTCCACCGTGAGCCCGGCCAGTTTGGCGATGTTGTGGTCATTGAATCCGCGGACAATGACGGCATTCAGTTTGATGGGCAGCAAACCGGCAGCTTCAGCCGCGAGGACACCTTGCCAGACTTTCTCGAAGGAATTGCGGCGGGTAATCCGCAGAAATTCGGTCGGGTCGGTGGTGTCAAGGCTAACGTTGACACGTTCCAGGCCGGCTGTGGCCAGGGGTTGAGCCATCTTCTCCAACAGAACACCGTTGGTAGTCATCGATACCGAGTTAATTCCGGGAATGGCGCGCATACCGCTGACAATCGAAAGTACATCCGGATGGATGGTTGGTTCTCCGCCGGTCAGGCGGATCTTTACCACGCCCATGCGGGCGAAAATCGCGGTCAGGCGCAGAAACTCCGGGGTGGACAATAGTTCATCGCGCGGGCGAAATACCTGGTTTTCAGGCATGCAGTACACACAGCGTAAATTACAGGCATCTGTCAGGCTGATGCGCAGATAATTAATATTGCGGCCGTACGTATCCAGAGGCATAGTAAATAAGATAAATATTGTCTAAATTATATCACTCGTTCGGGGCGAGGCAACAAACCAATTGTACACGATAAGGCCGACACTGCGAAAGTGTCAGATGGTTCCATGCTATAATCCAAAAAACGGATAAAAGTCACATATGAATTACTTTATCACTGGTGCAGCAGGTTTTCTGGGGTCCGCGTTAGCCAACCGGCTGGTGGTGGAAGGCCATCATGTGCGGGGATTGGATGATCTCTCCACGGGAGACCCGACAAAGCTGTCTCCGGATGTCTTTTTTACCCGGGGAGATGTGAACGATCGCCCCAAATTGTGGTCCATGCTGCAGGATATTGATTGCATCTTCCATCTGGCAGCCCGGGTGTCTGTGCCTGAATCCATTCTCTACCCGCGCGATTACAACCACGTCAATGTTGGGGGAACTGTTACCCTAATGGAAGCAGCGCGGGATGTTGGCGTAAAGCGGGTAGTCTTCGCCTCCTCCGGGGCGGTGTATGGTAACCAGAAGATCGCCAGCCTGAAAGAAGACGCCGAACCCAAACCCAGGTCTCCTTATGCGGTCTCCAAGCTGTCCGCGGAGTATTATATTCGCTCGATCGGAGCGCTGGCAAATGTGGATACGGTCTGCCTGCGGATATTCAATGCCTTTGGGCCGGGGCAGCACATTCCCGCGGCGCATGCCCCGGTGATCCCATCTTTCCTGCGCCAGGCATTGCGGAACGGAACGATCGTCATCAACGGAGATGGCGGGCAAACGCGTGATTACGTATATGTGGATGATGTGGTGCATGCCATGATATCGGCAGCCACAACACCGAAGATCGACAATATGATCTTCAATATCGGTAGTGGGCAGGAAACGAGCATCAAGAACCTATTGAAAGCAGTATTGGATGTGACAGGCGGGCGTCCGCAGGTAGTGTACAACAATAAAGCGGATGGCGGGGTACGGCACATGCGGGCAGACATCAACCTGGCAGCAAATAAGCTGAGTTACAAGCCTTCCATGGATCTGGAAGCAGGATTGCGCACTACATTGGAGCGTGATCAGATCCTAAACAATCCCCGGCAAAATGAAACCTGATGTCGGGCAGTTGAAACCGGAAGGCTGGCAACAACCGTTAGCCTCATCCTGGTTTGAACGCCCGGCTACTGAAGTAGCCCCGGATCTATTGGGGAGATTGCTGGTTCGACAGGTGGGCGATGAGGTTGCCGCCGGATGGATCGTGGAAACAGAAGCTTATTATGGGGAAAACGACCTGGGATGCCACGCCCGGGCAGGTATGACCGAACGCACCCGTATCATGTATGGAAACCCTGGCAAGGCATATATCTATTTCACCTATGGGATGCACTGGCTGTTGAACGCTGTCTGTATGCCATCCGGATTTCCGGCGGCTGTATTGATCCGCGCGATACAGCCAGCTTTTGGCGAAGAGTGGATGCAGGTGCGCAGGCCGAAAAGGGCGAAAGGCTGGCTGGATGGACCGGCAAAACTATGCCAGGCATTGGAAATAGACAGCCGGCTCAACGGCTGTGATCTGGGTCTACACACATCCGGTTTGTGGATCGCACAGGTTGGCCGGCCTGGATTAGATATGCCTATTGGGAAAACACCACGGATTGGATTGAACAGCGTCCCCGAACCGTGGCGCAGTATGCCCTGGCGCTTCACACTGGGTCAATAAAAAACCCTCTGCGGAATGCAGAGGGTGGGCGGTTCGTAATTAACTTTTCAAAAGTTGAGTGATGCGCTCACGATTGAACCCTGTGAGTATCTGGCCATTGATATCAAAAGTGGGGGTGGTCAGGTTGCCATTGTTCCATTCCCGCACCTGGGTATCAGCCCCGGGAATGGACATCACATCCACTTCGGTGTAAGGCATCATCATTTCAGTAAACCAGGCGCGGGCCTGCCGGCATTCGGGGCACCATTTTGTGCAGTACATCACGATCCCGCCGTGCGGTAATTGAGAAGTATCGGCAACTTCTTCGGGTTCTTGATAATTCGGGCGTAGCTTCTTCAATTCCGCGAACAGGATCCTGTTATCCGGTTGTTCACTGATATCATGGATATCAATGTAGCGGATGATTCCTGCGTCATCGATGATGAAAATGGCTCTTTCGGTGTACCCTTCAGAACGCAGTACTCCGTATTTTTTGGCGACATCGCCATGCGGCCAGAAATCACTCAAAATGGGATAATGAATACCGCCAAATGTTTCAGTCCATGCCTTCAGGCAGGGAACGTGATCCACGCTGATGCCCAGAACCTGGGCATTTAATCCCGCGAAACGGCTGAGTTCAGCCTCATACGACGGGATCTGTGCAGTTCAGACAGGCGTCCAGGCTAGTGGGAAGAAGGCGATGACTACAGCTTTTCCGCGTAAATTGCTCAGTTTCACACTTGTGTCCAGATGGCTGGGCAGAGTGAAATCTGGTGCCCGGTCTCCTACTTTCAAATGTTTCATGGGAACTCCTCCAAGATCAGATAGATAGAGTCTATCATACCAAGGAATGAGTTTCAATTCTGTTCATTTCATTTGTCCAATGGAGTCTACCCAGGTTATATGGTATAAAATGCTTATGAAGGATCATATGAAATTCAGCAAAGAAGAAAGCAATAATAATATATGTAGGTGGATGCATGTTTAAGCGCGGACCTGTAACCGGTGGCTTACCTGCTTCTCAGGAGCGGGTCACATCCATACTTGGCCCGGGGATCAATTGGGTCGGAGACTTGACTGGCAGTGGCGGTGTCCGTGTCGAAGGCACCTTTGAAGGCAAAGTATCTCTGCGTGGATTGCTGGTAGTGGGTGAGACCGGGCGTATCACCTGCGAGAATGTGGTAGCCACCACTGTGATCGTTGCTGGCGCGGTCCGCGGGAATATCGTTGCCGAAAAGCTGGAGATCCGTTCCACCGGGCGCGTATGGGGGGATGTTAAAGTTGTCGCCCTTGCGACAGAAGAGGGTTCCTTCTTGCGCGGCCAGATCCAGATGGAAGACAACATAGACCTGACAGCATATGGTCTTGCTCCCGCAACGGCAATCCAACCGCCAGGTGAACCGCCGGCGGATAATAATGAAAGCAATACTCCTCAGGACAGGTAGAACGGCATGAACTTCCCAGTTTTGTTATTCAGTGAATTAATCGGTGTTGTGGCGGTGATTCGCATATTATCCATCACCCCGGCATTAAAAAATCGCCGTCGTTTGATCTTCAAGTATCCCGCCAGGGAAGGTGGCGCTGCATTATCCATTGGTGTATTGATCATTGTGGCCACCGCAGCCATTGTGCGCGTTGCCGGGGCGGATATTTCACAGGCGGGGCAATTTGCCTGGTACCCATCGCTGCTGGGTGCCCCTGACCTTCCGGCGATCACACCCTCTGCAATTGCCGCGCAAATATTCTTCTCTGCCGCGTTATTACTTATTGTAGCTGCCAGTATTTATCTGCGTAAACAACCCCTGTTGAGCATCGGACTGGGAAGGAATACGCAGGCAGGTTTGCAGCTTGGGTTGGCTCTGGCTTTGCTAACCATCTTTATCCATGGCAAGATATCTACCATCATTCAAGGCATCACAGGCATTGGCACAAGCGCGCTGATCATGGCTGCTTTGACTGTGGTCGGTGAGGAGCTATTGTTTCGCGGGTATATACAGCCGCGGATGAGTTCATGGCTGGGTGATTGGCGCGGCGTAATGGCAACTGCCGGCCTCAGCTTGGCATGGTGGGGAGTTGTCGCCATCGGTGTGTTACCGCTTACAGGGTTGGCATTGGTCGGTGCGATCATCTATCGCGCCTTGATGGCCGTCCTTCTGGGTTGGCTGATGAAAGATAGTAACAGCTTACTGGCTCCGGCAATCTACCATCTTGCGCATTTGTGGGTCGCATTCTTATAGATATAAATGCGGAATCGCAGACGATATTTATAGCCTGGTTGTTGCGGTAAAGGGCATGGCAACTCTGATTCTTGACGGCTGTTAGCAATTTTGGTATAGTAACAATATCTTATGAAAGAAAGGAGACAAGTGATGAGAACGGTATTTTGTGTCAGATATATTTGGCTTGCCTCCTGCCGAAAAGTGTGAGTTAAGGGAACTCCCTCTTATCCAGCCGCAGGCTTGCCTGCGGCTGTTTTTTTTAAGATGCAAACAAAGTAGAGAGATAGGAATGAATAATTCAAAGAATAGTGAGCAGGATGGTTTTGACCGGCCTGTAACCATAAAAATCACAAAGCCAGTAAAACTGGCGCGAAATAACAAGGCCTCTCAAGCGAAGCAGGCTGCTGGTGGAACTTCAATTGCATTCCCGTACAGCTATAAACCTTCCAAATTCGAAGGGCGCTGGTTGGTTAAATCACTGGGCTCGTTTTATGATGAGCACTGGTTTGATGATGTCACTCGCATGGTAAAAGGCGGCAAGGAAGCATCGGTTTATCTGTGCCGCGGTAACCAGACAACAGGGAAGGATTGGCTGGCTGCCAAAGTCTACCGCCCGCGGATGTACCGCAACCTGAAAGATGACCATATCTATCGTGAAGGCAGGCAACAGCTGGATGAATCCGGGTTGGAGTTGCATGACGAACGAGCTGATCGGGCGATGGCTAAAAGGACCAACTATGGGTTGAATCTGTCGCATGTGGATTGGATCCAACACGAATTTGGGGCCATGCGTATCTTGCACGAAAAGGGCGGTGCTTTACCGAAACCCTATGTGTGCGCAAATAATGCCATCTTAATGGAATACATCGGGGATGAGGATCAACCGGCACCTCCACTTGTTTCTGTAGAACTAGGTAGCTCCCTGGCGCGCAGGTTGTTTGAAAAGACATTGGTTAATATTGAATTGATGCTTTCGTGCAACCTGGTTCACGGCGATTTCTCTGCATATAACCTGCTCTTCTGGCAGGATGATATCTGGATGATCGATTTTCCACAGGCTTTTGATCCGCGGCGGAATCGGAATGCCTGGGCTATCTTTCATCGGGATATGACGCGGATATGCCAATATTTTGAGAAGCAGGGAGTCCATACCAGTGCTAAACAACTGGCCGAAAGTCTGTGGAAGAAAGCCGGCTTGGATGTGCAGCGATTGGAGGACACGCTCGCCCTTGAGAGGAGCCTGGAAGAGTACTAAGCTATCATCCCATTTTAATAGTCATCTTTTATACTGCTGGAAACAGGAGTTGATCATGGGTGACCGGGTAAAACGTGAAAGAGAAACGATCCAGGTAATGGTTCGCATGTACTGTCGTGACCAGCATTATGCAGCAGAACTTTGCGCTGAATGCCAAGAGCTGGAAGAATATGCGGTGATGCGCCTGAATCGGTGTCCTTTCCAGGAAGGCAAGACGACCTGCGCCAAGTGCCCGGTGCACTGTTATAAGCCTGAAATGCGAGAGTATGTCCGCAGGGTGATGCGCTATTCCGGGCCGCGGATGTTGCTGCGGCATCCCATGAAGGCTTTGCTGCATCTCCTGGATGGCCGGCGTCAAGAACCGGTGAAGCAGATCAAGAAACAGGTGGCAGAATAATAAAAACAGAGGTTGGCATGCCAACCTCTGTTTATTCTTAAGGGGAAATTACCGACCGAGAATTTGTTTAACTGAAGGTCTTTCAATGAACCATAATACATAGGACGAGGCGATCATGGCGATGATGGAGAGTGTGAAATATAGAAAATCGAAGGAAGCACCTTCGGCCATCGGTACCGACTGCGGCATGAGCATTAGTAAGCGGCTAATGATATTGAAACCCTGTGCGAAACTAAGTAAATAGAGCGGCCACATGGCGGTCGTCTTTCGAAATAATTGGGCCATCGCCACTATATCCAACACAACGAGGATGGCTGGCAGCCACCAGGTTTGAGAAGTAAGAGCAAAGCTGGAAGGGGGGAAAAGGAGTAATGGGATTAATTGGAGGAAAAGCACGACACGAACAAGGGTTGGATTCATCTGTTGATTATGAGCCATTGATACCTCCGACAAAGATCGAGTAAAGTAAACAAAGTACATACTTGACAATGCAATAATTCGTAATTATAAACTATATACTTCAATTTGGTATATAATACACGTTTATATCGTATTGAGTGTCTGTAAGAATCACTCCTGGAAGGAGGTGGTAGGTAATCCACAGAATCGATATGGCAGAGAACAATTCATTTTTCGGAAGTAGAACCAAACGTTATTGCACTATAAAAGCAACTAACCAAAACAAGGAGAGAAGCGAAATGAAGTCGTTAAAAATCTTAAGCATATTATTGATCGTTGCCTTCCTCGCCGCTGGTTGCGGTGCCAAGGCTCCTGCTGAACTGAAAGTTGCCGTTCTGGCTCCTCTTTCTGGCCCAGTCCCGACCTTCGGTAACTCCACCCGCGATGGCTTCCTGCTCGCAGTTGAAGAGTGGAATGCCAAAGGTGGCGTCCTCGGTATGACCGTTGTCCCAGTCGTCGAAGACTCCCAGTGCACCCCTGACCCGGCCGTGAATGCTGCCAACAAGGTCATCAACCAGGACGGCGTGCATTACATCATTGGTGAAGTTTGCTCCAAGGCTTCCATCCCCGTGTCTGAGATCGCAAACGCCGCCGGCGTGATCCAGATCAGCCCGACCTCCACCAATCCTTCCGTGACCGTGGATGCCAATGGCGTAACCAAGGGTTACATCTTCCGCGCTTGCTTCATCGATCCTTTCCAGGGTCTTGTTGGTGCTAAATTCGCAGCCGAAAACCTCGGTGCCAAGACGGCCTTCCTGATGGTTGACCAGGCCAATGACTATGTCAAGGGTCTCGCCGAAGCCTTCAAGACTTCCTTCACCGCCCTGGGTGGCACAATCGTTGGCGAAGAATCCTACACCGCCAATGACACCGACTTCTCCGCCATTCTGGCGAAAGTTGCCGATGCCAATCCGGACGTGATCTACTTGCCCGATTACTACAACATCGTCAACTTGGCCGCCAAACAGGCCAAGGAAAAGGGCATCACCGCTCCCTTCATGGGTGGCGATGGTTGGGATTCCACCGACCTGGACGTAGTTGCTGCTGCTGGTGGTTACTTCACCAACCACTACTCCGCTGAAGATCCCCGCCCCGAAGTTCAGAACTTCGTTGCTGCTTACACCGCAAAATACGGTAGCACTCCTGACGCTCTGGCCACCCTGGCCTATGATGCCACCAACCTGATGTTCCAGGCCATCACCGAAGCCGGTGCCGATGACACCGCCAAGGTCAAGGCTGCCCTCGAAGCGATCACCTTCAATGGTGTTTCTGGTACCATCAAGTTCGATGCTTCCCACAACCCGATCAAATCCGCCACCATCCTCAAAGTTACTGCTGATGGCGTGAAATTCGAAGCGGTTGTAAATCCGTAATTTACCCAGTTGAAGGATGGGGACAGGAAACTGTCCCCATCCTCCTTTTTTTCATCTGCTCAATGAAGGAGAGCTTGCCAGATGCAAACAATCTCCCAAAAACAGAAATCCATCCACATCGTCACTCCAAATTCCTTCCTGGCGTGGATCGGAAAATTCCTTTTAATCCTGATCGCATTATTCGCATTATTTGTCCTTGCTAAAAACCTGATCGCCAAGCCGACCCTCTTCGCCCAGAATGTTCTGGACGGATTGAAGCTCGGTTTCGTGTACGCCTTGATCGCCCTCGGCTATACCATGGTCTATGGCATCGTCAAGCTGATCAACTTTGCACATGGCGATGTCTTCATGGTCGGCGCTTTTGTCAGTTTCTTTGCGGTTGAATTCCTTGGGCTTCACGTATGGCCGATAGCAGTTTTTCCTGATATCAATCCGCTGCTTGCAAATGTCCTGGGAACCATAACGATCATTTTGCTATCAATGGTCATTTGCGTATTACTGGCGATCACCATTGAACGGGTTGCATACAAGCCCCTGCGAGATGCGCCGCGTATTGCAGCCCTTATCACTGCGATTGGCGTATCCTTCTTCCTCGAATATTTCGGCCTGCTGGAATTTGTATTTTCCGCCCGGTTCATCCCGTACAAAAGGCCGTTCGAAGAAATGACCTGGTATATCAAAGATGGCATCCACCAGGTGGAAGCCGGTGTGACCACTCCCCCCGGGTCGATCACATTTTCGAATATCTTTGTTGTGATCGTCATTGCCACGGTACTGGCTCAGCTTTTCCTTCAGTATCTGGTACGCCGCACAAAGATCGGTATTGCGATGCGGGCGACCTCCTTTGATAAGCCTACAGCCCGATTGATGGGTATCAATGTGGACCAGGTGATCTCTTTCACCTTCGGAATTGGCGCTGCTTTTGCTGCATTGGGCGGCGTCCTCTTTGCCATTGCATATCCGTCCATCAAAACACTGATGGGTGTCTATCCGGGCCTTAAAGCCTTCGTGGCTGCAGTGCTGGGTGGAATTGGCAGCATCCCCGGGGCTTTTGTTGGTGCCCTGATCATGGGACAGGCAGAGATCCTCACTTCCGCCTATGTTTCCACCCCGATGCGTGATGCTATCGCCTTCAGTATCCTGATCATTGTTCTTCTCATTCGCCCGACCGGTATTTTTGGTGAGCCTGAGAAAGAAAAAGCCTAAGAGGTAGACATGGACATTACGACACTATTGATTTCTTTTGTAAAGATCGTTGCCGTTGTTGCCTACTTCTATGGCCTGTTCTGGGTGATGGGCATTAAAGGTAAGAAGATCCAACTGGGTAAGAAAGAATTTGATATTAGTATCCTGGTGAATATCTTTGGCGTCTTCATCGGTTTTCTACTTATCCAGCTGGCCCTGACACCTTTTGGCAGCTTTTCCATCTTGACGAACTTTGACCGCGGCCTTCTTTTCCAGGCCTGCAGCATGGTGATGGTAGCTCTGGGTCTGAACTTGATCTATGGTTTCAATGGACAGTTCAGCCTCGGACAGTACGGTTTCTACGGTATCGGCGCGTACACAGCCGCAGATATCACTTACCGCTGGGTCAACGGGGATTCTCGCGGCCTGATCGTAGTTGGGATTGGCACGATCCTTGGCGCTGTCGTTATTATGCTCATCCGCAAGTTCCTAACCAACCTGCGCCGTATGCCTGTATTGTCTTCATTCACTCTGTACTTGATCGGTTCGGTGCTTGCGGGCGTGGTGGCTGTCTTTGCGGGTAAATTGATCGCACCGGCCATCAACCCGTTTCTTGGTAGCGCGCTGCAACCCGGATTGTTGAACCAGCAAGTACCGATGTACTTTGTGTTCTTCCTGGCAGTCATCTTTGCGGGCATCTTCGCAGCAGAGGTCAGTTTCCTCTTCGGTTTACCGGTGCTTTCCCTGGGTTCAGATTACTTCGGTATTGCCACCCTGGGTTTCACCATCGTGGTCTACACGTTGATGGTCAACTCAGACACCATTCTGCCATTCCCTGAAATGAAGGGCGGACGCGGTATGATCGGCATCCCCAAGCTGACTACCTGGTTCTGGGCTTTCCTGTTCATGATGCTGGTGATCATCACGATGCGCAACATCATCCGGTCTTCTACAGGGCGTTCCATTATGTCTGTGCGCGAGGACGAGATCGCTGCCCGTTCGATGGGTATTGATGTCGCTGAAACCAAGTTGATGTCCTTTGTCATCGGTAGCCTTTTTGCTGGTATCGGTGGCGGTGTTTATGCACACTACATCGGTTTCTTAAGCCCCGGAGCGTTTGACTTCCTGGTTGGCTTCAACCCCCTGATCATCATTGTATTCGGCGGGCTTGGCAGCATGACCGGTACGATCACAGCCTCCTTCGGTTGGATCTTCTTCCTCGAGGGTACACTACGTGAGATACTGGGAAAGATCAGCACCGAAGCACCATCCTGGCGTTACGTTTTGTATCCTTTGACCCTGTTGCTCTTAATGCTGGTTCGTCCGCAAGGGTTATTGGGTAGTGTGGAATGGGGTTACCTGAAGTCCAAGGTCATTCCGCTTCGAAAGTCTAAGAATACGGACGAGGTAAAATCAGCATGAAAACTTCCACCCCTACTACTCCTCAGAGCAATCCCCTGCTGGAAGTCGAAGGCCTGACCAAGTACTTTGGTGGTTTACGTGCGGTAAATGACTTCAATATGACCATTTACCCAGGTGAACTCGTTGGCCTGATCGGACCGAATGGCGCGGGAAAAACCACCGTTTTCAACCAGATCACGGGGATTTACCTGCCAACCAAAGGTTCTGTCAAGTTCAATGGTGTGAATCTGGTGGGTTTCGAACCCCACGAAATTACGCGCGCCGGAATTGGCCGTACATTCCAGAACATCAGGCTCTTTAATAACCTTTCCGTACTGGATAACGTCCGCATTGCTTTCCATGCAACCTCCGGCTACAATCTTTTCGATACCATCGTCTCCAATAATAAATTCAGCCAAAAGGAGAATGAGATCGTTGAGAAATCTCAAGATCTGCTGGAAGTGATGAAACTTTCACGTTTCCAGAATGAGATCGTTAAGAATCTTCCCTACGGTGAGCAGCGTCGCGTGGAGATCGCGCGCGCCATGGCCTGCCAGCCGCAATTATTGCTTCTGGATGAACCCGCTGCCGGTATGAACCCGCGCGAGATCTTACAGTTGATGGATATGATCCACTTCATCCGTGATAATTTCAACCTCACCATTCTTCTCATCGAGCACCAGATGCGCGTCGTCATGGGCATTTGCGAACGGATCACTGTGATGGATTTTGGTGAAGTCATTGCCCGAGGCAATCCCAAAGAGATCCAGGGTAACCCTAAAGTAGTGGAAGCGTATCTCGGGAAGGGAGCAGCCAATGTTGCTTGAAGTTAAAGATCTCAACGTATATTACGGCGCGATCCATGCCTTACAGGGGATTTCCTTCGATGTTAAAGAAGGAGAGATCGTATCTTTGATTGGCGCTAATGGTGCAGGGAAATCAACCACCCTGCGTGCCCTCTCAGGCCTTATCCGCCCCCGCAGCGGTTCCATCAGTTTCAAGGGTGAGAATATCACACTGGCTCCAGCTGAGAAGATCGTCAAAATGGGCATGAGCCATGTACCTGAAGGTCGCAAGATCTTCGCTCCGCTCACAGTGCGTGAGAATCTTGAGATGGGCGCTTACATCATCAACGATCGTTCAGAGATCAATCGGATGACCGAACGGGTTTTCCGCAGCTTCCCGCGCCTGAAAGAACGAATTAACCAGCTGGGCGGAACGCTTTCTGGTGGAGAGCAGCAGATGCTTGCCACTGGACGCGGGCTGATGAATAAACCGACACTCATCCTGTTGGATGAACCTTCGATGGGGCTAAGCCCCATCATGGTGGAAGAGATCTTCCGCATCATCAAAGAGATCAATGCAGAAGGAACCAGCATCCTCCTGGTGGAACAGAACGCGCAGATGGCTCTTTCCATCTCTCACCGTGCTTACGTGTTAGAGACCGGACGCATCACGTTGGCTGGATCTGCCAAGGAAATTGCCAATAACCCGCAGGTGAAAGAAGCCTACCTGGGTATCTAGTAGATAAGCAATAGATAAAAGAGAGCGGCCCCCGCTCTCTTTTTGATTCCATTACAGTGTTATTAGGATGACCGCTGAAACACTGATCAACACGCCAATCCATTGCGGACGGCTGATGTGTTCTTTGAAGAAAATACGGGATAGTATCACCGTAATACCGGGGTAGAGTGAGGATAGGACAACTGCTACATCCACCCGCGTAAATTCCTTGGCAAGCATATACAGCGCATTTCCGCCAGCATCAAATGCACCGGTGAGCCAGATGAATGGATCTTTGCGTGCAGCGCGGACCGGGGCATGATCGATCAGTAAAAGGATGCTGGTGATAAGGAAAAAGGTGGAACGGGAGATGATCAGGGGGGTCAGAGCCAACCCCGGACCGGCGAGCGTGATGAAGATAAAAAATCCGCCAAAACCCAGTCCAGCCAAGATGGATAAGGTTAAGCTGCGCGAGGATACACGGGAGTCTTCTTGTGGTACGCGGGACACCAACCAAATACCTGCGAAAGCGAGGAAGAACCCTGCCAGTTTGGTAATTCCGGGCATGCCTTCTCGCAGGATATTAAAGAGGACAGGCAAGGATGCGCCGATCACAGCAGATGTGGGGGCAGCTAATGCTGCGTGGCCGAGCGATAAGGCCTGGTATAAAGCGCCTAATCCCACCACGCCGCACACCCCGGCCAGTATAGCCCAGAGAAACTCGGGAAATGCAGGGAATGGTTCAGGAAAGAAATAGTGACAAATGATAAGGCAGGTGATCCCGGCGAATGCTGAAACGACCAAAACGGCGTATGGATGGTACTTCCGGGTGGTCAACCCGCCAAAGAAGTCGCCAGTCCCCCAGGTTCCAGCTGAAATAAGTGCCAGAAGGATGCCTGTAATATGATTCATGAAATGGGGTCACCTTTCCTTTGGGTTGGCGATGGAAAAATGGAGAATAATATCATCCAGCAGATCAACCCGCCAGCCAGAAATGAAATGAGGTTGTACAGAGAATCTAAGCTGGTGGCTGTAAAGATCGCCGGGCTAGGGAGCGCGGATCCACGATAATTAGCCAATAAGATCGTAGTAAGGTTATTGGCTGCATGAATTCCAATCGCATATTCCAGCCTTCCCGCACGGAGCGTAATCAGGGCAACAAAAACCCCAAAACTGAAGTAAAAGAGCGCCGTCAGCAGAAAGTCGCTCTGCATTTCGGGGTTAAAGAAATGGGGAAGCATGAACAGCATACCGGAGATCAGTGCCAACAGCCAGCGCTTTGTGGTGAGACGGCTGATCTGCTGCAGCAGATATCCGCGAAAAAGCAGTTCTTCAGCCGCTGTCTGGATGGGGGTTAAAAACACACTGGCAGCGAGGAAGGGGAGCCAAGCTTCCCAAGAAAGAGTAAGCACATACACCCCAGGCCGCAGCAACCCGTCAATCAGGCTGGTCAGGGCAGATAGCACCAGCCAGGTAAAAAAAGCCTGCCAGAACAAACTGAAACGGATTTTATGTTCGGGGGAGATCAAGCTGGTGAATGGTAAGCGGTGGTAGATACGCAAACTAAATACCAGACCAACAATCAGGAAAATAAAGCTGACATTTAGTGCAATAAATGCTGCAAGTTGATCTTTTGGATCACCGATCAGGATGAGTAAGGCGTATGGAATAGCACCGATGATCTGCCAGGCGCTGAGAGATGTGATCATGGATGCCAGAAACCAGCCTATCCCCTGGCGGCCGGAAGTGGCATTGTTCAGGTAAGCTGTGGAGCCAGAATAGGGATCGTTCGTAGCGTGGTCAGATATCATGGGGCAATTTTAGCCGATTATTGGCAAGAGCGGGATTTACAACGATCCGATTGGATGATATTGTGTGCTACCATTAATCCGAGGTGAAAAGGATGCGAAAACTAAAAGCGATACTTTTACTGGCTTACGCGCTATTGAGCGCATGGGCTTTACTGGCTATCTACTTAAAGTGGAAGTACCCGGTGTATCTAACACCCGTAAGTACCCTGGTTGGTTTCATGTTTGTGCTGCTGCATGCCGGAGGTTCTCTTGGTTGGCGTAGATCCATTTTACTGCTGGCACTCAGTACTGGCATCAGTCTGGCTATGGAAAGCATCGGGGTTGCCACCGGCCTGGTGTATGGACCGTACCATTACACGGATAGGCTTGGGCCTTTATTCCTCGGGTTGGTCCCTTACCTGATACCTGTTGCCTGGTTTTTAATGATGTATCCTTCCCTGGTGATCGCGAGTAAATTGATCGGTTCGCCTTCTGGTATTGGGAAGATGCTGTTGGTTGCAGCGGTGGGGGGTGTGGTGATGACTAGTTGGGACCTGGTAATGGACCCGGCCATGGTACTCGGCGGGCATTGGGTCTGGGATGGCCCACAGGCGAGCCGGGTGTATTTTGGTATTCCTCTGCAAAACTTTTGGGGATGGTGGTTGACCACTTTCCTAGTTTTTATCACTTACTTGTTCATAACCCGAAATTGGCACAAGGTAATCAATCCCAATCCTGATCGCCAGGCAGCTGTGATGTACGCTCTGACAGGCGGGTCATCCGTTCTCTCGGCATTCCTGATGGGGCTGATTTATCCGGCTTTAATCGGCTTACTGGCAATGCTGCCCTGGGCAGTTGCCGGCCTGCTCCCCACCAGAGACGTTCAATCCGGAAAGCGGTTGAAAACTACCTGGTTCTAACCCCGATTTTCAGGTAACGAAAAATAACCTTGCATCGGGGCGAAGTAGTAATCTTCC
Organism: uncultured Leptolinea sp.; assembly: GCA_903828565.1. Classification (GTDB taxonomy): domain Bacteria; phylum Chloroflexota; class Anaerolineae; order Anaerolineales; family Anaerolineaceae; genus PNON01. The sequence goes on along the minus strand of CAIKMQ010000043.1, from coordinate 15,482 downwards.
CAGCCTGCTTCGTACATGTCTCCGCTACCATCCGGTAAGTTGGAATGATTGAGAATGACCTGGCAGCCTAAATCCAACGGCTGGATCAGGATTTCCAGCTCGGAGTCGGGATCTTCTGCGGTAAAGTCGGTAGTCCGCCAGGATTGCACAATGCGGGTAAAAGGTTCCAGCTTCAGGGTTGTACCACTGATATAACCAGAACCTGCGGAGAATGATCCGCCTTCCTGCGGGTCAATCCTGGCTTCGAAATTCGTAAAAGCAGCATGTTCCTTCTCATTCATCCAGGCTTCATAGAACCTGCGAGGGGAGATGGGAAATATGGAAAATACAGTTAATCCTTCTGGCATATCAGGCTCCACGATCTAGGTTTTTCCTCTGTTGTGCTAAGAGATGTGAAAAATAACCCAGCATAGGTTCAAAATACGAGACCACCCAACCTTCATTGATCTGACGCGAAAGTCCTGCAGGGATGTCGGTATGGTGTAATATCAGGCGGGTGCCTGCCGGGACATCTTCAAAGATCACCTCAACAGTGGAAGATGGGTCCAACGGGTGAAAATCTGCCGTCCGCCAGGACTGAATGATACGCCTGCCGGGCTCCAGTTTTAAAATGATCCCGGTAATGTAACCATCACAAACCGAAAAGTTGCCCCCGTTGCGAGCCTGGATCACAGCGTTGGCTCCTGTAAAATCGCGATGACCGGTATTACTCACCCAGGCATTGTAGACGATATTTGCTGCAATCGGCAGAGTAATGGTGAGGTGCAATTCTTCGGCTGGCTTACTGCCCGTCATTTCATTGTTCATCGCGGGTTATCCATCCAGCAGCTGTGAATGGAATTGAGCCGTATTAGCATAATGTTGTACTTCCAGAATGACTGCCGCGGATGGGATTTCAGTTTTCCCTCCCTGGACTATGACGGAGGATCCGCTGATCAGGTCTTGATATGTACCATCCGGTAAATCAATTGCAACCCTACCGGTGTTGTGTTCCAGGTTGATGATCAAGAATAATTGAGTATCCTGCCCGATCCAGGCCATCTGAACAACTGGCGATGCTTCGAGGAAAAAGAGCTGACCTTCCGTCACAGCGGAATGTTTTTTCAACTGGTTGAGCTGTGTCAGGAGACTTTGGTATGGATATCCATTCCATTGGATGGGTTCTCTTTCGAACAAGGACGGCCGGTGATCTTCGCCAGCTTCCTGGCCTGCGTAGATCAACCAGGCGCCATCATTCAAGGATTGAAAAACCACCCAGGCTTTCGCCTGTTCTGAGTCCCTGACCACATCCAACACACGCTGCTGGTCATGATTCTCCACGAAATGCAGCTTAATAAAGTTTTGCGGGTAAATGGCATGTTGGAACCTGTACAATTCCAGCATGTTCTTGATCGGCGAAGCACCCCGCATCGTGGCGTGCAGGGTCGGCCAGATATCATAATCGTATGTCAGGTCAAATGCAGAATAGAGTTCACTGTCTGATATCGCTATGAGATCATGTTTTCGTCTGTATTCAATAAAACCCGCATGGACACTCTCTGCCAACCAGACCACTCCCGGTTTGAGAGCAGCGATCTCTTCTCGTGCCTGCTGCCAGAATTCAGCCGGGATCAGGGATGCCACATCGCAACGGAAGCCATCTATCCCCTGTGATACCCAGTATTTCAGCGAGTCAATCAGATAACGGGTCAACCCCGGGTTGGGGTGCTTGAGATCGATCACATCGCTCCAATCCGGAACGGTAGTGACCGGGTTACCATCAAGATCCTGGTGGAAGAAATCCGGGTGTTCATGCACCAGCACAGAATCGTGAGCGGTATGGTTATACACCACATCGATCATGACCTTGAGGCCGATGGAATGTGCTTTTTGGATCAGCTCTTTGAAGTCATCCAAATTCCCGTATTCAGGGTTGACGGAGCGGTAATCGCTGATGGAGTATGGGCAGCCGAGAGAACCTTTCTTATTCACCTTCCCGATCGGGTGGATCGGCATTAGCCAAATGAAATCCACCCCCATGCTTTTAATCCGCTCCAGGTCGCGGGTGACACCCGCAAAAGTGCCTTCCGGTGAGTGTGCCCGCACGTATATCGAATAGATGATCAGGTTTCGTAATGTGGAGGGGGTATCTGATGCCATGAGGTTCCCTTGAAAACGTATTGGTAGAGATTTTATCGCAATATCCCGGAGCCTGCCATTTCTGCATTATCCTCCCAAAGTATACTGCATCGCAGGCTTGGTATAATCTTACGATAATGGATATCCTCACAACTGTCTTCATTGCTTTCGGTCTGGCTATGGATGCGTTTGCCGTCTCTCTGGGAGTTGGCACGGGCAGCACACGGCCGGATCGCCGTTCGATGTATCGCCTGGCTTTCCACTTTGGCCTCTTTCAGGGATTAATGACCTTGCTGGGTTGGCTTGCAGGGAGTACCATCTCTCAATGGATCGCCAGCGTTGATCACTGGATTGCATTCGGGCTTTTGTTTTTTGTTGGGATCAATATGATCCGATCTGGATTCGGAGGTTCATCTGAAAAACATCCAGCCGACCCGACACGGGGAGGAATGATGGTGATGCTGAGCGTTGCCACCAGTATTGATGCTGCAGCTGTTGGCCTGAGCCTGGCTTTTATCGAGACTCCCATCTGGCGGGCTGTCACATTGATCACGATCATCACTTTTGGCTTATCCTTGTTTGGGCTGGTTTTTGGGCGGAAGCTGGGTGAAAAATTGGGCAGCCGGATGGAGGTCGTTGGAGGGCTGGTACTGGTAGGGATAGGTATCCGCATCCTTGTGGAACACCTGGGGGCATAATAAGAAAAACCGCCCGACTGGGCGGTTTTTTTGAGTTAAGTAGATCTTTATTGACTGATGACGGGGATCGCGTTGTAGGCATCGCCTGCATACGTCCCGCTGCCGGCAACGCGTGTCTGCCAGGCGAGCGCCATCAGTGAGCTGCCTGCCGGGCCTTCAATCACCATACTTCCGCCGGAACTGCCGTCGCTATAGTAGCCAAATTCGGCACCAGATGAGCCCAGTTTGGTGGCATTAACATCCTGCCGGCTATTTGCGGCAAAGGCGGGGAATGTGTAGGTGCCAATCAAGGCGCCGTCTTTCCCATAAAACTTTGCCTTCACAGCACCGGCGGCAAGATTAGAACCCAAATTCATCACGATCACCTGGGTGCGGTATTTCTGTCCGCTGGAGTAACCGGCTGTGGAGTAGAGAGCTGACGGCAGGGCGAGCCTGGAAGTGCCACTCGATTGTCCTACAAAGGTGGCTGCCATACCAAGCAGCTTGATCCTGCCTACTGCCAGGATGCCCGGACCGTTGGAAGAGATGACCGCAGAGCCTGAATACCCTGAAAGCACACCGGATGGCGAGCAGGCATTGAAGGACCGTCCGCTGAGCGCAGCGATGCTTGCTGTGTCGGTCTTTCCATTGCTATATGCCACTGAAACAGTTGCAGGCTTGGAAGCATCTGTATTGAAGACATAATAGGTGGTGGACATCCCTCCCATTCCATAGCATAAAGCCAATGGCATGTATAGTGTATTACCGCCGGATGCGATACTTTCGGTTGCGTACACTTCAGTGGAAATGCCTGTAGAGATGAGAGAGACTCCACTCACCCGGCCAGGGCTGGACGTGCCGGTCTGTGTAGATTGAATCAGCGCAGTACCATTGAAACTTGTTCCCAATGCGGAAATATCTGCTAAATCTAGATAAGTGGAAGCGCCAGCGGGGATTGCCAGCTTATCCACAACCACCGGGCTAGTTCCGCCATAAAAAGTAACTTTGAGATCCGCGGGGACGGCATCCTGATTTTGTAAAGCAAGTACCGTGGTGACACCGGCAGCTTTTGACAGATTGGGCAGCCAGGATTGAGAGGATCCGGCTTGAGAGGCAGCACTCATGCCACGGCCAATGACAGTGGTATTGACTGGTACCTGGCTGGCGAGAATAGCGATCTCGACATCCGATTTTATCCTGACGGATCCGCGAGTGCTGGCTGTGGAGGGATCCAGGTTGGAAAGGATCACCGTCTGGCTGGCACCGATAGGAAGGTCGGGCTGAGTCAGAGCAACAGGGTCTGAACTTCCATCCGGGATGTAGGTGATCGTCACATGGGCAACATCACTGCCAATGTTCTGGTAGGTAATGCTGGTGGTGTACGCGGGTGAAGCAGCAAGAACTGATCCCGCTGGCAGCATCCATACAGTTAGAGAGAGCAGAAAGAGGGCAATCACACGAAAGGCGGGTGTTTTCATAAACAAGGCTCCTGTTGAACTTACATTCGGATTTGTTGCTAGAATCATGCCAAACTACGCATCGCGTACCTCTCGGAAAGGGCTGGTGTTTGGAGATGTATAATAAATAAGAGAAATTGTTTAGCGATCACTATGGAAGAAAAAACCGCAGAATTGAGATTTACTGCCACACTCACACGCCAACCGGACAGCTCGGCGACATTCATTGCGGTCCCAATGGATATATATACGGTCTTTGGAGCCCGCGGGCGTGTCATGGTCACAGGGACACTGAATGGGCATGAATTCCACAGTTCAATCTTTCCTTATGGGGGAGTGCATTATTTGGGTGTGAACCGGGACACGCGCGATGCCATCGGGATTAAAGCCGGAGACATTGTGGATGTGGTGATGCAGGTTGATGACTCTCCGCGGGTGATCACCTTACCAGAGGATCTTGCCGCAGCTCTGAAAGAGAATCCGCAGGCTTTTAAGAATTGGAAGAAGCTTTCCTATTCCCACCAAAAGGAGTATGTGAAAGCTCTAGAAGAGGCCAAGAAACATGAGACGCGCATGGCTCGGCTGCGGAAGACCATCCAGGCGTTGACACAGGTGGCATGGCACGAGGATTAACCTTTCAATATTTCACGTTCAACCATCCGGTGATTCTGGCTTTTGATTGACTCCAGCAGGTCATCCAAGTACAATAAAGAAACAATTGAATAGAGCAGGCCCGGTGCCTTAACCCACGGAAGGGAAGGCTGAAAGGCGAAGTTGGTGCGGTTTCTTGCCTAGTCCAACACTGTCGCGCAACTGTAAGGAGTTTCTCCGAGTCAGGTCGCCCGCCAGGTCTGCGTTCCCACGATCTCGCGAAAAGGAGGTGGAAGCACGTCATCCAAAACCAAACCTGTTGCGAAACAGGTTTTTTCTTTAATCATCACTTTTAACCTGGGAGAGAACAAATGAAACAAATCATCAAACTTCTGGCCATATTGTTGCTCATCAGCCTGTTGGCGGCATGCGCTCCGGCAAGCACCCCGCAGCCGCCTTCAGACCAGTCTTTTGTAGATGGGCTGGGCAGGGAAATCACGCTGCCTGATATTCCTGCACGGATCGTATCTCTGGCTCCATCCAACACCGAATTGCTCTTTGCGGTAGGTGCCGGGGCACAGGTGATTGGCCGGGATGAATTTTCAGATTACCCGGTAGATGCATTGGTATTGCCTTCTGTTGGCGGATCCATGGGCAAGTTCAGCCTGGAACAGATCGCTGCCCTGCAACCGGACCTGGTACTCGCTTCCGAGCTAAATTCACCTGAATTGATTCAATCTATGGCGGATATGGGGTTGACCGTTTACTACCTGCCAAACCCCGTTGATGTGTCTGGGGTTTTGGAGAATATCCGCACCGTGGGGATGTTGACCGGGCATACTTCTGAAGCGGATGTGCTCGTGACAGGCCTGCAGAAGCGCATCGAAGCTGCTGTCGCAACTGTGGATCGTACGCAGCCAGTGAAGATCTTCTATGAACTGGATGGGGCTTCGGATCCGGCAAAACCATGGACGGTCGGCAGCAGTACTTTCATTGATGAACTGATTACCCAGGCAGGTGGTGTGAATGTGGCTTCTTCCGCCGGGGCTGGCTACCTGCAGCTAAGCCAGGAAGCACTCGTGCTGGCAGATCCGGATATCATTTTGCTGGGCGATGCAGCCTATGGTGTTACTGTGGTGAGCCTGGCAACCCGCCCAGGGTGGGAAAGCCTTTCCGCGGTCGTGAATGGCCGGGTTTACACATTTGATGACAACCTCGTCAGCCGACCCGGCCCGCGCCTGGTAGATGGACTGGAACAGATCGTCATCCTGTTGGGGCAGTGATCTGATGCGCGTAAAACGGAACCTGCCCGTTGTTTGGTTGCTGGCTGCCCTGGCGATACTGGCGGCCTGCATCAGCCTGGCTGTAGGTTCTGTCAATATTCCCCTGGGAACAGTGGTTAAGGCCCTCTTCCACCGGCTGCCATTTCTGGCTGTGCCGGTGGATTGGCCTTCCTCATTCGAAACGATCCTGTTTGACCTGCGGTTTCCGCGCACCATTCTGATCGGTCTGACCGGGGCATCCCTGGCTGGCAGCGGTGCTGCCTATCAGGGATTGTTCCGGAATCCACTGGCAGACCCCTACCTGATCGGGGTGGCATCCGGGGCAGGGCTGGGGGCTGTCCTGGCGATGAGCTACCACTGGCCGACCACTACTGCCGGCTTCTTTTCAGTGCCTTTGGCAGCATTCTTGGGAGGCTCTTTGACGGTTGCCCTGGTCTACCTGCTGGCACGGGTCGGAAAAACCGTGCCGACCACCAATTTACTGCTGGCAGGTATAACAATCGGCAGTTTTTGCACAGCATTCACCTCTTTTCTAATGATCCGCTCTCAAGGAGAATTACGACGAGCAATTATCTGGCTGATGGGCGGCGTCTCAACCACAAGCTGGGGACCGGTGCTGGCCATGCTGCCTTATACTATCCTGGGCCTGGCTTTGTTATTCACATCCGGAAAAGCCCTGAATGTACTTCAGTTCGGGGAGGAACAAGCCCAACAGGTGGGATTGAACATCCGGCTGGCGAAGACACTTGTGATCATTGGGGCTACTCTCGCGGCGGCATCAGCGGTAGCTTTTTCTGGCATCATCGGCTTCATTGGCCTGATCGTTCCGCACGTTCTGCGGATGGCGGCAGGACCCGACCACCGCCGCTTGATCCCGCTGTCAGCCCTGGCTGGTATATCCGCGTTGTTGTTTACGGATGTACTGGCACGGGTGTTGATACCGCCGCAGGAGGTACCGCTGGGGATCATCACAGCCCTGGCGGGGGCACCTTTCTTCCTCTGGGTGCTGCGCAGATCGAAGAACCAGGCTTTCTGGTAAAGGCAGGCAGGATGTTGGAATTTAAGAATGTCAGCACAGGCTATAGCTCAGACCTGGTTCTGCAGGAAATATCCGCCTGCCTGCAAACAGGGGTGGTAACCGCTCTGATCGGCCCGAATGGTGCCGGTAAATCCAGCCTAATCCGGGTGGCATCCGGGATACTGGCGCCGCGCTCCGGGCGGGTGACATTGGATGGTACGGACCTGCACCAATACTCTGTTGAAACCCGGGCGAAGCGCATCAGCGTGATCCCGCAGGCGCGCAGCTTGCCAGGTGCTTTTTCGGTTCGCGAAGTGGTTAGCATGGGGCGGACGGCCTATACCGGGTGGCTCGGTGCGTTTTCAAAAACGGATGAAGAGATCATTCGGCAGGCTATGGAGCGATCGGATGTTTCCAGGCTTGCGGATAGGCGGGTGGGAGAACTATCGGGAGGAGAAGCCCAGCGGGTGCTGGTTGCCCGTGCCCTGGCGCAACAAGCCGGCATCATGCTGCTGGATGAGCCGACTACACACCTGGATTTTCATTACCAGGTGGAAATCCTCGATCTGTTGCAATCGCTGGCCGTAAATGAGGGGCTTACCGTGCTGGCAGCCATCCATGATTTGAACCTGGTAACCCGCTATGCCGACGAGGTGTGGCTTCTGGTGGCAGGCAGGTTGGAACAACAAGGCAACCCAAAGCACGTACTTACAGAACCAGTATTGGCACACGCATACCAGTTGGAAATGAGCGTGCTTCCTCTTCCCGGCAGGGATTTTCCAGCCATTTTACCCGGTAAATAGTTACAGATTCCTTACATGAGTAGTTTTTAGTTATACGACCTGCTATTGCGGGTTTCTTTTCATTCCTGGATTCATATAATCAGATAAAGATTATCTAAATAATCTAATAATACTGCTCCAGGAGCGAAAAATGAAATCTTTCAACAACAAAACCTTAAGAAAATTGACCTCCACTGCCTATGCGGCTGGTGTGGTCAGCCTGATCATTGGGCTGTTGCTATCTTTTGTCACGCAGCCAGTATACGCAGCCGCAGGAGGAGAGCCCGGAAAACCGGCAACAGCCACCAGTGAGCCTGCCAGTGGTACGACCGTGCCTGGCGCTCCCGGTACTCCAACCTCCACCGGTGGACCAGGAGTTGGTGGAGATGTTGAGAAAATATGGATCTGCCACGCCCCTCCTGCGACCCCTGCCGGATGGACAGCCGTTTATGTGGATGCAGCCAGCTGGACCGGTCACAGCGGGCACGCCGGTGATTTCATCATCAGCGGGCGCACAGATACAGCCTGTAATCCCCCGGCCGAACCAACAGCAACGGTCGATCCTTCTGCTACAGCCGAAACACCAATCATCCCTGTAACCGGTGAGTCTGCAACCCCGACCACCCAACCTGGCAAGATCTGGATCTGCCACCTGCCGGAAGGCAACCCGGATAACGGCGTGTCTTTGGAAGTAGACGCTTCTGGCTGGAACGGCCACGATCTTCACCCTGGTGATTTTGAGATCTCTGGTCCGGATGATCCTACCTGCGGTGGAGCAACCCAGACCGCAACCGCAGTCCCTACGGAAGTACCAACCGACACACCGACACCAACCGCTACGGCTACAGATACGCCCACCCCGACACCGACCGATACAGCCACACCCACCCTGGTGCCCTTTGCCCGCTTGAGCCTGGACTGGATCTGCGCGGTGACCGAACAAGCGTGGACCGTATCCAATACCAACCCGGTGGAAGTTCCCTTTACCTGGAGTTTGAGCGATGGTTCTTCCGGTTCCGGCACGGTACCGGCGAACAGCAGCCTGACTTTCTACACTGTAACCGGTTACCACACCATGACGCTTTCCTGGCTGGATCATGAAGGCGCTACCAACAGCCTGAGCAGCACTACCAGCGAGACCAGCCCCTGCCCGGTGGAAACTCCTACCAGCGAACCGACGAGCGCACTTCCCACTGAAACTGGTGGTACAGGCGGCGGTGGACCCGTCACCCAGCTAATCATCCCGGTGACTGGTGCACGCCAGGCAACTCCACGCCCCACCTTTGTGGCTACCCTTTCCGCTACCGCGGATCCGAATCAGATCCTGCTCATCCCGGTAACTGGCGCGGGCGATAATAGCCCGTTTGGCGGCTCTCCGCTTGGCAGCCTGTTCCTGAAATTTGGCGCTGTACTGTTCGGCATGGCATTTGTCTCACAAGGTCTTACAATGCGGTATCAAAAGGCTGAATAGAATAATCAAATAACCTCCGGGAAAGCAGCTGGTACCGCTTTCCCGGATTTTCATTTAAAATGGTATCTATGTCTGATAAGAACCGGGGAACCGCCTTCATTGTTGCAGGTAGCCTGTTGATTTGCGCCACCCTTGTATCTCTGGCGTTGGATCTGCCCGGGCTAATCTCAGATTCGATTTTCGCGCGGCAATTGGCAGGGGATGTAGCCCCCACACCACCGCAGGCAGCCAGCCAGACACCGGCAGCAAATACCTCGCCATCACCACAGCCGGAAAATGGCGGTATCGTGCTGCCAACGCCGACCATCCGCGCGGGTTATGTGCCCGACCGCATCGTGATCCCCGCTATCGCTCTGGATGCTCCGGTCATCCCGGCTACTTCGGTGACAATGGAGATCAGGGACCAGTGGTTTGAACAATGGATCGTACCGGATGAACGCGCCGCCGGCTGGCAGGTCAGCTCAGCTCCGCTGGGTGAAGCCGGCAACACCGTACTGGGCGGTCATCACAACGCTTACGGCAAAGTTTTTGGCAGGTTGGTCGATCTGGAAGTCGGGGATGTCATTTACATCCATTCCGGCGCAAAGGTGTTTACCTACCTGGTGGCAGAAAGGCAGCTATTGCAGGAAGTGAATGTCTCCCTGGAGATCCGGAAGGAAAATGCCCGCTGGATCTCGGCAACCACAGACGAACGCGTCACCCTGGTGACCTGCTGGCCGAGGAGGGATAACACCCACCGGCTGGTGATCGTAGCTTTGCCCATCGGTAACTGAGGTTTCGTTGCTTTGACAGGAAGCAACCAGCATGATATGATTATTTGGTTGTAAAAATACACAGGAAGTGAAATCACGCACCCCGGTATTTACCAGGGTGCTTTTTTGGAAAAGGAAATATGAAAGAAAACAAGTTAAGAATTATCCCTCTGGGGGGATTAGGTGAAGTAGGCAAGAATATGATGGCCTACGAATACAATGGCCGGATACTGATCGTGGATACCGGGATGATGTTCCCGGAAAATGACATGCTGGGGATCGATTACATCATCCCCGACTTCAGTTATCTGCTGGATAAAAAGGACTGCGTCGACGGCATCGTCATTACCCATGGGCATGAAGATCATACCGGCGCGATCCACCATGTACTGCAGGAGATTTCCGCGCCGATCTACGCAACACCGCTGACCAAAGGCCTGGTGGAAGTGAAACTGGGCCGCAACGGTCTTTCCTCGCGGGCGGTGTTAAAAGAAGTTCGTGCAGGTGATACCGTGCAGATCGGCCCGTTCTCGGTGGAGTTCTTCCACGTCTGCCACTCGATACCGGATGGTGTCGGCCTGGGTATTGGTACCCCGCTGGGGCTGGTAGTGCATTCAGGTGATTACAAATTTGACCATACTCCGGTGGACGGCTGGCCGAGCGATTACGCCCGCCTGGCAGATTTCTCTTCGCGCGGCGTGCTGGCTTTGCTGGCAGATTCCACCAACGCTGAACGGCCGGGTTGGACTCCCTCTGAGCGGGTGATCGACAGCGCTTTTCAGAAGGTGTTCCGTGAGGCAGACAGCCGGATCATCATTGTTTCATTTGCTTCGCTGATCAGCCGCATGCAGCAGGCGGTGAATGTGGCAGCGGAGTTCAATCGCAAGCTGGCTTTTGCCGGCTCGAGCATGGTGGATAACTTCAAGATGGCATTGAAACTTGGCTATCTGAACATACCGGACGGTGTGGTTATACCAATCGAACAAGCTCTGGCATTACCCGATTCTGAGGTGGTCATCATGTGCACCGGCTCGCAGGGTGAGCCCTCATCCATTCTGGGACGGCTCTCGATGGGAACCAACCGGCAGTTTGACATCCGCGAGGGGGATACCATCGTTTTGTCTTCGCACCCCATCCCCGGGAATGAAGAAACCATTTACCGCATGATTAACCGCCTGTTTCAGCGCGGGGCCAATGTGATCTATGAAGCCATCGCGAACGTTCATGTTTCGGGGCATGCCAGCCAGGAAGAAATGAAACTGCTGATGCATCTGGTTCAGCCGAAATACTTCATCCCGATCCACGGTGAGCTGCGGCAGCTGCGCCAGCATGCGCTGCTGGCAAAGCAGATCGGCATCCCCGAAGAGAACATCCTGGTGACCGAGAATGGACAGGTGATCGAGATCACAGAAAAAGGTATGAAGCTGGGCGAGAAAGTGCCCAACGGTTATGTCTTTGTGGATGGCGCCGGCGTGGGGGATGTGAGCGAGGATATCATGCGCGAGCGTGAAGTGCTGGCACGCGATGGGCTGGTGCTCATCAATGTGACGGTGGACAGGTTCACCGGGGATGTACTGGGTGAGCCCGAAGTGGTGAGCCGCGGTTTTATGTCTTCACGTGAGAACAATGAGTTGTATGCCGGCTTGAAAAAGCGCGTGCTGGATACGATCAAACGGAATGGCAGCAAGAATAAAAGCGAAGTGGAACAGATGGCTCGTGCCTACCTGACCAATGAAACCCGCCGCCGGCCGTTCGTGCTGGTAAATATCAGCGGATCTTAATCGGCTGTTACTCCGTTCTGCCCGCGCAGGGGGACGAAGATCACAGCTATATGCTCTTGCATGGAAGGATGCCCACGGGCATCCTTTTTCCATATCTGCAGGCGCTGGCTGATACGGTCACCCACGGGCGAAACCAGAATACCCAAAGGAGCCAGCTGATCCAGCAGCTCTTGCGGCAGTCGGGGGGCAGCAGCTGCCAGGATGATCCGGTCGTAAGGCGCACACGGTGGATACCCCGCGGACCCGTCTGCGCAAAGCAACCGGCAGTTTTCCAACCCTAGCGCTAGCAGGCGGACGGCAGCCAGGCTGGCAAGGGAGGGTTCCAGTTCCAGTGAGGTGACAGAAGCCGCCAGCAGCGAGAGGATGGCTGCCTGATACCCGGACCCTCCGCCGACTTCAAGCACCGTTTCCTGCCCGCGCAGATCCAGCAGCTCGCACATCAGCCCGACGATGTAGGGTTGTGAGATGGTCTGCCCGCAGCCGATAGGCAGGGGAGTATCAGCATACGCCCGCTGTACGGCAGCCGCGGGGACGAAGAAATGCCGGGGAATGAGGTGCATGGCATGCAGTACTTCCGGCTGACGCACACCGCGAGCCATCACCTGGGATGTCACCATATCCATGCGCTCCGGGATGTATTCTCCGCAGGCAGGATGAGCCGTATTCATGATCTCATTATACGGATCTAGTCAGGCAATTTCACCAGCGCTTCTGAGATCATGCGGTCCAGTTTACCCATCGGGTAGCCGGACAGGTCAGGCAATGTGACCCAGCGGATCTCATCGGCAGCGAGCGCGGACGGCTCGCCGGAAAGAATGTGACAGAGGTAAGCATGCAGGGTGACGCGGAAATGCGTATAGGCGTGCTTGAAAACACCCACTTTCCGACCGACCTCCACACTCACACCCAATTCTTCATGCAGTTCACGTATCAGGCTGGCATCCAGGCTCTCACCCGCTTCCTGCTTACCGCCGGGGAATTCCCACATACCACCCAGCAGGCCGGATTGCGGACGGCGGGCTATCAGCACCTGCTGGCTGTGGTTATAACTCTGCAACAGCACGCCTGCCGTGACCTGAACATGTGGAATGGCGGCACGCGGCCGTGTGACCGGGCGCGTGGCTTGGGACTGGCGCTCGCGGGCCAGGCAGTTTTCAGAGAGCGGGCAGGTATCGCATAATGGCACCCCTGGCAGGCAGATGCCGGCGCCGAGATCCATCAGCGACTGGTTGAAATCCCCCGCACGGCCTGATGGAAGCAGCTCATCCAGCAGGGACCGGCAGCGGCGCAGGAAAGCCGGCGTGTCCAACTCATCCGGCAGGTCGTACAGACGGGCGATCACCCGCTTGATGTTGCCGTCCAAGGCTGCCATATCCTGGCCGAAGGCGATGGAAAGGATATCTGCTGCCGAACTGGAGCCGATGCCTGGCAAGCTGAGCAGCGTATGAAGATCTGAGGGGAAGGTACCGCCGTGATCGCGAATGATTAGACCGGCGGCCCGGTGCATGGAGCGGGCGCGGGAGTAATACCCCAACCCCTCCCAACATGCCAGCACATCCTGCAGGCTGGATTCGGCCAGGGTGTGCAAGGTCGGGAAGCGGGTCATCCAGCGGTGATAGTAGGGAATGACCGTATCCACCCGGGTCTGCTGCAGCATAATCTCAGCTACCCAGGTGGCATACGGGTCTCGCGTCTCACGCCAGGGAAGGCTGCGCGCATGCCGCGCGTACCAATCCAGCAGCCGGCGGCTGAGCGGGTGAAGCTCTGACATTAGAACTGGTAATGGTCGCGCGCGCGCACGATCTTCTGCTGGTAATGGATGATGAAATCCAGCAGTTGATTGTGCAAGTCTGTCCATTCCTGGCTGCGCAGCGTCTGCTGCAGACGGTTCAGGTCTGGCATTTGCGCGCCAACCTGTATCTGTGGTTGGTCGCCGTAAGCGGTGGCCCAGGCTTCATTGACATCCAACCCCATGCGCTGCAGGGCAGGCAGGAAGACGCGCACCACGAACTCAAAATATTCCCGTTCGCGGGTGGGAGCGATATCCCAGGTCATGATGAGTTTATACTGCTCAGCTGCTTCCATTCCGGTTCCGATCGAATTCCAGCACGAAAACGCGGGTTTCCTGCGGCAGGGAGGTTTTGGCAATTTTCAGGGTGGGGACGGTTTCATATGTTGCCAGACCCATCTCTTTAATGAACTTGCTGAGCGGTTCCAGCTCCGCGGTGGATGCGTCGGTGGCAAAGTGCATTGGGATGACGATGTTAGGCTCCAGCAGGCTGACCAGCTCTGAGGCTTTGGCAGCGTTCAGGCTGCCGCCGGCGCCGACCGGTACCAGCAGGATGTTGACCGGGCCGAGGTCTTCCACTTCTGCCTGGGTGGGGACGCGCGTCAGGTCGCCCATATGGGCGACTGTCAGGCCGTAGTAATCAAAGACGTACAGCGTGTTCTTTTTTTCATCCGCGCTTTTTTTGCCGGCACCGTCCGTTTGGATGCCTGTGATGAAGACTTCGCCCATCTCGTACTCACCGGGGCCGGTGATGATGCGCGGATCTCCCTTGACGGCAGAGATGAAGTTGTGGCCGGGTGAATCGTGGCTGACGGTGACAATATCCGCTTTGAGTTTGAGCGGTTCGTAACCGATAGCGCGGGAATCGTAGGGATCTGTGACGACACTTGCCATGCCGCGCTCGCTCAGGCGAAAGCAGGAATGGCCGAACCAGTTAATTTCCATGCAACCTCCAATGATTTGGTTGGATTATACAATAGAAATGCGGCAGCAGAGCCGGCAGGGCCCGGCGGGGGTTATTCCTTGACATTCGCGGAGGTGTTCCTTATAATAAGCATCGCTTTCCTCGTTAGCTCAATGGCAGAGCGGGCGGCTGTTAACCGCTAGGTTCGAGGTTCGAGTCCTCGACGAGGAGCTGCAATAAAAATACGCCCGCGAGGGCGTATTTTTATTGCAGTACCGAGGCACCCCGGGAGCGCAGCGCCGGGGTCGACGAGGAGTTCAATGAGTAGTAAGCCACCCCGGGAGCGCAGCGCCGGGGTCGACGAGGAGTAGAACGAGGGAATTAGCCACCTCGGGAACGCAGCGAAGTTTCTCTTGCTCTGGCCGAGGGCTCCCTCGCTCTGCTCAGGGTGACAAGTTGGGCGGGGTGCGTTGGGAATACACCCTACGAATGAGGTTGAGGTAAAATAATGGAGGAGGGAATACCATGACAGACAACCTGAAGATTGAAGAACGAGATGGTAAGCGTATATTAACAGAGTACAATGGAAATGACGCTCATGTGGTGATCCCTGAAGGGGTGACGGAGATCGGGGAGAGTGCCTTCTCAGGGTGCAGCAGTCTGCAGTCGGTGGTGATCCCTGAGGGGGTGACGGAGATCGGGGAGAGAGTCTTTTATGACTGCAGCAGTCTGCAGTCGGTGGAGATCCCACAGGGGGTGACAGAGATCTGGGAGAGAGCCTTTTATGACTGCAGCAGTCTGCAGTCGGTGGTGATCCCCGAGGGGGTGACGCAGATCGGGGTGGATGCCTTCTCTGGCT
>CAIKMQ010000042.1 GCA_903828565.1 uncultured Leptolinea sp. | reverse complement strand
GAGCAAAGATCCATTATTTCCCCACCGGGATCAGCCTGATATTATATAGAACACTAAACCATACGGTTCCGGTTCCAATCAGTACTACGGTCAAGCAATATTATGGCTTCTAGGAAATCCAATCCCACTTCAGCAACACCCGAGATTAAGGCTGCATCATCCTTAATCCCTGATACAGTTTCACGGGATTCGCTAGGGGCTGGTCCAGCATCAAGTCCTGAACCACAATCCATGGCACATCAGACTGGGGACAAACCATCAGAAAATGCTGAGACAGATTCTCCTGATCCGGTAATGGGTCAACAAGCGCCTCAAATGGCCAAAGGACTGCTAGAGTTCGTCAGGCTGGATTGGACTGTTGTTGGTTGGGCAGTGGCAGGTCATGGGAACGGTAAACCAGTCGAGGTTTTAGTGATCCGTGAGGGGAAAGTGCTGGCGAAGACCGTCGTCAACAAGCACAGGCCCGATATTGCCAAGGCATATCAGTTATCGGAAGAGAATTGTGGATTTGAAATAGATCTGCGGTTTTTGTCTCGTCATGTTCGGTTGAATATCGGGGACAATCTTTTGTTTGCCATTGCCGGTGATCCAGCAACGTTGATTTGCAGAGAACCGGTAACCCTGCCAGATTATTTCAAATATTCAGCTTATGTTGGGTATCTCGATGGGATCAATGACGATGGATGGGTATTTGGGTGGGCCGTAAACCCTGAAAATCCCAATGAACCAGTAGAAATACATTTTCACATTGATGATCAGTGGTTGGGTTCCACCATCACACGGCATGAGCGTAATGATGTCAAAAACGCGGGTTATCCCGGTGCGCATGCAGGTTTCCTTGATGACGTATTGTTAAGACATTTCGATACTGCGAATTTGCGAAGCGGATCCCGACTGTGGTGTTCTTTTGACAGAAAAGGCCATGTTAAACTTGAGGGTTCACCGCTTGTCTTCGATGTAGAGCTTCTGAGTTATCTAAGCAGAACCCTCCTTCGCCAGGTTTCACATAATCCAGGAAGCACTGCGCTCTCCACAGAACAGATAATTAATCTGCTCTCAAATTCCTTCATAGAGGAGGGGCTCACAGCAGGCGAAAAACAGGAAATACTGGAAGGTCTTTTACTCGGTTCTTTTCTGGATGACTATGATCGGGGATTGTATGATGATGTACTGGAAGGTATTAAAAAGTTAGGTAAGAGTGGCCTAAGTGGACGACCGGAGATCGAAACTGAGTTATTAAACTGCATATCAAGAATGGCACTGGGAGATTGGGCTGCCATTTCAATCGATGAAATCAATTCGGCCGCATTGTCACGTGCAACAGAGAAAGACACGAGCAGCATAAGGCATCGATATAATAATAATCTCTTGGTTAAATTGCTTGAACGGCTTCAATGTGAAGCATCCCTAGCGCTTGCAACAATCCCAGGGGTCGAAGTCAGCGAGCCGTTGGAGAAGCTTTTAAGCTGTCTAGCCCAATGGAGTGCCAGGCTGATACACAATGATGATTTGACACTCAACTTTATCGAACTGAATACTACGGAAAGACATGGACAAGAAATTGACTCACGCCTGATTCAGACTGCCCGCCTGTACCGACATCATAACCGG
>CAIKMQ010000041.1 GCA_903828565.1 uncultured Leptolinea sp. | reverse complement strand
GATCGAACTGCGGGTCAACTCCCCCGATACAATCTGGATCTGCGAACTGGGGGATGAAGCCGCTTATGGTTCACTGGAAGGCTTTATGGAGCACATCCTGAAGGCCCCCGTGGAGTGCAACGGCATGAACGTGGCGTACACATCTCCCAGTCTGGGTGAAATTCGCTTCGGATGGAGCGGTCCGCTGCTCGTGAACGGGGAGGCCATCGCCCTGCACGGCTATCCGCGCTTTGAGAACCCCTACGTCCAGGCTGCGTTGGGCATTCGTAAATACCGGGTGCGCCTGGATGATGAAATTCTGGCGTGGGATTTCCGGATGGGATAATCCCCTGGATACAGGAAGCCTATTTAAACTGGATCACCTGGATGGAATTGCCCGGTAAGGTTTTGGCCTTATTCACCAACATCTGACCGACATCATAGATCTGTCCGGGAGGAACTTGTTTCCCCTTCTCAATCATCATCGCGCCGATGGCCAGGGTTAGAAATTCGCTCTGGCCGGCCAGATGCTGCAAGTTATTCTGAATCTTCGTCTCGAAGTTCTTGACAATCGTCTCCACCAGCGGCTTGCTCGATCCAGGATCAGACAGGATGATAAAGCGGTCTTGCCCCAGGTAGCCGACAAATTCACCTTTGCCCCTTTCCTTAATCACATCATCCAGGATGTGCGCCATCTGCCACAAGATGTTTTCGCTTTCCTTGTAGCCCAAAGATTTGCTATACGCATTCAGACCCTTGATATCCAGGAAGATCACCCCAAGACGTTTCCCCGTCTCCATATAGCTGCGAATTGCGTAATCGGCGGCGATATTACCCGGCAGATCCGCCAGCCAGCTATGGGTATGGGCCTGGATGCGTTTCTTCAACATCGTCTTAATGCGCCCATCCAGGTTTTCTAGATTTTCGGTTTTGGAAATAAAATCATCCGCCCCGATTTCGGTCGCTTTCTGACGGGCTGAAGTATTATCCAGCGCAGTGAGCATGATAATCGGGATATCAGCGGTCGCTGGCGCCTCACGCAGCTTCGTACAGACATCGTAACCGTTTAAACCAGGCATCATGATGTCAAGCAAAATCACATCTGGACGCTCTAAAAACGCCTTCTCAAGGGCATCATTCCCATCTTTGGCCGTGACCACCCGGTAATGGTGGGATGACAGGTATTTATCATATACCATGAGCGTTACCTTATTATCATCAACTAACAGAATGGTGAACATCTCATAAGCCATGGGAAGCTCCTCACTTACTCATGACATTCTTCCAATACAGGCGCATTGTTTGCCGGATTTCTTGGACAGCCTGTTGGATTTCAACCCACGGTGGGCGGACTCGCCATCCCGGTGGTTCGGTTAGTGCAATAATTGAACCTGCCAGACGAAAAACAAAGATCAGAATCCGGTACAGCGGAATGATGGTAACAACCCACCCGTTTTGGCGCAACCTGGAACGGATGCTGGAATCGGCCAGAACATACACGACCCCTGCCGAGAAGGCGGCAATGAAAATGTAGAAG
>CAIKMQ010000040.1 GCA_903828565.1 uncultured Leptolinea sp. | reverse complement strand
GGTAATATGAAAAAAAATTCTAAATTCGCACTCATAGTACTACTGGCAGCATTGTCCATAACGGCTTGCTCTGCAAAAACTGTTGAAGAAGTTACCCCCACACAAGCACCGCTTCCTGCAGGCATCTTGGCTGAAGGAAAGCTGCAGCCAAAGATGGCATGGGAGATCAATTTCAAATCTGCCGGCCAGATCGCAGAAGTCCATGTAGCGGATGGTGCGCTGGTGAAGGCGGGTGATGTCCTCATTACGATGGTGGATTCACCCGAACAACAGGCAGCTGTTGCACGCGCCAGGCTGGAAGCAATCTCTGCCAACCAGGAACTGGATGATCTATTGGCATCTGCAGATCTCTCGCTGGCTCAGGGAGAATTGGATTATGAAACATCACTGGCCGAACTGGATAAGGCACAGGACAGATATGAGATCAGTGATACTGATAAGAATAAAGCCAGCCTGGATGTTGCTCGTGCCACCCTGGGTCTGGCTAAAGTAAAACTGGAGAAACTGAAGGCAGGAAGTGGTGTAGATCCGGACCTGAAAGCACTGGCCGAAGCCCGTGTTCAGGCTGCGGATGCTGCGCTGCTCAGTGCTGAGGATGTTTACTATGCCCGGTCTATTACCGCACCCATGGATGGCACTGTTGCAGGAATTTCTGTAGAACCCGGAAATCAGGTTCTACCAGGACAGCTGGCAGTTGCCATTGTTAGCGATACCGGTTGGCTGATCAAAACCGATAACCTGACCGAATTGGATGTCATTCATGTGTCTCTTGGGCAGGGTGTTGAAATTGTCCTGGACGCATTGCCGGATACGACCTTTCACGGAGTAGTTCAGTCCATCAGCCATAAGTACGAAGAGAAGCGGGGCGATGTCACCTACACAGTGACGATCTCGCTGACTGAAAGTGATCCACGTATGCTGTGGGGCATGACAGCGGCTGTGTACTTTGCTCCTTAATCAGGCTGGAGAGATTATGAAAAAGACATTATCTATAGCAGGTTTCCTGGCGGTCAAGGAGGTTTGGCGTAATCGCTCCCGCTTCCTCCTGGTAAGCCTGGTGATTGCTCTCATTACCCTGCTTGTACTTTTCATTGCAGCGCTGGGTGAGGGGCTGGGCAATGGGAACAGGGAATATATATCAAAATTGGATGCCCAGGTGATCGTTTACCAGGCAAAGTCCGATTTGCTCATTGGCGCCAGCCGCCTGGGACGCAATCGCCTGGCTGCCATCCGTCGGGTGGATGGCGTAGCAGATGCCGGCATGCTCGGCACCGCAAATGCCACGCTAGTCCTTCCCGTTAGCGAAGACCCCCTGAAGGTGGCCATCCTCGGTATAGAACCGGGGCATGCGGGTGAGCCAAAGGTAGCCGAAGGCACTCAATTGACAACTGCGCAGGCAAATGAAGCCATACTGGATCGAAATACAGCCATACGCTCCAAGCTGAAGGTTGGAGATGATGTGACCTTGCGCGTTACTCAGGGTACCCGGGACGAATTCTATACATTGAAGGTTGTAGGAATAGCTGATGGACAGCAGTATTCCCTTCAACCGGCAGTGATCGTGCCGTTCTATACCTGGGACCGCATCCGACCGAAATCTGAGGCTGAGGTGAATTCATCCAACCCGATCGCGAATGTCGTTCTGGTCAAAGTTGCAGCCGACAAAGATGTAGCCGTTGTCCGGCAGCAGATCAGCGCACAGGTGGATAATGTCGAAACAGCAACTCTCAGTGAGGCGATCCAGGCGCTGCCCGGTTACTCTGCACAGCAAAGCACATTGAATACCCAGGGAGCGTTCACGCTGTTCATTGGCATTCTGGTAATAGGTGGTTTCTTCCAGATCCAGATCTTGCAAAAGGTGGCTCAGATTGGTGTGCTCAAGGCGATCGGTGCATCCAACCCGATCGTTGCGGCTGCGTCGGTCATACAAATCACGGTGGTCACGGTGGTAGGTGTGATTATCGGCGGTGTGCTTACTTTCCTGTTCTCGCTGTCCTTTCCTCCAACCGTTCCGATCGTTTTCAATGGGGTGACCTCGGCGGTAGCCATTGTTGCATTGCTGTTGATTGGCCCATTGGGCGGGTTGGTTTCCATCCGTTACGCGGTAAAGATCGAACCATTGAAGGCGTTAGGGCTTTCCTCTTAGGTGAATGTTATGTCTGATTATGCGCTAGAAACAAGGTCTGTATTGAAGACCTACCAAACAGATTCAGGAACGATCCATGCTGTGGATGAAGTATCCCTTCAAGTCTCAGCCGGTGAGTTTGTCGCTCTGGTTGGCCCAAGTGGATCCGGAAAGACCACTATGCTATCCATGCTGGCGGCACTGCTGCAACCGAGCGGCGGATCCATATTGCTGGACGGCTCTGACCTGGCCAGCATGGGCGAGGTGGAGCGTGTGGCACTCAGAAGGGAGAAGATCGGCTTCACCTTTCAGGCTAACAATCTGGTGCCGTACCTGAGCGCTGTAGAGAATGTGGAGTTGATGCTACGTTTGAACAACAGGCTCGACAAAGCTGGTAAAATGCGGGCCAGGGAATTGTTGGCACGTTTAGGGTTGGCTGACAGGCTGCACAACCTGCCGGGACAGATGTCCGGCGGTCAGCAGCAGCGCGTTGCCATTGCCCGGGCGCTCATCCATAACCCCAGCCTGGTGCTGGCAGATGAACCAACTGCCAGCCTGGATACTGAACGCGCCTACCAGGTGGTGAAAACCTTCGCCGGGTTAATCCACGAGCAGGGACGGGCAGGGATCATGGTTACCCACGATCTGAGGATGTGTGAGTATGTGGACCGCGTTCTCCAGATGCAGGATGGAAAACTGGTTCAGATCTATACAGGAATACATGAGATCCTACCCTTCATCCACGGGGGAGCCAGGGATTAGTCGATTATAAAAAAGAAGTTTGATCATTACACAAAGCCCCGGGAGAGGAATCATCCGGGGCTTCTTTAATTCCTTATTGGAGTTCTGAATTACGATCTAGATTCCTACATCAATGGTTTGAAATGTGCCAATCCCGGGTGGAAACAGATATAATCAGATTATCCTAACTGTCCGCAGCATTTATTGCAGGCTGCAGGTTTATATAGGATAATAACCCAAGATTATCAACTGGTGATGGAATGACAGAAGAAAAGATGATGCCTGGTCCTGGCGGGGGAAGGCTTTCCACGCTCCTACGCTGGGCGGGGACTGTGATCACCATCCTGGTTTTCGGGTATTATATCCGCCTGCACTGGGAGGAATTCAAACAGGGGTTGGGATTGTTCGGCATCTGGATGAGTGTACTGGTAGTCGGCGTTACATTGCTTTCACGGATATTTGTAAGCCTGCGCTGGCATTTTTTATTGCGTACCATAGAACCTGAGATCAAGCCGGGTTTCACGATAGCCACAACCTTTGCCGGCTTGTTTGCGTCAAATTTTCTCCCCACCACCATTGGAGGGGACATTGTCCGCCTGGCAGCCGGTGTGAGTCGCCGGTATGATGCAACACATGTTGCCAGCTCACTGATCCTGGACAGGTTGATCGGTATGCTTGGGATGGTCCTGGCCTTACCCCTGAACCTGCTCTACTTTACGGCAGATACCCTGCGCGAAGTGACATCCCCGGCTGTTTCACTGATTGTTTTACCGGGTTGGCTGGGTAAGGCGGGTGAAAAGATCCGTGCAGCACTTAAGAAGTTGATGCAAACGATCGTCCTGTGGAAGGATTACCCTGTAGATGTCGTCTTGTCGCTTCTTTCCACCACAGCTCACATGACCTGCCTCTACTTTACCCTCTGGCTGCTGTTTGAAAGGCAGGGAGAACATATTTCATTCTTGATGATCGCCGGTTTGTGGAGCCTGAGCTATTTCTTCACGCTCATTCCAGTTTCGATCAACGGGTATGGACTGCAGGAGCTTTCGATCACTTTTCTATATACCCACATTGGTGGAGCATCGATGGAAGCCAGCCTTGTGACGGCTTTGATGATCCGGGTGGCGCAATCTCTTGCCAGCCTTCCCGGCGCCTTCTTCATTCCACAGTTTTTCAAAAGTCGCAAGAATGTGTAACCGATTGTATACCATCGGGACAGAATGAAGATCAGTGAAGTGATGAATAATCGGCGTGAAACGATCGTTTTCACAATATTTTCAGCAGCCTTGAGTTGGCTGTCCACTCTACTGCTTTATCACCAATTCCTTAAAGACTATACCGCTGCCATTTTTCCCTCCTGGCTGGATCATCTGCTTCCTGTGCTGGCGGTTGCAGCCTGCCTGCTGGCAGTGTTGGCTCTCATTCACCTCTCGCGGCATAATCCTGAGCCAGCTGCTGGGCAGCAGGCTTTCCCTCTGGTCAGCCCTAAAAGGATATTAGCTGCCATCCTGTGCCTGGCCCTGGTTCCGCTGCTTTGGACGCTCCGCGCGCGAGTATTTTTAGGGGATCTCAGAGCTTCGGCAGCTTTTATGGTTTTGATCTGGTTTACTCTGACAGCTTTTTATCTGGTTGCCCGGGTTTTTGCTCCAGTCCGCGGATGGGCATGGTCCTTCAGCCTGGCAATACTCGGGACAGGTTTCGTCTTTTCCTGTGCCAGCTTTTTGAACCAGGTTACGGATTATCCATTTTCACTGGGTTGGTCTGAAGGGAACCGCTATGTAAATGCCGCACTTGTGGCAGACTGGTTCAGGCATGGCTTCAAAGGGACACTGCCCGTATTGCATCCCACCCGGTATTTACTGCAGGCAATCCCATTCCTGGTCACGAGCCATGAGATCTGGATCCACCGCCTGTGGCAGGCGCTTTTATGGATCAGCATCCCCCTGCTGTTGTCGTTGGCGCTGGTACGCAGGATACATTTCAAGAGAAAAGCAGATTTCCTCTGGTGGCTGCTGCTGGGGTATCTATTTTTGCAGCAGGGGCCTGTCTACTACCATCTGGCACTGTCGGTTCTTCCTGTCATCTGGTGGTATCGGGAGGATAAACCCCTGCGAACGGCTTTCATCCTGGCTGTCTGTTCAGCCTGGGCAGGGCTATCGCGGATCAACTGGTATTTCATGCCATTAACGGTTGCCATGCTTTTCCATCTGCTGGAAAATCCCCTGCCATTTAAACTGAATAAAAAGACGGTGTTGACCCTAGGTTCCTGGGGCCTAATCTCATTGCTCTTTGCTGCTGGGGCAAAATACGGCTATCAGGCAATATCCGGCAACCCGGCATGGTTTTTTGATACGGCATTCTCATCTGAACTGTTGTGGTACCGCTTGCTGCCCAATGCCACTTTTCTTCCTGGAGTACTTCCCGGTATCTTTCTTGCCCTCTTGCCGCTGGGCGGATGGATGCTTTCCATCTTCAAAAAACAACCGGCATTCCGTTGGAACAACCTTTTAGCAGGTTTGATACTGGCGATATATTTTATGGGCAGCATGGTTGTATCGGTCAAGATCGGCGGCGGCAGCAACCTGCATAATTATGATTCTTTCCTGGTCCTTTTCCTGCTGGTGAGCCTCCTCATCATCGGAGGATCCGAAACACGTTCTCTTGAAGCTGGACAATTCTCTCCTCATCGTTGGCAAAGAATGTTGGCAGCAGTTGTCCCAGTAGCCATCCTCTTATTGATGAACCCGGCGTTATTCATTAAACCGGACCAGCGGCTGGCGAATGAAGTAATCCCTCAACTGCAGGGCTTGATCGATGAACAAGCACCTGGCAGCCAGATCCTGTGCCTCTCTGATTGTCAGCTATTTACATTCGGAAACCTGAAAGCCTCGCAGGTGGATGTGCGTTATGAGAAGATCTTCTTGATGGAAATGGCTATGGCGGGAAATGAACCGTTCTTGAGCCAATTGGAAGGTGATCTTCTGTCCGGCAGGTACGGCTTGATCTTCACCGACAGATTGACCACCAATACACAAAGCACCCAGCAGGCTTTTAGTGAGGAGAACAACAGTTGGGTGAACTATGTCTCCCGGCTTGTGCTGAAATATTATGCGCCTGTGATGGATGAAAAGCGGTTGAACCTGCAGGTGCTAAGGCCTGTACAGTGAGGTCTCCGTGGTGGATGGTGACAAGAGCATGAAAACTGGTGTGATCGATCTGTGCCTTGAAGTCGATAATTGGATGCAAATCATTGCGAACCGGGTGGAGTTGAACATTGCTCGACCACTGCGGTTGTTTCAGCAGGAAAATGGGGATGTAATAAATTGCACGCGAACCGCCGGGGAAGGTTGATGAGCAATTTACATATTTGTTTTATTTGTGTAGAGATATTTGCCTGGGGAAAGTACGGCGGATATGGCCGCGCGACACGGACTATCGGCCGCGAGCTGGTGCGCCGTGGCTACCAGGTGAGTGCCATCATCCCGCGCAGGGGAAACCAGGCGCCGGTCGAGGTACTGGATGGCATCAGCGTGTATGGATTTGATATCAAAGACATCCGCAGCAGCCTTGAGGTTTTCCGCTCGGTGAAGGCGGATATTTATCATTCACAGGAACCTTCCACAGGCACCTGGCTGGCACAGCAGGTTCATCCCGAAAAGAAGCACATCATTACTTTTCGTGATACGCACTTTCTTTCAGATTGGCTGGTGGAGTTGCGCAACCCGTCCCTCAACCCGCTTCAGGTGCTCTTCAACTGGATGTACGAAGATAACTGGTGGGTTCACCGGGCAGTTCACCGTGCGGATGCAAGAGTTGCCGCGGCTATATTGATGCAAGACCGCGCGGTTCGCCGGTATCACCTGCGGGAGGTGCCCGCGCATCTCCCGACCCCGGTTCGTGTGCCGGAGAGGGTGGAAAAAGCAACCGAGCCGACGGTGTGTTTCGTTGCCCGTTGGGACAGGCGCAAAAGGCCTGAACTGGCGCTGGCTCTTGCAAAGAAGTTTCCACAGGTTCGATTTATTATTGCCGGAGCCAGCCGGGATAAAGGGTATGACGCGGCCTTGCGCAAGGAATTTGCTGCACTGCCCAATGTGGAGCTGCCTGGCCTGGTGGATCAGTTCGCCGGGGATGGGCTGGAGCGCATCCTCTCACGCAGCTGGATCCTCTTGAATACAGCCGCAAGGGAAGGATTGCCAAATTCGTTCATTGAAGCCTGCGCATCCCGCTGCGCAGTATTAAGTTCAGTGGACCCCGATTCTTTCGCCAACCAGTTCGGTTATTATGCAAAGCAGGACGATTTTATAGCCGGACTAAACTGGTTGCTGTCTGAAGACAGGTGGCGCGCGCATGGTCAGGATGGCTATGAGTATGTTCGCAGAGTATATGAAATGGATGCTGCCATGCGGCAGCATGAGGAAGTGTATCAAAAATTGAGCATCACAGGAAAATATAATTGGACAGGAAACTAACACAACCGCGGAAAAAGCCATCGATAATCATCTGGGGTGGCTGGTACGGCAGCAGGAACATTGGAGACCGCCTTCTCTTGATCAGCATCGCGGAGTTGATCCGTAAGTACCTGGGTGAATTTAGATTGGTCGTGATTACAGCCCGGCCTTCTTTGGTTGAGGAATATTTTAAACCAAACCCCGGCATCACATGGACGACTCTACAACCTCTGCGCGAACCATTTCGGATTATCAGCGAAATCGCCCGCTGTCATCTATTTATTTTTGGTGGGGGAGTTCCATTTTTCGATCAGACAAAGCAATTGTTTATCATGGGGGTCTACCACTCACTATTAAGGTTATTTCGGAAAAAGTATTATCTATGGTGCGTCAGTTGTTTTAAGTTACGAAACCGGCTCGCTGAGAAGGTGTTTGCGCGCGTTATTAATCACAGCACTGCAGTTACCTGCCGAGACCAGTTTACTGTGGATGAGTTCAACCGTATCGGTTTGGTACAATCAATTGCCATCGTTCCTGACCCGGTATTTTCGATTTCCGACTTCGATGAGATTGAAGCACTGAGACTCGCAGAAAAGTATGGGCTCAATCGAAAAGACAGGTATTTTGCCTTGTCACCAAGAACCTTGCGTTTTAATGATACAGAAGCGGATACGCACTATAACACCCGCACCCGTGATGACGTGGAAAAGCAGATCCGGGTATATTCTCAGGCTCTGGATTGGCTGGTAGATCAGGGAGTTATCCCCGTCTTTATTCCTATGAATACGCAAGCGCCGGATGATGATCGGATTGCGGCACGGCAAATAATCAGTAGGTCAAAGCACAGTGAGAGGGCTATTTTGGTCGATGAGATCATCCAGCCGTTGGCGGCAGCTCCCTTATACCGGCATTGCGAGGGAAGCCTGGTGAGCAGGGTTCACGGAAGTGTGAATTCATTTTTGGGATTATGCCCTGTGATCATGTATGCATTTGAGACAAAGCATCTGGGGATCATGCAATCGATGGATCTGGAAGACCTTGTTTATTCACCTCAAGGGGATCCGGATGATCAGATTGAGAGGTTATTGGTGCGCCTATATAAAAATAAATCTAGTATCCAGAGTGCGATGGCAGCGAGAAAAAAAGAAAACGAAATAAGTCTATTAGGTATGTCCTCGGAAGTTTGTTCGATGATAAAGGATTAATATGCCAATCGTTTTGATCTCAACTGTTATCCGACGAGCACCTCTAGATAAACCTAGTGGGTATTTATATGTCTACGATACTCAAAAAGGCCTGGTAACCCAAAAGTCAGTGATTATGGAGCCTGCTTACAGGGAGTATAATTCCAATCCCAGGGGTGGTATGCGAGGCTCAAAGGGGATGAACTATAACGGCGAGATATTCGCCGTCGCGAATGGCACTTCTGTTTTCTACTACGATAGGAATTGGAAACCTCTGGATATCCGATATCAT
Organism: uncultured Leptolinea sp.; assembly: GCA_903828565.1. GTDB lineage: Bacteria > Chloroflexota > Anaerolineae > Anaerolineales > Anaerolineaceae > PNON01. The sequence continues at coordinate 128,092 of CAIKMQ010000040.1, read as the reverse complement.
CCAAGTGCATCTCATATTCACGAGATATTTCTCGAAAACGATAACGTCTGGGTGACGAGTACGGAAAATGACTTGTTATGTTTACTTGGGCCTGATAGGACTTTACTGAAATACTTTGATGCCAGGGTAATTTTACGCGGATTAGGATTAGCTGATTACCCAAAACCTTTTCTCGATAGTGTTAGCATCTTCCTGGGAAAAACAAATTTCAGGGATACTAGAACTCATAATTGGATATTCAGTAACTGTACCCATATTAATTCCATTGAAAAGATGAAGGACGGAAGTATTTTGATCTCACTTGGCTTGTTAAGAAGCAATCGATACCAACGAATGAAATCCACAAAAGAAGAGATGATCAAACTTGGCGTGTGGAAGTATGTTGAGAAAATAAATGAGTTCATCCGAATGTTGATCAAACCAGGTTATGGAACTAATTTGAGCTTGGTCATTCAACCTGGAAAAGGAAAATCCGTCCTTGTCAGAATAAAACCAGATGGTACATATCAAAAAATCCTGACAATACGTGGAGTAACGAACCCTAGTCATACGGTTCGCATCCTGTCAAATGGAGAGGGTATTTATTTGAACACCACAACCGGAGAGATTATTTTCTTTAACCCGGATACCGGTCAAATAAATAAAATCCAACAGATTGGTAAACGTTTTTTGCGTGGCGCATTGGAATTGGATGAGGATATACTACTCGTCGGAGATCACTGTGATATTCTTCATTTCAATAAAATGAACTCGACAGTAACTAAACGCTCAGCAATAACGGAAAATCAACAGGAAGCAATTCTTTGTATCACTGCATTACCCCCGGGATTTGACCTACCACCCTTATCATTTCTTGAACTCCATAAAGCATACCCCCAGTTTACGCAGGAGAAAAGAAATGATCCAGGTGATTAGCATCTGTGGTATTTTAGACAATAAACCATTGGATGATCTCTATGCCAAAAAAACAAACAGTAATTGAATCACCCCGCGGGGTGTTTGGCACAGGAATAAAAGACCTGTGGGAATTCCGTGAGCTGCTGTTCATGCTCACCGGCAGGGAAGTATCCCTACGTTACCGGCAGACCTTCCTGGGTGTCCTCTGGGTCGTGCTGCAGCCGCTGCTCACCACTTTCATCTTCACGATCATCTTTGGCAAGCTGATGAAGACACCCTCTGAAGATGTGAGTTACGAGCTCTTCGCTTTCGCCGGCCTGCTCCCCTGGACGGTCTTTTCACAAGCATTGCAGCGCGGTGGCATCAGCATGACGCGCGACCTGCGCCTGATCACCAAGATCTACATCCCCCGCATCCTGCTGCCGGTATCCAGCGTACTTTCCACACTGATCGATTTTGCAGTTTCACTGGTGATCTTCGCTATCATGCTGGTGATTTACCGCACTCCGGTCGGCTGGAGCCTGCTGGCGATCCCCTTCCTGCTGATCCTGACCCTCGTTCTGTCGGTGGGAGTGGGTATGATCTTCGCGTCGCTAAACGTCTTCTATCGCGATTTTACCTATATCCTGCCCTTTGTGGTCCAGATCTGGATGTATGCTTCTCCGCTGGCGTATTCGGCCAGCATCATCCCGGCCGGGTGGGGCTGGGTATATGACCTGAATCCGTTGGTAGGCATCATCAATGGTTTTCGTTGGGCAATCTTCCACACCAGTGCATTTCCCGGCCCGGCGCTGCTGTATTCCATCGGTTTCTCAGCCGTGGTCTTCACAATCTCTCTGGCGTTATTCCACCGGCTGGAACGTTCCTTTGCGGATGTGATCTAATGAGCGAACCTACCATCATTGCCACTGGTTTATCAAAACGTTACCACCTGGTAGCCACCACCGGTATTGGGTGGCGGCGTAACCGCAGGTCTCTGGCGGAAGAGCTGGTTTCTTTGGGCCAGAAGTTCTCAAAGAAGCCGGAAGGCGAAGAACGGTTTACCTTCTGGGCGTTGAAGGATGTTTCTTTTGAGGCTTATCCGGGGGATACGATCGGTGTAATCGGGCATAACGGGGCAGGTAAAAGCACGCTGCTGCGCCTGCTTAGCCGTGTCACCCGTCCCACCAGCGGCCGGGCGATCATCAACGGGCGGGTGGGCTCACTATTGGAGGCGGGTTCCGGTTTTCATTCGGAATTGACCGGCCGCGAGAACATCTTTATCAGCGGTGCCATCATCGGCATGACGCGGGCTGAAGTGAAGCAAAAGTTTGATGAGATTGTGGACTTTGCCGGAGTACAGGAGTTTTTAGATACACCGGTTAAACGGTTTTCAACCGGCATGGAAGTACGGTTGGCTTTTTCTGTTGCCATCCACCTGGAACCGGAATTGCTGCTGGTGGATGAGGTCCTTTCGGTGGGGGATGCAGCCTTCCAACAAAAGAGCCTGGAAAAGATCCGCCAGGTTGGACGGAACGGGGGCACGGTGTTGTTCGTCAGCCATAATATGACTACGGTCGCTGCCATCTGCAATCGAGCGCTGGTACTGGATCACGGCAAGCTTGCCTATCACTTATCTCCGGTGGCTGAAGCCATCCGCTATTATGATGAAGTTGGCAAGCAGCATCGCGCACCGGATGAATTAAAGAGCGATTACGCAGCCGAAAAGGCTACGGTCAGGTTGACCGGTTTCGAATTACTGGACGAGAACGGCTTTGCGGTGGATCACCTTACCAGTGGTGCGCCGATCCTGCTGCACTCGTTATTTGAAGCACCGGCAGGCAGTGCGCTGAAAAGAACGCAGCTTTCCATTCTCATCCAAACAATGAACGGTGAAATTCTCACCAATCTGAACAGCGAGCTGGCGGTGGGAAAGAACGGAAGCCTTACCTGTCGGATCAATAAGTTACCCTTGATGCCTGGCAGCATCCGCATCTCGCTCTACCTCGAAGACAATGGCCGCCTGATCCAGCATGTACCGGATGCCTACCTCGGCCAGATCGACCGCGGCGGGCACCTGGTAAAAAAGGATCTGAGCGCGCGGGACGGGTTGGTGCTGATGGACGCAGAGTGGTCGAGCTAAGGGCTATAATCAACCAAGCAATTCACAACAGCAGGCTTAGGAGAGTTACATGGAGAATGAGCAGTACACGAAGATCACCGATCTACCGCGTAATGTCTGGGTGGTAGGGATCACATCCTTCTTCATGGATGTATCCAGTGAAATGGTGATCAATATATTGCCATTATTCCTGGCAAACGTGCTGGGGGTTCACACCGCGTTGATCGGCTTGATCGAAGGGGTGGCTGAGGCAACCGCAAGCCTGCTAAAGATGGTCTCAGGATGGTTTTCAGACAGGATCGGGAATCGTAAATGGCTGGCGGTTGCGGGTTACAGCATATCAGCCATTTCGAAGCCTTTCTTCTACATTGCATCTAGCTGGGGTTTGATCGCAGGGGTGCGTTGGGCGGACCGGGTGGGCAAAGGCGTGCGCACAGCTCCACGCGATGCGCTGTTGGCTGATTCTACGCCAGCAGCCCAACGTGGACGGGCTTTCGGCTTACATCGCGCCATGGATCATGGCGGAGCTGTCATTGGGATATTGATCAGTGCGGCCGTCGTGTGGATGGCGCAGCGCACATCCCTGGATATCAGCCGGAAGACCTTCCAGACACTGGTTTTGATCAGCCTGGTACCAGCGATACTGGCAGTCGTCACATTGGCTGCGGGTGCGCGTGAAACCCGTGTGGAAGGACGCAGGCAGGCTCCACGCATCCAGCTGAAGCAAATGGGGAAGCCCTTCCTGATCTTTCTGGCGATCGTCAGCATCTTTACCCTGGGAAACTCATCCGACTCCTTCCTGATCTTACGGACACAGAACCTGGGGGTGTCGGTCACCGGCATTCTCGTCATCCTGGCTGTCTATAATCTGGTAGTTACGCTTTTATCCACACATTCAGGCGGTCTTTCCGACAGGGTCGGCAGGAAACGTGTGATCATCGGCGGATGGCTGGTGTATGCGGCCATCTATTTGGGGTTTGGGCTGGCAAACCAGGCCTGGCATGCCTGGGCATTGTACGCAGCCTACGGGGTGTATTACAGCCTGGCGTTTGGTACAGCCAATGCGATGGTAGCTGACCTGGTGCCTGTAGAAATGCGGGGTACCGCTTATGGCACGTACCATGCGGTGATCGGCCTGCTGGCATTTCCATCCTCCCTGATCGCCGGCATTCTCTGGCAGGGTGCGGGCAAATGGGCGGGTTTTGGCCCATCCGCGCCTTTCCTATTCGGCGGCGGATTGGCTCTGCTTGCCACCTTTCTATTGGCAGTCTTTATGCCGACTTTGAAATACGAACAGTAATTGCATAGAAAGTTGTAATAAACAAAGAAGCCCTGTGGATTTTCACCCACAGGGCTTCTGCTTGTAAGATGTTATCTGCGTTTGTTACGGTTTGATATGGCTGTGTATGCCAGCCCGACTGTGGCCATCAGCATACCTGCCACGGACGCGCCATAAGACAGGAAGTTGAGGAAAAAGGTGGATTCCAGCTTTTTGATGACCATCAAAAATGGAAGAACCACGCCCATTACCATCAACAGGGCACCGACCCAGATCATGGCTTTCGGGCTGAGCCATCTCATTTCAGCAACCAGCATTTCACAAAGTGTCCGGGTTCAGGTTCAAAGTCCGGCGGCATTTCAGCATTGCATAACCCATCGATCATCTTCGGGCAGCGTGGATGGAAGCGGCAGCCTTTGGGCGGATTCACAAGGCTGGGGGGCTCTCCGGGGGGAACTTCCTTCTGAACGGTGGCATTGTGGGCATCCGGGTCGGAGGTTGCCTCGAGCAGGGCGAATGTGTAGGGGTGACTGGTAGCTTGCAGCACCTGTTTCACATTACCTTTTTCGATCACCTGCCCGGCATACATGACAAAGATCTGTTCAGAGAAGTACCTAACTGTCGAAAGGTCATGGGTGATGTAGATGACACCCAAATTATGCTTCTTTTGAAGGCCACGCAGTAATTTGAGGATCTCCACACGCACCGAGGCATCCAACATAGAAACCGGCTCGTCGGCGATGAGCAGACGGGGTTCCATGATCATGGCGCGGGCGATCACCACACGTTGCTGCTGTCCACCGCTGAGCATGTGGGGGAATTTCGCCATGAATTCTTCAGCCGGGCTCATCTTAACTTCTTCCAGAGCCTTCTTGACGCGGTTGAAACGTTCTACCGGATCTTTCACACCGTTGATCTTGAGCGGTTCTTCCAGGATAGCCTGAATGCTCATGAAAGGCGGCATGGCTCCGTATGGATCCTGTTGTACATAACCGACGTGGGACCGGTAGTTCTTGAGATCATCTGCCTTCAGGTCGTTGATGACCTTACTTTCAAAAGTCACGGTACCCTTGGTTGGGCGGTTCAACAGAAGGACGGTACGCATCAGGCTGGTTTTACCGCACCCAGATTCACCCACGATGGCAATAGTTTCACTGTTAGTCAATTCGAAACTAATTCCATCTACAGCGCGGACGTAACCGGCGTGTCTGAAACCCCATTTGCGCAGTTCGAACCAGACATGCAGGTCTTTGATGTTGAGAAGTACATCCGAGATCAGAGACCGGCTGGTTTGTGCCTTTGCGGGAGAAGAAGTCTTCATTTCTTTGGTTTTATCCTTAGTAGTCATTTTCTGCTCCCTAAACGTGCAGCCAGCACTTGACTTTATCTTCACCGAGTGTAACCGTTGGTGGTTCCTCGTTGCATTTGCCGAAGCGTTTGGGGCAGCGAGCGGCAAAACGGCAACCGGTGGGTGGGTTGATTAGGCTCGGCGGCTGACCGGTGATGAAATCAGGCTCATCATTTCCGCGCAGCTTGGGTACACTGGCCATCAATTTGGCAGAGTAGGGGTGGCGGGGTTGCTTGAAGAAGGTGAATGCGTCTGCCACTTCTACGATCTGGCCGGCATACATCACTGCCACCCGGTCGGCTAATTCACTGGATGTTGCGATGTCATGCGTGATCAGTACGAAGCTGGTAGCCATTTCAGATTTAATGCGTTTGAGCAGGTTAAAGATGTTGGCCTGGGTGAGAACATCCAGCGCGGAAGTAGGCTCATCCAGCATTACGAGCGCGGGGGCGGTGACCAGTGACATGGCTATGGCAACACGCTGGCGCATTCCGCCAGACAGCTCAAAAGCATAGCGGTTGATAAAATCCACCGGAACGCCAACATGCTGGAACATCTTGATTGCCTGCTGCATGGCTTCATCTTTTTTCACACCATAGTGGATCATCATGGGCTCAGCCACCTGGTCGCCAACCCGCAGAACGGGGTTGAGGGAGTTCATGGCTGCCTGAGGAACCAGGGACATTTTGATCCAGCGGACCTGTTTGCGGTATTCCTCATCAGAGAGCCCCATGGTTTCCAGGTCATTCAAGTAGACCTTTCCACCATAGTGGAACACATTGCGCGGCAGCAGGCGAAGGATCGCCTTAGCGAGTGAGGTTTTTCCGCATCCGGATTCACCCACAACCACCACAGCCTGGTTTGGTTTCAGCTGGAAGTTGACGCCATCCACAGCCTGAACCACACCCTTTGTAGTGCGGAAGTGAAGTTTTAACTCTTGAATATCAAGTAAGTATTGTGCATTGTTCGCCATGGCTTACATCCCTCTCAGTTTCGGGTTGAAGATACGGTCGAGAGAAAAACCGAGCATGGCAAATCCCAGGCCGGTGAACATTAACAAGACCGCGGGTTCAAGGATCCAGTAATAGTATCCCTTGTAGAGAGCATTGTAGGTTTCAGCGTCGTTGATGATTTTGCCCCAGGTCGGCAATACCGGGTCACCCAGGCCGAGGACGGCCAGAGAAGCTTCCAGGAAGACGTAACCGGGAACCGCAGAGACCAGCGCGGGGATCAACAGGGGGATGATACGCGGGATGAGGTACTTGAAGATGATCCGCCAATCGGTAGCGCCATAAGCACGGGCAGCTTCAATGTAGGTGGATTCTTTCACCTGCAGGAAGATAGCACGGTTGGTCTTGATCGCACCTGTAAAAATACTGAGTGCGATCGTGACACCAAGTATCACCCAGATACTGCGCGAGTAGAACGTGCCGATCATGATGAGGATGGCCAGGAAGGGCAGAACCAGGTTGATCTCAGTGATGCGCTGGATGAGCTCATCCAGCCAGCCGCCGAACCAGGCGCCGATTGCAGCTATGATCATGGACAGTACTGAAGTACCCAGTGCCGCCAGCAGGCCGAATGCGAGCGCGATCGGGGCACCCCAAAGCATGGGGACGGTCAGGTCGCGCCGGGCATGGTCGGTTCCGAAAAGGCCAGAAACCTGGCCGTGGGAGACGAACTCGATATTCAGGTCGCTATCCTTCTCAAAGGTTGTAGCATGCATGACCAGCTTGTACGTGCCTTTGAGGGGTTGCGAAGGTTTAGATTCAAGGACAGCAAAGAGTCCTTCCACCGGGTTGATGATCTCGCGGTGCATCAGACGATCTACGCGTTTAATCAGGCGTTCATCCTGAGAGAATCGATAGGTAAGCTGATGCGTGACGCCGAAATCGCCGATCTTGATGTCTGATCCATCAGGTCGGAACAAGGTTACGGTTACAAAGGGAGATTTTGATTCGTAAGCTGCGTCGAAGTAGAAGAACATTTCCTGCGGGAAATCATCAGCTTCGAAATCAAACTTATACTCATAGTCGATGAAGGCTGTACCATCCGCATTCTGTGTGATGGTCTTAGAAAATTCACCATCTTCACTTGCCTTCACGGCAAATGATTCAGGCAGTTTCGTTTTTGTGAAGTAGTTGTACCAGGTAGGCGGTACATTTTTGGGATTCTGGTACCAGACCTCTTCACCGCCACGCCAGAGGCGGATAGCCTCGGAGTAGGGGATTTTGATCATGGCAAAGATAGCCAGACCTACCAGGAACAGCACAATAATCCCGCCAAAGATGGCAGACGGGTAACGGGAGATTTCTCGGAAGGTGTTTTTCAGGTTGTTCATATTATTTGTTCCCTCCGCCGACTTTAACCCGGGGATCCACTATGGCATAAACAAAGTCCAACAGGAACACAGTAATGGCCAGCAGGTAAGCATAGATGATGGTCGTTCCAACGATTACGGGAGTGTCGTAGAAACCAATGGCTCGGAAGATCGTGCGACCCAGGCCTGGCCAGAGGAAGACCGTTTCTGTGATGGTTGCGCCTGTCCAGAGGCTGATGATCAGCAGCGCGAAGTTTGTAATAATGGTGGGCAGGGTGGGGCGAAGAATGTAACGGCGTTCAATGTCACGGGAGGTTAAACCCTTAGCCTTGGCCATATCCACATAATCTTCACTGGAGTAGATCAGGAAGAAGGTCCTCCAGTTATACAGGCTGATGAAGAAAGCGCTGATCACCAGAGATGAAGCAGGCAAGATCATGTGTTTCAGTAAGTCGAGGGAATAACCAATTGTCGTTTCGGGCGGGGGCGATGAGACCATACCGCCGAAAGGCAGGATCTTGAGGACTGCAGCGAATATAAGAATGAAGAAAATGCCATAGAACCAGGGCGGGGCAGCTGACGTAGGTGAAAGGGTTATCACCAACTTGTCCCAAAAACTTCCATACGAGCGCGAGAGCATAAGGGCTAGGAACACACTGGTAAAGAACAGGAAGAGTTCGGCGGTGCCCATCAACAATAAGGTTGCAGGCAACCGCTCCAGTATGATGGCGCGTACGGCTTTTGACCCATGATCACTAACCATGTAGATAGCGCGGCCGAGATTCAGCGTGAGGGCATTACCCAGGTATCTAAAAGAGCGGATGATGAAAGGTGTATCCAATCCCAGGCGCTTCTCTTCCAGGGCGATCATTTCCTCTTGCATTTGCCGCCGGGCATCACCGGAGATCGGTTTATTGGCGGTCATTGCGGCTACCTTCATGATGGTGGACTCGCGGATATCATTTCTCATGATCGTATCCACGTAACCACCCATATTGGCGATCATAATTGTGCTGTAAACAGCCACAACGATCGTCACCACAAGCATCAACACGCGAAAAGACATGAAACGCATCAGCCTTTTAAACGTGTCTGCTGCCGTGGATTTTATCTGGAGGTTCTCTTTTGATGGGGTTTCGGAAGTCATTTCCATTCCTCATTATTTAGGATAAATAGGGGCAAGTACTCATTGTACTTGCCCCTATCTTCTTTCTTGCTTACTTACACCTTATTGAGTTACGAACTCAAGAGCGGTGAAGGTAGGCTGATTCACAACACTGGGAACTACTGCGATCTCGAGCTTGTTGGAGCCGGCTACGAGCTTGGCAGATTCTTCAGCGGTGAGAGTGAAGACGAAATGACCTTCCTCAACAGCGGTCGCTTCGGAAACCAGGACGGTATCGCCGGCGGCATTGTAGAGAATGGCTTTGACGTATTTCACGTCAGCGTTGGCATACGGCTCGCCATTGAAGGTTACAAACACATCAAAGGAAGCTTCCTGGCCGATGGTGACAGACGCGGGGCCTTCAACTTCAGCGGTCGCGACTTTGGGCTCACCGTAGTTAGACCAGCGGTCAGCCAGATCGGGGTAATCTGCGAAGTGTTTGAGGGTCAGGGTCTTCTCAGTCATGAAGACTTTGTCGAGCATGTAGGGGCCGGTACCGAGCCAGAAGTGGCCGTGTTCACCGTAGAACGCCTTGTAGTTGGCGTAGCGGGCGGCAGCTTCTTCGGTAGTGACGTACTGGCTCATAGTAGGAGCGTAGGGGATGTAATTGTCAGAAACGTCCTGATCCAGGTATTTGGCGAGGATCTCGAGGGAAGGACCACCAATGTAGGAGGTTTCCTCGATACCAGCGGGTTCGGCCTTGTCGATCGAGTAGGCCAGTTCGCCAGCGGCTTCAGCCTGATTACCGAGAGCAAGTTCGTGCCAGGCACCTTCACCGAAGGAGAAGGTCGGCCAGATCGCAGGAACGAGAAGTTCGGCATCGGTCAGTACGGTGTCAGAGTAGTAGTCCACTACCAACGGATCAGCGGAGACGATCTTCATACCCTTGTAGGTGCTCATGAAGGTTTCGAACTGCGGTACGGCCTGTTCGTCATAGATGGCGGATTCGGTCTTTGCGCGGTCGAAGGTCATGATCATGCCCATGACAACATCACCGATGGAGAAGCTGGAACCATCGTGCCATTTCACGGTCTGATAGAGGTCAGCCGGGTAGTAGACGGTGGTCTTGCGCTTGGCGGTGAGGCCTTCGGGGTTCTTGGTGTCAGCGGTTACAAAGGTTTGGGTTGTTGCATCCCAGTCGACCCAGACATCACCAGGGACCTTGATTTCGGGAGCGAAAGCAAGGTTGACCCAGTCGAGGGTCTTACCGACAGCCATGCCGTCGAGGACGGTCACGTCAGCGGATTCGATGCGCAGCGGCCAAACAAGACCGGTGAACGGATCGTACATGACATCGCCGGACATGGTGCCGCGGTAAGCGCCAGCATCAAAGGCCCAGTTAGAGCCAGCGATCGGGTTCCAGGCCTGACCAAACAGATCCTGGGTTGCCCATTTCAGCGTGCCACCTTCCTGGCCTTCAAAGCGCAGGGTGTATGGCCAGATCTGAGCGCCTTGAACACCGGCAGCCAGGTCAGCTGTTGCAACAACGTTCTGGGCGTAGGGGATGAAGCCCTTGCCGTCGATCAGCCACACCTGGAGGGAGTCCTGGAGGGACAGTTCCATGGCGCGCTTCATCATTTCCTTGCGCTGGGCGAGGTCAGTGTACTTGGCGGCGAACAGGTCGTCACCGAGTGCCTGGAACTCAGGATCAGCTACGTTGGAGAACCAGGCAGGGATACCCTGGAGGCTGGAGGGCAGGTACATTTCCTGGAACATGTTGGCTTCGTCGCGGTCGATGATCGTGGAAGACCATGCAGCGGTGTAGAGAGACCACTGGCCTTCTTCGGGGACGGAACCGATCCAGATCGGGGAAGCTTCTGAACCCTTCTTGTACTGGCGATCCACGGTGAAGCCGATGGCTTCGAGCTGGGAGGCCACATAATCACCAATCGGCAGACGAGTCTTGTCAGAGTCGTTGCGGATGATGAATGTGAGGGTTACAGGAGCACCATTGTATTGCCATTTGCCATCGGCACCGAGTGTAGCGCCCATGCCTTCCATTTCGGCTGAAATGACTTCTTTAGCCTTGTCGAAGTTGTAGGCGTACTTGGTTTCGAGGGAGCGGGCGGTGTCAATCAGGTCAACATAGTCCGGGCCCTGGGTCTGGATGGCGAAGAACTTGGCCAATGCACCACCGTTGTAGACTTCCTGGTTGATGTAATTGCGGTCGATCAGCCAGTTCATTGCTTCGCGGACTTTGTGGTTCACGAAGGGGTTCAATCTACCATCAGCGAAGACAGCCGGGTTGAAGAGGATGTCGTAGTACAGGCCATTGGAGGTCGAGTACTTAACCCCAGCTTCTTTGATCGCCGGCAGGTCAGCGGAGGACAGTGAGTCCGCGTAGATATCGACAGCGCCGGCCTGGATTTGGGTCAGGGCGGAGCCAGAGTCGATCACGGAGAACACAACTTCATCCAGCCAACCACCCTTGCGGGTGACGGGGACGGCGGTAGGTTCAGCAGGAGCTTCTACTACAGGGGCCTCAGCAGGGGCTTCAGCGGCGGGCGCTTCGGCAGCGGGCTGGCAGGCGGCGAGCAGCATAGAGGCTACTACGAGTAGTGCGATTACGAACATGATTTGCTTCTTAAACATGCTTCTTCCTCCTAAATAAGATTTGGGTGTGGATTGATGGTGCACTGAATTAACAACTTATTCCTTTCGGGTAACCACCTCCTCTCAGTGAATTGGAATTACTTTCACATTATCCTGGTAAAAGAATTACCTGGAGAATTCCCAAAAAACTGGATATAACCCTTTCAGGCGATCACCCGGTGTGTGTTACCGACTGATCCGGACGTATTCGTATGAATTTAGGATGTTTTGGGTGGAAAAGACAGCGTGTGTGGCAGGACCCGGGTTGGGAAAAACAGGCAGGTGATGCGATCTGCCCTACGTTTACCTTGCTGGGGTGAAGCCGAACTGCAAATTGAGATTCCGAAGAAAGCACTGGTATGCATCTCCTTATTTCAGGATGACAGCCGGTAAATATATTCTCTTTAACATCATAGTATTTTACTACCCAAAACGACCCTTTGTCAATCGCATGTCTAGAAAGGGTAAATCATTCAGACAAGTTAATTCATTATACAGAGTCCATTTTATATAGTCAATTCGAATACCCGTTGGCATGGGACACCAGAGCAATCTCTGGCTCTGATCTCCACGACTGTGGGGATGCTTCAGTTGCTTGACAATCAAGCTCACACCAAGTAAAATCACTGCGCATTCGAAAAGGATGCATGCCGAGATAGCTCAGTTGGTAGAGCATGCGACTGAAAATCGCAGGGTCGCCAGTCCGAGCCTGGCTCTCGGCACAAGCAGGCACCCGAAAGGTGCCTGCTAATATTTTTAAAGGTACGCCTTGACGAAAATGCTATTACCCACAACCATAGAGATTGGTTGCCTTGGCTTAGATCATTATCAAAAAGATGATTACTTCTTCTATATAATGTTTGTACCAACTTCACGGTTATTCAGTTTCCAGGAGACTCTGGCCATATAAGGAAGGGCGGTCGATGCACAAATTCACTGGTGGAGTAATCATTACTGGTAGAGGTGGTATGGAGAATTTGGTTGGTAAAAAGTATTGACGCTGCTTGTCGAATCAATTATAATCTTGTCGTTCGTCTGCAAAGGTGAACGGATGGGTTACCAACAGTTTCACCCATCTTGGCGTAAGTCGCGGGCATGGTTCAGTTGGTAGAACGTCTCCTTGCCAAGGAGAAGGTCGTGGGTTCGAGTCCCATTGCCCGCTCAGAATTCAAAGGCTGATAGAGGTGCCTACCGGAGCCGCTATCAGCCGATTATTTAGGCGACGTGGCCAAGTGGCAAGGCAAGGGTCTGCAAAACCCTCATCAGGGGTTCAAATCCCCTCGTCGCCTCTTTTTATTTAATGGGTTATTCATTTTCTGCGCAGATAGTATTAAGGCAATAAAAAAGCCACCGCTTTCACGGTGGCTTTGCTGTGTATTATCGTTTACCGCAATTGAGTTCGTGCTCTGAGAGACAGGGATTGACGGCTCTGAACGCGTGCAGTGCGATGGCTTTTAACGCCAGGCATAGGCAGGCTAATCTCGATCTCCGGCTGGTTATCTATGGCTTTCTCCACCAGTCCAAAGCGCGATGCTCCGAGGTAGAGGATCTCAAGTATCAGATCTCTGTAGGAAACACTTTCTGCATTGGCGATCACGCACAGGTCGCTGAAACCGGGTGAAAGGCCGGGAAGTGAATTGATCTCCAACAGGAAGGGTTTACCCTCTCCATCACAACGGAAATCGATCCGCGAAACATCCAACGCACCGACAGCCTGATGGCCGCGGATAGCCAGATTTTGAAGGGTGCGCGAGAAACTTGCAGAGATGTGCGCCGGACAGATAAAGTCCGGTACCCCGGCTTCGCCAACCACCAGGGTCTTTGCATCGTGTCCGTACACACCCGGTGTGATGGAATTGTCATTATCCACTTCCAAAACCGGCATCCGGTGGAAACCATCGGATTGGTAGTATTCCGGGTGCAGGCTGAAACCGGCTGCATCGGTGCGCCCGAGGATGCCTACTGTGAATTCACGGCCGGAGAGGTATTCTTCCACGAGGGCGGGTTGATTATATTTTTGAATGATCCAGTGAACCCGTTCCCGCAATTGCCGGCTGTTGTAGCAGATGGATTGCGTACCCATCCCCATGCCGGTACCTTCACGCGCTGGCTTGACGAACATGGGATACCGCAGGGTAGGATCGATCTGTTCGTACCCGGTTGAAAACTCCTGGAAAGGAGCAACGGGCAGACCGCAATCTCGCCAGATGCGTTTCGTGAGAGTCTTATCCAGGGCGATGGCATTGGCAGTAACTCGCGAGGCAGTGTACGGAATGTGCATCATCTCGAACAATGCCGGCGCCTGGGCTTCGCGCCCATCACCGCCAAGCCCTTCAGATATGTTGAAACAGATGTCGGGGACGACATCGCGCAGGTTATTCGGCAGGTTTATATCGGCTGGGATGAAGACGGTGTGATGACCATCGGATTGGATCGCGGCCTGAATGGCCTGGATCGTTTCCATCTTGTCAAACTCCGCGCCGGCGTCTTCAGGTCCGCTTCCGGGTATTGTGCCTTCTCCCCGAACATTGGCAACCACAGCTACCCGCCACGGCCTTACCGGTCGCGGTTTACAACTGGGAGGCTTGTCGCTTTCTTCGCTTTCGTTACCGTAAAGCAATACATCATCCATTTTATTCTCCATTTAATTCCTTCAAAAATAGTATAAAACCTTTTATCTATAATGCAAGGGTTTGAAGATTTTTGCTTAAAACTCTACTCTCGCCCTTCAGACCTCATCCAATTCCTTGTCAAAGGGGCAAGGCTGGGGTATCCTTAATCTGGGAGTGGTTGAGTCCCGGTGGGCTCCCCGGTCTTCAAAACCGGTGGCGGGTCGCGTTGCGGGCCGCTGTGGGTTCGACACCCATCCATTCCCGCCTGATTATTAACGAGGACATTCCTCGTACAAGAGCGTAGTAATTCTGAGATGGTAATCAGGTCGATGGATATAAAAATCAGCCAACCTGGTGCAGCCCGGAATCCCCGTGTCATATTCAATGCATACAATGTGAACCCATGAAGATGAACCTGTTTCGTTCCCTTTTAGTTTTAACCAGCCTCGCCCTGCTGGCTGCCTGTGTGCCCCAGGTAGAAATACCGGCTGCAGTGATTCCTTCCTCAACTCCTCAACTGGGCTGTACTGATAACTGTGAGACGCCACAGGTGATTCTAGAGGAACCCTCTCCGGCCGCGACCCTATCACCTAAGGAGCTTGCCAGCGGTCAACAGGTAATTTTCTGGCACGCCTATTCCACCCATGCAGTCCCATTGATCGATCAGTACACCGCAGAGTTCAATCAGATAAATGAATATGGGATTAATGTAGAAGCCAGGGGATTTTTGACGGATGACCAATTGCAAAATGCTTTTGTATCTGACGGGCAGGATGGACAACCTCAGGTTATTCTGGCTGACAGCAGCCTGATATTTACGCTCGAGGATCAGCATTTACTGGTTGACCTTTCTCCCTACGCCAGGGATGAACAACCAGAGCTGATGAACACAGCCATTATTGAAAGCAGTGTGAATTTCACCAGGGATGGTTACCTGTATGCCATTCCTGCTCACCGTGAAGGCGTCTTTCTTCTATATAACAATACCTGGGCCAGAGAGCTTGGTTTCCCGGATGCGCCGGCAACCCTGGGGAATTGGGAGTTGCAAGCAGCAGCCGCTTTTAATGTCAACATCTTTCACAGCAATAAAGCCATGCGGGGAACCGGAGGCTGGTTATTCGATGCGAACCCGGAAACGATTCTTTCGTGGATGGGCGTTCCATCTGGCGCAAATTCCTGGGATTTCTTTACTGATCCCGAAGCAGTGGCCACATTTGCGCGATTGAAGATGTGGCAGGAGCAGGGATTTGCCTGGGTTGGCAAAAACACGGATCCGGCCGGGTATTTTGTTGACCGCCAGGCGCTGTTTGTCACTGTCCCCAGCCGGGAGATGCCAGGATTTCTTTCTCACCTGGTGGCATTAAATATGCCCGATGAGTGGAGCATCATCCCATTTCCCCTGCCGGAGGGCAGGACGAACATCGGCAACGATTACGGGTATGCCATCCTCTCGCAGGACCCAGGCAGCCAGATGGCCGCATGGCTGTTCATCCAATGGTTACTGGATCCACACAGGCAAGCCGCGCTGGCGGATGCGGAATTCGCCCTACCGATCCTCCCTGCGACTCAGGCAGACTGGCTGCTGACCGCCGGTTATCCACGGCTGGCAGAAGATGCGACGCGCGCGCTGGCCGGGAGAGGAATCTATCCCGGAGGAAGCAGTTGGCCAGTTTTCCGCCAGATCATGCGCGATGCAATCCACCAGGTGATGCTGCCGCAAATACTGGTGGATGACCTACCCGGAATACGCGATACAATGGAACAACTTTTTTTGGAGTTTGGAGATTAATGGAACATTCGGGCGGTTGTTTGATCTATACGGATGGGGGTTGTGTACCCAATCCCGGAGCCGGGGGATGGGCGGCACTGATCATCTATCCTGATAGAAAAGTTGAGCTTGCAGGTTTTGAACCCGCAACCACAAATAACCGCATGGAATTGATGGCAGCGATACAAGGGTTACGGCACATCCCTGCAGGAAGTACAGCCAGTGTCTTCACGGATTCTGAATACGTGAAGAATGGAATCACGACCTGGATACCGGGCTGGCGTGCCAGAGGATGGAAACGGAAAACCGGTGTGCTGCTCAACCAGGATCTTTGGATGGAACTGGATACATTGAATTCCACTAGGAAGATTACCTGGAGCTGGGTAAAAGGCCATGCCGGGAACCTGAACAACGAACGGGTGGATACGCTCGTTCGCGAGCAGATCGAAAGAAGAAGATGATCTCAGCGTAGAGAAATCTAGGGAATAAACCTAATGGATCGCTTTAGCGGGCAATCAAAAGAAGGATCCACGGTTGGTACAGGGGCAGCAGAACGAGCAAAACCACTCCGAAAATTGTACCGATGATTACCCCGGCAACCACATCTGAGACATAATGCACCCCCATCATCACGCGCGCCATACTAATCAGCGGCGCCCAAAAGACCATCACCCAGGCAAGCCAAGTCGGCCCCAGACCGAGTATAAGAACGAGAAAGAGAAAAGCTCTGGCCGCATGCCCCGAAGGGAAAGAATGTGGGTCAGTCGCCCGGTAGATCTGCCCCCACTCTCCTTCCGGTCTGCGCCGGCGGATGAGGAATTTTAAGCTCAAAACAAACACAGCCAAGATCAGCAAACTGAAGGTCAAAATGATCGCCCAGCGCTTCCAAAATTCATTCCCGGTGAAAGCAATAAGAAGCAACCCCGCCAGCCAGAACCAGGAATCCCCTGAATGCGCGAAGAATGCTGCCCAGGGTTTGATGCGGGAGTTTTCAAGTACCCTGACAGCCTTCGAGAGCCTGGCATCTACTTCCAGCAGTTTTTCCAGGGTATCTTTACCCACGGGCAGCCAGGTCTTTCTGCAGGATCTCAAGCTGGAAGGGTTTATCCGCATCCATGCCAAGTTCTGCGTACGGGCTGATGATCACTTTACCTTTGACACCCAGTCGGTCGCTGATTATTCGAGCGGCATCCTCCAGGGTAGCCTGGCGTGTCAGCAGCTGGAAAAGCAGCCCGAAGCCCATGATGGAAGCCTGTTTGAGGGGATTCTTTCTGGATGCGATCAACCTGCCCCAGAGATCTGAGAGATTATTGAGGACGTCCAGGCGTAAAGCGCTTAGGTCGCCGCCACAGATCTCCATGTCTTTCAGCCGGGTATAGGTTCGGCGTGAACCGGGATACCTGGATTCCATGACCTGGCGGGAAATTACGTTATAAAACAGATCGGCATCACTTTTTTCAACAATATCCACCATCCAGTCGACCATCTCGCTCGTCAATGCCGGGATATCGGATGCAACGAGCAGTACTTGCTCTGCACCGGGATTTCTGCTGGTAATCTCTCGCATACCGGTGAGGATGTTTGCCAGCATATCTGACTGGTTGGGGAGGAGAGTGAAAGGTAATGGGCAGGTCAGGCCCGAGAGTTCTTTTAGGCCGATGATGGTGATATGCGTAATTTTTCGTGAACCGGCAAGCGCGTTGATGACTCTTTGCAGCATGGGTTGACCGGAGACAGAAAGCAATGCTTTCGGACCTCCCCGGGTGTACTCGTACAGGGGTTCACCTGGCAAGGGGATGCCGCCAGCGGTGATCAGAGCTTCCATGCTAGTTGATCTCCTGAAGCTGTGGAGTCAGGCCGATCTTGCGGATGGTTGTTTCAAGTTCTTCAAAGTAAGCCCCCGGACGGGAGTAGTCAATCGGTTCTTTCCGGCCAACAGCAGCGGCAATAGCAGCTTCCATCATATTCGTACCAAAGGAGCGCCCATCCAACACGGGGGTGGTGGTCATCACATATTTCACGCCGGCAGTTTTGAAGAGCTGCATATCCGCTGCTGTGGTGGTATTGGTAATGATGATCTTCCCTTCCAGCCTTTCAGGCATATAACGCGTGATGTAATGACAATCACCGGCAATGATGCCTGCCCAGTCGAAATACTCTGTCCATTTCGGCGTGCGCTTTTCCTGTGCTTCACCGATGGGATAGACCCAGCTAAATGGGATGCGTCCTGCGATTGGCATGAGGATATCGGCCATGGTCTTTAGACCTTTGACAGTCTTGATAGCCCTGGGAATACCGAGGGTGAACATCAAATCGCCATAGATGTTTTCATAACGCGAGTCTTGAAATCCTTCTAACAGACCGAACCGGTCTACACCGGTGACATGGAAAACCTTGCGAGAGTTGATCTTGCTGCCAATCAGGTTTTCAAGTGTTGGACCGGCTTTCGCTTCGAGCGTAGTTTTTAACCCAGTGCCATCCAATACCGGTGTTTGCCGCACGTAACGGGTGAGGGATGCGACAGAATAAAGGGGATACCATTTCCGATCCACAAAGATTCCCAGGTTGGCACCGCCAACCCCGAATGCGTCCACCTTCCCATCCAGGTCGCGGTACAAGAGGGCGGCTTTTTCCATATCGCCGTCTGTACCAATCCGTTCAATGCTAACCTTTTCACCAAGCAGTTCGACCTCAACCGCTTTATCACGTTTTGATGACCCGATGCTGATACTGACGGCTCTTTTCATTTTCTTCTCCTCGATTAACAACGGCAAAGTATACCCCAACTGAGAACCCGATGTGAAGTATCCGGTGTCTTATTGCGGGGTAATCAGGCGGTGGATGATGATGGCAGTAGAGAATACAGCAAGGACAAAAACGAAACCCAACCAGACGGTATACCGGGGACGGCTATCGACGATGGTAAGTTCAGGGAAAGAACCTGCAACTTGCCAACGGGGACCGGCAACGAAGGCAAATATCATCCCACCCAACAAACCTCCGAGGTGACCCCAGTTATCTATACCGGGGCTTAATCCCAGCACCAGATTGATGCCTGCAACGATGGCGGCATTGATCAGGATGGGCCGTGAACGCGATCCGTAGAACCTGCGATTCAGATATACAAAGACTACCTCAGCGCCTAGTAACCCGAAAATCGCTGTGGATGATCCCAGAGATGGGGTGGGGGAAAACAGGTAAGACAGGGTGTTTCCGGCAAATCCAGCTGCAATGAAGAGAGCCGTAAACCGGGTATGTCCGAAGTGGTATTCCATATTTCTACCCAGAATTAACAGGGCATACATATTCAACCCCAGGTGGAATATGGACCCGTGCAGCAGCATGGGGGTGAACAGGCGCCAGAACTGACCAGCGGAGATCAATTCATTGATCTTTCCGCCCAGGGCAAAAGGAATATCGTAACCTGTCAGCAGTTGGGAAAGGTACTGGCCGGCATACAGAATCACACAGATCCCGAGGAAGGTATAGGTGACATGCGACCTGGAGCCGTGGAATTTCAGAGAAACCGGTACCTGTGGGGATGCAGGGATTGCCTGCCCGCCTGCAGGTTCGAAAATTGGTGGAGGTGTGGCCATATTAGATGTCTATTTGCCTTTGATTGCGGCGGTGATGCTCAGCACTGATGATCGCCTGAATTTCAGCCACTGCTTCATCCATTTTCCCCTGCGGGTTATAGACAAGGTATTCAAAAGCAGAGAGGTTATCCATTTCAACCCGCGTGGTAGCCATCCGATGGATGATGGTATCGGGATTTTCTGTACCGCGATCCTTCAATCGCTGCAGCAGCTCCTGCTCACTAGTTGGCAGTAAAAAGATGGTCAATACTTGCGGTATGAGCGCCTTGAATTTTGCGGCACCCTGATAATCTACCCGTAGGATGACATCTTTCCCTTGAGCCCATTTTTCTTTTACTTCTTTACGGCTGACACCTTTTAATTGTCCATAGACTTCGGAATGTTCTATGAATTCACCATGGGCGACCAGCCGTTTGAATTCATCGGTGGAGATGAAATAGTAATCCACACCGTGGACTTCGGTAGCCCGGGGAGCGCGGTCCGTGGTAGTCACGGCAAAATCCAGGCGTGGATCGTGTCGGATCAATTCACGCACCACCGCATCTTTACCCACCCCGGATGGACCTGAGATGATGATCAAGAGGGGGCGTGGTTTGAGAATGTTGAAGTCGATCGTATTATGGCTCATAATTCCCTTTGATAAAGTATGCAGATATTCTAACTGATTTCGCTCCAAGCTGGTTATAATCGGCGATGGAGGTAGAAGCATGCCCACCTATGAATATACCTGCATTGCCTGCAGAAAGCGTTTCAATCTCTTTTTGACATACCAGGAATATGATAGCACGATCGTTAAATGCAGCCATTGCGGTAGTGATCAGGTTGAAAGAAAGATCAGCAGGATACGGATCGCCCGAGCGGGTCGGTCGGATGTTGCTAACATACCCGGAGGTGAGGAACCCGATCCGGGCAGTATGGCGCGTATGATGC
This sequence comes from uncultured Leptolinea sp., assembly GCA_903828565.1. Lineage (GTDB taxonomy): Bacteria > Chloroflexota > Anaerolineae > Anaerolineales > Anaerolineaceae > PNON01. The sequence goes on along the minus strand of CAIKMQ010000040.1, from coordinate 107,484 downwards.
GCCAGATGTCACAGGAATCCGGAGAACCGATGCCTGAGGAAATGAACGAAATGGTTAATCGAATGGAGCGCGGAGAAAGCATTCACGAGATCGAAAAACACATGCCGGATCTGGGCAATGAAGGCCCATCCGGCTCTGACCTAGTATAGTAATTCTAGCAATTCTGGGTAGGATGAAAGCCCCGCCATCTGTTTCATAAAAGCAGCCAATGTGGGGCTTTTGCTTCTCAACTCCCGGACTGCCGGGCCGACCGGATCCTCACCGGCAGCCCCGCCGGGAGATTCAGCATAAGCTCCATGGAAAGCGAAGTATGCCTGGTTCAACCGGCGCAGCTGGTATCCATTTTGCCAGAAGACCTGGCGCCGTTCTTCCATGTAAGTTTCTGCCTCGGCCATGTTTCCTTCGGAAAGCAATTCATCCACCCGCACTCTGGTGATATGCATCTCAGCGCGAAAATCGAATGCAGGTTCTACAGGGATGGGTGAGGTTTCACTTCCCGCAGGAGATGGTTGAACTACGGCAGGAATAAATTCCGGGTAATATTGCGCGATCACAAGTGCAGCGATCTCTTTGCCAGCAATTGAGGAAGCCGTTTCATTCATCGTACGCATTTCAGGAGAACTATCATACCCGAACCCCAATGGGTGCCATTCGAGGTAATTATGGATCCACTCATGGGCTATCACTTCGATCAACCAGCTTATATCGCTGTCTTGTTGCACCATAGTCGGGTAAGTACCGATGCCGCCGATTTCTTCGACGAGCGCTGAAACATCCAGCCCGTTTTCAATCACATGCTCCAGTGATATCCTGTCCTCGATAGGCAGATCGGTATTCAAAGAGATGAATGCGTCCTGGCGGATCGTTTCACGCGGAGAGATGATCAGGCCGAAGGGAAGGGGTGAAAAATGGAACAGTACCGGGGGCAATGGGTTACTCAGGGTGGTCAACCTCTGACTTTGCAAGACGGATGTTATCTGATGCTGTAAAATGGCTTCAGCCACCGGAGCAGATCGATGTATTTGTTGTGCCAGCTGTTGTTGTTCCAAGCGTAAAGGTTCAGAAACGGCAGCAGGGTCTGTTACAGCCGGGTCGGCGTAGATGTTTTCCAGTGTGTAGGTAATAACCTGGTTTCTCTCCACCTGAGAAAGATATCCAAGTACCAGATCATGCGCAGCGACAGGGGGGATGGCTGATTCCTCCCCGGATACTCCCTGGCTCACCTTGATCAACGCTGCATCCACAGTCCAAGATGTAAAATCGAACTCCTCCTGCCGGGTGTATGCCCGGATACTTTCGAGGATATCACTTGCCGGTACAACACTTCGCTGAAGCCAGGAGGCGCACGTTAGAGAAATAATAGTAAAAAAGCCAATTTGGACGATTTTCACGGTAATTTCCAGGTGATTCTTACATATTCTACATACCCAATATGCGGTGGGTAATTATAATAGGTATGGTACAGACATATCCGTTCAAAAGATGAAAGAAGAGAAGATGAAGAAAAAGTGGATGATTGGAATAATTGTTGTCGTGGTCATCGGTCTGGCGATATTTGGCTATATCCGCATCACGGCTGCGCAGAAGGCTCAAGCAAGCACATATCAGACTTCCCTGGTTGAAAAGGGAGAGCTGATTGGAATGGTAGGGGCGACGGGTACAGTACGGGCAGATCAGTCTGCATATATTACCTGGCAAACAGGTGGAACGGTAGAGAAGGTTTTCTTTGATACTGGCGATTCCGTGAAAGCTGGTGACATACTGGCTTCCCTGCAAAAAACAAGCCTGTCGCCAAATATTATTCTGGCAGAGGCAGACCTGGTGACAGCAGAAAAAGCCCTGGAGAACCTGCGAGAATCGGACCTGGCTGCAGCGAAAGCTCAACTGGCAGTTGTCAATGCGCAGGAAAAATATGATGACAAGCTTCAGAAACGCAAAGCCCTGAATTACAAGGTCACTTATAGTACTTATAAGATGACAGCCATGGGACCGAGTGAATCGAAGATTGAACGTGATGCGACCCCGAAAGAGATCGCAGAAGCAGATGCGAACCTGGCGGTTGCCGCCGCTGAGTTGGAAGATGCACAGCGCGAATGGGATCGGTTGAAAGACGGGCCGGATCCACGTGATTTGGCAGCAGCTGAAGCCAGGGTGGCAGCTGCTCAGGCAACCATTAATTTACAATCCTTGATCGCGCCGTTCGATGGCGTGGTCACGGATGCAAGCATCCAAAAGGGTGATGTGGTTTCAGTTGGCACCCGCGGTTTCCGTTTGGATAACCTCGGACGTTTGCTGGTGGATGTGGAGATCTCAGAGATCGATGTCAATCAGGTCAAACCCGGTCAGGTGGTCACATTAACCTTTGATGCCATTCCTACGCAGGAATATCACGGCATCGTTACCGAGGTTGCCCGAGTAGGCACTTCCCAGGCTGGGGTGGTGAATTTTAATATTACGGTGGAGATCCAGGACGCGGATGATCAGGTACTTCCGCAGATGACTGCTGCCGTCAATATCGTAGTGGTGCAGCTCGAGAATGTTATTCTCATCCCCAATCGGGCTGTCCGACTGGTGGATGGCCAGCGGGTCGTTTACCTGCTGAAGGATGGCCAACCGGAAATGGTTGAGATCGAACTCGGCAGCAGCAGTGACTTGATGAGCGAGCTGCTTTCAGGAGACGTGAAAGTGGGCGATCAGGTCGTTCTAAATCCACCGACGAACTTCTTCATGGGGCCTGGCGCCGGCATGCAGATTGGCAGGTAAGCGATGCCTGATTGCATTATCCAAGCAACGGGTGTAACGAAGACTTACCAGATGGGTGAAGTACAGGTAAATGCCCTGGCCGGTGTGGATCTGTGCATTACCCGCGGAGAAGTCATTTCGATCATGGGGCCGAGCGGTTCTGGAAAGTCTACGCTGATGAATATATTAGGCTGCCTGGACCATCCTACCGAAGGTAGCTATACCCTGGATGGTGAACAGGTGGCGCATCTACGGGATGACCAGCTGGCTGGCATCCGCAACCGTAAAGTCGGTTTTATCTTTCAGAACTTCAATCTCCTTCCGCGGCAGACTGCCATTGCGAATGTAGAACTACCAATGAGGTATGCCGGAATCACTGAAGGCCGGAAGGAACGCGCGATTGATGCATTAAAACTGGTAGGCCTGGGAGACCGGCTGACCCACCGTCCGGCGGAACTTTCGGGCGGACAGCAGCAGCGGGTAGCGATTGCGAGATCTCTGGTGAATGACCCTGCGATCATCATGGCGGATGAACCCACCGGAAATCTGGATTCCCGCTCCGGTAGGGAGATTATGGAATTGCTTTTGAAACTAAACAGCGAGCGTGGAACTACTCTGATCATTGTGACCCACGACTCTAATGTGTCTTCTCAGACGCAACGGGTGGTCAGGTTGAAAGATGGCCTGGTGGAGGTAGAAGCATGAACCTCGGACAGGCGATTATAGAAGCAATGGAAAGCCTGCGCTCGAATAAACTTCGGAGCGGGCTGACGATCTTAGGAATTGTGATTGGTGTGGCAGCGGTCATTGCCATGCTGGCGGTTGGTCAAGGCGCACAAGATTCGATCACCGGCTCGATTAGCGGCATCGGAACGAACCTGCTCTTCATTTTTGAAGGGAATACCAGCCTTGACGTGCGTAACCCGAAGCCCATTACCATAACGGATGCCCAGGCATTACTGGATCAATTCCAGGCGCCATCTGTGGAAGATGTGTCAGCTGCTATTACCGGGCAGACAGAAATTGTTTTCGGCAGCGAGCAGAAGAATACTTCGGTGATCGGTATCACACCCAATTATCAGACTATGCGGAATTTTGACCTGGTGGAAGGCTCTTTCATCAATGATGAAAATCTGTATGGTAATGCTTCGGTTGTCGTGTTGGGGAATGACGTGGTCACGAAACTATTCGGCCGGGAAGAGGGTGTAGTTGGTGAGACAGTTCGCATTGATGGTTCCCCCTTCCGTGTGGTCGGCGTGCTGGGTAAAAAAGGCGGAGGCAGCTTCGGCAGTCAGGATGACCTGGTGCTGGTGCCTTTCACTACAGCGCAGGCGCGCCTGATCCGCAACACCAACCGTGAAGAGGTCGATCTGTTACTGGTGCAGGCAACCAGCGCAGATTCTGTCATGGCTGCTTCTGATGAGGTATCTCAGATCTTACGAACCAGACACCGCACCAACCTGGGCGAAGATGACTTCACGGTTTTCTCGCAGCAGGATTTTGTGGCAACGGCACAATCGATCACCGGCGTTCTCACCATTTTCCTGGGGGGCATTGCGGCGATTTCCCTGCTGGTGGGTGGGATCGGCATTATGAATATCATGCTGGTGTCCGTGACAGAACGAACGCGTGAAATCGGCTTGCGAAAGGCGCTTGGCGCCAGGCGCCGCGATATCCTGACCCAATTCCTAACAGAATCTTCACTGCTGTCGATGATCGGGGGCTTGATAGGTATCGCCCTGGGGTTCCTGATCGCAACAATTGTCGGCCGTATCGCCCTGGCGAGCGGCACGCCATTTACACCGAGCGTGTCTTTCAATTCGGTATTGATGGCCACCATCTTCTCAACCGCCGTGGGATTGTTCTTTGGTATCTACCCTGCGAATCGGGCGGCGGCTCTTGAGCCGGTTGAAGCTTTGCGCTATGAGTGATGTTTTACCCGAAAGATAGGGTTTGATTATCAGGTAAAATATATTTAAATACCACTAATTACTATCTCCTGGAGGATCCTACATGGGTAATCATAAAGTATTACTAACCGATGGGTTGGAAGAAAGCGGACAGGCGCTCATGGGCCAGAGTCTGGCAGTGGATGACCGAACTGGTATCAGCGCGGAAGATCTGCTGCAGATTGTGGGCGATTACGACGCATTGATTGTCCGCGGCCGCACGAAAGTCAATGCTGCAGTTTTTGCAGCCGGGAAGAACCTGAAGGTAGTTGGCCGTGCTGGCGTAGGTGTGGATAATATCGACCTAGCCGCTGCCAAAGCAGCAGGCGTGACCGTTGTGAACTCCCCCCTCGCGACAACCGTTGCCGTGGCTGAATTGACCCTCGGGATGATGCTGGCGCTGGTGCGTGAGATTCCCCGGGCAGATCATTCTATGAAAGATGGAAAGTGGCTGAAAAAGGAATTTGAAGGCAGCGAGTTGAACGGGAAGACGCTGGGCATCATTGGAATGGGAAGGATTGGGGCTTCCGTTGGTGCGCGGGCAGCTGCTTTTGGTATGAAGTTGTTAGGCTACGACCCGCTGATCCCGGCAGATGAGATCAAATCCCGTGGTGCTGAACCGGTCAGCCTGGATGAACTTTATCGCCAGTCGGATATGATCACCCTGCACATTCCGCTCACGGCCGAATCCAAGAATCTACTGAATGCCGGCAGCTTCGAAAAGATGAAAAAAGGCGTCCTGGTGGTGTGCGCTGCCCGCGGTGGTGTCATAGATGAAGAAGCGCTTCTGGCCGCGCTCAATTCCGGCCAGGTAGCCGGTGCCGCGCTGGATGTCTTCTCGGTCGAACCACCCGGATTGACAGACCTGGTTAAGCACCCGAAAGTCATCGCCATTCCGCATATCGGGGCACAGACAATGGAAGCCCAGGGACGCGCAGCCAATGATATTTCTACAGAGATCTTGCGCGCGTTGAACAATGAACCCTTACGTTGGAAAGTTGCATAGATCAGGAGATTGGCATGAGCAATGATATGCAGGAATTTAAAGAGTTACTGGCTGAGGTGGCTGATCTGAATGGTGCCATCGCTGTACTGGGATGGGATCAGCAGACCTACATGCCTACCGGCGGGGCTGAAACCCGCGGAGAGCAACTGGGAACACTGGCAAAGCTCAGCCACGATAAATTGACCCATCCCCGGGTGGGTGAACTTGCAGCGAAGTTGGCTGCCCACGGTTTTGCGGATCCCGATTCAGATGATGCCCGCCTGGTAAAGGTGGTGCTGCGCGATTACGAGAAGGCAAAGAAAGTGACTTCTGCCTGGGTTTCTGAGTACGCTCAGGTAACCACCATCGCGCAGGATGCCTGGGTGGCTGCCCGGCATGAATCGAATTTTAGTAAATTCCAACCGCATCTTGAAAAAGTGATTGCCATGCGGCAGGAGTACGCAGAGTTTTTCAAACCGTATGACCATATCTATGATCCGCTGCTGGATGATTTTGAGCCGGGGTTGAAGACCAGCGAAGTTCAGCAGATCTTTGCGGTTCTGCGTGAAGAACAGGTAAAGCTGATCCGCGCGATCGCCGCACGTCCACAGGTGGATAATTCTTTCCTGAAGACATACTACGACATTGAAAAACAAAAAGCCTTTGGCATGGAAGTCATTAAACTTTTCGGTTATAACTTTAATATGGGCAGGCAGGATTTGGCGGCACACCCATTCTCCACGACCTTCGGGTATGGGGATGTACGCATCACCACCCGTTTCCTGGATGATGACGGGGCTTCGGGTTTGTTCTCATCCATGCATGAGAGCGGCCACGCTATGTACGAACAGGGTATCAGTGAAAAACTGCGCCGATCATCATTGTTCACCGGTGCATCCATGGCGATACATGAATCCCAGAGCCGAATGTGGGAAAACCTGGTCGGACGTTCACGTGATTTTTGGACCTTCTTCTATCCCAAATTCCAGGCTGCATTCCCGTCACAGTTGGGCAATGTATCCCTTGAAACCTTCTATAAGGGGATCAATCGCGTCCAGCCTTCCCTCATTCGGGTGGAAGCCGATGAAGCCACTTATAACCTGCACGTGATGCTTCGCCTGGAAATTGAGATCGCATTACTTGAAGGCAGCATCAAGGTGCAGGACCTTCCGGCTTACTGGAACTCCAAGATGCAGGAATACCTGGGAGTAACACCCAAGAATGATGCCCAGGGTGTTCTACAGGATGTCCACTGGTCATCCGGTTATGTCGGCTATTTCCCGACATACGCTCTTGGCAACTTGGTCTCTGTGCAGTTGTGGGAAAAGATCCAGGAACAGATGCCAGACCTTTCAAGCCAGATCCGCGCCGGCCAGTTTGGGGAGCTGCTTGGTTGGCTGCGTACTAATATTCACCAGCACGGTTGTAAATACGAACCGCAGGAGATGGTGATGAAGGTCTCTGGATCACGCATCACGCCGGAGCCATACATCCGGTATCTTAAGAAAAAGTACAGCGAGATCTACGGGCTGTAATAAAACCCCCCGGTGCAATCTAGTCAGATTGCACCGGTTTTTGTATACTCATTGATATGCTAACAATTCTTATTCTGGATGATGACCCGGATACCCGCGACCTGCTGATGCAGTACTGCGATTTCGCGCAGGTGAAGGGTATATCTGCCGCGGATGGTCAAACCGCGCTGGCTCTCGCAGTCAGGGAAGCCCCAGTTCTGGCGCTGGTGGATCTGCGCCTACCAGGAATGGATGGCATCGAATTTACCCGCAGGTTGCGGGCTTTACAAATACCGCGTGTCACCTGCGTGGTGATCCTCACCGCCATGCCGCTAGTAGATGAAGGCACCGTCCTATCAGCTGGCGCGGATGCTGTCATACAAAAGCCATTGGGGATCCAGGCTTTCAATGACCTGATCAAAGGCTTGCATTGAGAACACTCAGGACTAAACGGATCCTGGCCATTCTGCTTGGGTTAGCCCCTTTGCTGTTGCTGGCAGTCAGCCCAGCACCAGTCCCTCAAGATGCGTTGATCAAAATCTACGCGCCCGCCAGCGGGTCTATGGTGAAAAGCCCGCTGCATGTGCTGGCAAGTGTCTCGCCAGGGGCTGGCGGGAAGGTAAGCCTGCGAGTCGTCAGTGAAACCGGGCGGACGGTTGCCCAGAAGGAGTGGGCTTTCACTACAGTGGGCGGGAACCGGATTACCATTGACCAGAGTTTTCCCTTTTCTGTGGATGGTGTTGCGGAAGCAGCCAGGTTGGTGATATTTACCAGGGATGCTGAAGGCCGATTGATTGCACTGTCGAGCGAAGATATCCTCCTGCTGGGTATTGGCAAGACCAAATTGAATGAAGCGGGCGATTTATTGGAACCATTCCAAATATTCCAACCACTGCCTGAAGAAAACATCCATCACGGGGTGATCCAGATACGCGGGAGTGTGCGCCCCATGAAGGATGCTTTGCTGATCATTGAGGTGGTAGGTCCGGATGGAACCGCGATTAGCGGGATCCAACTCGTTGAGGATTTTCAAGCCGCAAGAGAGTTTATGCCGCTCTCAATGGATTTACAGTTTCAGGTACAGAAGAAAACCTCTGCCCGCTTGACCTTGCGTTTCATCGACCCGGAAACAAAAGAAAACCTGGCTGTGTTTAGCCAGGTTGTGATCCTTTACCCTTGAGAGTTTAAGCGCCGCCATCAGTGTATAAAGACGGGTCCGTGGGTGTCTGCCCGGAGGGATCCCAGACATAAACCCAGTCACCGACCGCTGCCCAGTCGAACAACCAGTGCGCATCAGCAGGTGCCAGATTGACGCATCCATGGCTGGCCTCATACCCGAAGAGGGTCCGCCAGTAAGCAGCGTGCAAGGCACGGGACCCGTCAAAATACATAGTCCAGGGAACCTGTTCAAAGTAGTAGTAGTCGGATTTATCAGCCGTGAAAGCGCCGGTCATCGTTTCGGTCTCTTTCTTCTCACGGATCTGGAATAACCCCGGGCGGGTAAAGAATGGATCCATTCCAGTGGCAACCAGGGCAGCATAGGCAAGTTGACCGTTTTCGTACACGGATAATGTCTGCTCGTAAAGATTCACTTCAATCCAGCGGTTGCCGTTGACACCTTCAGGCGCATCCGTATTGACCGTTACCACACGCATCACCCGTCTTTCCATCCATTCATGGATGCCGATGCGGTACCAGGTGGTCTGATTGGCTTGCGCGGTCTCATAGACCTGCATCAGGGTATCGCGGGGGTAGCTTAACCCTGTTTCGGGATACTCCAAGCCCGGGCCGGTGCGTGAGCGGCCGACATCTACCAGCCAGCCGAAATCATTTTCGGGAGTGCGCCAGAATACCAGCCCGCGGAAGCGGGAATAGTCTGACGGGGAAGCGCGCACCCACTCGCCACTTTCAGCCAATTCCACATAATGACCGCCATTTACATCCACAGTTCCGGTATATGCGATATATCTGGTTGCGCCAGGCGGAATATATCCGCTGGCTCCCTGATTGGCTACGGCCGCATCCAGGGATGGGAAGGTGTTCACCTGTTTGGTGGGGTCTACGTTGAGCTTGGCATAACGGAAAGGCATTTTTGAGGCATCTTCATCCAGAGCGTAGGCCGGTAACCCTTTCAGCGGGTACTCCATTCCGGTTTCTGATAGATTTTTGAGCGTCTCTGAAGCCCCCAGAGCCAGGCAGTTTTGATCACCGGAATATATACCTGGTACGCAGAGTGCTTCAGGAGCATAATCACCCATGGGTGTGGATTCGGATTGGGCAAAAACACTACCAGGTTGAGGCATCCACCAGGTAAGTGTGATAAGTAGAATCGCGATCTTCTTCATTTCATTTTCCTTCAGTGGGGATAATTGTATCAAATATCTACTGATGCCCGGGATGAGGTATAACCAGTTCAACCTGATGTTACAATACACAATTGAAGGAAAAACGCACTTGAAAATCCTGATCATCATTCCGACCTACAACGAATCAGAGAATCTCCCGCTCATCACAGCTGCATTACTGGCCCTGCCGGTACTGGGGCTATCCGTGTTGATTGTGGATGATAACAGCCCGGATGGCACCGGTCAGCTGGCAGATGATCTGGCACAGCAGAATACCGGTAGGATGTTCGTGTTGCACCGAACAGGAAAACTTGGGCTGGGAACAGCATATATCACCGGTTTTAAGTATGGCCTTGCAAATGGGTATGATGTCATCGGGCAGATGGACGCGGATTTCTCGCACCCGGTCGATAAAGTGCCGGTTTTCCTCAATGCATTGCAGGGGAGTGTGGAATTGGCGATCGGTTCCCGCTACATACCTGGTGGCAGCCTGGATGAAGCTTGGCCCGCCTGGAGAAAATTCCTTTCCGGTTTTGGCAACTTCTACGCCCGTACCATACTGCGATTACCAATCCGAGATGTGACCGGTGGTTTTCGTTTATGGAAGCGGTCCTTGCTGGCTCGCATGCCATTGGATGCCATTCGCTCGAACGGCTATATCTTTCAGGTAGAGATGGCTTATGTAGCTTACCTGCTCGGTGCGAAATATCGGGAAATCCCTTTCTACTTTGCGGACCGGAAGCTGGGCAGATCGAAGATGTCTGCTAAAATACAGGTTGAAGCCGCCATCAATGTCTGGCGTCTGCTGAATATTCATAAACACATTCGATTACTGGAGGAGAAATGAGCAAAACACAAAAAAATCTCGAAGCCGCTTTTGCAGGTGAATCGCAGGCTTCACGCAAGTATCATCACTTTGCTGTGAAGGCAGACCTGGATGGTTTCCCGCAGGTGGCCAAGTTGTTCCGTGCTGCTGCCATGGCTGAAACCGTTCATGCCGGAAAGCACCTGAAGACTGCCGGTGGTGTCGGTACAACCGCCGAAAATTTACAGGCAGCCATCAAGGGAGAGAATTACGAAGTTACCGTCATGTATCCTGATTTCATCGCCGCCGCACAGGCGGAAGGAGAAGCCAAGGCCGAGCAAAGCTTCAAATGGGCATGGGAAGTAGAAAAGACCCATGAAAAGCTGTACACCCAGGCGCTGGAGCTGCTTGGGAAAGCCCAGGAAGATGTGGATTACTACGTCTGCCCATTCTGCGGCCATACCCATGTCGGCACACCACCTGAGAAGTGCCCGGTATGTGGAGCGCCAGGTTCCAAATTTATAAAGATTGACTGAAGAAAAAGCAGCCCCGGAATACCGGGGCTGTTTTATTTAATTCCCATTTGTTTTGAGAAGGTGACGAGTTTACCCCATTCATCTATCGAGAGAGTTTCGGCACGCCGGGTGGGGTCAATGGCAGCTGCCGTCAGCAGGTTTTCTACGCTGGTTGCCGGCAGACGTAACCCGGCGGATAGGCTGTTGCGCACTGTCTTGCGTTTTTGGCTGAAACCGGCTTTGCAGAGTTGGAAGAAGCGAGCCAGGTCGTTTTCAGGTACCAATGGTTGCGGGTAGAGATCGATCCGCACTACGGCTGAATCAATCTTAGGCGATGGATAGAAGGCTCCTGCGGGTATCCGCGACATCACTCGCGGAGCGCCATACACCTGGACGCTCAATGCCAGCAGGTTCATATCACCAGTGCCGGCACAGATGCGCTGCGCTACTTCCATCTGGACTGTCAGTGCAACCCGTGCAGGGCGGATCTCACCTTCCAGCAGGTGGCGGATCACTGCGGATGTGATGTAGTAGGGGATATTTGCAACAACCAGATACCCCGGCGGTAACCCAAGGTCACGCATGTTTACTTCCAATATATCACCGCAGACCACGGTGATGTTGGGATGCGAGGCGAGGGTTTGTTCGAGTAACGGAATCAGCTTTCGATCTAGTTCAACTGCCACAACCTGATTCGCAGAACGAGCAAGGTGGCGGGTGAGGCTACCCAATCCGGGGCCAATCTCCAACACAGTATCGCCCAACCCAACGGATGCTGCCTCGACAATTCTGGCCAGAACCCGATCATCAGAAAGGAAGTTCTGACCGAGACCGCGGGAAGGAGTGATACCTGCCTGACGGAGCAAGCCGGGGATATCAAGTGGATGAAGTGAGGGAATTTCAGTCATCGTTAATTCAGGATCTCAATAATGGCTGGCGCAACAGGCGGCAGGAAGTAAACCGTCACCCAGCCGGACCAGGCTTGATAGGTGGCATCATCATACGCCAGATCGATCCACGGTTTTCCCGGAATACCACCGCCAATGTCTTCGATTGTTGCATAACCGTATCCGGTGACATAGATTGGCTGACCGGACATGGCCGGATACCAGGCTCGGATCACCGCTGCCACTCCCTGGGTGACTGGCTTCCCGCTGTACGTAGTTCCGCCACCGCCTTCGGTCGGGGCGTAGGTTGTGGCATACATCGGGACGGAATACCAGTAATTGAAAGTCGTACCTTCGACCGTTGTGGTCTTCACAACTGCCTGCGTCCCTATGCGGATGATCTCATCCACCGGGGCGGCCAATTGCAGAGATTTACGCGAATCGCTGCTGACTTCAACGCCATTGACCAGACGGGTACGTTTCAGATCAACCGCCAATCCCTGCATACCCGATTGGATGATCGTTTCGGTGTTCAGTTCTCTCTCCGGATCGAGCTGCCGTTTCTGTTGATAAGGAAGGCTGGTCAAAGTAATATCCAACACCTGCTGGACCCTCTCGATAGTAAAGGGTTGCGTTCCAGATGGACTATCTTCAGCGACAGAGACTCTATCCAGCCCGAATAAAGGCTCTCCCCGCCGGGCAAGCCCAAGCCCAAGAGTGTCTTCAGGTAAAAGATTGGATGACCCCCGGGCTTCACGCAACAGTTGGATGGTATGAATGCTGGTGGAGGAAAATGGCTGGCTGGGTGCGGTTTGCATACCATCCGTCCACAGGAGGTCCCCCGGGAATACAGGAATTCCATACTGGTTGAGGAGGTCGACCGGGTATCTGGCAGTACTTTCCAGTTGCAGGCGTTCGCCATCCAGCCATAAAATGACCGGGATGGCATGACGCAGGTGAATGGTACGTCCATCCAAAAGCAGGGCAGATGCTGTCGGTGAGGTGAAATCGCCGGAGCGGATAGGATAGCCTGCCTTTGCTGTAATCCCTCGGACGGTCAATGCCAGAGAACTTACCTGCATTGGTGAGCCGTTAACAATCAACCTGACCGGCTGCAGCAAATACAAAATCAGCAGCCCGACACCTGCCAGGATGAGCGCAAAACCGCCGTATAAGTAAAGCTTCAGTTTCATCCTTTTGATTGTATCAGATGAGGGGCACTGCTTGTTTACCTGTACTGCCAATTATTGAGAGCTCTATAATTCACCACTTGAAATATAAAATGAACCGTGATATACTATAAATGTCCTACTAAAACAATAGAATATAGGGTACATAAGGTTTAGCATGAGATTATCCAAAAGAGGTGAATACGGCTTACGCGCAATGATCGACCTGGCATCCTGGACGCAGGATGGGCGGGTGATATCGATCAAGGCGATCGCTGAGCGGGAGAATATCCCGGTGAAGTTCCTGGAGCAGATCCTGCTGGCGATGAAAAATGGCGGGCTGGTGAACAGCCGTATGGGCGCCAGTGGTGGCTATTACCTGGCTAAACCAGCAGCCCAGATTACCCTGGGTCAGATCATCCGCTTACTGGATGGCCCGCTTGCGCCGATCCGCTGTGTCAGCCAGATGGCTTACGAACCTTGCAGCTGTCCGGATGAAAGCACCTGTGGATTGCGGAGCGTGATGTTCGATGTTCGTAATGCCATCGCGGACATCTTGGATCATCAAACTCTCGCTGATGTGGTTCACGGGCAGCCAGGGAATAACTTGAAGCTAAATGAAATGAGTAAATCCTAAAGGAGTAAATATGAAAACACAATGGATGAAAGTCGCTACAGTGATCTTAATCCTCAGTCTGTTCTTAACAGCTTGTGGCAATAATACTGTACAGCAAAGCAAGATCTCTGTATCTGGGGCATTCGCTCTGTATCCACTAATGGTTCGTTGGGCTGAGGTGTACCAGGCAGAAAACCCCGATGTCGTGATCGATATTTCTGCTGGAGGGGCCGGGAAGGGGATGTCGGACGCACTGGCGGGTGCAGTGGATATTGGCATGGTCTCCCGTGAAATAGCTCAGGAGGAGATCGATCAAGGTGCCTATGGCATCGCTGTCACCAAGGACGCGGTCTTTGGAACGATTAGTGCCAGTAACCCTTACCTGCAGAAGATCCAGAGCCAGGGATTGACACGCGAGATACTGGCGGGTATCTACCTGACAGGCGAGATCACTACCTGGGGACAAGTTCTGGGAGATCCAGCCATCACGGATGAGATCCATGTGTACACCCGCTCTGATGCCTGTGGTGCCGCTGAAATGTGGGCAAAGTACCTGGGTGGGAAAAAGCAGGAAGAGCTAAAGGGTATCGGCGTGAATGCTGACCCCGGTGTTCTTGAAGCTGTGATCAAAGATCCCCTTGGGATTGGATATAACAACCTGAACTATGCGTTTGATATCACTACCGGAATGCCGGTAACCGGTGCAGCTGTCATCCCATTGGATGTGAATGTGAATGGCCTGGTGGACGCTGAAGAATTGCTTCAGACGAATACGCAGGCTGTGCAGGCGGTGAGCAGCGGTCGCTATCCATCCCCACCGGCTCGATTGCTCTATCTGGTCACGCGTGATCAACCGGCTGGTGCGGTGAATGATTTTATTGCCTGGATCCTGGCGGATGGGCAGCAATATGTGACTGAAAGCGGATATATTGCCTTGACACCTGATCAGTTAGCAGAGGCACTGGGCAGGCTGAAGTAAATGGTGAAATCGCCTGAGAAAGTTGAAGACGATCATGCAAGGGAAGCCGGGAAGGTCCTGGCTTCCCGTCAGCGTGCAGAACGGCGCGCATCTTTTGAGTTCCGTGCGTTAAGTACCCTTCCGGCGGCTCTTTTTGTTGTGATTCTGATTGTGCTGCTGGTGCGCGCTTGGCCGATTTTGCAACAAAAAAGCCTGGTTGGACTGTTATTAGGGGATGTCTGGCGACCATCCGAAGGACAATTCGGTTTCCTGCCATTCATTGCCGGCTCATTATGGGTAACCGTACTGGCTATGATCTTTGCTGCTCCGGTCAGCATCCTGTGTGCCATATTCCTTTCGGAATACGCTCGCCCAACCACCAAGGCTTTGATCAAGCCGCTGATCGATATTCTGGCAGCCATCCCATCGGTGGTTTACGGTCTCTGGGGCGTTCTTGTGATCGTCCCCTGGGTGCAGCAGAGCGTCGGACCGGCGCTTGGCCGTTGGTTCCCCTTTCTTCCTCTTTTCAACTCCAGCAATCCGACCGGATATTCCATTCTTTCCGGAGCGCTGGTACTGGCTGTCATGGTCGTTCCATTTATCATTGCCATCTCGTATGAAGTGATGCGGACAGTTCCACGCGGTTACCATGAGGCATCCCTGGCCGTCGGGGCGACCCGTTGGCAAACCGTGCGGTATGTTGTTTTTCCACGGGTGGCGGGCGGTTTGATCGCCGGGGTTGTTCTGGGTACTTCGCGTGCCTTTGGTGAAACCATGGCGGTGCTGATGGTCGTTGGGAATAACCCCATCATTCCGCATTCCATTTTTGATGCAGCGTACCCACTGACGGCCCTTATTGCAAACAATTACGGTGAGATGATGTCCATCCCGTTATACGATTCCGCATTGCTTGCATCCGCTTTGTTATTGATGCTGATTGTTCTACTGTTTAACGTTTTTGCTGCACTGGCATTAAGACGTGCCACAGCCAGGGAGCAGGCATGAAACGGATGACGCGCAGGCACCTGGAAGAGTTGATAGCTCAGGGATTGATGTTTCTAAGCCTGGCACTGGTTGCCGGTAGCCTTGGCTGGATTCTGTTCACCATCATCCAGCGCGGAGCGCCCGCTCTCACCTGGGACATGATCACCAAGACACCCAAAGGCGGTTTCTATATGGGTAAGGAGGGCGGGGTGTTGAATGCCATCCTGGGTTCGCTTTACCTGGCGCTGGGAGGTACAGTCGCAGCCCTGGTGTTCAGCCTGCCCATCTCGCTCGGATTGAATATCTACATTCCGCGAAAATCCCGCTGGGCACTGCTGGTACGATCTCTACTAGATGTGCTGTGGGGAATCCCATCCATTGTTTACGGCGCTTTCGGATTTACGCTCATGCTGGCACTGGGGATGCGGGCTTCTTTGCTGGCAGGTATTATCACGCTGGCTTTCGTAGAATTGCCCATCATGGTCCGCGCCATGGATGAGGTATTACGCCGGATGCCACGAGACCTCGAGAATGCATCTTATGCAATGGGTGCCACACGGATCGAAACAGCTTTACGGGTGGTACTTCCACAGATGCTGCCAGGGTTGGTGACCGCGGTGATGCTAGCCTTTGGTCGCGGTATTGGCGATGCAGCATCCGTGCTATTTACAGCCGGATATACAGACAGGATCCCAACATCATTGATGGATCCAACCGCATCCCTTCCGCTGGCGGTATTCTTTCAACTTTCCATGCCGTACCCTGAAGTCCAGAAACGGGCATATGCAGCGGCATTGATCTTAACCATCCTGGTATTGCTTGTCAGTTTCCTCTCCAGGTGGATCTCTGCCAGACTTTCACGCTACTCAATCAAATAGGTGCCATATGGAAAATCATATCCAGATTCGGAATTTGAAGGTACGCATTGGGTCCACTGAGATCATCAAGAATGCGGATATCAATATCCCTGACGGGCAGGTTACAGCCATTCTGGGCCCATCGGGCTGCGGGAAAACTACCTTGCTGCGCAGTATGAACCGTTTTCTTGACCTGACCGAAAATTCGCGGGTGGAAGGTGAAGTATTTTTGGACGGACAGAATATCTATGCTCCCGGGGTGGATGTGACGGAGATCCGCCGACGCATCGGTTTACTGGCGCAGCGCCCGTATTCATTGCCCATGTCGATCTATGAGAATGTGGCATATGGATTGCGCATCCATCGTGTCAATCAGAGTAAAAACCTAAAACCAATCATCCGGCATTATCTGGAATTGGCTGGCTTATGGGATGAGGTTAAATCCAGGTTATCCGACCCGGCAAGTGCCTTATCTATTGGCCAGCAGCAGAGATTGTGCCTGGCTCGAGGGCTGGCACTTGAACCTGAAGTGATCCTGGCAGACGAACCTACCTCTGCTTTAGACCCGATCTCCGCGCAGCACATCGAAGGAAAACTGCAGGAATTGAAAGAGAAGTATACGATCGTGCTGGTAACCCATACTTTGCGCCAGGCACGCCGGCTGGCAGACCATGTGGTCTTTATGTACCTGGGTGAGGTCGTGGAGCAGGGACCTGCCCGCGAAGTGTTCGATAACCCTCAGATGGAACGGACGAAGGCTTACCTGCAGGGATCGATCGGTTAACTTCCGATAGCCTGGCAAGTACCAAAGAAATGAAAAAGGAGCCATGACTGGCTCCTTTTTGATCTTTACGAAAAAGGGTTAAAACAGGCCGAGAACTCTGCCGGTTTCAAGGTCCAGGTCAATATCATAGAAAGCCGGGCGTGTAGGCAGGCCGGGCATGGTGCTCATCTTACCCAGGAGTGGGTAGAGGAAGCCGGCGCCAACGGACGCCCGGACCTCGCGGACAGTGATGCGGAAGCCGGTTGGTACGCCTTTGAGGGTGGGATCAGCGGTGAGTGACAGGTGAGTCTTGGCCATGCAGATCGGCAGTTTAGCAAAGCCCATCCGGGTGTAATCCGTGATCTGTTTCTCAGCCTCAGGGGTATAGTCTACGCCATCCGCGCCGTAAACCTGGGTGGCAATCGTTTCGATCTTTTCTTTGATCGTTTTATCCAATGGATACAAGAACTGGAAATGAGACGGTTTTTCGGCTGCTTTGACGACAGCTTCCGCCAGGTTGCGGGCTCCGGCACCGCCTTGCGCCCAGTGAGCGCTGACCACAGAATCTTCCGCGCCGGCTTTGATGGCTGCTGCGCGGATCAATTCAAGCTCTGCGGGTGTGTCTGTAGCGAACTGGTTGATCGCCACGACCACAGGAATACCGAATTTGCGGGCTGTCTTGATGTGATGCAGCAGGTTGGGAAGACCGGCTTCCAGCAGGGGGAGGTTCTCGTCGGTGTAGGCCGGATCCAATGGTTTTCCCGCAACAACCTTCGGGCCGCCGCCATGCATCTTGAGCGCGCGCACCGTGGCAACCATCACAACCACATTGGGAATCAACCCTGAGTAGCGGCATTTTATATCAAAGAATTTTTCCATGCCAATGTCCGCGCCAAAGCCGGATTCCGTCACAACGTAATCTGCCAGTTTCAATGCCATCTGGTCAGCCAGGATGGAACTGTTGCCGTGCGCAATATTGGCGAAAGGACCAGCGTGGACGAACACGGGGGTGCCTTCCAGTGTCTGCATCAAGTTAGGTTTGATGGCGTCACGCATCAGTACTGTCAGGGCTCCGGCGATGCCGATGTCTTCAGCTGAAACCGGGTCACCATCTCGGCTTTGGGCAACGACCATATTGCCGAGCCGTTCCCGCATATCTTTCAGGCTGGTCGTCAGGGCCAAAACCGCCATAATCTCGCTGGCAACCGTGATATCAAAACCGGTGCTGCGTTCATGCCCGGTCTCTTCTGAGCCCGTACCCACGGTAATGCCGCGCAGGAAACGGTCACTGGTATCCATCACGCGTTTCCATGTGACGGTCTCTGGGTCAATATCCAGCCGGCAAAGTTTACGTTTCTCTTCACTAGTCAGGTCATTCGGGTTTGTCTTGTGAATACCCAGTTTCTTGAGCCTTCCCTGCAAACCTTTTCCGAAGGTTCGATTACCTTTCTTATCCGCCGGGCAGAGGCGGGCGAACAGTTGTTCATCCGTGGCCTCTGATTCATGCAGCATGCGCACGTCAATTGCTGCTGCAAGCAGGTTGTTGGCGGCAGTGATGGCATGGATATCACCGGTCAGGTGCAGGTTGAAATCTTCCATCGGTATGACCTGGCTGTAACCGCCACCTGCAGCGCCGCCTTTAATGCCGAAGGTCGGGCCCTGGCTTGGCTGCCGGATGCAGGTAATCACACGTTTGCCCAGTTCTGCTCCCAAAGCCTGGCTCAGGCCAACGGTGGTCGTCGTTTTCCCTTCACCCAGAGGGGTGGGTGTAATGGCGGTCACGTCAATATATTTACCGCTTGGGGTATCTTTCAAACGATCCAGTATCTCCAGCTTAACTTTGGCTTTGTACGGGCCATAGAGTTCGAGTTCTGCGGGAAGGATGCCCATGATCTCGGCGATTTCGCTGATTGGATGAATCTCTGCCTCCTGGGCGATCTCAATATCTGAGGGAACCGGTGTCTTCAGTTTTAGTTTGGTGGGGACAAATTTACGGCTGCTGGATGTCACTGGGCTCATAAGATGGTGCTCCTTTGCGTATATTTGTAATGTATTGAATTTGGTAATTATGGTACAAGTGCTTTCTTTGCGCAAGATGAAACCCGCGGGAGTATAAGATTTCCTGATACTGAACGACAAGTCTATACAGTACGGATCGAATGATCTTTGCAATATTGACAATTCTTGTCCAGTTGATATACTATATGCAGGTTAGTATTTAGTTAGCGCCTTAATAATAGGATACGATAAGGGCAAAACCGGTGAAAACCGGTGACGCAAAGCCATGGGTCTAAAACCTTCGGGTCATGACGGCCAGGTTACCGAAACCTTCCATGTTAGTTTTTAACATGCACATCTCGGAGCCCTTGTCGGGGAGAAACAAATGGCTCCGAGCCAACGAACCAACATTCTAAGATCGATCATCGCCCTTATTATTATGGGGTCGAATCTGTTGGCTTTTAACTCCGCTGCTGCTTACATCCCTGTGACAGCGGGAAACGCGGCACTGGTGGATGAAGGCCAGGTAACTGTTTCCAGCCTCCCACAGTCATTATTAAAATTTGCCAGTGCTATCCGGAATGGCGAGAAAGATCAGATCACCGGTATCTTTGCGGAAGACACCCTGGCGTACCGTGTAGTGCAGCAACCAACCGGGGAACCGGGTTTTGTATCCGGGGTGGATGGTGTTGTGACGCAGTTTGGCATGGCAACTAAGTATGGGTCCATTGGCATGCTTGCTCACAATTTTGCCGCCGGGGAAAGTTTCTTCCAATTGAAGGTCGGGATGACAATACACCTGGTGTACGGGGACGGCACTGTGCGCGGGTATCTCATCCGGCAGGTCAGCCGTTTCCAGGCACTCTCACCTACCAGCCCGACATCCGATTTCTTTAACTTGGAATCCGGCGAGAAGATCTCTGCAGCCGAGTTGTTTACCCGAATGTACGGTGGGCAAGATCACCTGACACTACAAACCTGTATCGCTTCCGGGGACGAAAGCTCCTGGGGCAGATTATTCATCCTTGCAGAACCGATTTTGTGATCAGTCTTTACTTCCATGATACTTACAGGAACAGTGATGTTCCTGTAATGTTTTAACGGCCGCCGGCAAAAGCATATACGATATAATCAGAATAATGATGATCAACCCGGATCGTTTACCTGGTTTTCGCAGCATACTACCATTTTCACTCTGGCTGGCCGGAGCTGGTTGGCTGGGGGTGATCCTGCTTGTTTTTGCCACCCTGCCCACACTTGGGCCGCGCTGGCTATTCTTTTTCTTCCTGGTTCTTGCCCTCACTGGCACTTTTCTACCGGTTGTCTTTTTTCTTAATCTTCGCTTCCCTTCCATACCCGCGATCGGGTTCAGTGTGATCGTCCGGCAGGCTTGCTGGGTGGGTGTGTACGGCGGATTGGTCGCCTGGCTGCAGCTTGGGCGTGTGTTGAATACCGGCCTGGGTGTTGGCCTGGCAGCTGGTTTTATTGGCCTGGAGTGGTTGATCCGCTTCCGGGAGAAGAACAAAGCGAAATCAGCCCGGCCGTTCAGATACCAGACGCAATCACAGGTTGTGGATGAAGAAGATGCGGATGAGGAAGAATGAAGGACCAACATCTGATTCCTTCCGTGGATTCCCTGCTCCGGCTGCCCTCCGGCAGTCAGTTGATCAATCAATACTCGCACACCCTTGTTGTGGGCCAACTCAGGGAGATCCTGCAAGAATTGCGTGACAGGCAGGATGTTGTCATTCCTGCTGGGGAAGGGATCCTTGCGATGGTGGAATCCCGCATCCACACACTTACCCGGCCTACACTCACACCGGTGATCAATGCTACTGGTGTCATCCTGCATACCAATCTCGGGCGGGCACCGTTGAGCGCGGCTGCGCTGGCTGCCATGCTGCAAGCCGGGCAGTCTTACAATACCCTCGAATATGATGTAACCGCAGGTGTACGGGGTTCCCGACAGGTTCATTGTGAACGGTTGGTAACACGCTTGAGCGGAGCCGAAGCGGCATTGGTGGTGAATAATAATGCCGGTGCAGTCCTGCTTATACTTTCAGCTTTAATGAAAGGTAAACGGGTGGCCATCTCCCGCTCTCAACTGGTGGAAATTGGCGGCAGTTTCCGCGTACCGGATGTCATGCACCAGTCTGGTGCCCACATGATGGAGATCGGGACGACCAACCAGGTCCACCTGTCAGATTATGAAGACGCATTGACGGGCGGGGCTGCCAGTATCATCCGCGTCCATCCATCCAACTTTAAGATCATCGGGTTCACAGATCAACCCGTTCTGGCACAACTGGCAAAGGCTGCGCAAGCTTCCAACGCGCTGCTGCTTGATGACCTCGGTTCAGGAACTTTTCTGGATACTTCTGCTTACGGTATGCAGCACGAATCTATGGTTCAAGAATCGATCCTGGATGGGGCAGATATTGTCAGTTTCTCCGGTGATAAACTACTGGGTGGTCCGCAGGCGGGTATCATTGCCGGCAAAGCCGAGCTGATACGTAAGATCAAGAAACATCCACTAGCCCGGGCTCTAAGAGCGGACAAAATGACACTGGCCGGACTGGCAGCCACATTGACTCATTACTTACTTGGAGAAGCTGAGCAGCAGATCCCGATCTGGCGCATGATCTCCATGCCGGTGGATGTTGTCCGGGAACGAGCACTCTACTGGCAAGACCAATTGAATGCCGGAGAAGTGGTACCCGGTGAATCCACTGTTGGTGGTGGCAGCCTGCCCGGAGAAACCCTCCCAACCTGGTTGCTGTCGCTTCCCGTAAATTCGGTGGATCGTTTTATGAAACAGTTGAGAGGTGCGGAAGTCCCGGTGATTGCCAGGATCGTTGACGGACGGGCAGTGTTTGATCCGCGCACTGTGCAGAAAGAAGAAGAAGGGATGCTGCTGGCAACCCTGAATAAAAACTACCCCGCTTACAGGACGAGCAAATGAAACAGCAACTGGATGAATTGATGGCAGCGCGTGGGCTGGATGCCGTGATCGTGAATGGGGCAGGTGATCACAATCCTGCCATGGTCTATATGAGCGGCGGCGGGCATTTTAAAGCTAGCCTGGTAAAAGCCAGGGGCAGCGAACCTGTCATTTACTGTTATCCGATGGAGCGGGAAGAAGCTGCCCGTACCGGCCTGCAGGCAAAGCTCCACCAAACGCTGAAGACCGATCCGGCTTCCCTGGCTATGGAAATGCGCTGGATGCTGCAGGATAATGGACTGCGTACCGGTCGGGTGGCTTTTTACGGGCAGGTGGATGCCGGCGAATTCCTTTCTGTGATGCAGGAGTTACAACGGATAGCCCCGGAGTATGAGCTCGTTGGAGAACCGCAGGATACGATCCTGATGGCTGCGCGGACTACCAAAGAACCCGGCGAGATCGAACGCATCCGACTGATGGGTGTGGTAACCACACGCGTGGTTGGCCGGGTGGCAGACATGCTGAGTACCGCGAAGGTGCATGGAAATCATTTGCTAAATTCGGTTGGAGATCCATTGCGGGTTGGCGAGGTGAAGAAACAGATCAATCTCTGGCTGGCAGAAGAAGGGGCGGAAAACCCGGAGGGAACAATCTTCTCCATCGGCAGAGATGCGGGCATTCCGCACAGCGCCGGGTCAGCAGAAGATATCTTGGAATTGGGCAAGCCGATCGTTTTTGATATTTTTCCCTGTGAAGCGCAGGGAGGTTATTTCTATGATTTTACCCGTACCTGGTGTTTGGGGTATGCACCGGACGCGGTGGCGAAGTTGTATGAGGATGTTCTCAGCGTTTATCAAGCGGTCGTTGGGGAACTTGCTCCCGGCAGGTTGTGCAAAGACTATCAAAGCCTCACGTGTGACCTATTTAGCAAGTTGGGACATCCCACAATTCTCACGCATCCCGGCACGACCGATGGATATGTTCACAGCCTCGGACACGGCCTCGGATTGGCTGTTCATGAAGCTCCCTGGTTCAGTATGAGCATGGCAACGAATGATCTGCTCGTCCCCGGTAGTATCTTCACCATTGAACCCGGTCTTTACTACCCGGATCAAGGGATGGGAGTTCGCCTGGAAGATACCTACCTGGCTGAAAGCAATGGTTCATTTTCCAAACTGGCAGATTTCCCCATGAACCTGGTTCTGTCGACAAGGAAGGACTAAAAGGACTGCATGCCCGTACCTCTTCGTATTCTGGCGATCGAATCATCCTGTGATGAAACTGCTGCGGCAGTTCTCGAGAACGGCCGGGCATTGCATTCCAGTGTGATCGCCACGCAGATCGACCTGCACGCTCAGTATGGGGGTGTCTTCCCAGAGGTGGCATCACGCCAACATATTCTAACCATCTACGGTGTGGTGGATCAGGCTTTGAAACAGGCACACATGACACCACAGGACGTGGACCTCGTGGCTGTTACCCAGGGACCCGGGCTGGCTGGTTCACTTGTAGTAGGTTTGAACATGGCAAAAGCCATTGCCCAGGCACGGGGCATCCCACTGGTGGGAGTAAATCACCTGGAAGGGCACATCTATTCAGCCTGGGTTTATGACGCGGATCGTTATGGCTCTGCAGATGCTATTCCGGCTGAACCGCAATTCCCCCTGCTGGCATTGCTGGCTTCTGGTGGGCATACTGAGTTGATCTTGATCAGTGGGCATCTACAGTACCAGCTGCTTGGCAGAACGCAGGATGATGCTGCGGGCGAAGCTTTTGATAAAGTTGCCCGCTTACTCGGGCTGCCATATCCGGGTGGGCCTTCCATTCAAAAAAGCGCGGAAGGCGGTGACCCTGATGCCTTTAAATTCCCGCGAGCCCGGCTGGACAACCCCTGGGATTTTTCATTCAGCGGTATCAAGACAGCCGTGCTGCGGACTGTCAAGGGGTATGAGGAAGCAGGAAAAGCCCTGCCGGTTGCGGATATTGCTGCCAGCTTCCAATACACGGCGGTCGATACCCTGGCCAGCAAGACATTTGCTGCAGCCAGGCACTTTGGCGCAAAGCAGCTGTTGGTCGCAGGAGGGGTTTCCGCAAATCGGGCTTTACGCGCAGCTTTTACCGGGCAAACTGAATTCACAGTGCATATTCCGCAGTTCTCTCTTTGCACCGATAACGCGGCTATGATTGGAGCGGCAGGATACTACCGTTTTATGGCGGGCCAAAGATCCCAATTGGACCTGGATGCGCTTCCCGTCTGGCCATTAAGCAGCCTGGCTTGATGCAACTATTAGCGAGATTAATCATCCAATGAATAGCACTGTCACCAAACGAGAGATCGATCTGGATTTGCTGAAACAGGGTAATCGGGGTGAACTGGCAGCCCTGGTGGAGCAGTTCTCTAACCCGGTCTACCGGATTGCTATGAATATCCTCCACTCAGAGCAGGACGCGGAAGATATCATCCAGGAGACGTTCATCAAAGTGTTCCACGGTATTCGCAACTTTGAAGGCCGCAGCAGCCTGGCAACATGGATCTACCGGATCGCCGTTAACGAGGCTTTGATGGCGACTCGCCGACGAAAAGGAAACCTGGTTTCCATCGATGCAGAAATTGACATGGGTGAAGGTGAGACAAACCCGGTGGAGATTGAAGATTGGTGTTGCAGGCCGGAAGTAGAAACGATGGATGCGGAGCTTCGCAGAGAAATGGATAAAGCGGTGGCAGGATTGCCGGAAAAACTACGGATTGTATTTCAACTGCGAGATATGGAAGATCTCTCCATCCGTGAAACGGCGCAGGTGCTCGGGTTGACAGATTCAGCAGTAAAGACCCGCTTACTTCGCGCCCGGTTGATATTGCGGGAAGAACTGACCCATTATTTTCAGGGTACCTCGCAAGGACAGTAAGTATGGATCACGATAATTGTAGTGAACTTCTCAAATCAATTGAAGATTACCTGGATGGTGATATCCAGCCTGAAGTCTGCACCAGGCTGGAAGAACATCTGCGTGGATGCCAGAACTGCCGCATCGTGGTGGACACGCTTCGCAAGACCATCTCGCTCTATCATGATGAAGCCTGCCAGGAAATGATGCCGGATAAGATGCGGGAACACCTGTACATGGAGCTGAACCTGCTGGATTACCTTCCGGGAACCAGGGAGTAATTGTGAGCTCTGACCTACCTCGGGAACTCGCCGATGTGAGCAAACAGGCATCAAGTTTCAAAACAGGCGATGAGTTTGAGAAATATAAAATCCATTGCCCGGTATGTGGATCTTCTGTGATGAGTTTTAATTGTAGTGCTGAATTGGTGTGCAATACCTGCGGGCACTCTGACACCGGTTCTTATACCTGATAGAGATTTACCCTGGCGTGCCAGGATCACTAATAGTGAGGTGGTTATGGAAAGATTATTGAATGATACAGTTGCGCAGCAGGTGAGCGAAGTGTTCACCGAGGAATTATCTCAACCTGTTCACCTGCTGTTCTTTGGTTCTGAAGAACGATGTGAATATTGTGAGCCGACCCGGCAGCTGGTGGAAGAAGTAGTCCCGCTGTCCGGGAAACTCACCGCCAGTTATCATGACCTGGAAAAAGACAAAGAGCTCGCAAGTGCTTACCGTGTGGATAAGTCCCCCGCTATCGTCCTCACTGCTAAAGAAGGAGAAGAACTTCGGGATCTCGGTGTGCGCTATGCGGGAATGCCATCCGGGCATGAGTTTACCTCCTTCATCAACTCGATCATCATGGCATCCCACCGCACCGGTGGATTAAGTAAGGAGACGCTGGAATTTCTGGCAGGGGTGAAAGAGGATGTGCTTCTTCAGGTGTTCGTTACACCCACCTGACCGTACTGCCCGCCAGCCGTGAACCTGGCACAGGCATTCGCAATCGAAAATCCGCATATTCAGGCAGAGATGGTGGAAGCGATCGAATTTCCGGAACTATCTAACCAGTTCCATGTGAGTGGAGTTCCGCAGACCACGATTAATAGCGGTGCTGAAACCGTTGTTGGTTCCGGACCTGAAGAGCAATTGGTTGCAGCTATTACACGGGCATTGAAATCGTAATATTCGGAGGAAATAAAGAAATGGATGCAAGGGTTATCTGGAAGAATAGCGGATTGGCTTTCAATGGCACCGCCAATACCGGGCAGGTTATTTCACTGGGCAGCCAGGAGGAGGATGGAACTGAGAATGCAGGTTTTCGCCCGATCGAGCTGATGGCCGTCAGCCTGGCGGGATGCACAGCCATGGATGTGATCTCCATTCTGCAGAAGAAGAAAGAGGATGTAACTTCTTTCGAGGTTTCTGTTCATGCTGACCGTGCGGATGAACACCCGAAAGTATTTACCCGTGCAGAGATCGTTTACCATCTGAAGGGAACCAACATCAACCCCGCATCGGTTGAAAGGGCGATCGAACTATCCAATCAAAAGTACTGCCCGGCTTTCGCCATGCTCAGTCAATCATTCCCGATACAGGTACGCTACGAGATCAGTGAAGGCTGATGCGAACATCCACAAATTTCAGAGCGGGTAACCCCCGCTCTATTTATTTAATTCTGTCCCTGGAATGCAGATTCTTACTGGGATCTTGGAAAAGGCTATTTACCAGATTCAAGCTGGGTATCCACATCTGCACAGGTACATGCTGTCAGCGTTTTGGTGAATCGGGTAAGCGTTCCCTTGTAGGGTGTACCTGCAGAATGGGGGATCCATCCCTCCATATCGAATGGCAAAGTACCATCAGCGGGAATCCATTCACCATTGTACTTGCGTGCAATGTGGATATGAGTACCCGTGGCATTCCCGCGTTCACAGGAGGGATGCCCAATGACCGAGCCAGCTGAAACGATCCTTCCCTGCGGGGCCGCATCATAGCGGGACAGGTGAAGGTACAGCACAACCCAGCCGGTTCGTTCATCTCCATCGCGATCCAGGTCCAACATTGCCAGGCCGAGTTCAGTACGGCTCAATACACCGTCAGCAACAGCTGTGGCCCATTCTTCAGATGGAGCGCAGCCACCTTTTTCTGCCGGCGGGGCAAAGTCTATGGCTGCCCAGGGTTCATTCTCTCCCCAGGCCGGGTGCGGTGCGCCGGTATAAGACCAGACTTTTCCAGGAGTGAAAGGCAGCAGCATTTCGGGTTGCGTCAGGCTGCCGGGTATCAGTTCAGCTGTCTCCTCGGAGATTGAACCGAAAAGCTCCGTATAGGTATAATTCAAGCCAATACCGGATACGGCATGCGCATAGCCGCTAGGAGTAAGGGTTTTCGAGAAATAGTTCTGCAAACCGACGGTACCCGCGTTCAGCCAGGGATCAAAACGAAGCAGGCTACCGTCCTGCAATTCGGTGGAAAGTAGATCCCCTGTCCGCCAGCCATAGTACCCGGCATTTAGTGTATCTGCTGCCATCAACAACTGGAGATACAGGCTTTCATGATACAGGCGGGGAAAGCCGAGCGCTTCATTATCTACACCGGCTGGTATGGTAGGGTGGGTAAGAGCACCCAGCTGGTATTCCAACAAAGCCAGCAATACTCGCGGGCTGATGCTGTAACTGGTGGCGATGTAATCCACCAGTTCCCCTCCTCCCCGCCAACCTCCATAAGCCCACACCCGGTAATTCTTGAGCCATCCGCTGGATTTTGCCACATAACTTATCGTATCAAAATCACGCGCAGCCGGGCCGTTGACGAATAAGGCATCCGGTAAGATCTTATAAGAAGAACCCCAGAGAGGAAGATAGTAAATTGGAATTTGCAGTGGTAATCCCGGGGGAAGCGTGGTGGTGGATTGTGGGAGGACCGGATTGGCTGTCAGGATCTCATCCATGTTGGTGTTGAAGCGTTTAGCCAGTGCGGGCACGGTATCCCCATCCTGAACTGTGTAATCCACCAGCTGGCCCGGGTTGAACTCTTCGCGTGTAGGGAGGAGTGTCGGTAACGGCTGCCCTTCAGATGTGTAAGGTGTCGCGGTTGGTAGGGAGGTGGCCGGCAAAGCCGGGGCGCAGGCAGAAAATATGGCAGCGAGCAGAATCACTGGTATTATGGATGAACGTGGGTGCTCGGCTACCCCTCGCTGTGATCGGTCTTTTTTCTTAGGCATCGGGGCTAATTGTAACCCACTCCGTTTAATTCTCAGACGGATTGTCGCGGAAGATGTAGGTTTCTGAAGTGCCGCAGGTACAGGCAGTGATTAACTGATCACCCCGGCTGAGTGTGCCTTTATAGGCTTCAGTTCCGGCTGAGGCAATCCATCCATCCAGATCGAATGGCAGCGGTCCGCCAGCCTGGATCCACTCCCCGTTATATTTTCGGGCAAAGTGGAAATGCGTACCTGTCGACACTCCACCTTCACACGAGGGATGGCCAAGATGGTCACCCTGTTTTAACCAGGTTCCAACAGCAGGACGATCCTGGGAAGAAATATGCATATACAAGAGATTCCAGCCGGTTTGTTCATTCCCATCGCCATCCAGGTCCAGCATGACCACTCCGCCGCCCGACCGGGCAACAATGCCACTGGCGGATGCCAGTATCCATTCATTGGAAACAGAGCATCCACTGGCACCTGATGGGGCAAAATCGATGGCTGCCAGTGCTCCTTGCTTACCCCATGCAGGGTGCGGGCCGCCGGTGAAGGACCATTCGACACCCGGCTCGATCGGCAGGATCAAACTGGGTTGTTTGATGGAAGAAGAGTACACCGGCTCATATACAACGGCGCGGGCCCAGGGGTCGCCAAACATGGCCTGGTGTTTAGCCGGCAGGCCAGCGGACGAGGATAATGCTTCACCGAATGTTGCTGGTGTATTCAATTGACTGAGCAGGTATTCCAAAGCGAAGGTTCCCGCGTTCAGGTCTGGGGCAGCAGGTATGCTCGTGCCGTCAGCGAAGGTGAATTCGGTCACCTGGCCTTCACGCCAGCCGTAATAAGCATAAGAAATCTGATTTACTGCCCAGGTGAGTTGGGAATATAATCCCTTCTTCAGTGGGTCCTTGTATCCCAGGGGATAATCACGAGCCGCCTGATCAGCCGGTTGTCCGCTTACCCAGTTGCTGTGATATTGCAGCAACGAAAGCAGCAGGCGCGGGTTGATGGAATTATCCGTGGCGATTTTCCGAATGATGGCAGCTCCACTTAGCCAACCGGTGCTGTTCAGGTATTCCCGGTAGGTTGCCAGGTATCCTCCAGAATCAACAATGTAACTGTCCATGTCAAAATCCAGCGCGGAAGGTGAGAAAACCAGTTCGCTATCTGGAAGCAAGCGGGTGGAGAATAGCTGTGCGGTGCTTTTTGCGGGAATGGTGATCAATTTGCCGGTTTCCAACAGGCCAGTCTCCGGGAGGACATCTGTCGAGATGATCTCGCCGGCCTGAACCCCAAACCGGCGGGTCAAGCCTTGCAGAGTATCCCCAGATTGGATCGTGTACTGGTAAGGAAGACGCACAGAGGTTGTAAGCCTTGTATTGGTACTGGCAACTTGAGTATCAATACTTGTTGAAGGGTGGGTGTCTGATACCGGGGTGATCTCTTCCGCTTGTGCCGCACTGAGAGGCTTCCCGCCGGATCCGGATATTGATGGGGCAGAGATGAGGATGGTGGCGGAATCCGGTTCACTTTCCGGGAAACTGATCGCCTGTGCGGTCTTTTGGATATCAATGCTGACATCAGCTGCAACCGGTTCGCTGGCAGATTGCTGCGCAGCCGGTAATGATGTGGACGGTTCCTGGATCTGATCGAGTGATACGTAATCATTGGCACAGGCAGTCAAGGCCGGGAGGAGCAGACAGAGAACAGTCAGAACGCTAAGCAGGCGAAAACGGGTTGTGTGGTGTGTTGAAATTGGGTTCCGGGCAGTCGATCCAGACATATTCATCCTCAGACAGGTCATTTCCAGTGACGCTGAATTGACAGCATCCGCCGGTGATCATGAGGATAGATGCAAGTATGATACCCATTGAAGTAAAAAAAGAATGGCTCCAGCGGAGCCATTCAGATATTCGAGTAGAGTATTTTGGTGGATCAAAGCAGGCGTTCACCCATGGGTTTACCAGCGATCAGATGCATATGAAGATGCAAGACCGTTTGCCCGGCTCCCGCCCCGGTATTGATGATCAACCGATAACCGGAGGTGTTCAGCCCCTGTTCAGTGGCGAGGTTTCGCGCAACTGTGAACATTTTTCCCAACAGCGCTTCATCCGCTGATGTTGCTTCGGTGTTGGAAGCAATATGTTTACGCGGTGTGATCAATAGATGCACCGGAGCAGTAGGGTTGATATCGCGAAAAACTACGATCTCATCATCACGGTATACGAACTGGCCGGGGATCTCTCCGGCGATGATCTTACAGAAGATGCAGTCAGTCATATTAACTCCTCAAGGTGCAGGGATCGGCCCGTAAGTATCCTTACAGACAATATCATAGTATAGCAGCTCGGTATCGCGTGTCGCAGCGGCATCCGCTGTGGCAGCATCCCCAATAGCTATGACCTCATCCAGCCGACGGTCGGCATCTGTGCTCCAGTAGCGTGGCAGCACCAGCAGTGGATCGGCCACACCGCCTTCAGGGAGATAATAAGGTCGCATGGGGTCTTTTGTGTCGCTCAATGGAACCCAATTGAACATCAACGGCCCGCGCGGATTTATGGTGAAGCCTAATTGGTAGCCGGCTTCTCTTGCCAGTTGTACACCGCGGAGCGTAAAACCACCCCCCGGCCAGATGTAAGCGATAGGCTTTGTACCGAAGTGATCCTGAATGAACTGGATGGAACCATTCAATTCACCCCGGATGTAATCATCCGTGGAGTATTCTGAGATCGGTATATTATGCACCACTCCGTGTGCCTGAATGTCCAGCAGACCCTCTTGGATCAATGAGCGCAACGGGTCGTAATACTCCTGCGGTGTTGCGTCTGTGCTAATCCAGGACATGGTTACTGACTCCCAGCCGAGTTGCTGCAGATAGGGAGTGAAGTGGGTTGTGAAGTATTCCGCCTGATGCCTGTCATCCGAGATCAAAAGAAGAGAGCGTGCCGGTATACGTGCATTCGTTTCAAGAAAGCCCAGCAGTTGTTGCGGCGAGATAGCGGCAAAACCTTTCTCCGCCGCATGCTGCAGTGTCTGAAGATGATAATCCTGCCCGATCTGGTTGTCTTTGTACGGCGGCGGGTCGTTGGTGATGGAATGGTACATAATGACCATCACCACAGTTCCCGGTGTGCTCTTCTGTGGATCCCAACGGTCCCTCAGATACTGGCAGGTATCGCTGATATAGCTGTGCGGTGTATCCAGAGGATTGAGGATCGAGCTTTGGAACATCCCCGGCAACGCCGGCGGTGTACGGATGGGTGTGGGTGAAGGAGTCAACGTCGGGGTGGGTGTGGCAGTGGGCGGCACTGGCGTGTTGGTGGCAGCAGGCAGCGGAGTAGCGGTAGGCGCGGGAGCCAGAACACTGCAAGCAGCCAGGCCGACCTGTGTAATAATCAGGACAATGGATACTTTAGTAAATAATCTCATAACCCTCATAGTTATTTCCGGGACCAACGGTCTGTCGGTGACATGCCGTCGGTCAGATTCTCGAGATGGTAACCTTTGCGCGCTAATTCACGGACGATGACATCCGCTTCGGACACGTCAAAAGGCCGGTGGGCATGACTGAGGACGATATCTCCGTTACCGGCGCGATCCACCACGTAATGTTCGGTCAGCATGTCGAGGCCACCCGATTCAAGTGACCAGAGGACATGCTGCATCCCCCACATAGCCGCCAAGTCGCGCACATGTT
This sequence comes from uncultured Leptolinea sp., assembly GCA_903828565.1. Lineage (GTDB taxonomy): Bacteria > Chloroflexota > Anaerolineae > Anaerolineales > Anaerolineaceae > PNON01. Next base: position 75,663 of record CAIKMQ010000040.1, on the reverse strand, counting down.
GATTGCGGTCGCCGTATGGCGCGCGGAAGTAACGCACACGGTATCCGGGCAGGTATTTTTCCACCTGGGTAAAGTAACGGCCGAATTGTAGGTGGATGCTGTCATCAGAAAGGGTGGTAAAGGCGCTGTCATGCACCCAGCCGTGGCAGCCCAGGTCATGGCCTTCGGCTATCAATCGCGGCAGAACCTCCGCGCTGGTGGCCAGATCCACGCCGATGAAGAAGAATGTGCAATGCACACCGTGCTCGAGATAGACATCCAACAGATGGGATAGCCGGGCGGGATCCAAAATGTCATCATAAGACATTAGGATGACCGGTCGGGAGGTATCACCGGTTTTCAATTCATGGCTGGCGAGGAAAGCTTGTTCTTCCGCGGGGATGGACGGCATTGCTGCCGGCTCGATTGTGGGAGTGGGGTTGGCATACAGGTCGTTAGCGGGGGAAGACGCCTGAGCTAAGCGGCGTGTCAGCAGGGAAGTGCCGGCCGCCAGGCCAGCTCCGGCTAGCAGTTGAAAGAATCCACGCCGAGACAGTTTCTTATCCATGCAGGTATTTTACCTTATTGCTGGCAGGCTAGCCTTGCGCCAGCCCCGCTGCATGGTATAATACCGCTCGTTCGGGGTGTGGCTCAGTCCGGCTAGAGCACACGGTTCGGGACCGTGAGACCGGGGGTTCAAATCCCCCCGCCCCGACAAAAGAAAGTCCCAGGTGGTTGAAACCCGGGGCTTTTCGTTTTAATCAATGTATCTCCTTCGCCCCGGTCGGGTTGGGGATTATTACGCCTGGCAACTGTATGATAGATTTGAAAATAATATTTATAATAATCATATATCTACTTACCAATCAAATGCAGGTCGATTATTTATTAGAAAACAAAAAAGTGAGGATGCCCATGACAACGAGCAGTGTTTCCAAGAAACTATCCTTTCTGGACAGGTACCTGACACTTTGGATCTTTCTGGCAATGGCGGCTGGGGTCTTGTTGGGATACCTGGCACCTGCGGCTGTGGAAGGTTTCAACCGGGTAGTTTCAGTAGGCACGACCAACATACCAATCGCGATCGGCTTGATACTGATGATGTACCCGCCGCTGGCAAAGGTCCACTACAACGAGCTGGGCAAGGTCTTCCGTAATTGGAAGGTTCTGGGACTCTCTCTGGTGCAGAACTGGCTGATCGGCCCGGTATTGATGTTCGTGCTGGCCATCGCCTTTCTGCGAGGATACCCGGAGTATATGGCAGGTTTGATCCTGATCGGGCTGGCACGCTGCATTGCCATGGTCATTGTTTGGAATGAACTGGCCCAGGGAGATACCGATTACGCCGCCGGATTGGTGGCTTTCAACAGCATCTTCCAGGTGCTTTTCTACAGTGTTTATGCTTATTTTTTTATTACCTTGTTACCCACCTGGTTTGGCCTTTCAGGCACCGTGGTACATATCACCATTGGCGAGATCGCTCGATCGGTCTTCATCTATCTGGGCATCCCATTCCTTGCCGGTTTCATCACCAACCAGGTGCTCACGCGTTTGAAGGGCAGCGAATGGTATTACCACAAGTTCATTCCGCGCATCAGCCCTATTACTTTACTGGCACTACTTTTCACCATCCTGGTAATGTTCTCGCTCAAAGGGAATCTGATCGTTTCGATCCCGCTGGATGTGGTCCGCATAGCCATCCCGCTGTTGATCTATTTCGTGGTGATGTTCCTGGTCAGCTTCTTTATGGGTAAGGCCATCGGGGCGAATTACAGCCAGACCACCACGCTCTCCTTCACTGCTGCCAGTAATAACTTTGAGTTGGCTATTGCCGTGGCAGTAGCGGTCTTTGGGTTGGGGTCCGGCCAGGCTTTCGCAGCTGTGGTTGGCCCGCTGGTTGAAGTGCCGGTGATGATTGGGCTGGTGAATGTAGCTTTCAGGTTAAAACATAAGTTTTTCACCCCGGCCAAAGGATGACCAGGATATTAGCTTGATAAAAGTAACAGACCGTGCTTTTCAGGCACGGTCTGTTCTATTAATCAAAATATACAGCGATTAGGCTAATGGGAGGAGATTGAAGAGGTAACCGATCAGGATGATGGCGATAGCTACCGTCCCGACAAAGATTGCCAGCAGTTGCGGCTTCAACACTCGCCGCAGGATGATCGTTTCAGGCAGACTGAGGCCAACTACAGCCATCATAAAAGCCAGCGCTGTTCCCAGAGAAGCGCCTTTTTCCATCAATGCGCTGACGATCGGGATGACACCAGCCGCGTTGGAGTATAACGGGATGCCGATAAGCACCGCCGCCGGTACGGACCACCAGGCTTTTTTACCCATCACCTGTGCCAATGCTTCACCGGGGACGAAGCCGTGGATGAGCGCACCGATGGCAATACCCAGGATTACATACAGCCAAACCTTCCTCAGGATGTCACGAACAGAATCCAACGCGCGCTGAATGCGCATTTCCCATGTCAGTTGATCATCTTCGGCAGGTTGAGAAAGCTGGACCTGCCAGACGAAATCCTCCACATACCTTTCCAACTTCAATCGTCCGATGAGCATACCCGCTAAGATGGCGATCAACAAACCGGAGCCGATGTAGATCAGCGTCGTTTTCCAACCGAAGAGGCCCAACAGCAGGACAATGGCAACCTCGTTGATGGTCGGAGCAGCGATGAGGAAAGAGAAGGTGACCCCGAGCGGAATTCCGCTCTCCACAAAACCAATGAAGAGAGGGACAGCTGAACAGGAGCAAAAGGGGGTGACAATGCCAAGCAGGGCTGCGAGGATATTCCCGAGACCCTGGCGCTTCCCTCCCAGCATAGCACGAGCGCGTTCTGGTGTGAAGAAGGTGCGTAGAACGGAGATCAGAAAGATCATGCCCGAAAGGAGCAGCAGGATTTTGGGTACATCGTACAGAAAAAATGCAAGCGATTCTGCCAGCCGGGAATCTGCCGGCATTTTCAGAGCAGTATATACCAGCCAACTGGATAGGGGTTGCAGCGCGCTGTAAGCCAGACCCCAGAGGAGGATGGCTAATGCCATGACCAACCAGAGTCGGAGCGATGAAAGTTTTGTTTTCATGGATGGTACGCTACCGGCAGGCTTATTTGGCAGTCAGCCAGGCAGCGATCTCCTGCTCAGATGGGATGCGGCCGTAAGAAACGACCTTGCCGTCGATCACCAGCCCGGGGGTGGAAAGAATGTTCCACTTCATGATCTCGGGATACTCAGTGACCTTTTCGATCTCTGCCTGAACACCTTTCTCTTCCACTACTTTCCGTGTGAGGGCTTCCAGCCGCTTACAATTGGCACATCCGCTACCGAGGATTTTGATCTGTGTCATTTTCTTCTCCTTGTTTTGATTGTTTTGCACAGTGAGGGCATGGACAATCCACCTCCGGACTGTGTTTGTCTGTTTTTATACTGCCACTCATATTACGGGCCAGGTTGATCAGATCCAGCAGGCGTGGATCGGTCAGCGCATAATACACATTCCACCCATCCCTGCGGTCTACCACCAGGCCTGCCTGGCGCAAAACGCTCAGATGTTGAGAGATCTTTGCCTGCCGCATACCGAGGTGGGCTTCCAGATGGCAGACGCAATGCTCGCCCTCCCTGAGTTCTTCAAGGATGGAGAGCCTGGCGCTGCTTGCGAGGAGTTTTAACAATTGCTCGGTAGTGTTTTCCATTATGTTCCTGACAATCATATTCACAAGAATGAATATGATTGTACCATGATAAATACTGAATTAACTGAAAAAGCCGCCAGTCGGCGGCTTTTGGATGATGGAATTATTATCGGATGTCGATGATCTTGTCGACCAGAGGAAGCAGGGCTTTCTTCAGTACATCTTTTTTTACACCAGATACTTTCATGGTGATCTGTCCGTAGCCTACTGCATCGCCGGCAGTGCTGACGAAGGCGATGATGTTCCCGCCGCAATCGCGCACAGCGGAGGTGAGCCGGGCGAAACCGCCAACTTCATCACGGACCATGACTGAAACACGGGTTCCTTCGCTGCGTGCACCCAGTAACTCCAGGAAGATGCGGAAGAGGTTCGTTTCAGTGATAATGCCGACGATCTTGTCGCCCTTCATCACCGGCAGGCCGCCGATCTTCATGTCAGCCATGATCCTGGCAGCTTCCTCAATGGGAGTATCTTCGGTCACGGTGGCTACTTTGCGGGACATGACCCTTTCCACGGTGATCTTGTTGAGCAGGGATGCGATCTCCCAGACGCTCAGGGTGGTGGCTTCGGATGGGTGGGCGTTCAGCAGGTCGCTTTCAGAAACGATACCCACCAGGTGGTTGCGCTTATCCACTACAGGCAGACGGCGGATTTTTTCTTTGTGCATTAACGTGAGGGCATCAGAAACAGGGACTTCCTGTGTGATGGTCAATACATGTTTGGTCATACGTTCGCCAACTAACATAATGTGTTCTCCTTATTTTTGACTTGTGCACTGATAATCAGATTATAAAGAATTGTGACCGGTAAAACAAATGAATATGTAACGATTCACAGGTGCCAGGCATCTATATATGAAAAGATGAGGTGAAGCATGACGAAGACAAAGCAAAAAACGAAGAAGAACACCAGCTGGATCTGGTGGATGATTGGTATTCTGGCTGTTCTATTGATCGTGGTGATGATCGCCTTTCCTGGTACGAAGAGCCAGACAGAGGTATTACCGCTGGAAGTGAACACCAACCGGGCGGTTGAATTAAGGGATGCTGGTGCGTATTTTCTGGATGTACGTGAGCCTTCAGAATGGAACGAACGTCATATCCCCGGTTCCAACCTCATTCCGTTGGGCGAACTTGCTGACCGTGTGAAAGAAATTCCCACTGATCAGCAGATCGTTGTTGTGTGCCGCTCCGGCAACCGTTCTCAATCCGGGCGCGATATCCTTCTCGCAGCTGGATTTAACCAGGTTACCAGCATGTCCGGGGGTATTAACCAGTGGCAGACATTGGGTTATCCCATCATCACCGGCCCGTAATTGACCGGAACGACCCTTCCTGCGGGTGATCTGCCCGCCTACCCTTGCAATTAAAGCGGTTCCTCGTGTAAAATAGGTTTCGCTGATTGCACTGGGGGCTCGTCCAATGGTAGGACTGCAGACTCTGGATCTGTCAATAGAGGTTCGAATCCTTTGCCCTCAGCCTGTGGAACAAGCGCCCTGAATTTAGATCAGGGCGCTTGCTCATCCTCAAGAAGGAGTTTCACAATGACTGTTGAACCAACCACCGAAAGCACAAATTTCATTCGCGAAGCGATCGAAGAAGATCTGCAGACTGGCCGGTTTACGTATGTGCAGACCCGCTTTCCTCCGGAACCCAATGGTTATCTGCATATAGGGCACGCGAAAGCGCTGTGCATTGATTTTGGTATGGCAGAAGCTTTCGGCGGGGTGTGCAACCTCCGGTATGATGATACCAACCCGGTAAAAGAAGATGTGGAATTTGTGGATGCCATTCAAGAGGACATCCAGTGGCTTGGATTCAAGTGGGGAGAGCAAGGCCCGTTATACGCCTCGGATTATTTTGAGCAGGTATATCAGATGGCATTGCAGTTGATCGTTAAAGGTAAGGCTTATGTGGATGACTTATCTGCCGATCAGATCCGTGAATACCGGGGTACATTGACGGAACCGGGCCGTGAAAGCCCGTTCCGAAACCGTTCCATCGAAGAGAATCTCGATCTTTTCAGGCGCATGCGGGCCGGCGAATTTGAAGAAGGCTCGCGGGTTTTACGCGCCAAGATCGACATGGCTTCCAGCAATATCAATATGCGCGACCCAACCATGTACCGCATCCTGAAAACACCACATCACCGCACAGGCAGCGAGTGGCCGATTTACCCGATGTATGATTTTGCTCACGGCCAATCTGATTCTGTCGAAGGTGTCACTCACAGTCTGTGCGACCTGGCTTACGAAGACCACCGGCCGCTTTACGAGTGGTTCCTCGAGGAGCTGGGCTTATTCAAAACCCGGCAGATCGAATTTGCCAGATTGAATATGACCTACACGATCCTCAGTAAACGTTTCCTGAAGCAGCTGGTGGATGGCGCCTACGTTTCCGGTTGGGATGATCCCCGGATGCCTACCCTCTGCGGTATGCGCCGGCGCGGGTACCCGGCAAAGGCTGTGCGCCGTTTCATTGATACCATAGGTGTGGCAAAGAAAGAAAATCTGATCGAGATCGAACTGCTGGAGCATCTCGTCCGGGATGAGCTCAATCTGTCTGCCAAACGTGTGTTGGGAGTGCTCGATCCTGTCAAGGTGATCATCACTAATTACCCTGAAGGTCAGGTGGAGGAGATGGAAGCCATCAATAACCCTGAAGATCCTTCAGCAGGAAACCGAAAGGTGCCATTCTCGCGCGAGATCTTCATTGATGCAGAGGATTTCCGTGAAGAGCCACCGCCGAAATATTTCCGCCTGGCACCAGGGCGAGAGGTACGCCTGAGATATGGATACATCATCCGCTGCATAGACTTCGTCAAAGACCCGGTCAGTGGGAATATCACTGAGATACACTGTACATACGATCCTGAAACGAAGGGTGGGTATGCACCGGACGGCCGTAAGGTCCAGGGCACCATCCACTGGGTCTCTGCTCACCATGCGTTGGACGCGGAAATCCGGATATATGATCACCTGTTCACAGAACCCAACCCCAACAAAGTGGAAGAAGGCAAGAGCTTTTTGGATCATCTGAATCCCGAAGCTTTGAAGGTATTGCATGGATGCAAGGTCGAACCAAGCCTGGCCTTCACCCAGCCGGGAGAGACTTTCCAGTTTGAGCGAAAGGGTTTCTTCTGTGCGGACCTGGATTCGACCGCGGGTCATTTGGTTTTCAACCAGACAGTATCGCTCCGCGATGGGTGGGCAAAGATCGAACAAAAGAAGTAATCTGAATATTTACTGATTTAGAGCAGCCGGTTTTAAACCGGCTGCTCTTTTTTGGATATATTCAGTATCATTGTATTTACCCTTGCGTTGTGAAACGAAAAGGTGTATTATGTAAGCTGTTACATAAAAGTACTTACATCAGCCGCGGTCCCCTCATAAAGTAGATATGATAAAAAACTCACCTACAATTTATGATGTTGCCAGAGAAGCGGGGGTTTCTATCGCGACTGTATCCCGTGCCATCAATTATCCCCAAAGGGTGAACCCCGAAACACGCGCAAAGATCATCCAAGCCATGGATAAGTTGGCTTATGTTGGCGCAACCACCGAAAAAGCCAAACAATCCCATACTCCCAGGCGAATTGGGGTACTGATTCCATTCTTCACTGAACCGTCTTTCACACAGCGGTTGCGCGGGATTGCCAGTGTGTTATCCCAGCACAACCTGGAAATGGTCATCTTGCCGGTTGATACGAAGGGCAGGGAGCAGTCTTACCTGCAGACCATTCCGATCCGCCGGACCGTTGATGGATTGATCATTGTGTCACAGCAACTGGAAGATGCCACCTCCAGGAGATTGCGGGAAAATCACCTGGAAACTGTTATTATTGAGTTTACCGACCCCTACTTCTCATCCCTTGAGATCAATGACACCACGGGGGGTAAACTCGCCACGCGATACCTGATAGAGAAAGGCCATAGGCGGATCGCCTTTATTGGTGGCAGATCCACACCAACCTTCGGAATCAACCCGATCGCTCGCAGGCTCGCAGGTTACCTTGAGGCATTGGATGAGGCTAAGTTAGTGCCGGATGAAAACCTGATCCACGAATATGCCATGGATATTGGCAGCATACTTCGCAGTATGACCCGGGATAGCCTCCCACTAGCGATATTCGCTGCAACAGATCTGCAGGCGATCGCCATTTTGAGGGAAGCCAGGGTCATGGGCTTGCGTGTTCCCCAGGATCTGGCTGTGATCGGTTTTGATGACATCGATATGGCAGCTTTCTTTGGATTGACCACGATCCATCAACCTCTGGACGAATCGGGCCGGATCGCCGCAAAAATACTCGTTTCACGTTTGGAGAACCCATCTCAGACAATTCAACATATAGAACTCCCATTGAATATTATTGAAAGGGAATCTGTATAATATATTTATATAGGAGGAGGTGATCATAGAAACCATGTAGTATAGTTTGTACCGTTTTCTGTAAAGAATCGTTCATAACAATATCTGGAGGAAGAAATGAAATCAATTTTGAAGTTAGTTGCATAAGTAGTCATGGCATCCATGCTTTTGGCTGCCTGCGCTCCTGCTGCACCCGCCGAAGTAGCTCCTGCTGAAATAGTAGAAGTAACCTTCTGGCACGCTTATGGTACCGGCTCCGCTGAAGAGCTCGCCCTGACAAAGAATCTTGAACAGGCCGCAATCGACATGCCGAATATCAAGATCAATGTCCTGCAGGTTCCATTCAATGACATCTTCAACAAGTATCGCACCGATGTCGGCGCTGGCGCCGGACCAGATATGTTCATCGCCCCGAATGACAGCCTCGGTGATGATGTTCGCGGTGGTTTCCTTGCCGATATCACTGATATCGCTGCAGGAAAACTGGATGGCGTCAACCAGCTTGGTATCGATGGCATGAGCCTCGACGGCAAACTCTATGGTATTCCTGAAACCCTGAAAGCTGTTGCTTTCTGGTACAACAAGGAACTCCTTCCCACCCCGCCCGCCACTACTGACGAACTTCTCGCCCTCATGCAGGGTGGAACTCCTGTTTCCATCAGCTACGGCTGCTACCACCACTACGGTTTCTTTGGTGCCTACGGTGGACAGATCTTTGATGAGAACTGGAAAGTTGTCGCCGATCAGGGTACCGGTGTTGTGGATGCCGTTACTTACCTGACCAACCTCTACACCATCTCCCTTGAGAATGCCTGGCCCAAGAATGACAGCGATGGCCTGGCTCCCTTCCAGGAAGGCTCTGTAGTCGCTATCACCAATGGTAACTGGGCGATGGGCGATTATAAGACCGCGCTCGGCGATAAACTCGGCGTAGCTCCATTGCCGGCTGGCCCCGCTGGCCCGGCAACCCCGTTACTTGGCGTGGATGGCTTCTACTTCAACCCCAACAGCCAGAACAAAGAAGCTGCTCTTGAGGTCGCTCTCTATCTGACCAACAAGGCTTCCCAGACCGTCATGATGACCGAAGCCGGTCACGTTCCTGTCCGCACTGACATTGAGATCACTGATCCTTTGATGCAGTCCCTCGTGGATGCATTCAATGCCGGTTCCACCATTCGTCCCCAGGTTCCTCAGCTTGGACTTTACTGGTCCAACTTCTGCGGTACGGATGATGTGTTCCAGGGTAAGGTTACCCCCGCAGAGTGGGTAGCTACCGGAGCAGCAAACGCAAACAAGTAATATCAGGTTAAAATGGGAAGGTGCATTTGCACCTTCCCATTTTTCTTATTCTTCAGCATAAAGGATAAGGCTCACATATGACCGCTATTGCATCATCAAGTATCAAGAAGGATAAGGCTTTTCGTTCCTTTTTGCCTTATTTGTACCTATTGCCCGCATTTGTTGTCCTTGGAATTATCACTTTTTACCCTTTGATCTTTCAGGTTATTATCTCGTTTTCAGATTTTTCTACCAAAGATTTAATGCTTCAGTTGCGGTCGCCGAAGCTGAATTGGATTGGTTTCCAGAATTATATTGATATTATCACTGGCGGGCTACCGGTTCAGAATTTTAATTTCGTTCGTGTGCTCTCTTATAATTTCTGGTGGGCAATTACGAACGTAATTTTGCATGTCCCTGCAGGCGTTTTGATCGCCAATCTGATGAATATCAAGGGTATCTGGTTCAAGCGCATCTACCGTGCCATCTACGTATTACCTGTTGTTATTCCCCCGATCGTAATCGGTACTGTGTGGCGTAATATTTATGATGAACAGTATGGGGCGTTCAATAGATTATTAACAGACATATCATTGTTATTTGGTGGGAACCCGATACATACCCGTTGGCTTTTGGATATTAACCCACCCATCCCCTGGTTATTACCCACCGGCGGCTTGCCAAATGCGTATTACGCGATGATGATAGCCAATTTCTGGCTTGGCTGGCCTTTCATGGTGCTTGTCGCAACCGGGGCTTTGCAGAGTATCCCGAAGGAACTATATGAAGCAGCAGCAATTGACGGGGCTTCAAAATCCAAACAATTCTGGAATATCACGGTACCCCTGTTGCAACCCGCGATGATCCCCGCCGCAGTTTACGGCTTTACACTGTCATTCAACCTGTTCAATTTCGTCTATTTCCTTTCAGGCGGCGGCCCAAACCGGATGACGGAGTTATTGGTCACCTTTGCCTATGACCTGGTGAGGAATCTGAGGTTGTACGGTGCAGCGGGAGCTTTTGCCGTTATCATATTTGTTGTCGCCCTTGTAATCTTCCTGATCACAAACAAGGTCACAAAAGCAACAGAAAGTTACATCTAGGAGAAATAACCATGAGATCTTCGGAAAAAGGTAACTTCCTCGTTCGCTTTTTAAACAAGGATACAGCGAATAGTTCCAACACCTCAGAGCAGCTTCCATTATGGCGGCAACTGGTGATACAACTTCTCTGCCTGGTGATCGTTGCTGAAGTGATGTTCCCGATCATGTACATCGTCACCCTGTCACTCAGTTCAAAATCCAATCGTCCGTCTGCACTTGAACTATTCCCGAAAGAAATATCATTTGTGGCTTTTCAACAGGTTCTGGATCGACCGACGGCTAATCCAATCACATTTGTGGAACTTCTGAGGAACAGTTTTCTCGTTTCGATCTCGGTCGGTTTGGTTTCGTTATTGATCGCTGTTTCGGCTGCTTATGCTTTTTCCCGGTTCAAGTTCAAACTGCGTACGGTCCTGATGGTGCTCGTATTTATTCCACTGCTGATGCCTGCCGTTGGCCTTTCAACACCCCTCTTCCTACTGATGAACAGTTTGCAGGTTAAAGTCTGTACCAGCGGGATCACGGCATTTTACCCGTTCGTGAAATGTGATCCGATCAATACCGGGCGGGTTCTTTTTAATCTACGGGATTCTCTGATCGGCGTGGGAATCGCGATGGTCTCAACCGCCCTCCCGTTTGCTGTATGGAACCTGAAAGGCTATCTCGACACGATTCCAAAGGAACTGGAAGAAGCCGCCTATATCGATGGGGCGGATGCGAATCAGACATTCTTCCAGATCGTGCTACCTCTGGCATTACCGCAGCTGGCTGTGACCTTCTTTATCGGGTTTATCGGCCACTGGCAGGAATTTGTACTCCCTTGGCTTTTCCTGACACAGCCCAAGGATTATACACTTGCGATGACTTTATATAATATGACAGGGCAGTATGCGAACTCTATTCCATGGAACCGGTTTGCGGCCATGGCCATTATCGTTGCGCTCCCTGTTGCTCTTGTGTTCGTAGCGCTGCAAAAACAAATTGTTAATGGGTTGACATCTGGCGGTGTTAAAGGATAGAACTACCAGGAACTGGCGACCGAAAGGTCGCCTTTCTCTTATGAAAAATAAAATACTCTCCCTGATCATTTTACTTGTATTAAGTGCTTGTACTATTAATATTCCTTATCTATTCACTGACAGTGGGGCTGGTGGAGTCGCTGCCAATGGCGATGGCTCAGATCACTGGTGGCAGGAGGCAGTTTTTTATGAAATTTTTCTCCGCAGTTATTACGATAGTAATGGCGATGGCATCGGGGATATCAATGGTTTGACAGAGAAATTGGATTACCTGAATGATGGCGACCCTGATACATCTGATGATCTGGGAATAACTGCGATCTGGCTGATGCCGATCCATCCATCGCCTTCATATCACGGATATGATGTCATTAATTATTATGCGATCAATCCGGAATATGGAACGATGCAGGACTTTCAGAGATTTCTGGACGAAGCCCATTCAAGGGGAATCCATGTGATCATGGATCTGGTGATCAATCACACTTCGTCACAAAACCCATTCTTTATCAGTGCTTCAGCTGGTGAAACCTCCCAGTATTTTTCCTGGTATGTGTGGTCCGATACCACACACGGGCGGCAGTGGTATCCCAGGCAGGTAAACGGCATTGAAAAATACTATTACGGGTACTTCTGTGACTGTATGCCGGACTTGAATTATTTAACCCCAGAAGTAACGGTACAGATGGAGAAGATCACTTCTTTCTGGTTAAATGAAATTGGCGTAGATGGTTTTCGGATAGATGCCGCAAAGCATCTCATTGAAGATGGAGACAAACTGGAAAATACGCCGGCGACCCATGCCTGGTTCAAAGAATACTACCAATACTATAAAAACATTCAACCAGACGCTTTTGTGATCGGTGAAGTGGCGGGCAACAGCACCCGTCAGACCACTCAATATGCGGACCGGGAGATGGATATGATCTTTAATTTTGAATTTGCCAACGCGATCATGAGTAGTGTGAAAGCGGAATCAAATTCAAGCATCAACAGCGGCCTGACCTTTATTCAACAGGATGCGCCTGATTGGAGATTTGGCACCTTTTTGACAAACCATGACCAGAATCGTGTTATGAGCGTTCTGGATGGGAGTATGGAGAAAGCAAAGATAGCAGCAACCATACTGCTAACCTCCCCAGGAACCCCGTTCATTTATTATGGTGAGGAAATTGGGATGCAGGGCGTGAAACCGGATGAGGATATTCGCCTGCCAATGCGATGGAGTGCTGCTGGTGATATGGGTTTTACTAGCGGAGAAGCCTGGCGGAATCCACAGAGTATTATCCCGGGCACGAACGTCGCGCAGGAATTGCTCGACAGCAATTCATTGTTGCGTTACTACCAGTTCCTGATTCGAATCCGCGGGCAGTATCCTGCATTGTCACGGGGCAGCATTGCACAATTGGATAACCGGAATAGGAGCATTTATGCCACTTTACGTGTGCAAGATCCTGATGCTGTCCTGATTCTGATCAATCTTTCCGAGAATCCTGTCCGTGATATCTCCCTCAGGTATGGTGGTGAAGAGCTGAAGCCGGGCGATTACGTGCTAAACCCCATTTACGGCGGTAATTCCCCTTTAGCGCTGAAAATCTCTCCAGATGGCTTGTTTACGATCACCCCAACGGTCGAGTTGGGTCCGCATCAGATATATTTGTATCATCTTGATCAAGCGGCTAAGTAAACTTATGCAATATCGCAACCTGATACTAAAAATCATACTCATTCTCCTCGTGGTCAGCCTCAGCGGATTCGTTCGCTGGAAAGCTGTGACCACTCTGAGCATTGATTATGATGAAGATGATTATCTTCGGGCTGCCCAGCAATTCTCAACGCTCATCAAGAATAAAGATCTTTCAGGATTTTTAGAGACGAATTACCGCCCTGAACATCCACAGTTGACCAAGATCCTTCTAGGATTGAGCCTGTTGCCGGAAAAAGAATACCCATTGGTAAAGGATAGCCCGACTACAGCCGGTCCGAATGTCTATTTGCCGCGTCCATTGGTAAAAAATGCCAGGATCATGAATGCTGTGTTTGGTGTAGCTTCTACGATCGGCATTTCATTATTGAACCCGGTAGCTGGATTGCTACAGGCTATCCACTCATTCAATGTGAAATATACCTCTGAGATCATGCTGGAAAGTATTCCAGCATTTACCAGTTTTATGGTTGTTCTCTTTTATCTTCTCTGGCGCAGAGAAAATGGAATCAGGCGCAGGAAAATACTTTGGCTCATTCTTTCTGCTGTATTCCTGGGTTTGACAGCGGCATCGAAATATATGTATTGCATCGTGGGAAATGCAGTCCTGCTGGATTGGGTATTTCGCCCCCGCGCTGAAAGGAAACAAGGCAGACCGGGTTTGATGCTAGCCCTATGGGTCGGGGTAGCGATATTGGTCTTCATGATTTGTTTTCCTTACCTGTGGAAAGAGCCTTTACCCCGGCTGCTGGATTCCATTTTTTACCATGTGCGGTATTCAACTGGAGCCGCAGAAGTACAATCTGCCAATTACCCTGTCTGGCAACCATTGAACTGGCTGTTCTTTTCACCCAATATTTGGCAACCGGAGGCGTTCTTTTTTGCATTGGACCCCCTCATCACACTGCTGGCAATCTTTGGTGTAGTGCGCCTCTGGAATAAATACCGGGTATTTGTCCTATGGCTTATTTTCAGCCTCATCTTTTTATTATTTTGGCCAACCAAGTGGCCGCAGTATACAATCATGCTGACTGCCCCTCTCTGTTTGGCTGCAGCAGAGGGCCTGGATATGCTGGTTGGGGTTCCAATAAGGAGCTTGTTCTTTCACAAGAAAACAACCAAATCTGAAAACAGAGAACCCGAAAAAAATGAGTTCCGCAAAGCGCTGCCATGGCTGATACCCGGACTCTTCTTCTTCAGTCTCCTGACCCTCATTCCGCTGATCTATCAATTCGGTGTTTCTCTGACGGATTTCAACAGTAACTCATTACGGGAAGCCATGCAGGGTGGTATCTTTAGAACGGTTTTCAACGGGATCAGTGGTAGAGAAGCGATCAATTCTCAGGAATTTCCTTATACTTCCACGAAGTTGAACTATCTCGGCTTCTCCAATTACCTGCCGCTTCTTCAATATTTAGAGCAACTTGGCATCATCTCGTATAACCTGATGTGGACTTTTCTTTCGGTCCTGTTGCAAACCATGCTGGGTGTTACGGCCGCCCTTCTACTCTGGCAGAAACGCACCTGGTTCCGGCCGTTCTGGCAGGTCTTATTCATTCTCCCCTGGGCAATACCTGAAATGATCGGGGCTTTGATGTGGCGAAATGTCTTCCTCCCTGAAACCGGTTGGCTGGCTTTAGGTGTTGCCAAGTATGGCAGTTCATTTCCATTCTCCTTTTTGGCGGATTGGCAGAATACGCCCGAGAAAACACTTATCATCCTTTTGATTGCCGGACTATGGTATGGTTTCCCTTTCATCATGCTGGCTGCATCCGCTGGTCTACGGTTCATCCCTTCTGAAGTGATGGATTCAGCAAGTATTGACGGAGCGGGTGGTTGGCAGCGATTAAGGTACGTAATATTCCCGCTGCTGGCTCCGCTGGTTTTACCGGCAATGATACTAAGAGCGATCTTTTCTTTCAATCAATTCTATTTATTTCAGGCTTTTTACCAGTTCTCGGGGACGCTTGCCACCCTTTCTTATAATTTCTTTAATCCAACCGGGTATTTCACTCGCGGGCAATTCTCCATTGCCGCTGCGCTAAATATGATTACACTGGTGATTCTGTTGGTTTTCGTTCTGTTCTTTATAAGGCTTGAGAATGATGTCACCCGGGGTACCCATGCGGTTAAAAACCAGAGCTAACCCGTTATTTCTTCAAATACCATTGATGATCATTGGTATTTTTGTGATCTTGCCAATTTGGGGAATTCTCCGCTTGGCATTTGATGGTTCTTTGTTTGGTAGGGCGACTAGTTTCCGACTGCTTCCGCAAACTTGGTCATTCTCATCATTTCTAAAAGTGCTGGACAGCCCTTATCAATCCGTTATTTTTCCGCGACTTTTACTGAATAGCATTCTAGTTTCAGTACTTGCGGCTTTCCTGGCGATTATTTTCGGTATGATGCTGGCTTATGCCATGGCCCGGTACCGTTTTCCGGGGAAGAAACTGGGTATGACTGTGATACTCCTGACGGCGATCCTCCCCCCGATCGCTTTCGTCATTCCACTCTATGTTCTAATGACGGCTCTGCATCTGAGAACTACATTACTGGCACTTGTCCTGGTGTATGCGGTTTTTGGCTTGCCATTTTGTATCTGGAACCTCAGAGCCGGTTTCCTGACTGTCTCACCTGAGGTAGAAGAAGCAGCTTTTCTGGATGGCGCGGGTCCATGGGCAACATTTATTAAGATCTCATTACCGCTGGCCAGCCCATCCATTTTTGTGGCGGGGATGATCTCATTCCTGCTGGCCTATTCTGAATTCGCGATCGGGTGGTTGTTTGTTGAAAAAGCCAGCCATGTGACCCTGGCTATGGCAGTATACGCGATGGTTCAATCCGGTAATGCACAACCGTGGAGCATGCTCGGTTCCTTTATTATTCTGATCTCAATACCCGCAGTGGCTTTATTTCTGCTCTTCCAGGCTCTAATCGTCAAGCGGATGATGTTCGGTTATCTGGACTGATACTTACTTGATATTGTTCGAGATCCAAAGAAAAATACTGTAAGTAAAAGTCAGCGTCAACCCGAAGGCGGACAGGATCACCCCCATTGTTGCGAGATTCTTAGAATCTGACCTGCGTCCACGTAGCCCAGAAAATAAACCTAGCGCACCAAATACCAATCCAGCGATCGGAAGGAGACCGGAGCAAATGCTGCCGGCTCCAACAAGCACTGAAAGAACAGCAAGAAAGCGGTTGTTTCTTTCCTGGGGGTCTAAATTCGAATAATTGGGTTCCATGATGAAATCTTACCATCCTTTTCTTTGTAACAGTAAATCCCTATTGCAAGATTCCTAAATGATCATTCCCGGATCGGACACATACGATAAATCTCATTCCTGATGACATGAAGGAACGATGAGTCAATGAATCTGAGGGGATGCGCGTAACTCGAGCGTATGGTGGGTGTTCTTGAGGGTATAGAACTAAGCTAAGAAAAGCGGGTTAGTACAAAAATGATGTAAAACAGGACGCTTAATATTAGATATTTAGTACTGGTAGCTGATAGGAGAATTACAATGTCGCAAACTAAAGCAATCGCCATCGTAGGTATGGGAGCCATTCTGCCCGATGCCTTTAACGTACCAGCTTTCTGGGAAAACATTGCCAACCGCCGATATTCGATCACCAATGTGCCGGATGATCGTTGGAGTGTGAGCAAGTATTATGATCCCGACCCGTCAGCGCCGGATAAAACATATACGAAAATTGGCGCTTACGTCCAGGGGTATCAGCTGGATGCACTCAAGCTCGGCCTGCCCATCCCGCCGCGCGTAATGGCTATGATGGACTTTGCCCAACAGTGGGCAATTGCCGCCAGCAGCCAAGCCCTGATTGATTACGGGTATCCCAACAAGCCGCTCGATCCTGAACGGGTAGCTGTCATCTTCGGGAATTCGAATGCCGGCGAAAGGCACTACATATCCACACTGCGGATCCATGCCCCTGAATACCTCGAGATCCTTCAGTCCATCCCCAACTTTCAACAACTGCCACCTGAGACGCAACGTTCCCTGCTGGATGGCTTGTTGAGCGGCATTCGGGCGAAGGTTCCAGATATCACTGAAGACACTATGCCGGGTGAATTGAGCAATATCATCGCCGGGCGGGTAGCCAATGTGTTCAATTTCAGCGGCCCCAATTTTGTTACGGATGCAGCCTGTGCTTCTTCTCTGGCTGCCTTGCAGGCTGCGGTAGATGGCCTTGAGAATCACAAGTTTGATGCTGTGCTCACCGGTGGTATTGACCGCAGTATGGGGCCAGAATCTTATGTCAAGTTTTGCAAGATCGGTGCACTATCTGCGGATGGCTCCCGGCCGTACGCGGATGGCGCCAATGGCTTTGTTATGGGTGAAGGTGCAGTTGTTTTCCTGCTTAAAAGGTTGGAAGATGCTGAAGCTGCTGGAGATAAGATTTATGCTGTGATCCGCGGTATTGGCGGCTCATCAGATGGAAAGGGAAAAGGGATCACCGCTCCTAATCCGCTTGGGCAGCAGCGCGCCATCGAACGAGCCTGGAAGGATTCCGGGTTGAACCCGGCGACTGTTGGGTTGATCGAGGGACATGGCACTTCCACCAAAGTCGGTGATGTCACCGAGGTCAGCAGTCTGAATGCGGCGTTTGCCCCTCATCAATTGCGAAAAGGTTCGGTCGCTTTAGGTTCTGTCAAATCCAATATTGGGCATTTAAAGTCTGCGGCTGGCGCGGTTGGTTTGTTAAAAACCAGCCTGGCACTGTATCATAAAGTGCTGCCGCCTTCTGTAAATTTTCAGCGTCCGAATCCCAATATTGATTTCTCGGGGATGCCATTCTTTGTAAATACCTCTCTGCAATCTTGGGAAGTAAACAGTGGAGAAACCCGCCGTGCTGGTGTTAGTTCCTTTGGCTTTGGGGGTACCAACTTCCACGTGGTGTTGGAAGAATATCGCCCGGGAATGCTGGAACATTCAAATCAGTCATTCGTTTCAGCTCAGCCGGTTGCTGCAGTATCAGCAGCTCAAACTGTACTAACCAACCCGGTATCACCAACTGCTCAGGCAGTCCCTGTTGCGGTGGCCGCTGGTGTGGATCTGGCTGAGATCACCCGCTTTGTACTTTCCGCAGTCAGCGAGAAGACCGGATATCCGCCTGAAATGCTCGACCTCGAACTGGATCTGGAGGCTGACCTGGGAGTTGACACTGTCAAACAGGCTGAACTTTTCGCAACCATTCGCACGCATTACGGGATCGCCCGGCGTGAGGATTTGCGGTTATCCGATTACAACACACTCACCAAAGTGATCCAGTTCATGGCGGATGCGATGGCTGGTGACTCATCAACTGGAACAACTGCGTCAGCAGCTGTGCCTGCACCGGTAGACAATCTTTCTTTCCCGCAGCCAACCGGGCATCAACCCTCTGTCACCACCCCACTGCCTTATCAGGGATTGTTCTTCGCTTCGGCTGACAGCAAAGAGGAATTGAAGCAAGCGCTATCCGCTGAGATTGGCCGGATTAAAGCCGGTCAGATTCCAGCATCCCTCTGCCCGTCAGCAGATCGGGTGGCGAAACAGGAACGTATCGCAATCGATTTTGTCGATGCGCCTGAGTTGTTGAAACGCGCAGAGAAAGCTTTGAATGCTTTGGATGCGGACGCGCAGAATGCTTGGCAGGCACTCCAGGGGCAGGGGATTTACCGCGGTAGCGGTCACCCCGGAAAAGTTGTATTCATGTTCCCTGGCCAGGGCTCACAGTATGTGAATATGCTGAAAGACCTGTATGAAACCGAACCCGTTGTGAAGGCAACCTTTGACGAGGCGGATGCGGTGATGGCACCCATTCTGGGTAAACCTCTGACTGCCTTTATTTATGTGGATGGTGACGAAGAGGCTATTGCGCAGGCGGAGAAGAACCTCAAGAATACAGCCATCACCCAACCCGCTATGCTGACCGCCAATGTAGCCCTGCTGCGGGTAATGGAAAAATACGGTTTTGTACCGGATATGGTCATTGGACACAGCCTGGGCGAATATGCCGCGCTGGTGGCTGCCGGGGTGATGAGCTTTGCGCAGGCGCTGGAAGTTGTCAGTGCCCGCGGCCAGGAGATGACTAAATTAAAAATGGAAGATAACGGCTGCATGGCTGCTGTCTCAGCTCCACTGGCCAAAGTAGAAGAAATCCTTCAAAGCATTCAGGGCTATGTTGTCATTGCCAATATCAACAGCCCGTTACAATCTGTGATCGGTGGTGAAACGGCAGCTGTGGATGAAGCGGTTGCCCGGTTCAGCGCAGAAGGCTTCCAGGCGGTCAAGATCCCTGTTTCACATGCATTCCATACGCGCATTGTGGCACCAGCCAGTGTACCTCTGATGGAAGTGATCAAACGCATGGAGATCCATGCCCCGGAAAGAACCATCATTGCCAATGTCACCGGTGATGTCTACCCGTCTACCCGCGAAGAGATCGTTCAGATACTGGGGGCGCAGGTGGCTTCACCAGTGCAATTTGTCAAAAGCATGCGCACATTGTACGACCTGGGTGCCCGCGCATTTGTAGAGGTTGGCCCGAAGCGTGTTCTGAACGCCCTGGCAGCAGATAACCAGAAAGATAAACCGGGGGTGGCACTCCTCTCGACCAATCATCCGCGAAAAGGTGGTAAAGCCAGCTTCAATGAAGCACTCTGTGGATTATTCGCCAGCGGGATTGGAGGCACCCCGGTAAAGCCTGAGCTTCAGGTGGCAGTCAGTTCTTCCCCAAAGCAGGGGGCGGAGTCTGACAAGAAAAGCGTGGAAGGTATCCACGAGGGGCGAATGCCGTTGACCGGTTCGGTAGTTGTTACCGGAGCCGGTTTAGGCTTGCCTGGCAAGGATAACCGGGTATTTGACGACCGGAACATTGAGAGCATCTTATCGGGTGAGATGCGTATTGAATCCTTCTCGGATGATATGCGTAAATCCATGCTAGATATGAAGGTCACACGGCTGATTAAAAGCGAAGCCGGCGCAGTGATGGAAGAAGTCACAGATGTTGAGCAAACGATCAAATTGGCAGGCCAGAGGGGAGATTTTGATCTTGAGAAGGATTTCGGCGTTCCCGAGGAACGCGTGGGTTCGCTGGATATCAGCTCTCAATTGGCGATTGCTGCGGGTATCGAAGCACTAAGGGATGCCGGCATACCACTGGTGATGAGCTATAAAAGTACCAGCAGAGGCACATATTTACCGGACCGTTGGAAGTTGCCGGCTGCCATGCAAGAAGAGACCGGGGTGATCTTTTGCGCGGCATTCCCGGGTTTAGACCGCATGGCACAGGAAACGGATGCATACAGCCAGTACCAGGTGCTTTCCGCCCAACTGGATGAGGTACAGACACTTATCTTCCAGTTCAGCAAGGCTGGTACACCTCAGGTTGTGACTGCCTTGGAACAGCGGGCAATTGAACTCCGCAACCAGATCGAGGAATTAAACTACAGTTTCGATCGCAGGTTCATTTTCCGTGTGTTATCCATGGGGCATGCGCAATTCGCGGAATACATCGGGGCGAAAGGTCCCAACACCCACGTGAACGCGGCTTGTGCGACCACCACCCACGCGGTATCCATCGCAGAGGACTGGATTCGCAACGGCAGATGCCGGCGGGTGATCATCATAGCCGGTGATGATGTGACCAATCCCAATCTGGTGAAATGGATCGGCACGAGCATGTTTGCCAGCGGAGCTGCCACGACCGAAGGGAATGTGCGCGTAGCCGCACTTCCGTTTGATCGACGGCGCAACGGGATGATCATGGGGATGGGCGCGGCGGCACTGGTGCTTGAAAGTGAAGACGCCGCCCGTGAACGCGGGGTGCGAGGAATTTGCGAGGTGGTTGCTACGGTGACCGCCAATTCAGCCTTCCACGGTACCCGGTTGGATGTGAACCATGTTTCATCTATTATGGAACGGGTGGTCAGTGTTGCTGAATCCCGTTTCAATGACCTTCGCAGTGACATGGCTCCCCGCCTGGCTTTCATCTCCCATGAAACGTACACCCCTGCACGCGGTGGCAGCGCTGCGGCGGAGATCCATGCTTTGAGGCAGACTTTTGGCTCTGTGGCGAATAAAGTGATCGTTGCGAATACCAAGGGCTATACCGGGCATTCCATGGGTGTTGGTATTGAAGATGTCATTGCGGTCAAGATACTGGAAACGGGAAAGGTTCCACCGATCGCACACATCCATGAGGGTTTCGAACCTGACCCGGATCTGGGCGACCTGAACCTTTCGCGTGGTGGTAAGTATGACCCGCAATATGCCTTACGCCTCGGTGCCGGCTTTGGTTCACAGATCGCCATGACCCTTTACAGGAAAATCGATGGCGGTAGTAATCGGATCGATCAGGCTGTGTACCGTCCCTGGTTGGTGCAGATGTCGGGATATGATCATGCGGATCTGGAACTCACGACCAGGACCCTGCGTATCAAAGACCAGGGCGAACCGCGCCGCAGTCCGTCAGGATCCCGCTGGCAGTATGGGCAAGGACCCACGCTGTGGGCAGGTCGTCCGGGAAATCTGCATCCGCGTCCTGTAGTGGTAGAGGCAAGGGTTGCGCCGCTCAGCCAAAAGGTTTTGACCGGGAAACCTGTTGAAACAGCCAGCGCTCTGAACGTGCCGCAAAATATGGGCGTAGAAGAGATTCGGGCACATGTTCTCCAGGTGGTCAGCGAGAAGACAGGGTACCCCCCCGAGATGCTTGACCTGGAACTGGATCTGGAAGCAGATCTGGGCATTGATACTGTCAAACAAGCGGAACTGTTCGCAACCATCCGCACGCATTATGGAATCCCCCGGCGGGAAGATCTGCGTCTGGCTGAATACAATACGCTCAATAAAGTGATCGGGTTTGTGACCGGTAACCTGGATCAAGGTGCAGCAACTACCTCCATACAAACTCCCATTTCGCCAGCGGTAGAACAGACTGTAGTGGAAAAAAGCCAGGATGCAGCCACCACCGGAAAAGACAACGGAAGCGAAACAGATGCGATCCGGATACACGTACTCGGAGTGGTTAGCGAGAAGACCGGCTATCCTCCTGAGATGCTGGACCTGGAATTGGACCTCGAAGCCGATCTGGGTATCGATACGGTCAAACAAGCTGAGCTGTTCGCTTCGATCCGCACACATTACGGCATCCCCCGGCGTGAAGATTTGCGCCTATCCGAATACAACACTTTGAACAAGGTGATTGGTTTTGTTTTGGATAACCTTGCGCAATCCGCAGTAGAACAGCGGTCAGAAGACGGCGCTCAAGCGGAAGTATCTAAGCAGGTGGCTTACAAAGAAGAAGTCGATCCGGCCATTCAAAGGAGAGTTCCACGGCCTGTAATGCGGCCGAGATTGGATCTGTGCCTGCCAACGGGTGTAGAGCTCAATGATAATAGCCGAATCCTGATTGTTAAAGACACCGGGAAGGTTGCCGAGGCACTGGCAAAAAAGCTGAAAGCCCGGGGTGTACAAACCTTGATTGTAGCTGCGGCTGAAGCTGCCAGCCAGACGATCGAATGGAATGAAAAAGGAGCTATTCAGGGTGTTTACTTCCTGCCCGCTCTGGATGCAGACCCGGTTTGGAAAAACACAGATCTCCATGGGTGGAAGTCAGCTATTGATCAGCGGGCTGAAACTCTCTTCACGCTGGCCAAAGTATTGCCTGAGCAGACATTTGTCATTGCAGCCACCCGGATGGGCGGTCTGATGGGCTTTTCCGGGACCTCCAACCCGTTGGGTGGAGTCGTCACTGGCTTTGTGAAAGCTCTGGCCCGAGAACGGAAATTAACTTTCGCTAAAGTAGTGGATTTTGAGATAACCTCCAGCCCGGTAAACATCGCCAGCCATCTGTTGGATGAAACACTGCATGATTCGTCTGCGGTCGAGATCAGCCGGGAAGGCGACCTGCGTTATACGCCGGTCGTCCTGGACGAAGCGATGCCTGCAGGCACCCAACCATTAACACAGGGATCGGTATTTGTAATTTCAGGTGGTACGGCGGGCATAATTCCACCGGTGGTGTTGGATTTGGCCCATGCAACAAAAGGCACATTCTTTTTGCTCAGCCGTAGTCACCTGTTGCCTGCTGGAGATCCCAAACTGAAAAAACTGACTGTGGATCGGGAAGGATTAAAAAGCGAGATTGCCGCGGCCATCACAGATTCCGGCAAGAAAGCAACCCCGGTCGCTATCGACCAGCAGTTAGCCATACTGGAAAAAGCAAAGGCCATGCATGAGATGATCTCTGCCGTTTCGGCTTTGGGCGGCCGTGTAGAAAACATCATCTGTGATGTTCAGGATGCACAATCCTGCGGTGAAGCGGTCCGTTCGATAGCGGCTAAAGCCGGGCGGGTGGATGTCTTCATCCATGCTGCGGGAGTGGAGAAGAGTCGGAAGGTGGAAGGCAAGTCGGTCGAAGAATTCCACCAGGTGATGGATGTGAAGATTGACGGCTTCTTCAATCTGTACAAAGAAATGCAAAATGCAGAATGTCAGCCAGAACGGGTAGTGTTCTTTACTTCGGTCGCCGGGCGTTTCGGTAACGCCGGTCAGGTGGACTACAGTGCCGCCAATGATGGCTTAAGTAAGGTCGCTGCCTGGTTGAACAACAGCCAGCCGTCAATCCAGGCAATCTCCATTGACTGGGGAGCCTGGGCGGAAGTGGGTATGGCCAGCCGCGGCAGCATTCCTATGTTGATGGAGCGTGCCGGGATCAGTATGATGAAACCTGGCGCAGCGGCAATTTTTGTCCGGCGCGAATTGGAAGCCGGAACACGGGGTGAGGTGGTAGTAGCTGGTAACCTGGGTGGCATGCTATTGGCTGCCGGGGAAGGCCACGGGCTGGATACAGCTCGCGCGGATGCTGCCTTGCGTGCCGGAACACCGGAACATGCCATGCTGTCTCATGTGGTTGATTTTGACGCACAGGGAATGCTGCATCTGGAAACCGTGCTGGATCCCGCCAGACATGCATTTTTACAGGATCATGCCATCAACGGCACACCCGTATTACCCGGTGTGATCGGGATTGAGGGATTCTCGGTGGCCGCCAGGCATATCGCCAGTACGCTGGCCGGGAGAAAAGGCGGTTTCTCAGTTGACCGGTTGGAAGACATCCGATTCCTGGCTCCTTTCAAATTCTATAAGAATCAGCCACGCCACATACAGTGGAAAGCCCGTGCTGTGAAAGAAGATGACAAGCTGGTCGTGCATGCAACCCTGGAATCTGATACCGCGCGGCATGACGGCAGTAATCAACATCTACTGCACTTTAGCGGCAAGGTCTACCTGGCTGAAAAGGCGGTTACCCCCGCCGTGTCAACAGATATCCCGGTTTGGATGGATACCGCCACGGTGTGCGCGGATGATATCTACCGCTTGTACTTCCACGGACCATCATTTCAGGTGATCGACTGCGCCAGCCGGTCCGGTGATGCGGTTCTGGGAAAACTTGCTGACCGGGTGAAAGAAGCTGCGAAGGATGGGCAGTTGAGCGTCCCCATGCTGGTGGAGCTATGTTTCCAAACCGCCGGTCTATGGGAAGCAGCGTCTACCGGTACTATGGCTTTACCCCATGCGATCGGCAGCCTGGTGATCTACCCGCGGCCAGTTAATGGTGAAGCCATTTTTGCAGAGGTTCATCCAGTGAATACAGATGGCACGCTGCGATTTAACGCCCGCGTGGTGGATTCGCAAGGCCAGGTGTTCCTGGAGGTACAGAATTATCAGACATCTCCATTGCCTTATACATCGGATCCGGTGCTGCTGGCTCCCATGCGGGTTCTGATCGGAGAGGATTAAAAAGGGTATACCGGGCGGCGGAGATCATACTCTGCCGTCCGGTGTTCACATGATCGAGCTTGAGTTCTGGAAGTATTCCAGCGGGTTTGACAAGGCGCGCATGCTGCTGGAATCTCTGCTGTCACCACAGGAACAGCATGAGTTAGAGCGCATGACCATCCCTCAGAGAAGGGATGAATGGCTGGCCAGCCGTTGGTTGGCGAAGCAGCTCATCCGGCAGACCGTAAAAATACCTGATGAGGAAATTGGTATCATTGAAATAAAAAAGGATTTTTCCGGGAAGCCCTGGGTGATGGTATCTGGTGAACCCTTCGGGAGCATCTCCTTATCCCATAGCGGGGGGGCAGTTCTTGCCGGGTTTTCACAGAATGAAGCCGACATTTTTGGATGTGATCTGGAAAAGATCACATCCCATTCCGAAGCATTTCTGGAGGATTATTTCACCACGGGTGAGCAATCGTGGCTGGCTGACAGCGAGGATTTACCCCGCGACAGCAGTTTGCTTTGGAGCATTAAGGAAGCTGCAATGAAAGCACTCGGCCGAGGGCTTTCCATGGATACGCGGATAGTTGAATGCCGTTCGTGGTTGCATCAGATCACTACACCATCAGGCTGGCAGCAGTTTGAGATTTCTGTAGCTGGTTTACCCTATCAACCCCGAGCGGCATGGCGGCAGGTGGATGAATATGTATTGACTATCTGTCAACTGGCAGGGCCAGCAGAGGTCGAACTCAAGCTTACAATAAAAGACCCCGGCGTTTAGTGATAATTGCCGGGGTTTACTTTTAGCTAGGCTTGTATCAAGGATTTTTGCGGGGAGTATGTTGCCAGGGCTGGATCGACTTTGATCCCCTGGCTTTCGAGATAGCGCAGACGCAGCAGGTAGGCAGCTCCGGTAAGGATGTGCAAGTTGGCATCCGGTGCATGCCGGTTTTCCACCTGCTCGAGGTAAGTGCCTTTCACCCAATCATTGAACGCACCCATCGCTGGGCCACACCAGACTTGGTAATCCATTTCACGGCCCTTCTCGCCGATGTTGGACCAGCGGGAAGATAGCCCCAGGTACCAGCGGAAGATCAGTGCCATTTTGGCGTGGGGATCTTTTTCCGCCCGCTCTATTTGCCGGGGATCACGGAGGGTGAAGAATTTTAGGCATTCCTGCCAGACATCGGTAAGAGACATCTGGAAGGTACTGGTTTCCAGCTTTTCACGTTCAGCTGCAGGAATTTCATCAATGGAATTGTAGCGGCTGTAGATCTCAAAAAGCTTCTGTCCCCGCATTGCGAACATGGTTCCGCGTTTTAGCACCTGAACTCTCACTCCCATTTCGAACATATCGCTTGCAGGAGCCATTGCGACATCGGTCATTTCAGCCTGCTGGAGCAATCGGCGAGTGTGTTCACTGGCAGCAGCCTCAACGCAGGCCTGGTTGATGGAACCGGTGGTGATATAGGCAGAACCCATCATGAAAGCGGCGAGAGCAGCTTCTGGGGTGGAGATACCTCCGGCAGCTCCGATGCGGACGCTGAGCGCATACTGGCGTTTTTCTTGAACCGCATCTCTTAATCGAATGATGGCTGGCAGGGCATTAACCAGGGGACGGTTGTCGGTATGACCGCCTGAATCCGCTTCCACAGTGATGTCATCTGCCATGGGAACCCGGCGTGCCAATTCAGCCTGCTGGGGGGTAATCCTGCCATCTGAGACCAGCTGATTAAGCAGATCGTCCGGTGCAGGCTCCAGAAAACGCTTTGCGATCTCTTTACGAGATACTTTAGCTATGATGTGGTGCCGGATCAGTATCTTGCCATCTGCGTCCTGGCTCAATCCGCTTGCGCGATACCACACCAGGTTGATTGTCAGCCCCAGGTAAGCGGATGCTTCGATCACCGGGAGGTCGTGTTGGATATATAGTTCCGCAGTCCGAGCCTCGAGGGCGGGTTCATTCGGGCTATTAATGAGATTGAATGCGTAAGGTCCAGTAGGAAGCGCAGCCTTGATCATTTGGATGGCACGTTCAATGCGGTCTGGCAACAATCCACCGGCGCCAAATGATCCCATCATTCCCGCTTTGCCCATAGCGATGACAAGCTCCTCAGATGCAATTCCGTTGGCCATTGCGCCAGTGTACAGAGCGTACCGGGTGCCATACGTCTTGCAGAATGAGGCATCCCCCAGGGATTCAGGCAGGAGGGCCGGGATAAATGCCAGCTGGCTTGATGTGGATGAACGGGAAAGCTTCAACTGGTTACCCTCCTGAACGAGAGCCAGGTTACTTTCCAGGGCGTTGAGCTCCTGCGCGCATGCAGCCAGATTTTCAGGTTCGGCGAGAATAGAAGCACCAGTCTTTAACGAGCTCAAAGCAGTTTGGATCATATATTTTTCCTCGGTAATGGTATAAGTATATCCATCTTAACACTATGGGTTCACCGGGGTTGCGATTGAGTTTGTACAGGGTGAGCAGTAAGTTCCTCTGTATTACCGGGGATAAAAAGTGGTGAAGGAGGTGAAAAAATCGGGAGCGTATCGGTAAGAAAAGCGCAGGGTTAATTCTATTAGTTCTTATTCTAATATTTATGAGGTTATTCATGAACCAAACATCCGGATTTACACTGTACCCGAAAAGATGGGTAGTACTCGCAGCTTTTATGCTGATTAACCTGGCAATTCAATTGCTCTGGATCTCATATGCACCCATTAATGGCTCTGCAGCAGAATACTATGGTGTGAGCGAATTACAGATCGGCTTT
Source organism: uncultured Leptolinea sp. (assembly GCA_903828565.1). Classification (GTDB taxonomy): domain Bacteria; phylum Chloroflexota; class Anaerolineae; order Anaerolineales; family Anaerolineaceae; genus PNON01. The sequence continues at coordinate 47,957 of CAIKMQ010000040.1, read as the reverse complement.
CTGGCAATGAGCTTTATGATCGCATTTATCCCCCTGTCCATTCCAGTATCCTGGTTAATCGATACGATCGGTTTCAAATTTGCAGTCTCGATCGGAGCGATCTTGATGGGCATCAGCGGAGTTGCTCGCGGCCTGGCAGCAGATAATTACACCCTGGTACTGATCAGTACCATCGGATTGGCAGCCGCGCAGCCCTTCTTATTGAACTCATGGACGAAAGCCGCTGCCAATTGGTTCGGCCCGAAGGAGCGCGCTACCGCGGTGGGGCTGGTAATCCTGGCCAACCTGTTGGGGACTGCAATCGGTATGGTGCTGCCGCCGGCCTTGATGGGCATGGGCATCGCCAATATGCAACTAGCATTCGGTGGTTTCTCGGCTCTCACGGCGATCTTGTTCCTGATTTTTGCGAGGGATAAACCCGCAACACCGCCTTGCCCCCCGGAAATGGAAGAACGATCCCTCATGCTTGCCGGCTTGAAACATGCCATCCGCCAGCCTGGGTTCTGGCTGTATGCTGCCATATGGTTCCTGGGGATGGGCGTCTTTAATGGCATCTCCACATGGGTGGAAGGCATCATCCGACCGCGTGGTTTTTCTGCCATGGATGCTGGAACGATGGGTGCCATGCTAATTCTGGGTGGATTGGTAGGAGCAGTCGCCATTCCTGCGATATCAGACAGGTCAGGGAAACGGGTTCCTTTCCTTAGGATCGGAATGTTCCTATCCATACCCGGCCTGATTGGCCTCACACTGGTCAACGTACCCTGGTTATTGTTCGCATGCTCTTTCTTGTTTGGCTTCTTCCTCATCAGCACTAGCCCGGTGGGTATGCAGTATGTAGCAGAGGTGACTTACCCCACGCCTGAAGGAACATCCAATGGGTTAATCCAGCTTATCGGGCAGGCATCAGTGGTCTTCGTATATATTATGGAAGCGCTGAAGACTGGCGAAGGGGATTTCCTTCCGGCTATGCTCGTTTGTGTTGCCATGATATTCATCGGAGCAATGATCACCCTCTGGATGAAGGATATGAAAAACCGTGTGACTGCCGGTTGATCCTTACAGGAGAAGTAGATTTTTTTGATACAATTGGGGAGAAATTAACAAATATCTTGCGGGGGTGGCATTGCCGCCCCCGGTGGAGGATTTATGCTCTCGTGGGTTAAAAGAAACCCCTTCAAGTTAGGTCTTGTTCTGTTGATCACGATCACCCTGGTCTGGCTGGGGGCAGCAACCGTTCAGGCGCAAACCCAAAATGCCGACCATCCGATCATTTACCTGTTCTGGGGGGATGGTTGCCCGCATTGCGCAGCTGAGAAACCTTTCCTCGAAGAGCTGGCTGCTGCCAACCCATCTATAGAAATTCGCGCTTATGAGGTTTGGAGTAGCGACAGCAACCGTGAACTGATGTTCAAAATGGCAGCCGCATACGGTTTCGAACCAACCGGTGTACCAACAACGTTTATCGGATCCCAGTACTTTGTGGGTTTCAGTGATGTCATTCAGGAGCAAATACAGGCAGCAGTAGATGTCTGCCTGGCGAGCGGCTGCCCAGATGCCGGAGCAGGCATTATTGACGGGAAAGCCAGTGATGTAGTAACAGGCCCTGTACAGCCTGAAGTTATAGACCCGAATGCTTCCTATATTGATGTGCCATTGCTGGGGCGCATCGACCTGAACACGCAATCCCTGACCATCAGCACGTTGCTCATCTCCTTTGTGGATGGCTTCAACCCATGCTCGTTATGGGTGCTTTCCATGTTGATGGCACTGTCCATCCATACCGGGTCGCGCCGCAAAGTACTATTGATCGGGTTGATCTTCCTGACCGTCACAGCGGGTATCTATGCCCTCTTCATTGTCGGCCTGTTCAGTGTCTTGAAGGTCGTCAGCTTTGTGGGATGGATCCAGATCGTGGTTGCGCTGGTAGCTTTTACCATGGCGATCATCAATATCAAAGATTACTTCTTTTATAAAGAAGGTGTATCACTGACGATATCCGAGAAGGATCGGGGAAGCCTGTTGCCAAAAATGCGTAATGTGCTGGCAAAATCGGATAATTTCTGGGGTCTGGCTGGCGCCACCGTTGTCCTTTCTGCAGGTGTCTCGCTGGTAGAGTTCTCTTGCACTGCCGGTTTTCCAGTTATTTGGTCGAACTTGCTGACCGCGCACAATGTCTCCACTGGTACATTCATCGGCTTGTTGATTCTGTACATGGTAATCTATCAGCTTGATGAGATGGCGATCTTTGGCACCGTGGTGGTTACACTGAAATCCAGCCGGCTGGAAGAGAAGCACGGAAGGATACTGAAGCTAATTGGTGGCGCGCTGATGCTCACCCTTGCGATTGTTATGCTGATCGATCCAAAGATCATGAATAATCTTTCCAGCAGCCTATTGGTGTTTGGCATAGCATTTGGTTTTGCAGGCTTGATCCTTTTACTGCACCGGGTGATCCTGCCTAAATTTGGGATATATATTGGCAGTGAGGTTGGGAAGAAAAAGAAGAAACACCGATAGTCATTGTGGAAATAATCGCAAATCTGATAGCAGATGGAGAGCAGGATGGACCCATTACTCCAAACGATATTTGATAGTATTTTGGATGGCAACCTTCAAGGCTGCATTAAAGGAGTTACCGCTGCCTTGGAAGCCGGGAAAGGCCCGCAGGAAATCCTGAATGTGGCCATGATGTCTGCCATGGATGAGGTGGGACGATTGTTCCAGGAAGGCGAGTATTTCGTCCCTGAAATGCTGGTCTCAGCGCGGACCATGCAATCTGGTCTGGCATTGTTACGTCCGCTTCTGGTGGCTGAAGACTATAAACCGGTCGCAAAGGTGATCCTGGGTACAGTCCGCGGTGATCAGCATGATATCGGCAAGAACCTTGTCGGGATGATGCTGGAAGGCGCAGCATTTGAAGTGATCGACCTGGGAACCGATGTTTCTCCGGATCTGTTTGTCGAGAAGATTCGCGAGACCGGGGCGGAACTGATCGGCATGTCTGCCATGTTGACTACCACGATGATCAATATGAAAACTACCATCGATAGCCTGAAGGCTGCCGGTATCCGCGATCAGGTGAAGGTGATGGTTGGTGGAGCTCCGGTGCGAGAAACTTTCGCGCGGGAGATCGGTGCAGATGGATATGCGCCGGATGCAGGCAGTGCTGTCGGGTTGGCCAAGTCATTGCTGCAGATCTAATCCGGTTTATAGCTGAAAACGCTTGACAATCTATAGGCTGAAGGGTAAAATCTTTCCACCTTGAACTAGGGGCCTGTAGCGCAGTTGGGAGCGCGCTTCAATCGCACTGAAGAGGCCGAGGGTTCGAATCCCTCCAGGTCCACTGCAATGACAGGCAAGCCAAGGGCCCATAGCGCAGTTGGGAGCGCGTCTCAATGGCATTGAGAAGGCCGAGAGTTCGAATCTCTCTGGGTCCACTAAAGCAAGAACAGGAGTAATAGCCCATCCGTCAGAGAATCGGGAGCAAGCTGAGATCCCGGTGAGTGCAGCGGAGCGCGAAAGGGCAAACTCACCTGTTGCCAGCAATGGCAGGCAGAACCGGTGAAATCATTAGCCGATTACGGGTAAGCCCGTTACAGCGACCTGAGAGGTCCGCAATTGCGGGCAAACAGGGTGGTACCGCGGAGATCTCCGTCCCTGATGGGCGGAGGTTTTTTGTTTATTTATTGCTACTGTGGTGCGATCAACCACGAACAGAAAACAGGAGTTATGATGGCAGATCCAAATGATGCTAACTTTTATAATCCAGCAGATCTGGAATCCCGCTGGCAGAAGAAGTGGGACGAGGATGGTCTGTATCATTCAGATATTGACCCCAAGCGGCCCAAGTATTACGCGCTGACCATGCTGCCGTATCCTTCGGGCGACCTGCATATTGGACACTGGTATGCCATGATGCCGCCGGACGCGCGTGCCAGATACAAACGTATGCAGGGTTTCAATGTCCTCTTCCCAATGGGGTTCGATTCATTTGGCCTTCCCGCAGAAAACGCCGCGATCAAGCGGAACATTCACCCGAAGACCTGGACCTATGCCAACATTGATAAAATGCGCGGCCAATTTCGTTCCATGGGTGCCATGTTCGACTGGCGCCGTGAAGCCGTCAGCTCGGACCCTGAGTACTATCGCTGGACGCAGTGGTTCTTTCTGCAATTCTTTAAGAATAATCTGGCCTACCGAAAAATGTCACCGGTGGATTGGTGCCCCAATTGCAATACCACCCTTGCCCGTGAGCAGGTCTGGGGCGATGACCGACATTGCGAACGCTGCAATACGCCGGTGATCAAAAAGAATCTGGAACAATGGTTCTTCCGCACCACCCAATTTGCAGATGAACTGCTGGATTATTCGAAAATTGATTGGGCGGAACGTGTTCGAGTCCTGGAGACCAATTGGATTGGACGCTCTGAAGGTGCTCTGGTTCGCTTTAAAACCGAATGCGGAGAAGAGGTGGAGGTATTCACAACCCGCCCGGATACACTCTGGGGTGTCAGTTTTATGGTATTGGCGCCGGAAAATCCTCTAGTGAACAAGATCGCAACAGCTGAGCAAAAACAGGCTGTAACCGAGTACGTCAACCAGGCATTACGTCAGTCGGATATCCAGCGCGAAGCGACCGATAAAGAAAAAACAGGCGTTTTCACAGGCGGGTATGCCATCAACCCGGTAAGCGGGGAGAAGGTGCCGGTGTGGATCGCGGATTATGTATTGATGACCTACGGAACCGGCGCTGTGATGGGAGTTCCAGCCCATGATCAGCGGGATTTTGAGTTTGCCCGCAAATTCGGTCTGAATATCCGGGTAGTGATCCAGCCCGAAGGATTGGACGCACTGGATGGAAAAGATCTGACAGCAGCTGTTCCCGCTTACGGCGTGATGGTAAATTCAGGGAATTTGACCGGCACACCTGCGGACGAGGCAAAGAAGGCCGCGATTGTATTCGTGGAGAAATTAGGCGTCGGCAAAGCATCTACCAATTTTCGGTTGCGTGACTGGTTGATCTCCCGCCAGCGTTACTGGGGAGCTCCGATACCGATGGTCTACTGCCCCATTTGCGGTACTGTCCCGGAAGATGAAGCAAATCTGCCGATCCTGCTTCCTGATGACGTGGAATGGAAGCCAACCGGCGAAAGCCCATTGAAGCTTCACCCGACGTGGAAAGATACCACCTGCCCGCAGTGTGGGGCTGCCGCTGTCCGTGAGACCGACACCATGGATACTTTCATGTGCAGCTCCTGGTATCACCTGCGGTACCTGTCTCCACATTATGCGGAAGGGCCTTTTGATCCGAAGGAATACGCCTACTGGATGCCAGTGGATATTTACACTGGCGGCATCGAACATGCGAACATGCACCTGATCTATACGCGCTTCTTCCACAAAGCACTGCATGCCATTGGCATTTTACCGGATACCGAGCCGATGATCGTTCTGCGCAATCAGGGCATGGTGTTGGGTGAAGATTCAGAGAAGATGAGCAAGAGCCGGGGAAATGTTGTGGCACCGGATAAACTGGTAGCTCAGTATGGTGCGGATACTGTCCGGGCTTACCTGATGTTCTTTGCCCGTTGGGAGCAGGGTGGTCCCTGGTCCAGCACAGGTATTGAAGGCAGTGCCCGCTGGATGCGACGTGTCTGGTCTTTGTTTACGGACCCTGCGTCTGGAGGAAAACCTGACCCTGAAATGCTGCAAAGCATCCGGCGGAAGTTACATCAGACCCTGGCGGGTGTCACCAGAGATTTTGAGAACCTGGAATTCAATACCATCATATCAGCACTGATGGAACTTTTGAATGAGCTGATGCGAGCCAAACAAGCCGGTGTAGCATATACACCGGTATGGAAAGAAGTGCTTGAAATATACGCATTGATGCTGGCTCCGATCGCCCCGCATATGGCTGAGGAACTCTGGCAGCGGATGGGAAAGCCGTATTCCATTCACCAGCAGCATTGGCCGGTGGTGGACCAAGCGGCTGCGGCAGATGATATGATCACCCTGATCGTTCAGGTGAACGGAAAGCTGCGTGACCGCATTTCTATCCCTGTGGGAACTGGAGACGAGGATGCCCGTCATATCGCTCTGGCCAGCGATGCCGTACAAAAGGCATTGGAGGGCAAGCAGCCCAGGCAGGTCATCGTCGTTCCTGGACGCCTGGTAAATATTGTGGCTTAGAACGATCTTGTGAATAGTTTGATCAACAATAGAGGTGAAAATGCGCTTTAGTGAATGCAACTGGATGGATGTTGAGAAGTATCTGCAATCCGAGGACCGGCTGATGGTTGTATTGGGAGCTTCGGAACAGCATGGCTACCTGAGCTTGCAAACGGATACTAAAATCCCCATGGCTCTGGCGGACGCTGCATCTCAACAGACAGGTGTGCTGGTTGCCCCTGAACTGGCCATCGGGGTTTCACCGTATTTCATCGATTACCCTGGGACTATCAGCGTCCGCAGCGAAACCTATATTCTATTTGTCGCGGATATCTTGCGGAGTCTGTATCATTCGGGATTTCGCCGCATTCTGGTGGTGAATGGTCATGGGGGTAACAGTATCATCAGCACCAAGCTCGTGGAAGTCCAAAACGAATGCCCCGGATTACGGCTCAGCTGGTACTCGTGGTGGGAGTCGCACAGTGTCACAGCCTTGGCGCAGCAGCACGATCTGGCACCCGAACATGCCAGTTGGATGGAGGCATTCCAATTTACACGGGTAGCTGATCTGCCCGAAGGCATCAAACCCGGGGTTTCTTATACCGGGGTGTTGAATGCCGAGGAGACCCGCGCAAAATATGGAGACGGAGTTTTTGGCGGCCATTACAAAGTGGATGAGCAGATCATGCAGCAATTATTTCATGCCTGCCTGCTGGATATTCTACATTTACTGGAGTTCAACCGATAACCAGTTCGAAAAAATTTCGGGATATTCCGAAAATTGGAATCGTTGATATAATAACCTGCACGCGTTGAAACCTTAGAGAAAACGCTCTATGCGATTCGCGCAATAATTATTGGAGGAGTCAAGCAATGGGTGATAAGAAGGTCAGAGTTGCGATCATTGGTGTCGGGAATTGCGCATCATCACTGGTGCAGGGCGTTGAGTATTATAAGAACGCAAAAGAGACAGACCGGGTTCCCGGCCTGATGCATGTCAACCTGGCTGGATACCACATCCATGATATTGAGTGGAGTGCCGCTTTTGATGTTGTCGACACCAAGGTAGGCCTGGATATTTCGGAAGCGATCTTTGCTCATCCGAACAATACCTATAAATTCACCAGTGTTCCGAAGACCGGGATCAAGGTGGATCGCGGTATGACCCACGATGGTTTGGGAAAATACCTCTCCCAAGTGGTCAAGAAAGCTCCCGGCCCGACGGCTGATATTGTCAAGATTCTCAAAGATACCGGCACGGATGTTGTCATCAATTACTTGCCCGTTGGTTCCGAAATGGCGACCAAGTGGTACGTTGAGCAGATCCTGGAAGCCGGTGTCGGCATGGTCAATTGTATCCCCGTGTTCATCGCCTCTGCCGGATACTGGGGTACCCGCTTTGCTGAGAAGAATCTGCCGATCATTGGCGATGACATCAAGAGCCAGGTTGGCGCCACCATCACACACCGTGCGTTGGCATCCCTGTTCGTTGATCGCGGTGTCCGCATTGATCGCACATACCAGCTGAACTTCGGCGGAAACACCGACTTCTTGAACATGCTGGAACGCGAACGCCTGGAATCAAAGAAGATCTCTAAAACCGGCGCGGTAACCAGCATGATTCCTTACGAACTCGATCCCGAAAACATCCATGTCGGCCCCAGCGATTATGTTCCCTGGTTATCAGACCGCAAGTGGTGCTATATCCGCATGGAAGGTACAACCTTCGGCGATGTACCTCTAAACCTAGAAATGAAGTTGGAAGTGTGGGATTCCCCTAACTCTGCCGGCGTGGTGATCGATGCAGTTCGCTGTGTTAAACTAGCCCTCGACCGCGGAATTGGCGGCCCCCTGCTAGCGCCATCTTCCTACTTCATGAAGACGCCCCCTGAGCAGTACAAGGACGAGATCGCCCTTGAAAAGACCCAGTCTTTCATTGAAAGCAAGTAATTCAAGCATTTGCTTTGCATAAATAGGCTACCCGCCAGGCAAACCTGGCGGGTATCTGCTATCATTAGGTAAAATAAACCAATCCCAAAGCAATTTGGAGGAATTATGGACATGAACAGGCAAGTAGTATCTGCTGCATCTGCCCCGGCCGCGATCGGGCCGTACTCTCATGCCATCAGAGCAGCTGGTTTCGTTTATACATCAGGCCAGTTGGGGATCGATCCCGCAAGTGGAAACCTTGTGACCGGTGGGGTGGAAGCAGAAGCTCGACAGGCGCTGGTGAACCTCGGCGCAGTACTGAATGCAGCCGGCAGTGATTATTCACGCGTGATAAAAACGCTGGTATTCCTGAAAGACATCAATGATTTCGCGCTTGTAAATTCCATCTATGCCGGTTTCTTTCCAAAGGATCCACCCGCCAGATCAGCTGTACAGGTTGCAGCCCTCCCGAAAGGCGCTCTAGTCGAGATCGAAGCAGTCGCGATCACCGAATAGCCTGAGAATGCCAGTACGGTCGAAAAGTCCTGACTCTATGATCAAAGTTTCCATAATCATCCCGTGTTATAACGAAGAAGAAACCATTGCGAAGACCCTTGCCGGCCTCTGCGGTCAGACCTTCCCTGTGAAGAACATGGAAGTCATCATCGCGGATGGCTTCTCCACGGACCAGACCCGGGCTGAGATCGCCGGTTTTTCCAGATCTCATCCTGAGATTTTGGTCATTGTGGTGGATAATCCACGGCGAACGATCCCTTCCGGGTTGAATATTGCTCTGCGGCAAGCAACCGGTCAGTACATCATCCGCATGGATGCCCACTCCGTGCCGTCTGATGATTATGTGACTCGATGCGTTGCGGACCTGGAGAGCAACCTCGGGACGAATGTGGGTGGTTTATGGAAGATCCTGCCCGGCAGTAGTAGCTGGATTGCCCGTAGTATTGCCCGCGCTGCTGCCACACCCCTGGGTGTGGGTGATGCCGGCTATCGCCTGGGAGCAGCCTCCGGGCCGGTAGATACAGTCCCGTTTGGCGCATTTCGCCGTTCAGAATTGTTGGCTCTGGGCGGTTATGATGAGAACCTGCTGGCCAATGAGGACTATGAATTAAATACCCGCATCCGGCAAAACGGTGGAACCGTCTGGCTGGATGCACAGATCCAATGCGCCTATTATGCCCGATCCTCCGTAAAAGCCCTGGCGATTCAATACTGGCGATACGGATTCTGGAAGGCGCAAATGGTCAGAAGGTATCCAAGATCCCTGCGCTGGCGTCAGGCATTACCGCCGGTTTTTGTAGCCGGCTTGGTCGCGCTGATGCTCCTCGCTCCTTTTCACTGGATATTTACCAGCCTTCTGACGGCTGCGCTGGGTTTCTATATGGTTGTCCTCCTTTTTGCCGGAATAGTTCTGGCACTGCGTTCGAGCGATCTTCCGTTTATAATAGGCATACCTGTTGCAATAGCCACCATGCATGTCTGCTGGGGCAGCGGTTTCATTACCGGTTGCATCATACCGAAGACAGCAAAACTGAAGACGAAATGACATCATGAACGGAAAAACACAGAAAAAAGGCCAGTGGCGGCTCCGTCCGCGTGAACGCGTAACCCTCCTCCTTCTTGGCGACTTAATCGCTGGGATTTTTGCGCTGCTTATTGCCCTGTATTACTGGTCGATGGGTGATTCCTGGCTGAACTTTTCCTGGGAATTTCTGAAGACCCGACCTGATTTCTGGTTCTATCTGTTGCCAATCTTGTGGATCGTACTCCTCATGGAGTTGTATGATATTCACCGCGCCGGCCGGTGGAAGGATAACCTGCAATGGATTTTGATCGCAGGGCTGATCTACCTGGCGCTCTATCTGCTGGTGTATTTCACTTCTCCACCAAATTCGTTACCTCGTAGAGGGGTAGCTGTCTTTATTGTTTGCACCATGATCCTGACGATGTTCTGGCGTCTGACTTATATCCGTATCTTTACCGCCAGGCATTTCTTGCGCAAGGTGCTGATCATTGGCGCAGGCAGTGCCGGCCAAACCCTGCTGGGCATGCTGCAAAAGTTGACACCGCCTCCGCTGGAGATCGTTGGTTGGATTGATGATGACCTTGAAAAGGTTGGTAAAAAAGTTCTCCATCTGCCTGTTCTGGGAAATGGCGGTCAGCTGCTGCAAGTCTGTCAGGACGAGGACATTTCAGAGATCATCGTCGCTATCACCGGTGATCTGAATGGTGAATTATTTCAAGCCATCTTGGATGTCCGTGAGAAGGGCATCGATGTTACCACCATGCCTGTCGCATACGAAGAACTGCTTAACCGGGTTCCAATATTTCACTTGCAATCAGACTGGTTGGTGAGATCTTTCATTGACCAAACGAATACCAGTGGAATATATGAATTTGGCAAGAGGCTGCTTGATATAGTAGGGGGTTTGATCGGTATTATCCTGCTGGCGCTTGTGTACCCGATTACCGCGCTGGTAATCCTGATAGATTCCGGCAAACCGGTCCTCTATAAACAGGTACGCCTGGGCAAAGGTGGACAGCCATATTACATTCTCAAATTCCGCACCATGCGTCAGGATTCTGAAAAAGATGGAAAACTGCGGTTTACGGAAACGAATGATACACGCATCACCCGTGTGGGTAATTTACTGCGCAAGAGCCATGTCGATGAGTTTCCACAGTTCATCAATGTGCTTCTTGGCCAGATGAGCCTGGTAGGCCCTCGCTCAGAGCGCCCGGGCTTTGTACAGGAATTACAACAGAAACTGCCGTTTTATCGTGCCCGTCTGCTCGTAAAACCGGGTGTAACAGGTTGGGCACAGGTGAATTTTGGCTATGCGGGTGATGTAGAAACCTCGGCTGTCAAGCTCGAATATGACCTGTACTATATAAAGCATCGCAATCTTGTGCTGGATATCATGATCCTTTTCAAAACGCTTGGCACCGTGATCAAGCTGAAAGGTTTTTAATGCCCCTCGCACTGATTACCGGCGGAGCTGGTTTTATCGGGTCTCACCTGGTTACCTCCCTTCTTGGGAGGGGGTACAAAGTGCGCGTGCTGGATAACCTCTCTACAGGTAAACATGAGAATCTGCAGCCTGTTCAGAACGAGATCGAGTTCACGCAGGGAGATATCCGCGACCGTAAGCAGGTTTATGAAGCAATCCACGGTGTGGATGTGATCTTCCACCTGGCTGCACAGGTATCTGTCGCAGCATCCATGCAAGACCCAGCGGATTGTTTCGAAACCAATGTGACAGGTACGAACCTTGTCCTGCAGGCTGCCAGTCAGGCAAAAGTCGCGCGGGTGGTATTGTCATCCAGCTCGGCAGTTTACGGGGATCAGGAATTGCTGCCGACACCGGAGAGCGTAGAGCCGCGGCCGTTATCCCCTTATGCGGCATCCAAATGGATGGATGAAACGCTTGCCGGCTTGTACACCCGGTCGTTCAATTTACCGGTAATCTGCCTGCGATATTTCAATGTCTTTGGCCCGCGGCAAGATCCTGCCTCACCATATGCCGCGGCTATTCCCATTTTCATCCGCCGGCTGCTGCAGGGACAGTCGCCCATTTTATACGGTGATGGCGGCCAGACACGGGATTTTGTGTACGTCAGTGATGTCGCGCGGGCAAATATCCTGGCTGCCGAGAAGGCACCTTACACCGGCGCGGTGATGAATATTTGCAGCGGCAGGCAGGTTTCGATCCTGCGGCTGCTGGCAGAGATCCAACGGCTGATCCCCAATGGTCAGCGCATAGATATGCAACCTGCGCGGGCAGGTGACATCTATCATTCCCTGGGGGATCCCGCACTCGCGCGGGCATTGATGGGCTTCAGCGCCGAAGTCAACCTGGTAGAAGGATTAACACGAACGATCGAATGGATGCAAAAATAAAAGGTAAACCTAGGGTTCGTAACCGCTATATTTTACTTGGCGATCTGCTGTTAATTCCAATCGTAGTATTGGGCAGCTTTGCCATCCGGTTGGAGTTGGGTTCAGCTTTCCAGGGATACATCCCCATGATCCTCTGGATGTCTGGTGTGGCCATGTTGATTAAGCCGATCGTCTATTACAACTTCGGGCTGTATCGCCGCATCTGGATCTATGCCAGTGTGCAGGAGATCAAGCTCATTGTGATGGCTGTCACAACTGCTTCGGTGCTGACCTTCCTGGCCATGCTTGGCCTATACCAAATGCGGTTGTTCTATGGTTTTTCTCGCTCGGTCCTGGCGATTGACTGGCTGGCTTCCATACTGGCAGTGGGTGGACTGCGCTTTACATTCCGCTTGCTGGCAGAGAGCCGCAGCAACCCGCACATTTCCAAGATCTTGCCCAATACCCGCCGCGTGCTGGTAGTGGGAGCAGGGGATGCGGGTGTACTGGTCGTGCGGGAAATGCAGAAGAATCCGCAGTTGAACCTGGTGCCTGTTGGCTACCTGGATGATGCTTCTGAAAAACAGAACAATCAGATCTACGGGATTCCCGTGGTGGGAAAACTGACCGAAATGGGCCAGGTGTTGGAAAACCGCCAGGTGGACGAGGTGATTATTGCAATTCCGTCCGCACCCGGGCGTGTTATCCGCCTGGTGGCGGATGTCTGCCGTTTGAAAGGCATACCATTTCGCACCATGCCCGGTATCTATGAGTTGATCGGTGGAAAAGTATCCGTTACCAAATTACGTGAAGTGGACATCACCGACCTGTTAAGACGTGATCCGACCCGGGTGCAGGAAGAACTGATCGGTGAAGTAATCAGCGGCAAGTCCATCCTGGTGACCGGAGCGGGCGGTTCGATCGGCCGTGAGCTTTGCCGGCAGATCGCTCGCTGGAAACCCCGTGAGCTGATCCTGGTGGGGCACGGCGAGAACAGTATCTTTGAAGCGCTGATCGAATTACAGGAAGATTATCCATCTCTTGCCATTCATCCGGTCATCGCGGATGTGCAAAATGGCCGCCGCATCATGGAGGTTTTCAAGCAATACCGCCCGCATGTCGTTTTCCATGCAGCCGCGCATAAGCATGTACCGTTGATGGAAATGAATATCAGTGAAGCGGTACTGAATAATGTACAGGGCACCCGTAATGTGGTCAGAGCAAGCATTCAAAGCCAGGTGGAACGTTTCGTTCTAATCTCCACAGACAAAGCGATCCGTCCGATCAATGTGATGGGCGCAACGAAGCGTCTGGCTGAAATGATCGTACTGGATGCAGCCCGGCGGACCGGTAGGGCTTACACAGCTGTCCGCTTTGGCAACGTCCTCGGAAGCCGGGGCAGCGTGGTGCCGCTCTTTAAGCGCCAGATCGCCCGTGGCGGCCCGGTGACAGTGACGCACCCGGAGATGAAGCGATATTTCATGACCATTCCTGAGGCAGTTCACCTGGTTTTGCAGTCCTCTGCGCTGGGGACGGGGGATGAGGTCTTTGTCCTTAATATGGGTCAGCAGGTGCGCATTCTGGATCTGGCGCGGGATTTGATCCGCCTCTCAGGGCTGGAACCTGGACGGGATATTGAGATCATCTATTCCGGCATCCGCCCGGGCGAGAAACTTTCTGAAGATCTTTGGGATGATGGGCAGGCATTCGTAAAAACGATCCATCCGGATATTTACAAACTGGAAGCACCCGATAAGCTGAGTGGAAAAGACCTGGAAAAGGCGATTGATGAGATGATTCGCCTGGCACAGGAGGATGATCCGCAGACCATTGTGAAGATGATGGATGATATGATTCCCGGCTCTGCGGTGCAGATTGCCACTTCACCTGATATCACAGCGGTGGATTGATCATGCCTCTGACTGGCTCTGAATGGTCAGCACTGCTGGCTGATTATCCACAGGCGCATGTACTTCAGGGTACTGCCTGGGGCAAATTGAAAAGCCAGTTTGGTTGGCAGGTGGAACGCATCAGCAGCGGCAGCGCACATGCGCAAGTACTCTTCAAACACCTTCCTCTCGGATATTCGATCGGTTACATCCCTAAAGGCCCACTGGGGACTCTGGATGAAGCTTTTTGGGGTGAACTGGAGCAATTAGCTGCCCGGAAGCGGGCGATCTTCATCCGCCTGGAACCTGATCAATTTGAGAGCGCCGGTATCGATCCCTGGCCGGTACGCAAGAACCTGGTGACTGCAAAGCCCATCCAACCCGCGCAGACGATCGTGTTGGATATCCGCGGTTCGGAAGAAGAAATACTGGCACGCATGAAACAGAAGACGCGCTATAACATTCACCTGGCTGAGAAAAAAGAGATCGATGTGTCTGCATCGACGGACGTGGCCGCCTTTCATGAGATGATGCTCACGACTGGAAGCAGGGATGGCTTTGGCATCCATTCGCGAGCGTATTATGAGCAAGCATTTTCACTTCATTCGCCAGGGAATTACAGTCAATTGCTGTTTGCCAGGTACCAGAAAACCAACCTTGCTGGTGTCATGCTGTTCAAGGCCGGCAATCGCTGCTGGTATTTTTATGGCGCATCCACCAACGATGAGCGTAACCGTATGCCGGTCTATCTGCTTCAGTGGGAAGCCATCCGCTGGGCAAGGCAGGCAGGATGTGAAGAATACGACTTGTGGGGTATTCCGGATGCTCCTGAAGATGTACTGGAAGATCAATTTGCCAACCGCTCGGATGGTTTGTGGGGAGTGTATCGCTTCAAACGCGGATTTGGCGGACGCATGGAACGGACTGCGCGAACTGTAGACCTGGTCGCACAACCCTTCCTATACCGTCTGGTCACTGCCTGGCTTTCTCGCGGACGGGGTGGAGGTAGCCTTGGCTGATATTCGATTGAACGTAAGCCGTGACTCCGAAGCAATCCATTGGAATGAGGTAGCAGCCAACCTGCCGGGAGCGCACATTTTACAGACCAGCTATTGGGCGGAGATCAAGGCGGACCTGGGGTGGCGGGTGGCATACCTGTTATGGCAGGACGCCTCCGATAAGATCCTCGCGGCAGCCATGGTTCTTGAAAAAAAAGCCCCGCTGATCGATGCGCGCATTCTCTACTGCCCCCGTGGACCCCTGCTGGATTGGAGCGACCTGCCACTCGTAGGCGAGGTGATTAACAGCCTGGCTGATTATGCCCGCTCACAAAAAGCGATCTACCTGAAAATAGACCCGAATGTTCAGGTTGGCAGTGGTTTGCCCGGTGCGGAGAATTATGCTCCCGGTGAAATCGGAATGAAGGTCAAAGGCTTATTGGATGCAACCGGATGGATTTATTCCGGCGGCCAGATCCAGTTCAAGAATACTGTTATTTTGGATCTGTGCCAGGGGGAAGAGGCACTGCTGGCTGGCATGAAACAGAAAATGCGCTATAACATCCAACTGGCCAGGCGCAAGGGAATGGACGTACGCTTGGGAACAGCGGCGGATTACAAGCAACTTTACCGGATGTATGCCGTTACTGCCTTGCGGGATGGTTTCGCCATCCGCGATGAGGCGTACTACCTGAAAGTCTGGCAGCGATTATCTGATGCCGGGTTGGCATATCCCCTATTGGTTGAAGTGGACGGCCGCGCGGTGGCTGGCATGGTGATGTTTACCTTTGGCGGTACCGCTTATTATTTTTATGGCATGTCCACCGGTGAAGACAGGGAGAAGATGCCCAATCATCTCCTCCAGTGGGAGGCGATCCGCCTGGCGGAAACCCTTGGCTGCACTCGCTATGACCTCTGGGGTGCGCCGGATGCCTATGATGAAGCTGATCCCATGTGGGGAGTTTACCGCTTCAAAGAAGGCTTCAACGGGGAAACTTCGGCTGGACTGGGAGCCTATGACTTGATACTTCAGCCCACCTGGTATGCCATGCTGGAAAGAGGGCTGCCTGCTGTCCTGGCTCTCATGCGCCGTTTGGGACGCCGGAGAATCCAAAGTGAGGTGAATCAGTGAACCTGCCGAGATTGAACCTGGCTACATTACCCACCCCGATCGAAGCCCTGCCGAACATCAGCGCCACCCTGGGTGGAATCCAACTGCTGGTAAAACGTGATGACCTGACCGGGCTTGGAGGCGGTGGAAACAAGGTGCGGAAATTAGAATTTTTGACCGCGGAAGCGCAGGCAAATGGCGCGCGCATGCTTGTCACCACCGGAGCCGCGCAATCGAACCACTGCCGGCAAACTGCTGCCGCGGCTGCCCGGCTGGGGCTGGAATGCCGGTTGGTGTTAGTAAAACCGGAAGGTGGCAGCAGCGGGGGCAACCTGCTGCTGGATAGTCTTTTTGGAGTGGGGATCACCTGGTGCGATAAAACCAGCCGGGATGATACGCTGCGGCGTGTTTTTGATGAAACCTGGCAGGATGGAAGAAGGCCTTTTTTGATCCCTTACGGCGGGTCGAGCCCTACCGGCGCGGCTGCATACTTCCACGCGTTTGAAGAAATGCTTTCTCAGGGAGTGTCACCGGATGTGATCGTCTTCGCGTCCTCTTCGGGCGGCACACAGGCTGGGCTGGCTCTTGGAGCCGCAGCCCACGGCAACCGCACACGGGTGCTGGGGATCAGTGTGGATGAACCCGCACCGGTATTGAAAGAGACTGCCAGCCGGTTGGCGCGCGAAGCCGCATCCCGCATGCGACTGGCTGTGGAATTATCATCAGAGGATATTCTGGTGGATGACAGCTACATCGGCCCAGGCTACGGCGTACTGACCAGCCTGGAACGCGATGCCATCCGCCTGTTTGCGCGGCGTGAAGGGTTGCTATTGGACCCGGTTTACACAGGCAGGGCAGCCGGCGGGCTACTGGACCTTGCGCGGAAGGGTTACTTCAAGCAGGGTGAACAGGTGCTTTTCTGGCACACAGGCGGTACACCGGCTTTATTTGCCAGCCAGTATGTAAATAGCCTGGCTTAATCCCGCCGTTTCCCAACGTGCTAAAATGAAGAGACGATGTTAAATAATATTGAAGTTCACAGCACGGTAAGGTTGGCTGTCTGGATACTGGCAGCCCTGGCTGTGTTGCTCATTCCGCTGGGAGTCTCCAGCATCACCACCGGTCAGAAGCTGCCCTACTATAAAAAACGGCGTGACCAGGTGCTTTCAGGTTGGCGGATGCTTTTGTTCGCGATCCTGCTGGGTGTGGCAACAGTCTGGATGAATTTCAGGGCGGAGCCGGTGATTTATACTTATTTCATCCCCAGCCCAACCAAGATATTAACCCCTACGGCATCCCTGACGCCAACCATCACCCTCACACCGACCATCACACTGACACCGACGATCACCCTGACGCCACAGTTCTCGTATACGCCCACCATCACACCGACACCATTCGTACCTCCGGTGATCGAAGCCCGGTTTGACAGCGTGGTCACACCGGACCCTTCTGCAGTGTTCAGCCCGATCAAATTCGCGCGCAACCTGGATCTGAATTACACTCCGATCAACCCCCAATCCACCTTCAAGAACCCGATCAAACATATGTACGGGGTATTTAGCTATGACGGCGTAACAGACCGCTCGCAGTGGACGGCCATCTGGTACCGGGATAGCGAGCTTGTTTTCTTCGAAAGCAAACCCTGGGATGGCGGTTCTGGCGGGTATGGATACACAGATTGGGGGCCTGACCCAAGCCTGTGGTTGCCAGGTGAATACGAAGTACAGATCTTCAATGGTATCTTTTTCAAAGTATCCGGGCGATTTACTGTGCAGGGTGACCCGCCGACACCGGTTCCCACTGCTACGCAGACATTCACCCCTACCAACACCCCGCTGCCAACCGCCACGCGCACCCTTGTGCCAACACGAACTCCACGGCCGACCAGCACACCGCAGCCGACACGCACTCCAACCATGACACGGACACCCACGTTGACCCGTACTCCGACATTGACACGAACCCCAACTGCGACGAAGACCCCGACAGTGACTGTTACGCCCACCAAATAGCGGTGGGCGTTTTTATTCCACTTAGGTAGTCTGTACTCCTCCAGGGGAGAAAGCTGCTGCGATGTGCGCAGCCAGGCGGGCATTGTTGCGCAGCAGGGAGAGGTTGGCCTGCATGCTTCGTCCTGCGCTCAGTTCTTTTACCCGCGCAAGCAGGAAGGGAGTGGTGGACGGGCCGCTGATGCCCTGTCGGGCAGCCTCCTCCACAGCCTGGCGGATGGCAATATCCATCTCCGCAGCGGGGATGCCATCTTCGGACGGGATCGGTTGGACGACCAACAAACCACCATTGATCCCCAGGTCCCACTGCGCCTGTGCCGCGCGTGCCACCTGTTCAGGTGTGTCAAAGCGCGCGTCCAGCGGCAAACCGCTATGGGGGGAATAGAAAGCAGGCAGATCATCCGTCCGATAACCTGCAACCAGCACCCCCAGTGTTTCCAGCACTTCCAGCGTGGCAGGCAGGTCGAGAATGGCTTTGGCGCCTGCGCAGACTACCACCAGCGGTGTTTTACCAAGTTCAGGCAGGTCTGCTGAGATATCAAAGGTGGAGCCGCGATGGACGCCGCCAATGCCGCCGGTGGCAAATACGCGGATGCCAGCCATGGCCGCAGCCAGCATCGTCCCGGAGACGGTAGTCCCGCCGGAAAGGCCTTTGGCAATGGCATATCCAAAATCACGCCGGCTGATCTTGCGGGTGCCGTCCAGGTTTGCCAGTTTTTCCAGCTCTTCAGATGTGAGGCCGATATGCACCCTGCCATCCAGCAAGGCGATGGTGGCGGGGACGGCTCCACCAGCGCGGATGATGCCTTCCATCTCGCGGGCTGTGTCAAAGTTGGCCGGCCGCGGCAATCCGTGGGTGATAACCGCGGATTCAAGCGCTACCACCGACCGCCCGTTCTTCAGCGCGCGGGCGATCTCTGGTTGGATGGTTATGGATTGTGGCAGGTTCATTCTTCCTCCGGTGATGATTGTTTCTCGATTATAACAAGGTTGCCTGCCTGTTTGGGCGAAGTGCGGGAATCAGGTACAATGGCAGGCATGGATGAAAAGAAGCTGTTGAAGGTCGACTTTCACTGCCATACCGTGTTTTCCAAAGACAGCCTGACGCAGCCCGCGAGGCTGGTTCAGGCTGCCCGCGCCGCCGGGTTGGATCGTGTGGTTGTGACCGATCACAACGAGGTGGAAGGTGCGCTGCGTGCCCGTGAACTGGCCCCTGAGCTGGTGATCGTCGGGGAAGAAGTGATGACCACTGAAGGGGAACTGCTGGCAGCATTTGTGGATAAGCGGGTACCCGCCGGGTTGCAGCCTGAAGAAGCCATCCGCCTGTTGCGCGAGCAGGGAGCCTTTATTTCGGTCTCGCATCCGTTTGATGGTGCCCGGCATGGTGCCTGGCAGCTGCATGCCCTGCGGCGCATTGCCCCGCTGGTGGATGCGGTGGAGATTTTCAATGCGCGCTGTGCCGGCGCACTCCCAAACCGGCTGGCGGATGAATTTGCGCAGGATGTCCACCTGCCCGGTACCGCCGGTTCGGATGGGCACGCGGCCTTTGAGCTCGGGCGGGGAGCTGTGATCTTGCCGGCGTTCGATAGCGCGGACGGGCTGCGGGCAGCGCTGGCAGCTGGGCGGGTGGAGGGTGTGTTGAGCCCGTATTGGGTGCATGCCGTCAGCCGGGCAGCAGTTTTGGCAAAATGGCTGCGGATGGCTTGACGCCTGCCCGGCATGATGTAGAATTGGTTTTACCGGGGCGGTGGCGGAATCGGCAGACGCAACAGACTTAAAATCTGTCGAAGGAGACTTCGTGAGGGTTCGACCCCCTCTCGCCCCACAAAACCTGATGAATATCCCCAAAAACGGGGATTTTTCATTTAAGGAAAAGCAGTAGTTTTTATACAGCAATCCACGCCCCCCATACGGGGACCGACGATTGAGGTTTACCCAGAAAAAATAGACACAGGAAACGGCTAAGTGTTGATCTTGTTCGAATTCGATTGGCGAATCTATACCCTCTCAAAAGATGAACATATATAATAAGTTATAGTTTATTAATAATCGAAAAGGAGGTAAAAAATGAGATGTCCGAAATGTGGTAGTACGAATGTAATAACACAAGTAGTTACTGAGGTAAAAACCAAACATCGAGGGTGTTTAGGTTGGTTTTTTTGGATAATCTTGGCAGTGTGCACCTTTGGATTAGTAATCATCATCCCACTATTAACTAATAGCAAAACAAAATCCAAATCCCATACTGAAGCAGTATGTCAAGAATGTGGGCGCCGATGGAAATTATAACTATTTAGTGATGATAACGATAACCCGAATTTCATGATTGACAAACAACTTCCTACCTGTATATAATATTGATAAGGATTGCGTTGAACTGTTGGTAAAATTTGGTCGCTTCTCCGGGCATCCCCCGGTATTACCAGCAGGGAGCAAGTAGCGAAACCGGCCGTTGTGCCGGTTTGCTTTCTTTAAACGCATAATTACAGGAGGACTATGACCACCGCTCCACTGGGAATGACCAAAACTTCACCGGGTTTCGATCTGGACCTGGTTCAGAGTTCGCAGAAACGATTGACAGCCATGATCGTGGATGACGAACCGGAAACTGTACGCATGATGAAATATGTATTGATGGATGCCGGCATGGATGTGATCGGCGCTAGCAGTGGAATGGATGCCATCAATAAATGCCCTGAGACCAAGCCGGATGTCATCCTGCTGGATCTGATGATGCCGGAGATGGACGGCTATGCCACTTATCGCAACTTGCGCAACATCACCAACGCGCCGGTACTGATCGTCTCTGCCAAGATCCAGAAGGATGATATTGTGGAAGGTTTGCAGTTCGGCGCGGAAGATTACGTGATCAAGCCGTTCTACCCGGCTGAGCTGGTCGCGCGAATCAATACGGTCGTGCGCCGCAATCAGAAGGTGGATCCGGTGCGGGTTTTCCACTTCCCGAACGTGAACCTCTCCATCGACCTGGATGCCCGCGAAGTCACCTTGCGTGGCAAAAGTTACCTGCTGCCGCGCGTAGAGTTTGAAGTATTGGCCATTTTAGCCAAGAACGCGCCGCGCCTGGTTACGAAAGAGACCATCGCCACAGAGGTTTGGGGCGAGGATAACGACAAGATTCAGAAACGCATCAAGTACTTTGTACACATCCTGCGCCGCAAGCTCGAGATCTACCCGCATCATCCACGCATCATCATCAGCCGTGAAGGGTTGGGCTACCGCCTGGCCACGGATGATTCCGCACCTGCCATCAGCCGGCGGTTCAAGCAGCCGGGGCAGCGAAACTAGCAGAATATATATTTTTGTATGATTCAAGGGGCGTGAGCCCCTTGAATGCTTTAAACGGGTGTGATAAACTCCTTCCATACTCATCGCGAGAGGTGGAGGGACCGGCCCCATGAAACCTCGGCAACCAGATCGGTGCCAAATCCGTCAGGCTTCTGCCTGAAAGATGATGGATCATCCGCGCTGTTCAGCCTCTCTTGCCGGGAGGCTGTTTGTTTATTACTGGAGGAAACATGGAAACCCGCCCATACACCAACCGAAAATACCTTGATCTCCTGGCTGCCCGCGTGGTGGTCTTTGATGGGGCTATGGGAACCAGCCTGCAGAAGATGAACCTGGATGCAAGCCATTTCGGTGGTGAGCATTTGGCCGGATGTAACGATCACCTGGTAATAAGCTACCCGGCTGCGGTTGAAGCAGTACATCGTTCCTTTTTGGAAGCCGGCGTAGATGTGATCGAAACCTGCACTTTTCGCTCCAACCGCCTGACCCTTTCTGAATATGGATTACAGGAAAAAGTAACACAAATCAACATTGCCGCTGCCACGTTGGCCCGGCGGGTGGCGGATGAGTTCAGCCTGCCCGGTCGTCCGCGCCTGGTAGCGGGTTCCATCGGCCCTTCAGGTAAACTGCCGTCGATCGATGACCCGCAGTTATCAGACATCTCCTTTGAAACATTAAGTGAAATCTTTCGAGAGCAGGCAACCGGTCTGATCCGCGGTGGTGTGGATCTTCTCCTGATCGAAACCTCGCAAGATATCCTGGAAGTGAAAGCCGCCATCCTGGGCATTACTCAGGCATTCAGTGATACGGGCACCTGGCTTCCGATCCAGGCGCAGGTGACACTGGATACCACCGGGCGAATGCTGCTCGGGACGGATATTCAGGCAGTCGGTACGATTCTGGACGGCTTGCCGATCGATGTGATCGGCCTGAACTGCTCAACCGGCCCCGAGCATATGCGCGAACCCATCCGCGTACTGGATGAGATCTCTGCCTTGCCGGTCTCTTGCATCCCCAATGCCGGGCTGCCGCTGAATGTTGACGGTCAGGCGGTTTACCCTTTGCAGCCGGAACCGTTCGCTGAGATGCTGGCAGAGTTTGTGGAGAAATACCATGTCCGTGTGGTTGGCGGATGCTGTGGCACAACCCCCGAACACATGCGCCAGCTGGTTGGTAAGATCCAGCAGACACCGCAATCTGCTGAACATCCGCTGCAGCCAGCCAGCCTGGCTTCAGGGACAAGCGCGGTGAGCACCATCCAGGTGCCAGCTCCATTCTTGATCGGGGAGCGGTTGAATGCCCAGGGGAGTGCCAAATTCAAACAGCTATTGTTGGCCAATGATTATGACGGTATGGTTTCCATCGCCCGTACTCAGGTGGATAATGGCGCTCACGGGTTGGATGTTTGTGTGGCTCTGACCGAACGTGGGGATGAGGTAGAGACGATGCGGCGGGTGATCAAGAAAGTATCTGCTGCGGTAAAAGCGCCATTCATTATCGATTCCACCGAGGCGGATGTGGTGGAAGCTGCGCTGCAGACCGCTCCGGGGAAATGCCTGATCAATTCAACCAATCTGGAAGCGGGTCCGCAAAAGGCAAGCCGCATCTTTTCGCTGGCGAAGAAGTATAACGCTGCGGTAATGGTGCTGACGATCGATGAAACTGGCATGGCACGCACGGCTGAAAGAAAGTTGGATGTTGCCCGTCGCCTGGTGAAGATGGCTGTGGATGAATTCCACCTGAAAGCCGGGGATGTTGTGATCGACGCCCTGACATTTACCCTGGGAACCGGAGACCCGGATTTTGCCAGCTCAGCTCGTGAAACACTCGATGGCATCCGGCGGATCAAGGCTGAGCTGCCGGGAGTGCTGACATCTCTCGGTGTCAGTAATGTTTCGTTCGGTTTATCTGCCAACAGCCGCGGTGTACTGAACAGTGTCATGCTGCATCACGCGGTGCAGGCCGGCCTGGATATGGCGATCGTCAATCCGGCTCAGATCATTCCCTATGCAGACTTGCCGCGGGAAGAGATCGAGCTGTGTGAGGATTTGATTCTAAACCGGCGGGCAGATGCTCTGCCGCGGTTCATTGAGCATTTCACAAGTGCCGGGGCAGGTTCTACAGGCCGCCAGCCATCTGCGGACCCATTGCAGGGGATGAATTCGGCAGAGAGACTGCATTGGAAGATATTGCACCGGGTGAAAGAGGGTGTGGAGAGTGATATTGACGTGCTCATCCAACCCGCAGCAGCGGAGAGCCGCGGAGACTCTGCGGTGAGTGTGTTGAATGAAGTCCTACTTCCGGCAATGAAAGAAGTGGGCGATAAATTTGGCAGCGGTGAATTGATCTTACCCTTTGTGCTGCAATCCGCAGAAGTGATGAAGGTGGCTGTCAGCCATCTGGAAAACTACCTGGATAAACAGGCAGGTACCAGTAAGGGCAAGATGGTTTTGGCGACCGTGTATGGTGATGTCCATGATATTGGCAAAAACCTAGTAAAGACCATTCTTTCGAATAACGGCTTTGAAGTGGTGGACCTGGGTAAGCAAGTCCCGGCTGAAACGATCATTACCCGCGCAGTGGAAGATAATGCGGATGCCATTGGTTTGAGCGCTCTGCTGGTCAGCACCAGCAAGCAGATGCAATTGATCGTTAATGAATTGGATCGCCGCGGATCGAAGATACCGGTGCTGATCGGTGGTGCGGCCATCAACGAACGTTTTGGCCGCCGCATCCTAAGGACTGAAGCGGGGCGGTATTATCAGGGAGGTGTTTTCTACTGTAAAGATGCCTTCGAGGGGCTGAATACCATGGAAGAGCTCCGTAAGGAGGAGACACGGGAGGCTGCTTACCAGCAGATCCTCCGCGGTGCCGACCTGGAACTTGGACTTTCAGCAGAAAAGCGGGAAAAACCTCGGCCAGGTGTGACAGGAGATACAGTTGAACCTGCACCATCCATACCGGTTGCGCCTGACTATTCTGTTCACTTGGTCGAAGAGCTTCCCTTGCAGGAGGTGTTCACGCACCTTTCCAGAAATGAGTTGTTCCGTTTGAGTTGGGGTGCCAAGAACCAGCATGGTGAAGAGTGGGAAAAGACGAAAGAAGACTTTGGCTCCCGGTTAGCCCAGATGCAAAACGATGCACTGCGTGAAGGCTGGCTGAAACCGCAGGGTGTTTATGCTTTTTTGCCTGCCCAATCGCATGGGAATAACCTGCTAATCTTTGACCCCATGCGGCTATCCGCGGGTGAAAAGGTGGAAATCGAACGCTTCTCCTTCCCGCGTCAGCAATCAGGGGATGGGTTGTGCCTGGCGGATTACTTTGCTCCGGTCAGCGGCTGGCGAATGGACCTGGTCGGTTTTCAGGTGGTGACAGTTGGCGCCGAGGCCACCCGCCGGTTTGACAGGTTGCAATCTGAGGGGCAATACACCGAAGCCTATTTTACTCATGGGTTGGCAGTACAGACCGCAGAGGCAGCCGCAGAGACATTGCATCAACATTTGCTCAGCCTGCTCAACTTGCCGATCGGGCATGGGAAGAGGTATTCGTGGGGGTACCCGGCCATCCCTGAGCTGGCAGATCATGCCCGCGTTTTCCGGCTACTTCAGGTGGAAAAATTGCTCGGTATGACTTTGACCTCCGCGTACCAGATGGTACCAGAGCAGAGCACCGCCGCGATTATCGTTCATCACCCGCAGGCGCGGTATTTCAATACTGGCGAAAGCCGTATTGATCAATTGATCCCAAATCAGGAGTAAGCCATGGAAACCACTACTTTGATCAATGAATTGAAGCTCGGCAAGACGCTCCTGTCTGATGGCGCCATGGGAACTGTCCTGCATTCGCATGGTGTGGATTTTGAGCAATGTTTCGATGAGTTGAACCTGAACAATCCAGCGGTCGTAGCGGAGATTCACCGTTCGTATATTGATGCCGGCTCTCAAATGATCCAAACGAATACTTTTAGTGCCAACCGGTATAAGCTGGCGAAACATGGGTTGGAGAACCGGGCGGCAGAGATCAACCGGGCTGGTGTCGAACTGGCTCGCAAAGTAGTGGGAGCCTCTTTCAAACCGATCCTGATTGCAGGAGATGTCGGCCCGCTGGGTGTGCGTATTGCCCCCTTTGGACGGGTGAAGCTGGAGCAGGCACGCGAAGTATTCTATGAACAGATCCATGCGTTGGTCGAAGCCGGTGTAGACCTGTTGATATTGGAAACTTTCAGTGACCTGTTCGAGGTGCGTGAAGCCATCCTGGCTGCCCGGCAGGTGAATCCGAAAATCCCGGTGATCGCATCCATGACCTACACCCGGGACGATCTTACCCTTCTCGGGGACAATCCCGGTAAAGTGGCCCGAGAGTTGAAGGAAGCCGGGGCAGACATCATGGGCGTAAATTGTTCCGGTGGCCCCGCACAGATACTACGTATCTTGAAAGCCATGCGGCATGCAGTACCCGATGGGCTGTTCTCGGTGATGCCGAATGCCGGTTGGCCGGAGCAGGTGGGTGGACGGATTAAATATCCGGCCGCGCCAGAGTATTTTGGGGATTACGCCGCGGCATTTCGCGCTGCCGGGGCGGTGGTGATCGGCGGGTGCTGCGGTACCACACCGCAGCATATTACCTTCATGCGTACTGCTCTAGAAAAGCCAATTTCGCTGGAAGCACGCACCATGTTGGAGGTGTCTGCCGAGGAAGGCAGCGGGGAGGATGAGGAGCGTGAACAACCCACGCAGTTCGCGCAGAAACTGGCACTTGGCAAGTTCGTCACGGCTGTTGAAATGGATCCCCCGCGTGGGCTTTCCACCCACAAACTGCTCGCGGGAGCGAGCCTGTTAGCGGAAGCCGGTGTGGATGTCATTGATGTTGCTGACAGCCCGATGGCACGCATGCGGATGAGTCCCTGGGCGGTCTGCAGCTTGATCCAGAAAAAAGCGAATGTCGAATCTACACTGCATTTCCCTACACGTGGTCGAAATATGCTGCGGGTTCAGGGCGACTTGCTCGCAGCCCACGCGTTGAACATCCGCAATGTCTTTGTGGTGATGGGGGACCCGACAGCCATCGGAGATTATCCCGAGGCAATGGATAATTACGATCTGGTTCCTTCCGGTTTGATCAAACTGATCAAAGATGGTTTCAATGAAGGGGTCGATCATTCCGGGACGGAGATCGGTCAGCCCACCACATTTTTCGTGGGATGCGCCATGAATATGACTGCCAGGAACCGGGATACAGAGATTAAGAATCTAGAGCGCAAGATCGCAGCCGGGGCAGATTTTATTTTGACACAACCTATCTTCGATACACATCTGGCGCAGGACTTCCTGGATGCTTATGAAGCTCTCCACGGCTGCATCGAGATTCCGGTATTGATGGGGGTTCTGCCGATATTCAATGCGCGGCATGCCGCATTCCTCCATCATGAAGTTCCGGGGATCGAAATTCCGCCTGAGATATTGGCCAGAGTGGAAAACGAAAAAGGCCCGGTGGATCAACTGGGGGTGAAGATCTCTCTGGAGATTATTGCAGCAATGCGGCATCGTGTTCAGGGGGTTTACATTATGCCGCCATTCAACCGGTATGACCTCGCAGCCGAGATTGTGGAAGAGGTCCGGCGGCAGGATGATTGATTTGATTTTGGTATACCATCTGGAATCATGGTTCCGTGGTATATAATTTCTGTAGGAGTTCTTATGCTGCTTGCGATCGATGTTGGGAACACGAATCTGACGATCGGCCTGTACCGCGGGAGGGAGATCGGTCCCCATTGGCGATTGGGTACGGACCATCACCGCATGCCGGATGAATACGGATTGCAATTGCTCGGTTTGCTTGAGCATGCCGGGGTAAAGTTGGATGAACTGGAAGGGATTGTTCTTTCCTCAGTAGTACCCCAATTAACTTCCAGGCTGGTTGAATCCTGCCGCAGATACCTTAAATGCGAACCGCTGGTGGTTGGACCGGACCTGAAAACCGGTGTCAGCATTCTGTACCACAGCCCCGCCAGTGTCGGGCCGGATCGGATCGCGGATGCGGCTGCAGCGGTGCATCTACACGGAGTGCCCGCGATCGTGGTGGATTTCGGGACAGCGACCACATTCAATGCCATCACCGCGGATCGTGAGTATCTGGGAGGCGCGATCGCGCCTGGCATCTTGACGGCAGCCGACGCGCTTACTGAACATACCAGCCGTCTTCCACGAATTGATGTGGTTCGGCCGCCTTGTGTCATCGGGCGAAATACTGTTCACGCCATGCAATCCGGCCTGTATTACGGATATGTCGCCCTGGTGGAAGGACTGCTGGAGAGAATGAAACGGGAACTTGGCGGTGGACAGATCAAAACAATTGCCACCGGCGGGTTGGCTGAACTGATTGCTCAAGAAACCGATGTTTTTAATGTCATCGACCCGTGGTTGACTCTGGAAGGTTTACGGATCCTTTGGGAAATGAACAGGTGAGAGATGAATATTCTGGCTGGTCAACGCGTATTACTGGGAATCACTGGTTCGGTTGCTGCATATAAAGGCGCGGAGTTGGCTTCACGCTTGACTCAGGCTGGCGCACTGGTGGATGTGATTCTGACTGCCGCTGCAGAGAAGTTCATTTCTCCATTGACCTTTCAATCGGTCACAGGGCGAAAAGCCTATACCGATGCGGATCTCTGGGGTGGTGAAGGCCACGTCACCCACATCGGTCTGGGACGTGCCGGAGAGTTGTTCATCGTCGCACCTGCCAGCGCTACCACATTGGCCAGGTTGGCAAATGGTCTTGCGGAAAATCTGCTCAGTGTCACCGCATTGGCATCTCACTGCCCGATGATCATTGTTCCTGCCATGGATGCCGGCATGTATTCACACCCGGCAACACAACAGAATGTCAAGATTCTCAGTGAGCGCGGGGCATTATTCGTTGGGCCTGCCTCCGGTCACCTGGCTTCAGGATTGGTCGGTGTCGGCCGGATGGAGGAGACGCCTGTCATTATGGGAGCTGCCCGGTATATATTCGGAAGGAACGGCACCCTGTCAGGCAAACGGCTTGTGATTACAGCTGGCGGGACCCGAGAGGCGATCGACCCGGTGCGCACCATTACAAACCATTCCAGTGGTAAGCAGGGGTATGCATTGGCTCAGGCTGCCATCGACCAGGGTGCGGATGTCGTCCTGATCACTAGCTCATCGCTTGCCGTTCCATACGGCTGCCGGGTCCTTTCGGTGGATACTGCCGCTCAAATGCATGATGCGGTCATGGCTGAGATCAAAGACGCAGCGGGGTTGATCATGGCTGCTGCCGTGGCGGATTTCAGGCCCGTTTCAAGTTCCCCGGAAAAGATCAAAAAGGAAGCCGGCCTTCCGGTCATTCAGCTTGAACCGACGGCGGATATCCTCAAAACAGTTGGTGAGAAACGGGGTTCCTGGCCATCCCTGAAATGCGTTGTGGGATTTGCAGCGGAGAGTGAAGACTTGCTGACGAATGCTCGCGTCAAATTACACCGGAAGAACCTGGATATGATCGTGGCGAATGATATTAGCTCTCCGGATGCTGGTTTCTCGGTGGATACCAACCGGGTCATGCTGGTGCAAAAGGATGACAGTGCCTTATCCTTGCCTTTGATGACCAAAGATGAAGTCGCGGAAGAGGTTATCCGCCATATAGCCGAATTACTGGCATAAACTATCCTGAAAGGTGGGGGATGAGAATACTTGTCATCTCAGATATTCACGGCAACCTGCCGGCATTTCAAGCTGTTGCAGCTGACGCCGGCGAGGTGGATGCATGTTGGTGCCTGGGGGATATTGTCGGGTATGGTGGCGAGCCGGATGAATGCATTGCTTTACTGCGTTCATACGATCAATTGGCTGTAGTCAGGGGAAACCATGATGCCGCTGTAACTGGTAATCTAGCTCTATCCTATTTTAATGGGGATGCCCGGCGAAGTGTCGAGTGGACACAGGATCACCTGCTGCCAGAAAATATGGAATATCTCCATAATCTTCCTGAAAAACTGACATTACTCGATACAACCCTGGCACATGGTTCACCTCGAGATCCGGTCTGGGAGTACGTCATCGATCGGCGAGTAGCCTCGCTAAATTTCTACGCATTCGAAACCCGTTACTGCACGGTAGGCCATTCACATATTCCACTGCTTTATCATCTGGAAGGAGAGCCCGGATCTCAGGTTATTCGCGCTGCAAGGCCCGGTGAACTAACCTTATTTTCCGGACGGGTGATTGCCAACCCAGGTTCAGTGGGTCAACCGCGGGATCAGGATTGGCGGGCATCTTATGCCATCTTCGATCCGGAAGAGGGGAGTTGGGCAGCCCGCAAGATTGCGTATAATGTAAATGCGAGTCAGGAGTGCATCAGGCGAAGAGGTTTACCGGAAGGGAATGCAGATAGATTGGTAATGGGCTATTAGGGAACTATCTCTTGCGCTTGACGTCTAAAAGATATCAAATAAACCTGGAGGATAGAATGAAGATCAAATTCCCAGTAGTATTACTAGCTTGTATGCTGCTTTTAACATCTTGTGCGTCTGCACGCTCGGTGGAAATGCCGGCTGTGGCAGGAGAAACCATGTCTTTTGCTGAAGTGGCTCCTGCGCCAATGGCACCGGATGGTTACCAGGCGAAATCAGCAGATTTTAGCGGTGGAGCTCCTGCTGTGGCGGATGTCGACCGCATGGTCATCAAGAATGCGAATCTGTACATCGTAACATTGGACCCTGTTGACAGCCTGGAAGCGATCAGCCGGATGGCTGATCAGATGGGCGGCTGGGTGGTTACATCCAATCTGTATAAAACGACAAACTCAGCTGGTGTGGAAACACCCGCAGCAACAATTACTATTCGGGTACCCGCAGATCAATTAACAGCAGCCATGGACATCATCCGCGCCCTGGTGGAAGACCCGGAAACGGATGTGCTCTCGGAGAATGTCAGCGGACAGGATGTTACCTCTGAATACACGGACATGAAATCCCGCAAGACCAATCTCGAGCTGGCGGAAAACCAGTTGCAGAAGATACTGGAAAACGCAACTGAAACCGAAGATGTATTGAACGTTTTCAACCAGCTCACCCAGGTGCGCGGGGAGATCGAGGTGATCAAGGGGCAGATGAAGTATTATGAAGAATCTGCATCTTTCTCTTCGATCTACGTGGATATCGTTTCTAAAGAATCGATCGAACCGATCACTGTAGCCGGTTGGCAGCCGCAAGGTATTGCCCGCGATGCAATTCAGGGGCTACTGAATACCCTCAAGGTTCTGGTGAATGTCCTGATCTACTTCATCATCCTTGTATTACCTGTCCTTGCCATCCTCTATGGGTTCGTGCGCCTGTTCATCTGGTTGTTCAAGCTGATATTCAAGCCGAAACCAAAGGTCAAGAAAACCCCAGCAGCCTAGACTAAGAGATCGATCACCCCCGGTAATCCTTACCGGGGGTGATTTGTTTTAGAAAGTCAGGTTGATATTTACCGATCCGCAAAATTCGACCGGAATGCGGGAGAAGCCATTGGTCGATTCAGCTTTTACAAATTCACCCGTTATTTGAAATTTCAGATCTCCATCCGCGCCATGGAACCAAATTGAACCTTTACTTGTACCCGGCAGGCGGCATGAAAATGAAAGGGATCGGTCGCGGGAATCCAGGTTTTCGATCTCCAGGCCCTGGCTGATGTGCAAGTCACTGCCAACATACTGCACACTTCCAGGCAATAGTTTACGGGTAGCTGCCACCCAGGTAGCATGCGGTGGCATCTGTAGTTCAGGCAGTCGTCCCTGATGGCAGATAAATGGCGTTCCGTGCCAGAATTCGCGGACGATCCAATCTACGCGCGAGTCGAGATCAAACTGATCGAGTGAGAGGTGAAAGGCAGCCTGATGGTCTGACCAATTAGTGAAACTGATCAGGTTCCACGACCCCGACGTATTCTCCAGGTCGACCCGCAACATGGTTGGAATGTCTGCCCGGTGCCAATCGATCACCCGGGGTGTTTTTCCGATGACAGGCAGCAGTACTCTGGCAATTCGCAAGCGTTCTGCGGGGACTTGCGCCAGATCGTCGGAGAGCAACAGCATACCGCCGGTGAGGGCAGTGATGGCTGCCTGGGTTCTAACTTCATCTTCTGTGAGGTTTGTGGAAGTGCGTAGCAGGAGGCAATCTGGATCATTCAACCACCAGTGATCGTGGAACATGGCGCGGGAAAGGGTATTGCGCATAGCATTTTCCACCGAAGGGATATTTGGCTCCCCCGGAAAGATCAGTTCGATCCCTTTGTATTTAGGTTTCCAATCAAGGGCCACATCCGTTCCGATGCGCATCCCGACTACATGACCTAGAATACCGCCGATCGGCGCACCACAGCCCAGCAGGAAGGTGCTATCCCCGGCGGCTTCGCGTACCAGGGACATAGCCTGATCAAAGACCATAGCGCGAGTCATCCGCGGATCATGATACCTGCCGGGCAGGCAGCCGGCGTACAGGAAATCCAGCTTGAGGTAGGGAAATCCCCACTGATGCACTGCAGTATCGATAACACTCCGCACATAATCCTGCGAAGCGGGATGCGTCATATCCAATCCGTTGGTAAACCGGTTCCAGTTCCAACCTGCGCTGGCAAAACCACCATTGAGGCCTTTCAGCAACATCCAGGGTTTCTCGTTTTTCAGGCGGGAGGAAGGATGAACGATGAAGGGTGCCAGCCAGATGCCGGGAGTAAAGCCATTCCGCGTGATATCCTGCACGATCGGTTTCAAGCCATCTTTAAATTCGGGTTTGAATTCCAGCCAGTTGCCAATCGCTTTCTCAAATCCATCATCAATCTGGATGAGGTTGACGGGCAATTCATTCCGCAGGCTGGCAAGCATACGGGTATTCTCTATCAAATGGATCGGTTCCAACCGGGTAAAGAAGTGATACCATGAGCACCAGCCGATAGGAGTTAATGGCCACTGGTGTACCTGGTTCAGCCTGGCGGCAGCATCCAGATAGGGTTGCATCGGCTCAGGTTGCGAAAAATCCAGTGGTTGGAAGGCGGCCCAATCCGTTTCCAGGCATGCCCCGGCGGGGAGATCGATACCATCCCCGTAGGCCTTCAGGTTTACGGTCGGCTGTCCTTTCAGGTTGATTTCAGCGTGTCCGAATTGTTTCTTTTGGGAAAGGAAACCCAGTAGAATACCAGTTTTTCCACCTGGATCTGTGATGGCAGTGAACATGTCACTGGCGAAATGCCCTGGCTGGCGGAATATTGGCGTTGCCTGGTTGTGCCACATTGGTTCCATGGCAAAGCGTAAACCTGAAATGCGCTGCCGTTCACTGGCATGATACAGTTGGGAGGAACTCCACGACTGCCAGCCATTGACAAAGCAGGCCAGCTCGCTAGCACTCTGAGGTAAGCTGATATTTGTGTTTTGCTCCGGGCGGATCAACTCCAGCCAGCCGGGGTGGACCAGGTGTTGGCTCGTATTCAGTAACCGCAGGCGG
Organism: uncultured Leptolinea sp.; assembly: GCA_903828565.1. Lineage (GTDB taxonomy): Bacteria > Chloroflexota > Anaerolineae > Anaerolineales > Anaerolineaceae > PNON01. The sequence continues at coordinate 15,149 of CAIKMQ010000040.1, read as the reverse complement.
AACATCGCGATCTGGTATCCCCGGGGAAAGTAGAAATCCACGGATAAGGTGAAACCATCCACGCTTGCCTGGAATGTGATCCCTGATCCACCTGTACCCAGTGGATCGATATGAATGGGGGTTTGAGTGCTGGTATCCCAGGCAGCAGTGATCCTGCGCGGGGAGCGGTCATCGGTCGTGTAATGGATGACCGGGGGCAAACTGGAACAGGTAATGCCGGTCGCCTGGTCAATGAGTTGCCAGCCGGTTTCTGGGTGGATTTGTAGAACGAAGTTGGGAGTGAGGAATTCAGCCATGATCTCTCCAGCGGTGATTTCCTTACTATATCACACCCTATTAAAACCAAAACCGCGCTTCCGGTTGGCTGGACCTTGCGCGGGTTCTGGTTTGGGAGAATGTACCTATATATTAATCAGTAATATTAAGGAATAAATGAGTGAGAGTTAATAATTACTTAAGAGAATTTATAAAACTGAACGCAGCGTTTCTTCACTTATCGCACCCTGCCGCAGGATCTTGAAAACCTCTCCTGTGCAATCCACCACTGTGGAGGCTGTTCCTCCCTGGCATTCACCTCCATCGATCAAAAGCGGGATGCGCTCGTTCAATTGCTGAAATACCTGAGCAGCATTGACCGTGCTTGGTTGGCCCGAAAGGTTGGCAGACGTGACGGCCATAGGTCCGCAGGCAGCCAGCAAAGCCTGAACAAAGGAATGATCTGGGATGCGGATACCGATAGTTGGTAAGGGGAAGAACTCTTCCGGCAAGCCGGAATGGCGGTTAAAGACCAGGGTCAATGCCCCCGGCCAGAAAGCAGAGGCAAACTGATGGCCGTAGGATGGAATTACTGCACAATAATCATCCAGGGCTGCCAGATTCGGGAGCATAATGGTGATGGCTTTGCTTTCATCCCGACCTTTAATAGCATAAAGCTGACGCAGTGAGTTTGGGATCATTGTCATAACCCCGAGGCCGTAGACAGTTTCAGTTGGGAATGCTACAGCCTGCCCTGTTCTGAGGGTTGCTATAGCTGCCGGAAGGGCAGCCGGGTCTGTTACCAGGAGGATACTGGTCATGCGTTCACTCCATTTTTGATCACCAGCAGCCTGTCATTACCAGCGAGGTCTTTTTCCAGGGAGATGTAGGCTGCGGGAAAGGTGCTTTTTGCCAAATCTACAACGGCTTCTCCCTGCCGGTATTCGATCTCCAACAATGCGCAGGATACCGGCTCCATCCGGCGCGGCAGTTGAGCCAGAAGAAGAGAGATCAATTCCAACCCGTTCGCGCCACCATCCAATGAGACTTTCGGTTCATACCTGACTACAGTGAGTTGTTCCAGGTCCGGGGTGGGGATATAGGGGAGATTGGCACACACCAGATCGTACTGCCCGGTCAAATCTGCGGCCAGGTCTCCTTGTATGAAGTGGATCCTTTCGGAAACCCGATTGAGTTCAGCATTTTGACGGGCGATCTCCAGCGCGTCAGAGGAAATATCGATGGCCGTTATTGTTGAATTCGAAACATGGGTGGCCAGAGAGATTGCAATACAGCCGGATCCGGTGCCGACATCCAATACCGTAGAAACAGCGTGGGAAGCACACCAGGCGAGTGCATGCTCAACCATCAGTTCTGTTTCAGGGCGCGGGATGAGAACCGCAGGGGTTATCACGAATTCCAAATTGTAAAAGAATGCTTTTCCGGTTATATAGGGTAATGGAATGCCAGCCGAAAGCTTTAGCATGGCATCTATAATTAACCTGGTCTGGAGATTGCCAAGCTGGTATTCCGGGTGCGACATCACCCAGGAGAGGGAATGAGATGTAATCTCGCCAAGAAGGTACTGCGCATCCAGGCGCGCGGTGTCAGATCGTGGGTACAGCAGGCCTTCCAACTCTTTTTGCCAGAAAGCAATGGTGTGGCCAGCTTGTGGTTCAATCATCGTCACTATTATCAGCAGAGAGTCTTTCCGTCTCACTACGTAATGAAAGCTCTTCGATGAATTTATCAATATCCCCTTCCATCACACCTGCCAGATTGAAACTGGATAAATTGATGCGGTGGTCTGTGACGCGGGATTGCGGGTAATTGTATGTGCGGATCTTTTCAGAACGTTCCCCGGTTCCCACCTGAGAGCGGCGTGCTTCTTCCAGTTCTTGTTGACGTTTCAGCTCTTCCATTTCGTAGAGTTTGGCCCGTAAAATGCTCATAGCGCGCAAGCGGTTTTGCAGTTGCGAGCGTTCATCCTGGCAGGCGATGACAATACCGGTAGGAAAGTGCGTGATCCGTATGGCCGTAGAGTTCTTCTGCACGTTTTGCCCGCCTGCACCGGCAGAGCGGAATACATCCACGCGGATGTCCGATTCAGGAATATTGACTTCCAATTCATCCACTTCTGCCAGAACCGCCACCGTGACCGTGGACGTATGGATGCGGCCCTGCGATTCAGTGGACGGGATACGCTGCACCCGATGTACGCCGGATTCATACTTCAACTTGGAGTACGCGCTGCGGCCTTTGATCTGGAAAATGATTTCTTTGAAACCGCCAATACCGATTTCGTTTTGTGACATCACCTCGTATTTCCAATTCTGCCGTTCCGCATAGTGAGTGTACATACGGAACAGATCCGCTGCGAACAGGGCGGCTTCATCACCTCCGGTTCCTGCGCGCACCTCAACGATGACGTTGCGTTCATCACGCGGATCTTTCGGGATCAACAGCCCTTTGATCTCTTTTTCTAACTCTTCCAACCGTGGTTCCAGTTCACTGATCTCCAACTGCGCCAGTTGTGCGAGTTCACTATCAGCTTCCTGTGCCAGGCTGCGGGCTTCTTCCAGCCTTTTTTGCGTTTCGCGCAAAGCCATGCTTTTTTGAACAATCGGTTCAAGGTCAGAACGTTCCTTGGCATATTCGGCTGCTGTTTTATAGTCTTCGCCGACTTCCGCAAGCAGGCGGGTTAGTTCTTCGTAACGTGCTTCGATACCGGATAACTTTTCAAGCATAGGTGGTCCTTGAGGATATTGTTGGTATTCTGATGTGGATAATTTCTATCAGATTAAGATATAATTAATGACAATTGTATTCAAGATTATTAATAGGAGAGGTGTTATGGATGCGTTAGGACTTGCCAGATCGCAGTTTGCAATTACAACAGTATATCACTTTTTCTTTGTCCCCCTCACACTCGGCTTATCCCTCATCACCGCTATCATGGAAACCATCTATGTCTGCAAAGGTGATGAGACATATAAAAGGATGGCAAAATTCTGGGGGAAACTATTCCTGATCAATTTTGCCGTCGGTGTCGTTACCGGTCTGGTTCAGGAATTTCAATTCGGCATGAACTGGTCGGAGTATTCCCGCTTTGTAGGCGATATTTTTGGAGCTCCCCTGGCGATCGAAGGGTTGACCGCCTTTTTCCTGGAGGCCACCTTCATTGGCCTGTGGGTCTTTGGTTGGGAGAAACTCTCGAAACGCGTACATGCCCTGGCAATCTGGATGGTAGCCCTGGGTACGACCATCTCTGCCTTATGGATCCTTGTGGCCAATTCATTCATGCATTTCCCGGTCGGGTATGAATTGGTGGATGGCCGTCCAATATTGAGCAATTTTGCGGAGTTGATCTTCAACCCTCATGTTTTCACCCAATTCCCGCACACGGTTTTCTCAGGTTATGTCACCGGCGCATTCTTTGTGATCGGTATTTCAGTCTTCCATTTGTTGAAGAAAAAGAATGTCGATTTTTATGCCAAGTCCTTCAAAGTGGGCACCCTGGTGGCACTCGTCTCGATTGGCGGTGTCATTCTGGTGGGACACGCGCAGGCTCAATTGATGGTAAAACAGCAGCCGATGAAAATGGCGGCTGCTGAAGCGCTGTGGGATTCAGAAGATCCGGCATCGCTTTCCCTGCTGACGATCTCAGATGAAAAGACAGGCACAACCTCAGTGGATATCCGTATTCCCCATGCGCTTTCGCTGCTTTCATACAATACCCTAACCGGAGAAGTCCGCGGAATCAATGACCTCCAACGGGAGTACGAAGCCACCTATGGGCCAGGCAATTATGTTCCGAGCGTATTTATGAACTACTGGTCTTTCCGTATCATGATTGGTGCCGGTTTCTTAATGGCATTCCTCGTTTTGGTGGCATTCTTCATCTGGTGGAAAAAGAAGTTCAAACTTGAATCCAAGTGGTGGTATCTGCTGACCGCAGCGATCACCCTGCCGTATATGGCCAACACGACCGGATGGCTACTGACCGAACTTGGCAGACAGCCCTGGGTCGTCTACGGTTTACTGAAAACCTCAGATGCTGTCAGCCCCAATGTCCCGGCTGCGTTTGTTATGACCAGCCTGGCTGTCTTTACCGTATTGTATGGGTTGCTGATGGTAGTGGATGTTACCTTAATGGTGAAATTCGCCCGCGCAGGTGTTGAAGATGACCAACCTGCCATCCAGGCGAAGGCTGGCTAAGGAGGATGTGATGGACTTACAAGTGCTCTGGTTTGTGTTGGTAGCCGTACTGTACACCGGTTTTTTCGTGTTGGAAGGTTTTGATTTTGGCGTTGGAATCCTGCTGCCATTTATTGGCAGGAAAGATGAAGAGAAGCGGGCTGCGATCAACACCATTGGCCCGGTTTGGGATGCCAACGAAGTTTGGCTGGTACTGGCTGGCGGGGCAACATTTGCAGCCTTCCCTCAATGGTACGCCACCTTATTCTCCGGTTTCTACCTGCCTTTGCTTCTGATCCTGGTAGCCTTGATCCTGCGTGGTGTATCATTCGAATTCCGCGGTAAGGTCGAGGATCCCCGCTGGCATGCCACCTGGGACACGACTGCCTTTATCGGCAGCCTGCTTCCTCCATTACTGTTTGGCGTGGCATTCGCCAACATGCTGCGTGGAGTACCTATCGACGGGAATATGAACTATACAGGCGGTTTCTTTAACCTACTGAATGTCTACGCCCTGTTTGGCGGACTGACATTTTTGGCTCTCTCAGCGCTGTTGGGAGCCCTCTTCCTCAATTTGAAGACAGCCGGCTCGGTACAGGAAACGGCTGCTAAGATCGCTGCTCGCCTGAGCGTTCCATCATTTGTTCTGCTGACTGTCTTTGTAGTTTGGACGCTCATCACCACCCGCTCTACTCCAGCGATCCTGGCTATTGTGTTTGGAAGCATTTCAGTGCTTGCTTTACTGGCCGGGTTCATCGCCGTCAAAGCGCAACGCGGTGGCTTTGCCTTCGGGTTGACGGTGTTGGCAATCGCCATGAATGTGGCATCCATCTTCGCATCACTTTTCCCGAATGTGATGGTTTCCAGCACAGACCTGGCGTTCTCCCTCACCATCCGGAATGCCTCCTCTTCGGTCAATACACTGACAGTCATGTCGATCGTAGTTGCGATTTTCCTACCCGTTGTATTGGCTTACCAGGTATGGAATTACTGGGTGTTTAGAAAACGCATCACCGCGAAGGTGGAAGATCTGCACTACTAGGTAAATATGCTTTTCGACAGGCAATTGTGGCGCCAGGCTAGATCTCATAGTCTGGCGCTGCTTTTCACTTTGATCTCAGGCCTCAGCGCAGCGGCATGTACCGTGCTGCAGGCTTATTTCATTGCCAAATTGGTGAACGCAGCATTTCTCGAAAGCGTACTTCCCGGCGAATTATTGGGATATGTATGGCCGGTCGCTGTCACCGTGCTTTTTCGTGCTATTTTCCAATATCTCACCGATATCACCTCTGCTGAGCTCGGACTTCATATTAAAGAAGATCTGCGGGAGAAGTTACTGCAAAAGATACAGTCGGGGGCTTTGACGCGATCAGCCGATCGATCCGGGGAAACCATTTCGACCCTGACAGATGGATTAGAAACGCTGGACCCGTATTTCAGTCAATATGTACCGCAGCTTCTTTTAGCCGCTGTGGTGCCGGTCGCCATCCTGGTGAGCATTACAAGAAACGATTGGCTAAGTTTTGCCATCTTACTGGTTACAGCTCCGCTATTGCCTGTCTTCATGATTCTGTTGGGTTCAATGAGCCAGAAGAGTACGAATGCCCAATGGCAAAAGCTTCACCGTCTGGGCTCTTTCTTCTTTGAGACTATTCAGGGCATCCACATTCTAATGTCATTCAATCTGGCTGAAGCCCGCGGGCGGGAATTAACTGAGAAGGATGCAAGCTACCGTTCGCTCACCATGCAGGTGCTGCGGTTGACCTTCCTGTCTGCATTCGTACTTGAATTCATATCCACCATTGGCACAGCAGTGATCGCAGTAGAGATCGGGCTTCGCCTGCTGACTGGCAGCCTGGATTTCCGCACGGCATTATTCGTTTTGTTGCTGGCACCGGAATTCTACCTGCCATTGCGGCAGCTGGGTGCTCGTTTCCATGCCGGCATGTCCGGGAAGGCAGCTGCTGTGCAGGTATTCAAGCTTCTGGGGGAAGGCGCAGAGCAGGCCGGAATGGGAATGTACAGCCATCCAACATTAACCCAGCCACAAGGGATAAGCTCCTCTGCCTCAGATGGAAGCAACGCCGATGAATACTCACGCTATTTTCCTGTAAAGCTGGAATCTGTCACCGCCAGATACCCCGATACAGAAAAGGAGATCCTGTCGAATGTAGATCTATCCCTGGATCAGGGCGCTCATTACGCTTTGATAGGGCCGAGCGGGGAGGGGAAGACAACGCTGGCCATGATGCTGATGGGTATGCTGCAACCGGTAGAGGGTCAGCTGACGTTCGGTGGCAGGCCCGCCATTGACTATCCTGCGGATGAGCTGGCAAAGCTGTTTTGCTGGGTACCGCAAGCGCCTTATATCTTTGCCGGAACCATCGCTGAGAATATCTGTTTGTTCGATCCGGCAGCTCAGATTGATTTGATCAGACAAGCCGGACGATCCGCCATGTTGGAAAGCTGGGTGGAGGATCTGCCAGACGGCTATCAGACAAAGGTGGGTGAGCGCGGATTTTCTATCAGCACTGGACAGGTTCAACGGCTTGCCCTGGCACGTGCTTTCTACCGTAATTCCCCCATTCTTATTCTTGACGAGCCCACTGCCTCTCTGGATGTTTTGCTGGAAGAGGATCTGGTTCAGTCTTTGGAGATCCTCACCCGCGGTCGCACGGTTGTAAACATTGCACATCGTATGGGCTCCCTCCGAAACAGTTCAAAGATACTCAAGATCGAAGAAGGCAAGCTTTATCCTGTAGCTCAGGTTCAGGATAGCGATTTGCGACTGTGGCAAGATGATCGAACGCTAAAGGGTGGAAGTTGAAAGCGCGCAGCTTTATTATCTTCACCTGGGAATTATTCCGGCCGGTTTTCTGGAAAGGAACTGCAGCAATCCTGCTGGGCTGCCTGACGATTCTATCCTCCGTGGGTTTGATCGGGACCAGCACCTACCTATTAAGTTATGCCGCCCTGCAACCTTCCATATCAGCTTTGCAGGTAGCAATCATCGGGGTGCGTTTCTTTGGAATTTCACGCAGTGCCTTGCGGTATGTGGAACGACTTGCAAGCCATACTGTGAACCTGCACATGGTGGGCAGGCTTCGCGCCTGGTTCTATCAGCAGGTGATCAATGGTTATCCGCGGGTGCTCAGTCAGCACCAGACTGGAGATCTGCTCGACAGGGCATTGGCTGATATAACGGTGTTGGAACAGGTCTTTGTCCGGGTAATGGCCCCGCCGGCAATCGCCATTCTGGTGACAGCCTTCACTGCCCTCTTTTTATCCAGCTTGCACCCTGTGCTTGCCCGGGTGTATCTACTTGCAGCCGGCGGGAGTGGCTTGATAGTACTCGGGTTATCAGTCATCATCCATGCCTGGCGTCTGGACAGGTACGCGGATGCCCGTTCTCTTTTGCATGCCTGGTTAACCAGCCTCGTCTCTGGGAATGCTGACATTCGGATAAATGGCCAGCCGGCAGTTTTTCGTGAACGTTTACGCCTGGTTCAAGCCGCTTACTCCAGGATGCAGCGGCAGGCATTTCGGACCCCAGCTGCGTTGAATGCCATGCTGACTGTCTTCTCCGGGTTGGGCATGTTGACGATATTAATCATCGCGATCAATATCCATGCAAACCAGCAGTTGGATGGACGCTTGATAGCAACCGCTGCCTTACTGGTTTTTACAAGTTTCGAAGCTTACTTGCCCTTTCCTTTGTTGGGGCAGCATTTGGCGCAAGCAATGCAATCGGTGAAGCGCTTGTTGGAAATGAAAGTAACAGTGCGGACCAACCATCGATATGAAGGCAAAGCGCTGAAAGGTAGCTTTGAGCAGCTGGAATTTCGACAGGTTACTTTCCATTATCCTGACGTGGGTGAGCCTGTTCTTCAAGGCCTTAATCTGCAGGTCAACCGTGGCGAGCGGGTAGCGATCGTTGGCCCAAGCGGGATTGGGAAAACCACTCTCATTCATCTATTATTGGGATTCTGGCAGCCAGTATCGGGGGAGGTCTTAATCAATGGGTTGAATATCAGTCGGTATGATCCGGTGGACTTGCGCACGTTGGTTCGGGCAACCTCACAGGATCCTTATTTTTTCCCGGGCAGTATTCGGCAGAATCTTCTGCTGGCAAAGCGTACAGCAACCGAAGAGGAATTAATCGCCGGATTACGGTCAGCGGGATGCCTGGATTGGGTGACGCGATTACCCTCAGGTCTAGATGAAGAGGTGGGCGAGCGGGGATCCATCCTTTCACAGGGACAACGCAAACGCCTGGATATTGCCCGCGCCTTCATTTCCGACGCACCTTTACTGATATTGGATGAGCCATTCGCCGGGTTGGATCTGGCTGCGGCTTCCGCTCTTCATCGCTCCCTGCTGTCCAACTCCAGGGAACGCACGATCGTGATCATCACGCACATTCTCGATTACCTTGATGAGATGGATTCCATCCATGTAATGAAGGATGGAGTGATAGCAGAAAACGGAACTCACCAGGCACTTTTGTGCGCGGGAGGGATATACGCCCGCATGGTTGCGCTTAGCCGCGGACGGCTGGATGTTCCTGCTGGCAGCACCCCCCTTCATTGACGCTGATGGGATTCACTGCTATCATCTAACCCGTATGCACAGGCAAAATAAATGGTGGAAAGAAGCATTCAGGATCCTTAAGCGGGAAGCCCGCTGGTTGGTACCGGGTATCGGTGTCAAAAGGTGGGTGCTTACCATCCTTGCCGGGGTGACTTTACTTGCACTCGGCCTTGCATTCCTGCTAATCAATATCTACCGGACGGTTCCCGAATCACTCGCCGCGACGGTCATTGCCACAGTATCCCTGCAATTTCTGGATCGCCTGCTTCGCGCCTTGATATTTGGCGTGATCGGCCTGTCCCTGGTGGGCTACGGCTTCTGGGGCCTGAACAGATCCTTATTGCGGCCGTTCATCCAACCCGGTAAGGCAATCATTGATTCTGTCTCAGCTTACCGGAAAAAGGAGAAGGGACCGCGGGTGGTGGTGATCGGAGGCGGCAACGGGTTATCCACTCTATTGCGCGGGCTGAAGGGCCATACCCGCAACCTGACTGCCATCGTGACGGTTGCGGATGATGGCGGTTCTTCGGGCGAACTCCGCAGGAATCTTGGTATCCTGCCGCCGGGGGATATCCGTAATTGTCTGGCTGCGTTGTCAGATGATGAAGAATTGCTCACTCAGCTGTTCCAGTATCGATTTGCAGATTCTACCGGCTTGGGAGGGCACTCGCTCGGTAATCTGTTCATTACTGGCCTGGCGGAGATTACTGGTAGTTTTGAAGAAGCCATTGTGGAAAGCGGCCGGGTTTTGGCGGTGCAGGGCAAGGTGCTGCCATCCACACTGACTGATGTGCATTTAGTTGCAGATATCGCTGTCCCAGAAAAAACGGCCGGATTACGGGTGAAAGGCGAATCGCGTATTCCAAAAGCTGAAGGAAGAATTCGCCGCATCTGGCTTGAACCGGATGCCCCGCCGGCGTATCCGCCAGCATTACAGGCAATCCTCGCCGCGGATGTACTGGTGATCGGACCCGGGTCTTTGTATACCAGCATCATGCCGAATCTGCTTGTGCCGGACATCGTGGATGCCATCCGCGCCAGCAAAGCCATGAAATTTTATATTTGCAATCTGGCAACCCAGAGGGGTGAAACCGATGGTTACTCCACAGGCGATCATGTGCACGCGATCGAAAAACATGTGGGCGGAAGGATCTTTGACCTGATCATTTGTAACAATAATTGCGTGGGAGACCTCCCCGGTGATGTCGATTGGGTCAAACTGGATCCGGCGTTGGAAGAGAATTACCCGCTCTATCTGACCGATCTTTCCAATGATGAGAATCTCTGGCGGCATGACTCCCGCAAGGTGGCGCAGGTGGTCATGGATATCTATTATGACCGTACCGGGCCATTACCAGAAAAGGACCTGGAAAATGCAGGTTAATTGTCTGGTCATTTGTTTAATTAAATCCGCTGTGATAGAATCACTGAATTAGCTATCATTTTATCTTTTGGAGGTTAATATGGCAGTGAAAGTAGGTATCAATGGTTTTGGGCGCATTGGTCGCCAGGTATTGAAGGCAATGATGGATTACCATGGCACTGAGCTGGAAGTAGTGGCCATCAATGATCTCTTTGATACCCCCACGAATGCGCATCTTTTTAAGTATGATTCCAATTACGGCATTTTCCCGGGGACCGTAGGGATCGATGGTAATGACCTGGTGATCAATGGCAAGAAGATCAAGGTCTTTGCTGAAAAAGAACCGGGCAATTTACCCTGGAAAGACCTGGGTGTAGAGATTGTGATCGAAGCCACCGGTGTGTTCACAGATGCTATTGGTGATCCGGCCAAGGGGAAAGCTGGCGCTAATGTGCATATTGTAAAAGGCGGCGCAAAGAAAGTGATCATTTCCGCTCCGGCGAAAAATGAAGATCTAACGATCGTCATGGGCGTCAATGAAGACAAGTACGACGCATCCAAGCACCACGTAGTTTCGAATGCCAGCTGCACTACCAACTGCCTGGCTCCTGCCGCCAAGATCGTCAATGACAACTGGAAGATCCAGCATGCAGTCATGACCACCATCCATTCCTATACCAATGACCAGGTGATTTTGGATCAGGGTCACAAGAAAGAAATGCGCCGCAGCCGCGCTGCCGGGTTGAATATCATCCCGACATCCACCGGAGCTGCCAAGGCTGTTGCTCTGGTGATTCCTGAGTTGAAGGGAAAATTTGACGGCTTCTCCATGCGCGTTCCCTCTCCGACCGTTTCGGTGGTTGATTTTGTCGCGACCGTCGAAAAACCTGTCACCAAAGAAGAGTTGAATGCTGCGTTCACCAACGCTTCACAGGGTGCTTTGAAGGGCATCCTCGGTGTGACCAACGGCCAGTATGGCGATCCCCTCGTAAGCACTGATTTCAAGGGTGATCCTCGTTCATCTATTGTGGATCTGACATACAATATGGTTATGGGCGGAAACCTGGTGAAAGTAGTAACCTGGTATGACAATGAATGGGGTTACTCCTGCCGTACCGGCGATCTGGCAGCGCTGATGGCGAAATCATTGTAATACTCGCGGCTGACCTTTCCGCTAACAGATGATTCCACAGGCGTAATGCCCCATCCGGGACATTACGCCTTTATTTCGTAAATGGAGGTTTGAATGTTCAATAAAAAGACAGTTGCAGATCTGGATGTAAAAGGGAAAAAGGTATTTGTCCGGGTGGATTTCAATGTACCCACTAAAGATGGCATTGTTGGCGATGATACACGCATCCGTGCTGCATTACCAACGATCCAGTATCTGGTAGGCCACGGCGCAGCGGTGATCCTGGCATCACATCTCGGACGGCCTAAAGGCGGCCCCGAAGCAAAATACAGCCTGAAACCTGTAGCAGATCATCTGGCCGGATTGCTCGGTACAGTGGTCCATTTCGCCAGTGACTGTATCGGGCCGGTAGCGGAAGCTGCCGCTAAAGCATTGAAACCCGGCGAAGTATTGGTCCTAGAGAACACCCGTTTCCATGCTGAAGAAGAGGCTAACGATCAGGGTATGGCTAAATCACTGGCATCTCTGGCAGACCTCTATGTGAATGACGCATTTGGCACAGCACATCGGGCACATGCTTCCACCGAAGGCGTGGCTCGCTATCTGCCGGCTGCTGCCGGCTTCCTATTGGAGAAAGAGATCAGGTACCTGGGCCAGACCATGGAAGCTCCCCGCAGGCCTTTTGTGGCCATTTTAGGCGGTGCGAAGATCAGCGACAAGATCGGTGTCATTAAGAACCTGTTGGGAAAAGCTGACCAGGTTTTGATCGGAGGCGGTATGGCGAATACCTTTCTGAAAGCTCAAGGTTACGACCTGGCGGATTCACTGGTAGATGGCGACTCACTGGAACTGGCGCGAGAATTACTGAATACCGGGAAGGGTAAACTTTTCCTCCCGGTGGATGTTGTCATTGCAGATAAATTTGAAGATGGCGCTGCCAGAAAAACGCTGCCAGCCGGAAATATCCCTGCAGGTTGGCGGGTATTGGATATTGGCCCGGAAACTATTTTGGCCTTTGGTAAAATCATTCAGGCTGCCGGCACAGTCGTTTGGAATGGTCCGATGGGAGTATTCGAGTTCCCGAATTTCGCAAAGGGTACCTATGAAGTCGCCCGCCAGGTAGCTGCTTCCAGCGCTGTCTCTGTGATCGGCGGCGGGGACTCGGTTGCAGCCATACAAGAATCGGGATTGGCTGATAAAATCACCCATATCTCCACCGGTGGCGGCGCTTCCCTTGAAATGCTCGAAGGATTGACTCTGCCCGGTGTGGCAGCATTACTGGATAAATAATTATTTTTGTTGGAGGAAGCATGAAACTCACACCCATCCGTTGGATTCTGGCTGTTGGCCTTGGTCTGGTCCTGATTCTGGCATTGATTCAGCTCGTTCCTTACGGGAAGACCCATGAGAACCCGACTGTCCATAATCAAATAGCCTGGGATAGCCCGCGTACAGAAGCTCTGGTGCGGGGAGCCTGTTTTGACTGCCACAGCAATGAGGTAAACTGGCCGTGGTATGCGAATGTTGCGCCTGTCTCCTGGCTGGTTCAACATGATGTGGATGAAGCCCGGCAGGAAATGAACTTCAGCACAATGACCAACGACCAGCTGAAACTGCTGGTGGGTGAGATGGTGGAAAAGATCTCTGAGAACCGTATGGCTCCAATGCAATACACGGCTATCCATGCCAGCGCTCGTCTATCTGTCGCTGAGAAACAAGATCTAATTGCCGGATTAATGGCGACTTTCAAATAACATTCTTTATATAAAATGGGCAGGTACCCCCTGCCCATTTTTTTATTAATTGGCATGGAACAATAACCCTCTGCAGTCGTCTATAATAGAGAGGTATCGTACCTTCATCCCTGCCATTGCGAGGAAGAATGATGCATAAAAAGAAAATACTCCTGATCGGATTGGTATTGATGTGGTTGACCGCAGCCTGTAATTTACAGGGAACCGCTGCACAGCCTGCCGACCTGAGCCCGTATTATACACAAGCAGCCCAAACTATTGCGGCGCAGTTGACTGATGTGGCTAAAGGCCTGCCTGCCACCCAGAGCAACCCTCCTGTGTATACATTGCCGCCCGGTCAGCCTGCAGCGACAAGCACACCCATACTACCTACCAGCACAATTCCGCCGGCGATTTTTCCAACCAGTGTTCCGCCTACACAAACAGCTACACTCCTTCCGCCGACTGCAACGTTGAAGCCACAACCCTGTGATTGGGCGTTTTTCGTGGATGATGTGACGATTGATGATGGTTCTATCATTCCTGGCGGGCAAGGATTTTATAAGGTCTGGCGTTTGAAGAACATCGGAACCTGTACCTGGACGACTGATTATGACCTGATCTATGTCTCGGGTGATCTGATGAAGGGCGATAAGGTAGTTCCCATTCCCAGCCCGGTACCGCCTGGCAGTACCATGGATGTTTCTGTATACCTGTACGCCCCGGATAACCCTGGCAGTTATACCGGATACTGGCAACTGCGTGATGAAAGTGGCAACCTCTTCGGGATCGGGGATGATGCGGAAGGTGCTTTCTGGGTTTCCATCAAGGTGAAAACATCCCCCGGCCCTTTGAACACCCCGTATGATTTTCTGGCGAATTATTGCCAGGCGCAGTGGAGCAACGATTCTGTCGTTCTACCCTGCCCCGGAAAAGAAGATAATCCTCACGGATTTGTGGTCCGCGTTGCTGAACCCTGGATAGAAAAAGGAGGGCAGGATGATGAACCTGCGCTCTGGACGCACCCGGAGTTTGTAAATGGCGGGACGATCACTGGTGAGTACCCGGCGTTGTTGATCAATGATGGAGATGCCTTTGTTTCCACAATCGGATGCCTGAAAGATGCAACCAACTGCGATGTAGTCTTCTCTGTTTACTACTCCGCTGATGGCGGCCCAATGACACTGTTGGGTTCCTGGCCGGAGGTGTACGATGCCCACCTGACCAGCGTGAATGTCGATCTTTCATTCCTGGATGGAAAGTCTGTGGTTTTCTACCTGATCGTGGATGCCAACGGCAGCTACAAAGGAGATGATGCGATCTGGATGGTTCCAAGAATTGAATAACCCGTACCGCCTGGAGTAATTCAACAGCGCAGCATCCCGCAGTGCCTCACCATGATTCAACGCGGCATACTTCACCCCGGTCATATCGGTATGCACCTGCTTCAACCACTTGCGTACCTCCGCCTGGCTGACAGGGTCGATCTCACCCAGCTTGAATTGGCGGTTCTCGTTCATGCTCTGCTTGTAGGCTTCTCTGGCGCGTGCCAGCAGTGGGCGCACATCCTGATAAATCTCATGCAGCGTAGCCCCGTATGGCTCTGGTGCTGGCGTTCCATTCAACGGAACATCGCCGATCGGGTTGCTCAAATCCACCAACCCATAACCTCCCTCCATATTCATTGAATATGGGGGGATTGAGGGGGGCTGCGGTTCGCCTGGTTGCGGCTGTGTCATGATGTCCGGCTGCAGGTTACCACCCGCCTGCTGGCTCAGGATATTCGGGTTATTTACGTCAAAAGCGCCAGTATTCCCTGATGCTGATTTTATTTGATTGGGATAGAAAGCAACGATTTCTATCCCATCACCCTGTATAT
>CAIKMQ010000039.1 GCA_903828565.1 uncultured Leptolinea sp. | reverse complement strand
TCATCCGCGCGGTCATGGAAGGGGTCATCTTTTCCCTAAAACAGGGTTTAGACCTAATCCTGGGTGGTTCTCCAGGAGACCGCCTGATCGCTTCAGGGGGGGCATGCAGGAATCCTGGTTGGAGACAGATGATCGCGGATATCACAGGCATGCCGGTGCATCATTCTACACAGGATGAAGCAGCAGCTTTTGGAGCAGCTTTACTGGCCGGGGCAGGGACAGGATATTATTCCAGCCTGGAGGAAGCATGTGAAAAGGCTGTCCGTATTGAAGATGCCCTCATCTATCCAAGGATGGAAGTGGTTGAAAAATATCAAAGTGCTTATCGATACTATACCAGCCTTTACCCGGCAACAAAGGACCTGCGTAATTGATCTTTCGCACAATGCATGTTGTACTATAATGAAAAAATCCGAGTCTTGGAGGAAAACATGAAAGGTTCAATCGCTGAAAATCCGGAAGTAAAGTCAGGGATCGACTTGTTTTGTGCCTGGGTTGACTCACAAATGTCTTATGCGGGGTTGCCCGGCGTGGCAGCAGGCGTGGTCTATGATCAGGAACTGGTATGGGCCCGCGGTTTCGGGTGTGCTGACCTGGAGAGATCCATCCCCGTAACCTCGAAGACGCTTTTCCGCATTGCATCCATTACAAAATTATTCACCAGCACGGCTATCATGATCCTGCGGGACGCGGGCAAGCTGAAGCTGGATGACCCTGTCAACAAGTTTCTTCCCTGGTTTCAGATCCAGAATAGCTTTCCCGAAGCTCCTGTGATCACGATCCAGCACCTGCTTACCCATACCTCGGGAATCCCGCGAGAAGCTGATTTCCCATATTGGACCACAGCAGATTTCCCGACCATTGAAGAGATTCGTAATACAATCGGAAACCAAAAAACCATTCTTCCAACTGAAACAAAATGGAAATACTCGAACCTGGCTCTTTCTCTGGCAGGAGAAATCGTGGCTGCCGTATCCCAAAGAAGCTACACTGATTTTGTTGAGGAGAATATATTGCAACCGCTTCAAATGGATGGAACATATGTCAGGACTTTGCCACAAGACCACCCATTGCTAGCGACAGGCTACGGCAGGCGTATGCCGGATCTTAAACGGGCAATCCGCCCATTTGGTGATTGCAAAGGCATATCTGCAGCGGCAAATATGGCAAGCAGCGTGGAAGACCTGGCAAAGTTTGCCATGCTGCAATTCCGAGATGGTACTGCAGGTGGAAAGGAATTCACTCTAATTGTCAGACAGATATCCGGCGCAATCGCCAAGAGGATAGTCTGCCCTATCGAACCAGGAGCGGCTTTCGCCAAAGGTGAAATATATGGTATGATCAAGTTCGGTTCCAGGACGGAGCTGTTTTTTCCGGCATGTCCCGATATTGAATTAAAAGTCAAGGTTGGCGATCGTGTATATGCGGGAACTGCAGTGGTGGCTGAAATCAAGAACAACACGGAATTAAAATGAGAAAGAACTTCAAAGAACTCCTCCTTCACAACAGATGGCTGAAGTTTGTACCAACTGCCCTGACAATATGCAATTCCCTGTGCGGTTTTGCCGCTATCCTATATACTCTCCATGTA
>CAIKMQ010000038.1 GCA_903828565.1 uncultured Leptolinea sp. | reverse complement strand
TTATACGCGTTTTCCAATCTTTCAGACCTTAAGCGGCGACCAGATGGATATGTTGGTTCCGCTTATGGTCCTTTGTGGATTCAATCGAAAAGAAATTATATTTGAGCAGGACCACCTGGCGAGTCGTTTTTACATCTTACTTGAAGGTGAGGTCTTGATCCGGTATAAACCTTATGATGGACCGCCAATTACGGTGACGCATATCCTTCCGGGACAGGTGTTTGGTTGGTCAGCTGCGTTGAAACGTTCTGTCTATACAGCCAGTGCTGTAGCGTTGACCCGCGGGCAGGCCTATGGTATGGGATGGCATGAACTCTATCGCCTTTATGGAGAATACCCAGAAACGGGGAAGTTATTTCTCTATTCTCTGGCTATCGGGATAGCTGAGAGAACAGGTAGCACAAGAGAACAGGTGGTGGAAATTCTCAGAAAAGGTTTACTTGCCGGCGAATCACTTACCAGCTAATATCTTCTTCTGCTGCAGGTCCCTTTATGGTAAGATTGAAAAGAAGATTAGTTTTATGGAATTGACAAGGGAGATGGGCAATGAGCGAACAAAATGCTAACTACACCGGAGAAGAAAAGATGCGTGGTTTGATTGAGCAGCTAGACGCGTACATCAACACGTATCATGGTGGGTCTGTCTCACTTATTTCATTTGATGGCAAGGTCGTCAAAGTCCGACTGGGAGGCGCTTGCCTGGGATGCCCTCTGTCACCCAATACATTACATGGTTGGGTGGAAGGAACAATTCGCCAGTTCTTCCCAGAGGTTGAGCGGGTAGAAACCGACTGATTATTCCAGAGTTACCTCAACATGTTCGCCATCTTCGTCATCGAATATATCGATGACCTTACCGGTTGCACCTGAGCGGATCAAATCGATCAGTTGTTCCGAATGCAACCCCTGTATTTCGGGCGAGAAGCGCGCCCCCATTTTCATCCCGGTCATGATAACATTGACCGGCATACGAATATTCACCCGCACTTTGCCTGTATCGGTATCCGTAACCTGAACTCGCAACCAGCGCGCCTGGCGTGAGTTTGAAGACGAGGGTGCTGGTTCCGAGGGCGGGGAAGAAGGGGGGTGCTCCAACAGCTCCAGCAGCCGCATCCCTTCTTCGGCGCTGATTTTATTCTCCTGGATCATTTTTAGAATATTCAGCCGTTCTTCTGATGTTGCCATTTGGGCACCTGGAAAGGAACTAGAGCCGATAGTGAATTGGGTTCTTGCAAAATCGTATCAACGTTTTTCTGAGCGGCGAATCCACTCATCCACAGCGGATTGGATCACTGCACGGGCTGGTGATGCTGGCACCGAGTCGATTCCATGATAGATCGATTGATTGATCCGGACAATCACGCCCATTTTATTGTCTTCGGAAAGCTGGATGACTGTATCCGGGATTGGGGAAAGCGCCAATTTTTCTTGAAGTATTTCATTAACCTGGCCAACCATGGAGGTTGGTTTCTGCCTGGGCTTTTCCGGATTGGCTGGCTGAGGTGCAGGGGATTGAACCGGTACAGCTATTTCTGGTAGGGTCACATTGACTGTTGGGGTAACAATGGGCT
>CAIKMQ010000037.1 GCA_903828565.1 uncultured Leptolinea sp. | reverse complement strand
TGTCGAAATTGATCCGGCTCGCAGCGGTATTCGCAGCTACCAGGCCTGTGATACCTAAAGTGCCCGGACCGGCGGCATTCTGTATCTGAAGGTCGTAGAACGGCGATTTAGTCCCGATTCCCACCTTGCCGGCCTCGGTCACGGAGAGGGAGCCGCCGCCAACCTGGAACATCGCCTCCGGCGCCGCGACTCCGACACCCACCTTGCCTCCGTGATAAATAGGTTTTCTGCTGTTCATTCAGCTGACCCATATTCTGAATCATCATGGAATTTCCCCGCATCAACACAAGGGGAGATCTAAGATCATGGCTGACATTTGCAACAAACTCTGAACGACGCGAATCCACCTCTTTATAATTCGTCACATCCCGCATCAGGCATGCTCTACCCAGGTTCATCCCATCCACCTGCAAACTGGCCAGATTGACATGATAAGTTCTACCGGATGAAAAATGTACTTCACCGGATCCATTTTCCAGTTTCAGTAGTTCATGCAAATCCGGGCTGGAAAAGACTTCGATCAATAAGCGACCTTCCGGGATGAGCTCAAATTCTGCTGCAAGCATCCGCGCCGGGTTGTTGGCTAGTACAATTCTCCCCTGGTCATCCAGCAATAGGATGGGGTCGGGTGTTGACCTCAAAATAGCCAGCAGCCGTTTCTTGCCTAACTCTGCGGATTTGTATAAACGAATATTATTGACCACCAGTGCGCAATCTGTCGCCAGCACAGAAAGGAATCTGATCTCACCCTCTGAGAATTTACGGGGTGAATCATAGGCTACCCATAAGATCCCTAACAACCGGTTCCCCTGCAAGATCGGGAGGCTGATCAGAGCAGAGGGGTTCAATTTCTGTGGGTCCAATCTCAAACCCCGCCCTCTCTGCAGGTTGTTCATCGTTACATAATCCCGGCTTCGGGTAACCGCCAGAACTTCCTCATCCAGGTAGCTGTAATACTTTTCCATTTCCCCCAGCGAAAAACTCTGCATTTTTTCAAATCCGGTTTCCTGATTCGGGTCCGGAAGAAGAGTTACCCGAGCCATGCCACCACCGTGCGTCAGTGCGGCTTCGAGAATTGGATGCAAAGCGGTTTCGAGATCCAGATGAGCGGAGATTCCCTGGCTTACATTTAGTAGTAGAGTCTGCTGGTCGATGCTGCCTTTTAGTTTGACCCGCATTTCCTCTAGAGTATTCCCTAGCTGGCCGATCTCATCCTCACCATGGACAGATTGAGGTTGATCCATGGAACCCTTTGCCATCCTCTCTACTTCTTCTGTCAGGGCTCGAAGGGACCGGGTCATAGACTGGATATTACTGCTCAAGATAAAGTAGACGAGGAATGCCACAATCAGGATCGCCACGGATAGGGGAAGTGCAATTTTCCAGGCTTCTGACTGCACTCTCGCAAGGGGTACACTACTTACAACCTGCCAACCGGATATGTTCAGAGGTTCGCTCACGGTCAATTCAGGCAGCATTGATTTGGAGAGATCCAATTGCGTGCCTATCAGGCTCTGATCCTGTTGATAGATCACCGTGTTGCTATCATCCAACAGGATCAGCCGAATCCCCTTCGCATGCAATTCATTTTGTGTTTCTTTTGCTGTATGGATTTGTGCAGCCCCCGCCCAGTCCACCTGGATGAAAAGCCAACCGGAGGTTCCACCACCAGCACCCGTATCCCGTAGAATACGGATATACAGGTCGGGTAGATCGGCCGTGGAGGAATAGCCCAGAAGTAACCGGCTGCCCTGGCCGTGGCCCTGATTTGCCAGCAGTACTTCAGGGATAACGGCTTTATCCTCTTTGGGATGGATGCTCCACTCGCCATTGGCATTTGAAAAAAGTATACGGTGTACTGGAATGGATCTTTCTCGAAGGTCAGAGTAGATTTGCGAGAGTTGACCATCAATATGATCACCTTCCAACGGTTGTAATTCCTCTACATCTGCAACCCATGATGAGATTTGTCCACTGTAGTGATCCGCTACGGTACTGGCCACTTCAGCGAGGTAGCTCTCCAGCGCGTTTCTCGCTACCACTGTGGCAATGATCCAGGTAGCCGCCAGCAATAATGAAAAGAACAAAATAACCAGGGTGCCGGTCTTTTTCATGAATCGCTGGGGCATTCCCTGTTCTTTGATCTTTGGTTCCACTGCGACCGGCTTGACCCATGAAAAATCGAACAGCTGCGATATCACCATGGCCGCGATACCTGCGATCAGGAAAGGTAAGGAGAATGCAAAGTATTTTCCCCATCCGATAGCCGTGCCAAGTCCAGCAGAAAAGCATATTGCTTGTTCACCAATGGATGATGCCACCAGATCCAACGCAATAACCAGAATCGCACTGATCAATCCAGCTCCCAGTGGATGATGTAATAATCGGGGGAACTGCTTTTTTACCCTCATCCGAATGAGCTCACAAAAAGCAACTGCCGAAACCCCCATCTCAAGTGGGAGAAGCCAACTGTGCCAGGTGAATCCGGATAATAATATACCGCTGACAATCGACCCGAGGATCGAGTAAACCGGAGGTAACAATCCACCCGCCAGCATCCAAGGAAGAACAGATAGGAAAGCTATATATACAATATCCGGCTCTCCATTCAGGGGAAGAATAGTGGACGATCCGGATATGTCCAGTCGGATGATAAAAAAGAGTGAGAAGAAGGGCAACAGTATGACGAGCAATGTAACAATGATCGGGTTCACCCTTTTAATTGCTCTGGATGATTTACCCCAGTACATTATCCGCCAAACGATGAATGCCAGATAAAGGAAAACCAACCCCCAGGCAGTGACACTCTGGGGGGGGATTAGTGAGAACGATTGGTCCAGCAATGATAGTTGGAAATCCATGGCGAGGTGTCACCTTACCTGTATTATATACAGGCTTTAGTAAACTCTACAAACCGGCTAGTTTATCAAATTTCATGCGGGTCTGATGATAGAGGAACCCGGTACCCGCAGTGATCTCAGCTGCTGCGACCTTCTTAAGCCAGGCATGTTCAGCTACCCTTCCTCGTTCAAAACAGGCAGTAGAAATTTCAGCTTTCTTTTTCTGCGTTCCACCACTCAC
The DNA here is from genome assembly GCA_903828565.1 of uncultured Leptolinea sp. Lineage (GTDB taxonomy): Bacteria > Chloroflexota > Anaerolineae > Anaerolineales > Anaerolineaceae > PNON01. The sequence goes on along the minus strand of CAIKMQ010000037.1, from coordinate 24,936 downwards.
CTGCTCTGCCTGGTGGATAAATTCCTTTTCGATTGCATCACGTTCGTCCCGATACAATTCCAGACGGTGACGGTAATCTTGAATGACAGCCCGGTGCAGGCGCTCATGCAGCCACCAATCCGATTCCGCATCTACCCGGCCAGTAGGCGTTACACCCTGGAACGGAAGGCCGCCGTTGAACCAAACGGGCTTGTATAACCCGGTACAGGGAGCCGTGCTGGCGGTAAACCAGTGCAGCTGATCGCCAGTTGTCAGCTCGGATACCATTGAACCGGTGGTTTCATTAATGCGCACTGGCCCGACAGCGGCATGCATGCAAATGTCCGCGCCTGCGAGCCCTTTATCCGGAGAATAGCTGGTGGCAGCGCCGCGCCGATGATGACGCATCAACGCCATCAAGTCGGCAGCCTGGATCTGCTTGTTTGCGCTCAATAATTCTGTGGTGGTGCAGGTATGTCGGCCTCGTCCATCCCCAAAGAAGGTAAACAATGGATCCGAGTAGCACGCAGCAAAGCTGAAATCCGTGCGGTCTTTACACCAGCCCTTTTCAACAGCGTGATGGACCAGATCAGCTGATGCCAGATCCCAATGATTGGTGATCGACAAAGCATTGGAGATGGTGCGGATACCGCGAACGTGCTCAGCCGCCCAATGTGAACTGGCTGTTTCCAATACCCAGGCATCTTTTGTGTCGGCAATTAAAAAGCTGTTGTGATAATAGAATGGATGCAAAAACCCGCAATTACCCCCTTGCCCATGTTTGGTAAGTAGATCGGCGATGGTATGCATAGCTTCTTCCGCGGTGGCTGCCCGTTCTAACGCCAGGCGCAACAGGTCCATGCCTGTCAGGCCACCTTGTTTCTGGTAAGGGATGCGGGTAAACACCGCCTCGTTACCGATGACCACGCCATGCTCATTGGCGCCCATCTCAGCTCCCCAGATCCAAAACGGCTTAGCCAACAGGACTGCATTCGTCTGCGCCACTTGCGGTATGGAGATATAAGTACATTTCACCTCGTGACCAGGTGCATACTTGCCTGCCGGGTGCATTTCGAGCAGGTGGGCTTCGTTCGGGTCACGGTCACTATTCTTAGCAAAAAGAGGTGCACCTATTTTTGAACGGTCTGCTGGCACATAGACGGTATCACACATGGTTAATCTCCTTGAAAACTATCAGGCGTAGTATCCGCGGTATTCCTCAGGTAACAAGTCCGCGATCTGCTTCATTACATAATCCACCTTCTGCTGGCGGATAACTGCATTGGCTTTCCCTGATTCGTCCAGCGCCGGTATCTTAAATGGTTTACCAATGATGACGGATGCTTCCGGCTTTCTTCCTTTGAGAGCATTCGAAAGAAAGTCTGGGGTTGAACCGACGATACCGACTGGCAAGATCCAAGCACCTGTTTTGTCAAAAATATACGTGAGCCCGCTCTTTGCCATTTGCATACCGGGCTGATGTGACCGGGTGCCTTCAGGGGAAAGGATCAACGATCTGCCGGAACGAACTGCTGCGACCGCTGCATGCAGAGCTGTACGATCAATCACACCCCGGTGGATGGGAATGCCTCCATACAGCCAGGCCAAGATATTCTGACCGGGTTTCTTCCAGACATCTGAAGCGCCTAAAATTTCGGGGCAGGAAGGCCAGTGTGCAAGGATCATTGGAGCTTCATACAGTGATACATGATTAAAAACGACAATGTATGGGTCTTGAGGGATATTCTCCAATCCCTCTACCTTTATTCGGCTGATCAACCTAAAAATGGAGCGAAGCACAGGCTGGAGAGTTCGGCGTGCTATCCGGTTTTGAAGCGGAACATGATAATCAATCAAGCGAACCTCTCTTTGATCCGATCCACAACCTCTCGCACGGTTAATGCATCTGAATTAATGATAATTGCATCATCAGCAGGTTTTAATGGCGCAATCTTTCTGTTGGAATCAATCTGATCTCGGTCTTTGATACCGGCGAGGATCTGTTCGTAATCTGCTTTCGATCCACGGGCCATGAGCTCATCATACCTGCGCTTTGCACGTACCTCTGCAGATGCATCCAGATAGATTTTGAGAGGGGCTTCCGGCAGAACCACCGTACCAATATCGCGTCCTACCATCACTACTTTTCCACGAAGGCCAATTTCCCGCTGTTGACGGGTCATGGCTTTACGTACACCTGCAATCACAGATATCGGTGAAACATGATCATCTACTTCCCGCGTGCGGATCTGCCAGGTGATATCTTCTCCGTCCAGCAATATGTCATTCTGGCGTTTATCGTCCACTGTCGGTGGACGAATATCTATGCGCATCCGTTCAGCCAGAGCTGAAATCCCGCTTTCATCCGTGAGCGATAAACCTGACTTTAAATAGGCATAGGTGACTGCCCGGTACATCACGCCAGTATCAAAGAATAAGTACCCTAACTCAGTTGCCAACAATGCAGCTACAGTGGATTTTCCTGAACTTGCAGGGCCGTCGATTGTGATCTGTTGGGGTTTTTCCATAAATCTCCAGTAAATTCTACGAAATAATGCTTTCAACAATCATAACCCTGAATGCGTTTCACGGGGTTGAGGTGTTTATACCACCGCCCGGGAAAAGATCACCCCTTACCCACAATACTACTTTGGACTCATCGGTTAGCACTCTGCGTCTCACCATCCAGGCAATCCAATCTACCAGATTGAAACGTTCCCAATCGATCGTCATCCCCAGGGTAAAATCCTGTCCGCGGTAACCATCAGCCAGAGAGATATCAAGGTCAGGAGGAGATATCACAATATCCGTTGAGATGCCTTTCTCAACAGCAGCTACGAGGTGAAGATTGGTGAACTCACGCAATTCCCATGAGAGCGCATCGGATGATACCCCAGCCACATCAATATTCACTATTTCTTTAGAAAGCATGTTTTGCTTACTTATATCGTTGATCGTCCGGTGCAATAACCCCAGCTGTGGGTGCGAAACTCCAGGGCCCATCATCTCCACCATGCCATCGGTACCGTTCCCTGTTACACGCCAGGCTGTAGACAATGCGGATAGTGTGAGGATTATGAATACTCCCCAGAAATACCCCCTGAAAGCGATCCGCTGAGACCAACCCAATATGATAAGTATCGCACTGAGGATCAGGATAGCTGCCGCGCCGGCCACCGCTAACCATAACTGTTTAACGTCGGTAGAATACGCCAACCGTGCAATGGAAAAATAACTAAAAATAAAAACCGTGAAAACAAGAAGAGAAACACCAAGGATCGGCAAATTCTCTTCGACATCCACGTGGAGGTGCCGGCTTAATTCTTTGGCAGCGAGGAGATCCATTGGGATGCTGGCGATCACAAAATCCGGCAGCTGCCTGCCAGGAAGTAAGATCATTACGATTAGACTAAAAATAAACCAGGTGGCTTGGAACCATGATTGTCTGGACCCGTCCAGCAATCCACGGACTGCACCCCAGATACCTGTGATCAATATCGGGAGGAAATAAACCAGAACTCCGATACCGATGCTCTGAAGAGGAAGCCCATCTGACCGGGACCATGTAGTCAGGAAACCTCCGATCGGACCAAGGATCGCTCCAACACCCTGAGGCTGTATCAAGAAGGCTGTACTCCCCAGCAGGATAGCAAAGATACCAGATAACCAGAAAGTCCGCTGAGAGAGCATGGCCAGAAAAGCAGTTTCTGTTCCTCCCGGTTTCTTTGTGACCAGCCGTGTGAGTAATACCGCTCCTGAAAGCGGTAACAGGAATATCCAGAAAGCACTGCTCGAAATCAAGCACAACCCGGCTAGAGCCCCGGCTGCACGGGGTTTCCCTCTCAACGCCATGAGCAGTGCGAATGCACCAAACACCAGACCAAGCAAGATGCCGCCAGTAATTCGTGACAGATACACCAGCGCCGGATCGATCGCCAGGATTATTGATAACAGGATAGCTACACGCCCACCCAAATAATAACGGAAAAACAGAGGTAACAAGACCAGCAGGAAACCAGCAAGGGCGGGAATGAGCCGTATGAGCGTGTTGGTAGGAGTAAAAACACCGACCAGTAAACTTGTGAGTGTGTGGTAAAGCGGTTCCCCGCTCCACGAAGAAATACCGACAGACTGTGGAAGGAAGCTGATTGCCTGGCTGGCTTCCATCTCAGACAATGGTATTCCTCCCAGGTTCAAGAACCTGGTGAGTACTGTAAAGAGTAGAATACCTGCCAGGATTATCCAGTGTTTACGCAACCATAGGGAACCGGTATTCACTTTTATTCTCCTCCGTTGTATTCATAGATCGTCACACCTTGCTGCTGGAATACCACACCTAACCGTGCCGAGAGTTTATCTTCATTCACCTGATAAGTAGAACGTTCCAGATCGCTGACAAAGATATACCTAATGTGATACTGATCCAATAAGGCCTGAGCTGCCGACCAATCATCTGTTGTATAGATTGTTTCAATATCTACCATTCTGTTGCCCATTTCTTCATACCCACCACGCCACTGGCTTTCATGTCCCGGCCATCCCAACACCGCGGGTTGCCCGCTCATGGTGGATACCCGCGCGTAACCTGAATAGCTTCCTCCGACCGCTTCAAGAACAGTCCCCCGCGGCGCAGAGGATAACCATTCGATACCGGCTTTTTCCGCCGAATTTGACCTGCGGAAATACTCCGTGCCATCCAGTTCCAAGCCATAAATCTTCACTCCACCGATCGTATCAGGGATCGATAGGATTGGATAAGCCAGGCCGCCCAGTATGACGATCACGATGAGTGCTTTCGCCAACACTCCAGCAATGCCTTTTATGGACCGCCACAACACCGCGGCACAAATGGCAGCTGCCAGTGACCAGAGCATCCATGCCTGGTAATAAAACTTGAAGATCGTATTCATTCGCCAACCGAATTGATCACGCAGATAAAAGAATTCTGGAAAAGCAGTGATTGCTCCACCACCGATTACCAGGAAGGCCAGGAATATCAGTGCCGGGTGGACTGAAGAATGTTGCTCTTTTTTCCAGGAGGATGCGCTAAATATGAGGATCGATAACCCTGCTGTTACGATCAGAAATAAAGTAATCCAAGTACCGGGCATGGATAAGCGGCGATTCCACGCTTCTATCCATAAAGAACTGGCGGTTTCGGGAGAAGCTCCCTGCGCAATGGTAAAAACATACCCCAGACGGCTAAAATAATATGCCAGGCCTCCGGGCATCGAGGAGGCCCATGTGGAACTATTTGCCAGGTAGGCGCCTGTACCCAGGCTAAGAAGGATCAAACCTGCAAAAAAGAGCAGCACGGGTAGAACAACTTTTCGGGCATTGAATCTAATCTCCGAGTTACTGAACCAGGCGAAAAGAAAGAATAAGCCAAGGGGAATTAAAAGCGGCCCAAACATCACCCAGAAATGCGCCCCACGTGACACGTAGATCATGGACGGAAGCACTCCACCTGCTTGTGAAGAAAAACTCACAATAAATGGTAGATAAGCGAGTAAAATCCCCGGCACGAGTAATAATCCCGCTGAGATCGCCTGCTTCAGTGCTGGTTTCCATCCCTGGTCCAAAAAACTGCTCATGAATATCGCCGCAATGTACAGGACCAGGTAAATCGGTAGCTCCCAGGTATTTAGGAACGCCACAGAACCCACAACCACCACAGTGATCAAAAAGGCCACCGGTGAACTGGGTATCTTTAACCCGGCAATTTGAAAACTGTGTCCTTTTGAACTCAATAGCAAGCTCAGGGTGATAGCCAGGATCAAAGTGGCTACTGGAAGCATCAAAACATGCGGATGCAGGTCAGCCAACAAGAAGGAGAAGAAAGGAAACTCATCGATGATCTCTAGGCGATTCCCCGATAGATTATAGTCAGAAAGGACACGTGAGGCTCGCCACCAGAGGATTCCAGCAGGCCGGCTTGGCCAGTTCAAGAAAGGCTGCGCAGGTGATGCGGTAAGTTCTTGAATATCCAGCCAGCTCCAAAAACGGGATACCAACATCCCATCCGCGCCTACCTTCCAGAAAGTCCCCCGCACATGGAGAAACTCCAGAACTCCTTCGAAATTGCTCACGACCAAAGTGAAAATGGGTGCCAACAACGCCAACCAGGTATCTTGGCAGTTGTTGACGGTTTTATCTCTCCCAGGGATATTGATCTTTTCCAGAACACAGAGTGCCAGGGCATACAACCCGCCTCCTGCAAGAGAAAAAACAGTCGCCACCATTAAATTGAAGCTGACTCCTGAAGTAACTCCAGATACCCGGATGAGGATGGCTGTCAGGACATACCCAAAGTAATAATAAGAAATGGAATAACCTGCTAACCACGGATCGTCAGGTGGAAATGAGGGTGAGCGCAGGATGGAGTTAATGAAAGCCAATTCCATCGGTTTTTCTGTGCCGCGGATATCTGGATTCGCAGCACGGAGAAAAGCCACAGCAACGAAGGTTACCAGAATGAACAATTCAACAGACAGTAGGTGACGCTTATCCGCTGCCCATAAACGTTGAATCTCTTTCAGCGGATTCGTATGCACCAATAAATACCCGACGCCCCCCACGAACAGAATTGCAGTCAGAATCCCGGTGAGATCATTCGCTAGCACTTTGAAAGAAACGAACAGCCAGTAAATATATCCTGTAAGCAGTAGCCCGGTGATCCTTGCAAACGCATAGCTGCGCGTCTGTAAACCCGGCAAAAGTAGTCGTACCAGCGGTAGACCGACGATACCGAAAATAGCCAGGGAAAGATACCAGACAAGGCCAGCTAACATAGGTGATCCCACGTCTCTATTTCATGTAACTCCAGGGAACCACCTGCGGACCGTTTTAATGGATGGTAGCCGATCACAGCAGAGAGGTTCAACTCTCCATACAGGTGTGGATACCATCCACCGTGAGTTGCCTGTTCTACCTTCATCGCTGCTGTTAGCTTCCCAATATCCACTTTTAAAACCAGCAGGTCAGGTATATCGCTGTAGTATCTTTCAGCGGTTGCCAATACCTGATCGAGATAAGAAAAGTGTATAAATCCTTCAGCCTGCAGGCTTGGAGCGGTATAAGTCCCGCTCTGACAAGCTTTACCCCATTCCTCTGGAGTAACAATGTGATAGATGTACTCTGGCTGTGATCCCATTTAATCTCCATTCACGTACAGGATTGTTGTACTACCCTGCTGATAAACTACCTGCCACGGACCCTCTGCTTCAGGAAGGAATTTGGCTAGTCCTTCGCGAGTATAGATTGCGTTTTCAAGTTGTCCGATCACTATATAGCGAACATGATACTTATGCAGGAACTTGACGGCTGCATCCTTCGATGGAGTATTGTAAAAATCAGTCACCTCGGCTACCCGGTCCGTTACCCATTCTGAAGGCGTTACTGCACGCTGTTGACGTTGATGCCAGTTCCAGCCGATGACACCTGGTAAGCCTGTGTAGATAGTAAAACGATTTCCCCAGCGGTACTCCGTGACATGTCCCTCAACGATGACCGGGGTTCCCTGGATGTTCTGCTGCATCCAGCGGATAGCCGGCAGATCTTCGGCCAGCTGCATTTCCACCCCATTTTCCCCATAGGTGGCGCCGATCATATAGTTCATTCCATCCAGTGAGTGTGATGCCGCGGTTACATACCGGTCTTTGATCTTGGCCATTCCCGCAGTCAGTGGATATAACAACGCCCCGATCAATAGAACCCACGAGATCAAGCGAAAACCTGTCATCCAGCGCATGGTCCCGGCTGCGGCACGTTTCAGGATCCACCAGGCTGCGAGAGCAGCGCAAAAATCAAAGAGCGTCCACACCTGCAGGTAGAACTTGAAAACCGTGTTCATTCTACCGATATCGCCTTTCAAGACAAAGACTTCTACGAAGAGCGTTAGTAGAAGGCCTGTACCTGTGAGGAACAATACCAGGCGTTTCATGTCCGACCGCTCCGGCCGCATCAGCAGGATACCAGCCCAGGCTGCCAGAGGTAGAACGAACCATGCGATCCCAATCCCCAGGATAGAAAGCACAATCACGATCGCTACGATCGTAGTTAGCAGGATCTCTCCCAACCATAAATACGGACGCAGGGTTTGAAGGCTGCGTAGGGGAGTTTCAGCCATCCAATCGATCGTTTCACCGACCATCCATGAGATGATAAAGAACAGAAAGACTCCCCAATGGGTTATATACGACCAGAAAGGTGTACGAGTACCTTTCCATAGTTCAATCGCCGTGTAAGCCGCCCCGTACCAGTCTGCGAAAGGTTGATACAGGACGAACGCGAAACCGAGAAGAATCGCCCCAAATACACCAGCGCGAATATAACGGTTTTTAAATATCAGTAGATTGTTCCAATTTTCCCCTAACTCAGCCTGCCATCTTATCTGTGTATACCCTAGCACGATCACACCCAGGGCAAGAAAAACCGGCAAGTCCCAGGTATTGGTCGGACGCAACGCCCCGATGGCTAAAGCACCGGTAAGTAACCCGATGATCAGGGCGGCAACCCTGCCTACCTTCCCTACTGCCGGCCATTCGCCTTTGGACTTGATAATGCTGACGATCCAGCCCAATACCAGCAACGTGATCGGCAACGCAAGCATGTGAGCATGCAGGTCTGCGTAAAGGAAAGTAAAGAAAGGAAACTCGGTGATCGGTTCTACATCCCCCGGAGCTGGTATAGCCCGGCTGGGGATCCAATACCAATCCCCCAACCCGTAAGGTAGACTGGCACCCCGGAATAGCTCACCGATGCCTTTGATTGTCCAACCGATCCGCTGGAATAAACCGGCATCGGTGATCATTCCCTCCGGTGCAGCCAGGCGCTGGATACCGTGCCAGATCATCCGTACTGTGCCCAGATTGCCAAGTAGCGTCAATCCTACGGCGCCAGACAGGCTGATCAGAAATGGTGAAATGTAATGGTTCCACCAATTACCTGTACCGTGGTCTTCCAGCATACCCTCATCGCGGTGGGATGTAATGCTCCAAATAATCGAGAACATACCTGCCCCGAGAAATGCGTACAGGGTGGGAAGGATCAGATTATAGGCGATAGATGGCATGATCCCCAGCAGTTTCACTGGCAAGCCGACGATCACGTAACCGTAGTAATAATAATTGATGTAACCGCCGGCGAACCATGGGTCATACGGCGGGAAGGTGGTGCTCTTTATGACAGCGTTGAAGTAAGAGAAATCCATTGGTTTCTCGCCGCCCTTGTATGGGTGCCATAGATCCGGATTTCCAATGCGAATTGCCAGATCAAACAGGAAAAAGGCAAGAAAAACCAGTTCCACAGTAACGATCTGTTTTTTATGCTTACGTAGAAATTCCAAGAAAGACTTGCCCTGGAAAAACAAGGCAATGCCGGAAGCAATAATAAGCCCAAGGATTACCCAGGCAAGTAAACCCCGGTCAATGGTCACCCCGACGGAACCAAGCCACCATGAGATCCATGCAAAGAGTAATAGGCCAACTAATCTTGCGAAGGCATACCCACCGTCTGCCAACCCCGGGAAGGCTAACCGAACAATGGGGAAAACGATCCACCCGAGGAGCGCAATGGCCAGGTACCAGTATGGGATGGCTGCCAGGGGGTATTGATTGAAGAATGCATCCAGATTGAAAAGCTGTGACCAGGTTCCAGATTCCTGTTGATCTGCCCAACGGGATGCGGGTAGCAAAAGATTCTGCGGATGTTTCGGGACCTCGTTCAGAGGGACATGGATAACGCGGGTTAGATCCACTTGCTTGAAGAGGTCGCTGATATAGGCGACATCATATGATGGCGATTTTCTGAAAATAAAAACTTTTGGATGATCATACACCGTGAAAGCTTCTTCAGCAGACTGATCATTGATGGATAGCTCGCCAATGCCGGGATCCGATTGAAATACCTTCACCAGGTTATAACCCAACCTGCCTTCGAACATACCAGGTTGGGCGGCTTCATAGCATTCCACCAGATCGGAGTCTGCCGGACAGCCAAGCAACTCCCGATAGTACAAAGTCGCCAGCGGATACCTTTCCGGAACGCGGACGGTGGTTGCCCATTGACGATTAGAAGTGATCAGCAGTACATCTGAGTTATCCAGTGTTGCGATAAACCTTGTTCGTTTATCTTCGTTTTCATCCCAGTACATCTGGAAATTCTGATCACCCAGGTAAATCCCGCCAAAGCCATCATAATTATCCAGGCGCAGGGGTAGGCCGTCATCCCAATCTGATTCATTGGCGATAGTAGATCCCTTGAAGCTGAAAGATCCGCTGCCCGCTGTGACAGCCAAACTTACCTGATACGATCGCCCTTTTTCAACCTGAAAAGGCTCGTCAAATATGAACAGGTAAGAATCGCCACATGGATTTTCTGTCGGCAGGAATTCGGCTGTTACATGAGAAACAGATATCGTACTTGTTTCCGGGTCAGTAAGTGTAATCGAGAATGTCTTTTCACCCGATAGTGCGAGTGTATCCACCATGCGATACACAAAGATCTCTCCGATACTGCCGCTGGCATTGGACGTAAATGTAAATGTCAGCGGAGTCGCCGGATCAACCAGTGTGCCTCGCCCGATTGGCATAGGCTGGTTGTACATTCCATTGCCATGCGAAATGTGCAGATTTATTGGCCCGGGTATGTTCTGGTATATCCAGCGGGATGCTTCGACCCGCGTAACCGGACGGTTGTATATCCGCACAAATGCAAAAGCCCAGAGAGCTGTAAAAATGAGTACCAGCGCGCCGATGGTATATCCCACTAGCCTCAATGGGGAGATCCGTTTTTTACTGCTTTTCCCATGATCTACCAGGTAGAAAACTAACCAGGCGGCAAAAATACACAGCGTGGGGTATACCAGCACCATATACCGCATGGAAGGATTCCATGACAGCGACTGCCAACCAAAGTAAAGGCCAGTCCACAACCAGATCACCAGGTGAGGTTGCCAATCTCGTTTTATCATCCGCCAACCGGCGAATAAAAAGCCCGCCCAGGTAAGAATGCCCAAAGGCAATCCCATGCCCCATTTCACCATGTTTTCAAACGCAAAGGTTGCTCCACGCCGGGCCCACTGCAATGCTGGGGGAAAGTCCGCGGATCCGCTGGTTTGCACGCTAAGATCGCGCAAGTTATCCAACCATTTAGGGTTCAGGCTCAGATTAAAAAAACCGGGGCCGGCAAAAGCATATGGCTGGAATATCCTAAAGGTTATGAAAGCGACAATGGCAGCCAGAATAAAATTGCGGAATATCGGGTACAGCCAGTACTGCTTCTCTTCATCCGAGAGACGGACATACCAGGGAATCACCGCGATTGGTAGCAGAACCGCAATCGGGGCTGCGCTGACCTTCGATGCCATGGCAAGGCCCAGGGCCAGGCCGAATAATAAATAATTGGCAATACCAGACCAATTGGTCAGCAAGGCTGGTTTAGCTTTACTCCCCGGTCCCTGAGCATTTATTACCGGTAACGGGGATTGTTGAACCCCGATCACAAAGTAAATTGCCACCGTAGTGAAAGTTGTTAGAAAAGTATCGACAGCGAAAAAATGTGAGATCTGGATCTGCATAACAGCCAGGGCAAAAAAGGTAGCTGCCAGAAACCCGACTTTTTTGTTATATATACGGGAACCGATAAAATAGACCAGGATCAAAGTAAGCAGGTCAAAAATCCCGGATACTTCCCTACCCAGAACATGAACCTGATCGTAACCAATCTGCCCAGTCCATTCTGCCAGATAGCGAACAATGAAGATCGGCAGGGTACCATATACATAGAATCCGTGACCCCTATTATGCGGATTCAGGCTTGAATTATCGGTATCAAAATATTGAGACAGTGTTTGCACCGGGGATATGTCATTCTCTACCATTGTTAGAAAACGTTCATCCGGATGGAGATGTTGATTTTCGTCCCACTGCAAGCCGGTAAACCGCAGGTATCCACCCAGGAGGATCACCAACGCCATCAGCAGGTCAAGGTACCAGTAGGCGGGTAAACTGGGTTTTCTTTTTATCTCCCGGGGTTGATCCGGTGTCGTGCTGTCAGGATCGTTATTCATCATTGCCTGCCTTATTCATTATCAGGTACCAGAAAAATGCGGAAATCCCGCCCGGCTGTTTGCGACTGGTAGACGTTCTCTATAGCTTGTGGATACATGGAGCGCAATTCAGCCAGGTCGGCATCATCCTGCATGTTCAATATAAATAATAATGGAAACTCAGCGCTTCGGGTATCCTCAAATTGCCCAGGCCAAATGGCATAATCGCGGATCGGCACACCGGCCTCGATAGATACCAAACGGGTATCCACCCAGTAGGGATAACCGACCACCCAGGCTGAATCCGCTGATCCGTTCGAATCGATAAAACCATGGATCACCTGCCCCATTTCAGTCGTGTTTCCAGCTGCTGCCCGATAGACTGCCTGGTACTCCTCAAAAACCAAATGATAATTCTGACGGGTTGAAATAATCACCATCAACAGGATCAAAGCACCTGCCAGAACGTCTGCTTTGCGGCCATTTACGAAGCGTTTTATCACCCGAACCACACCATCTACAACCAGACCGATGATCAGAAAAACCGGGATTAAAGCCCCGGCAGAGCGATTCAGTGCCGGGTTTTCCTCCGGGAAAGCAAGGGACAGTATGGATGGCAGCATCAATACGGGGACTGAGATCAACCACACAATATCCGCCCAGTTACGCTGCCGTATGTAGCGATAGATCAGTAATGCGAAACCGAGGTACAGGATCGCTGCTGAGATTACATCCAACGCAGGGCGAAAAGGAATGGAGTGTAACCAGGCTGAACCATCACTCACCCCAAACATCAGCATACTGTTCTTGAAATTATCAAAGAAAATCAACCAGGGGTTGCCGGGTATTGGCCTTTCAAGATCGCCTACACGGGTTGACAGGCGATAGAAGAAAGAATCGGGATTATCCACAGCATATCGAATCAGAGGTATCGAAACGATTGTTGCCAGCAGACCAGTGACGGTAAGCCCGGTGATCGCCATTTCAGTATCGGTTTTACTGCGATGATGAAGGATATAGATCAGCGTAATCAATAAGGCAAGGATGGGAACCACCCTGTACGGTGAATACCCATGTAACCCCAGCCCGATAAACACCCCCGCCCAGATAAAATCATTGCGGTTTCCACGTTTCAATCCCCGCATCAGGTGATACAAAGCAGGGGCAGCGAATAACGGGTAAAAAGCAAACCGCAGAGCGACCCGGGAGATCACATTCGGCCAATAAGCAATCCCCGTAAAGAAAGCGGCGATAAATCCCGCCCTCTTCCCGGCAAATTCCTTGCCGAGGAGATAGATATATGGCAAGGCGATCAAGCCTGCCAGAACGGTACCGATCTTCAGGCTGAGAAAGGAGATACCGGTTCCAAATATCTTGATGACCAGTGCGGTCCAATAAAATTGGAAAGCTTCTCTGCCAGTGTTTCGGGTGAAGAAGACGTGCCATTGTCCATTGAGCACATCCTGAACGTCCTGCAGTTTCTCAGCGTGATCGCTCGTCATCTCGGGTGGGACACTCACCAGGTGAGCTGCCCTCAAGTAAATGATGATGCCAGCGGCGGCCAAACCCACCAGCAACCACGGTGACAGCCTGACCTGCCAGAATCCTTCTTTTATTACACGCTTCAGACCAGAGATCTTTTTATAGATAGGATCAAGGTCGATGAAGCCAAGGATATAGAGGAGGATAGCACCGATCCAGAGGCAGATATTCAGAAAATCGAAGTGATAAGTGGAGAAGGAGAAATAGGCAACTGCGGCTAAAAGGAGTGCTGCCAGAACTGGCTGCCAGCGAACGATATTATTAACAGGCTGGAGCATATCACTTGAAAGGGGCTCGCGGGGAAATTCAAACCAACCTTCACAAATTGCGGACCAGATGGTCATCCCGATAGCTGCCATGTAAAAGACCAGGGAAGCAGTCTTGTGGAGTGCCGGAGGTTCCAACAATGCCTGTGCCATAAATGCCAGGCTCAATCCGAGGAGCATCCGCCAGGGCAATGGTTTCAGTACCTTGACCGATTCCACAGAACTGGATCCTAATGGAATCGAACCTGCCAGATCACCCACTGGCTGCGAAATACCCTCTTCGGATCCGATTGGGGGGAAATCACGCAATCGCAAGGTTCGCTTCTGCCAGAAGCGCAGCCTCTGTTTCACATAATCTAAGATTGTGGGGTCTTGCATGTGATCCCTCTCAATTTGCGGGCAATGAAAATCACACTTTCACCCCAGCGGGGTGGTAAAAAGGGGATACCCAGTAATGCCTGAATTCCTCCGGGCGCTCCAAATAGGAATTTTTGCATTACTGCCGGAAGGACGGGTACATAGGGGACATCCCAGAAGCCATCAGAAAAGATGCGTATCATCTCCATGCCAGCTTGTTCGAGCAGATCAAGCCATGCCGAAGGACCTTTCAAAGAAATATGTGTGGGATCCTGATAACCGATCCACTTCTTTCCTTTCAAAGGTTTTAAAAGCGAGTCCAGGTTCGGGGTGGACAGGATCAAAATCCCATTGGGTTTCAGCACACGGCAGGCTTCCAATATTGCCATATCCGGATGCTGCAGATGTTCTACGACATGCTTGCTGATCACCAGGTCCAGGCTGTTACTTTGAAAAGGAAGAGACTCCGCACTGCCGACCCCAAAATGCACTTCCGGCATCGAACGTTGCGCTTGTTGTAATGCCCATGGATTGATATCAACCCCGTTCACCCGAAAATCATCACCTAATTGGTCAGCCAAGTGACCCAGACCGCACCCAATTTCCAGCGCGCATCCACCCTTTTCTGCATAACGCCTGGCAAGCATGGCGTAAAAACGGTTCGAGAACCAGTACTGGGAATATTTCTGAAAGGATACTTTTTCGTAAGTATTTGTGGAAAAGTAATCCCTATTAAAACGGGATTCAGGCATGCCTGCTTTTCCCTTCAACTAATATGCTTTCAAACAATTCTTCATAAAGGCCTGCTACAGTATCAGGGGAGAAATGTTCAATAATCCAGGCAGGATCCTTCACATAGTTATGATGAGATGCCAGGATGTCGCAAATCTTCTCAGATAACATTGCAGCATCACTGATCCCGAAGATCTCGCCCATCCCTGTCATTATGACCGGCTGCCGCACACCCGGTAAATTAGATGCAGCTACAGGTACCCCGTTCATCATCGCTTCTACCTGTACCAGGCCGAAAGATTCAGTTGAATTCAAGCTGGGGACTGTCAGCACATTCAGGTTTTGATAGAATGCAGCCATCTCATCCTGTCCTATGACACCCAACCATTTCCAGTGTCCAAGAGCAACCAGCTCTTGAATCCGAGGGAATAATCGCGCGGCGTATCGATCCTCCCCAATCACATTCTGATACTGCCCTGCAAAGAGAACCATGGCTTTCGGATGTTTCTGGAGGATGGATGGCATGGCATCCAGCAAAACTTCCACGCCTTTTTCTGTGGCAAATCTGGCAGCCATGCCAATGAACGGGCCTTTGCCATTCAACTGATTTTTTATTGCGAATTCTCTAGCAGATCCCGATAACACACTGGGAAGGATGACCGGCGGTTGGATGATCTTTACTTTCTTTAAATACCGGCGCAGATATGGAGAATGGTCGGCATAATCTTGAGTATAGGTGATTACCTGGTTCGTGAAGATCGCTGCCAGGTGATTCATGATATGGACCACCTGATTGACAATGATGTTGAAGATACCCCGGGGAAGCTGTAAATCGCAATGATAGGTGATCACACTGGGTTTACCAAATATCCTGCCGCGCAAGGCCACACCGGCCGCATCAAATTGCGGTAAATGCAGGTGAATGACATCTGACTGGCGTACCAATCTGGTCACCCTGTACCCGAAGGTGGGTGAGATGACCCCTTTACTGATCTTCAATAATATCGGGGAGCGTACTACCCGAACTCCATCGATGATTTCTTCCAGGGGTAGGGATCTATCATACTGGGTCGTGAATACTGTCACCTGATGGCCACGACGAGCCAGGGCTTTCGCCAGACGTTCCGCATAGATCGTCAAACCACTGGTGTGCGGGCGGTAATAAGTCAGGACGATAAGGATCCGCATAACCACCCGGCCTATTTAAAATACTCAGGATGATCGCTTACCCAGGTAAAAAGGCGGGTAATACCCTCGCGCGGAGAAATCTTTGGAACCCAACCCAACTCCTTTCCCGCGCGCCGAATATCCGAGATAAACACAGCCTGATCCCCGGGACGCCATTCTCCCCGGCTGACGGTTAATTTACGGCCGGCCAGTTCTTCCAGCATCGGACCAAATTCGTGCCAAATCGAGATAGTATTCAGAGGGCCGCCGCCTACATTGATCACCCGACCCGGTTTTTCCTTTGCCTGAGAGATGGCAAGGTCATAGGCATTCAGCAGATCTTCGACATATAGAATGTCGCGCACCTGTTTTCCATCTCCATAGATGGTGATTGGTCGTCCGGTGATGGCAGCGATGACAAACCAGGCAACCCAACCTTGATCTTCCACACCGAACTGCCGCGGGCCGTAGATACAACTCTGGCGTAGAACCACCGTGGGTAGATTATAGATGCGCGCATAATCACGAACGTACTGGTCACCAGTCCCCTTGGAACAACCATAAGGAGAATGGAAATCCAGACCCAGTGTCTCGGGGATACCCAGGGGATGATCCGCGTATTCATACCGGGTGCTCATCTCCCGCGTTCGTACTTCTTCCATACCGCCATATACCTTGTTCGTGGAAGCATAGAGAATTACAGGATTGCTACCGCTCAGGCGGCTAGCTTCGACCACATTGAAGGTGCCCAGCGCATTGATCTCAAAATCCTCGCGTGGATTAGTGACCGAAGTAGTAACAGCCACCTGTGCCGCCAGATGTGTGACAACATCCACCCCGCGGATGGCTGTGGCCAATTTTTCAAAATCACGGATATCTCCCTGTACCAGCTGCACCTTTTCACCAAAGGTTTCGCGCAGCCATTTCAGGTTGATCCGGCTGCCTGACCGGGAGAGATTATCGTAGATGATCACGTCTTCCCCCCGAGAAAGAAGCCGGTGAACAAAATTAGATCCAATAAAACCAGCGCCGCCGGTTACCAGGTATTTTTTTGTCATTTCACCTTTCCGGTACTAATCATCACCCAACCTCAAGACAGCCATAAAGGCTTCCTGGGGGATCTCCACATTCCCGACCATTTTCATACGTTTCTTGCCGCGCTTCTGTTTTTCAAGAAGCTTTTTCTTGCGGGTGATATCTCCACCGTAGCATTTTGCCAAAACGTCTTTCCGCAGTTGTTTCACCTTCGCGCTGGAGATCACACGCCCATCCGCGGATGCCTGAATGGACACATCGTATAGTTGTCTTGGGATCAATTCTTTCAATTTCGTGACCAACCGCTGGCCCTTATGATAAGCATCGGCTTTATGAACGATTGAAGCCAGGGCATCTACAGAAGAATCATCCACCAGGATCTCCAATTTGACCATCTGCTCAGAGCGGTAGTCAGATACCTGGTAATCTAGCGAAGCATACCCGCGAGTGCGGGATTTTAGTTCGTCGAAGAAATCCACGATCAACTCGGCGAGCGGTATCTGAAAGGACAGCTGCACACGTTTAGGAGCCGGGTAATCTTGTGATGAGAAAGATCCTCGGCGCTTGGTTACCAGGTCCATGATGGTGCCGTAATACTCCGTGGGTGTGATGATCTGGATATTCATCCAGGGTTCTCGGATCTCTGCTATTTCGCCTTCATCAGGCAATTTCGCTGGAGAATCGATCAGGCGAGTTTCTCCATCCCGCATCAATACTTCAAACTCCACCGATGGAGCAGTCACAACGATATCGAGATCGTACTCCCGTTCCAATCTCTCCTGAATAATCTCCATATGGAACAGTCCGAGAAAACCACAGCGGAAGCCGAAATTTAATGCCTGAGATTTTTCCGGCTCATACACCAGAGAGGCATCGTTTAATTGTAGTTTTTCAAGTGCATCTTTCAGATTCGAATAGTCATCCCCCTCCACCGGATAGATACCCGCAAAGACCATGGGTTTCACTTTGCGGTAACCGGGTAAAGGTTCTAGAACTGGATCCACCGCGGTGGTGATCGTATCACCTACGTGGCACTCAGAAACGGTTTTCAAACCGGTGGCTATGTACCCTACTTCCCCGGCTTCGAGAATACCGGTTGGTTTCATGACAGGAGAGAATACCCCGACTTCAATGGGTTTTAATTCCGCCCGGGTTTGCATAAGGCGCAAGGTGTCGGTTGCGGTAATGCGTCCTTCAACTACGCGCACATAAGCAACCACCCCTTTGTAGGAATCATAATGTGAATCAAAGATCAAGGCTGTCAGAGGTTTGGTCTTATCGCCCGTCGGCGCGGGTACCTGGCGGACAATCTGTTCCAATACCTGATCGATATTGGTACCGTCCTTCGCAGACACACGAATGATCCCCTTCGCATCCACACCCAGCAGGCTGGCGATCTCATCTGCTACTTCATCCGGGCGGGCTGAGACCAGGTCGATCTTATTGATCACCGGGATAATCTCCAGTCCGGCATCCAATGCCAGGTAGAGATTGGCCAACGTCTGGGCTTCGATCCCCTGGGTAGCATCCACGATCAATAAAGCACCCTCGCAGGCGGCAAGTGCGCGATTTACTTCGTAGCCAAAATCCACATGCCCGGGAGTGTCGATCAGGTTTAATTCATACACCTTGCCATCACTGGCAGTGTATTCCATGCGCACAGCGGATGCTTTGATGGTAACGCCTTTTTCGCGCTCCAGATCCATGCTATCCAGTAACTGTTCCGTTTTGTCACGATCTGGAACTGTACCGGTAAGGTGTAGCATGCGGTCAGCCAGGGTAGACTTTCCGTGGTCAATATGGGCAATAATGCAGAAATTTCGGATGTGCTGGGACATAATCGGCTAAAGTATAACCTATTTTATACCGGGACAAAAAAGCCCGGTGAGTATCGAAATCAAGCTGGTTTTATGGCAATTACAGCCGCCCTCATGGAAGGCTGATGCAGGCTTTACCATCCTGGTTGCTATCCAACCGATAGATATCTCCCACGCCTTCCTTTATACACTGATCAAAACAGGCTTGCGCGGAATCTTGCGTGGTGAATGTATCGCAATCCAGGTCGGGTAGCTTACAAGTACAAGCTGCTCCCACAGATGTCAGACTGCTGGTAAACCCTGTCGTGATCCCGGTATCCCTGGATTGTACATGGATCAAGGCCTGGTATAAAAAGAAACCCAGGGATACAAGCCCTGAAGCCGCAAGCAGGCTTACCATGCTCAAAGCAACAATCTTCCCGAGATTGTACTTCTTTCGCCGCGAAAGCAGCCGTAAAGGAAGGTTGTCTTGAACGCTAAATTCCTCCTGCAAACGTTCGGCATCGTTTTGTTCCGGTGCTTTGATCCGCCCGAGTAGGAGAATGATCGTATCCACTGCCCTGAGTGCCGCTTTCCTGGTAAAGGTGTCTTCATGCGCCCAGTGATTTCTTACGGCCAGAAGTTCGTGAACGTACCCGAGTCCTTCCCTTCCCAGATCTTTGATGAAGACTTCGCCGTACTGCCTGTCCATGATGGTCAGCAGCGCGGCTGTATCCAACATTTCCATGCGGCTGTTGTCATCCACAGCCAGAGGAAGCTGGTTCCGCAATTGTTCCATTCGCTGAATATGGGGAAGAATGCCAATAGCCCACCAATTCTCTCCATACCGGATTTGCATCATGCGGACAACATACGGAGCCAGCGTTAGCCGCAGGGCATGTAGACCGTTTTGAACATGTTGATAATTCTCATCGAGCATGGATCACCCGTTCAATTTCTGGTGAAAATAATACAAAACGTTGCATTCAATTATATCCATGACGGTATAAACCAACTAGACAACATCAATTTGCTTACCGCTCATTACTCTATGAAGATCGTGTGCGATACAGCAGTCAACTGTCTTCCGGCTCAAGGACTGCATCTACTAGAATTTGAATATTCGTAACAGCGGTTTGAGGGTATTCCAGATATGCCAGGAACTCCACGTTTCCTTTCGGCCCTTTGAGGGGGGATACTGCCAATCCCAAAATGCCGTAACCATTGGCGAATGCCATCTCCAACACTGCTGTTAATATCCGCCGGTGGATCTGTGGGTCACGGATCACGCCTTCTCCACGGTCTACTTCCTGTTTGCCGGCTTCGAACTGAGGTTTGATCAGCGCCAGCATTCGGCCGCCACTTCCGGGGTACCAGGCACGGATTACAGATAAAAGCCTGTCGAGTGAAATAAATGAAGCATCAATGGTCACAAACTCCACCGGTTCGGGTAACTTCTCCACGAAACGGGCATTGGTACGTTCCATTACGATGACACGCGGATCGGAACGCAATTTCCAGTGCAACAAACCGTAACCCACATCGATGGCATACACCTGTTTTGCTCCGTGTTGCAGCAGACAATCTATAAAGCCTCCGGTGGAAGATCCGACATCTGCACAGGAAAGATCGCTTACTTCCAGGTGAAATGCTTCAAATGCGCCGGCCAGCTTCTCGCCGCCTCGTGAGACAAAACGCGCAGGTTGTTCCAACTCTAGCAGATCATTTTCCAACAATCCCTGAGATGGCTTGAGGACCTGTTGGCCGTTCACGCGCACCTTGCCTTCCATGATCAGCCTTTGAGCCATGGAGCGTGTTTCAGCCAACTGCTTTTCAACCATCGCCTGGTCAACTCGTATCTTCTTGGTAGGCACCTGTTCTGTTGACTCCTTTCCATATATTATAATTAACTTAGGTCAGGAGACAGGCTAAATGAAGATGAAGCACCTGTTATTCAATATTCTCAAAACCATGCGCCCGAAACAATGGGCTAAAAACGTGGTTCTATTCGCTGCGCTGATCTTTGACCGGCAACTCACACACCTGCCTTCCGTCTGGCACACTTTCCTGGGTTTTCTTGTATTCTGCCTGATCTCCAGCCTGGTCTATATTATCAATGACCTGGTGGATGTTGAAACCGATAGACAGCATCCTGAAAAGAAGAACCGCCCAATCGCCTCCGGTCAATTGCCTGTCACTGTGGCTTATGGGGTCGTCGCGATCCTGCTGTTTCTCTGCAGTACAGGCGCTTACCTTCTCTCTGCGAATTTTGCAATGGTCGGACTGGCATATTTCATTTTGAACCTGGCCTATACTTTCTGGCTGAAGCATATTGTTTTACTGGATATCCTGATCATTGCAGCTGGATTCGTGTTGCGGGTGGCAGCAGGAGTCATGCTCATCCATGTAGAACGTTTCTCCCCCTGGCTTTATGTCGTGACAACGCTACTCGCTCTCTACCTTGGATTTGGTAAACGCCGGGCGGAACTTGCTCTCCTGGCTGATACAGCCCAGTCGCACCGAAAGGTACTGGCTGGCTACAGCATTCCATTGCTGGATCAGCTGATCACAGTCGTTTCCAGTACCACCATTGTAGCTTACAGCCTGTACACATTCTCGGCACCCAATCTGCCCGACAATCACAGCATGATGTTGACCATTCCTTTCGCGTTATACGGGATCTTCCGCTATATGTACCTCATCCATGTAAAAAATCATGGCGGAGCGCCGGAAGATATGCTCTTTAAAGACCATCCCCTTCAATTGGCCATCGTCCTGTGGGGACTGGCTGTTATCACCATTTTCTACCTCTTCTGATCATGCCAGCCATTTCAGCCAGCTACCCCGGTAAGATTATCCTCTTCGGAGAGCATGCAGTGGTTTATCAGAGCCACGCGATTGCCATCCCGGTCTCGCAGGTAAAATCGCATGTGGTGATCCAACCCTTGCTATCGGCAGCACCAGGGACCATCGAGATCCACGCGTTGGATACCCATACCCGGGCTAACCTTGCTGATCTGCCTGAAAATCACCCGCTTGGGTATGCCGTCCGATTAACTCTCACACACCTGGGTGTCCAGACTACCCCAGCCTTTATACTGCGCGCAAGTTCAGAGATACCTATGTCTGCCGGGTTGGGTTCCGGCGCATCCATCAGCTGCTCCATCATTCGGGCTGTATCCAACTTCCTGGGAAAACCGCTACCCCCAGCAGAAGTATCTGCACTGGCTTTCGAAGTGGAAAAACTTCACCACGGCACACCCTCAGGGGTGGATAACACCGTGATCGCCTTCAATCAACCCATACTCTTCAAACGGGGAGAACCCATGCTGCCTGTGACAGTCGGTGTTGACCTGAATTTCCTGATCGCGGACACCGGTGTAAAAGCATCCACTGGTGATGTTGTAACCGGAGTTCGAGCCAGGTGGCAGGCAGAACAAGCTACTTATGATGCATTTTTTCAACAGGTGGATACGATTACCCTGGCCGCCCGGGCTGAGATCCAATCTGGCAATATTGCCCAGATCGGCCTTTTAATGTCTGAGAACCATCGCTGCCTGCAGTCCATTCAGGTATCTCACCCGGCTTTGGAGGTTTTGATTGAGGCAGCGGTATCAGCAGGCGCTTACGGAGCAAAACTATCCGGTGCCGGTGCAGGCGGAAACATGATCGCCCTGGTAAATAACGAAACCCGGGAAAGTGTGGAAAAAGCGATAATTCATGCCGGCGCTAAACGCGTAATCCATACCACCCTGGCGCGCGCCGGGCAGCCTGGAGGTAGGTAGATGCTGCAGTTTCTAAAACTTGGCGGCTCTCTAATCACTGTCAAAGACAAACCTTACACACTGCGGCAAGGGATTTTACAACAGGCGGCCAGCGAAGTACATGCCTATCTGTCCTCCCACCCAGGTAATTCCTTGATCATCGGGCATGGATCCGGCTCATTCGGCCACACCAGTGCTGCCACCTATGGAACAAAAAATGGGGTCAGCAGCCAGGAAGAATGGCTGGGGTATGCTCATGTTTGCAGGGATGCACGCGCGTTAAACCAGCACGTCCTCAACGCCCTCGTGGATGCCGGGGTGCCGGCTGTATCTTACCCTCCCTCATCTGCAGTCAGATGCTCAAATGGCGATATGGTCGAATGGGATACCAGCTCGATCAAACAAGCTATACAGAATGGTCTTGTCCCCCTGATCTTTGGGGATACAGTTCTAGATGATCGTCTAGGTGGTACCATTTGTTCCACCGAAGACTTGTTCTTATGGTTGGGTAGGCGGTTTTCCCCGAAACGGGTACTGATCGCCGGGATAGAACCAGGTGTTTGGGAGGATTTTCCAGCCCGGAGGACAATGATGAAAGAGATCCATGCTTCAAAATTCAAGGAAGGATCGGACTTTATCACAGGTTCACACTTCACCGATGTAACCGGGGGAATGGCGGCAAAAGTTCAAAGGATGTCAAGCATGGTGCAGGAGAATCCCGGGTGCAAGGTCTTATTATTCACCGGCATTCCAAAAGGAGCCATCCAGAATGCTCTGGCTAGTGATATTCCAGGGACAACCATCTTGCCTTAGTCAAGAAAGGATGCAATATGATTCGTGATCGGGTAGCTCTTGAAAAAGATGAAGAAAAAGTACTGGCACCTTTTGCCTGCCATAGTAAAAACTCCAAGGGGAGAAAGTACCATGAGGATGAGCCGGCGTATCGCACCAGTTACCAAAGGGATAGAGACCGGATCATTCACACCTCTGCCTTCAGAAGGCTGGAATATAAGACACAGGTTTTCATCAATTATGAGGGAGATTATTATCGCACGCGGTTGACTCACGAGATAGAGGTAGCCCAGATCGGGCGAACGATTGCCCGCGCACTGGGCGGTAATGAAGATCTGGTGGAAGCCATCTGCCTTGCGCACGATCTGGGACATCCACCGTTCGGACACAGCGGTGAAGTGGTTTTATCCAGACTGATGAAGGATTACGGCGGTTTTGATCACAATAAACACTCCTTGCGAATCGTTACTTTCCTCGAGAGGAGATTCCCGGAGTTCCCCGGCTTGAACCTGACAAGCGAAGTGCTTGAAGGTATTGTAAAGCACGAAACGGAATACGATGTTGCGGATGCGGCAGATTATGACCCATCCCTGCGCGGTCACCTGGAGGCGCAGATCACCAATGTTGCGGATGAGCTGGCTTATACCGCACATGACCTGGATGATGGACTCCGCTCTGGAATGATCACCGAACAAATGCTTGCGGGGATGCCCCTCTGGGAGATCCTGGTCGAGAGCATTCAGTGGAAAGGCACGCAGATGGACGATCTGACACGCCATCGCCTGATCCGCAAACTGATCGGTTTGGAAGTAACAGATATTCTGGAAACGACTGAATCCAACCTTACGCGAAACAGCGTGAAGTCCGTGTTAGAATTGCAGAAACTGCCCTTCAATGTGGTGAGTTTTAGTGAGGAACAGAAACGTCGCAATCGGGAATTGAAAGACTTTCTATACAAAAACCTGTATAGACATTATCGCGTAGTTCGTATGGCAGTAAAAGCTGAACGAACCATCACAGACCTGTTCCAGGCATATCAGGCAAACCCCACCAGCCTACCTGTGCATGTTCAGGTGCATATTCAGG
This sequence comes from uncultured Leptolinea sp., assembly GCA_903828565.1. Lineage (GTDB taxonomy): Bacteria > Chloroflexota > Anaerolineae > Anaerolineales > Anaerolineaceae > PNON01. Next base: position 371 of record CAIKMQ010000037.1, on the reverse strand, counting down.
AACGGGGACTGGAACGTACCATATCCGACTACATTGCCGGAATGACCGATCGTTATGCTATTGACGAATACCGTAAGCTCTTCGATCCCACTGAGCTTCCGTAGATCACTGGAGAACTTGATGACGAATGCTTCTTATTTAACACCTGCCGGATTGGAACAATTGCAAGCTGAACTTCACCTGTTAAAAACAGTTGAGAGAGAGGCGCTATCAAAGCGTCTGCGATCTGCTATCCAAATGGGGGATCTCTCTGAAAATGCAGATTATCACAAAGCCAAAGAAGACCAGGCATTCCTGGAAGGCCGCATCAAAGATCTGGAACATACCTTGAAAAATGTAATCCTGATCGAAGAAGGGAAAGTTGGCAGCGG
>CAIKMQ010000036.1 GCA_903828565.1 uncultured Leptolinea sp. | reverse complement strand
GTTTAACCCACAAAAACCACTCCGCATCCATTATTCCAAATAGATACAGATAGATCCACATTTATTATACCAATTTTCGGAACGATTAGACTATCCGCATGAAAAAAGAGTATCAGAGCGATTCGCCAACTTTGCGAATCGTCTGTGACAAACTGGAAGACCCGACCCCGGTCCATCCCACAACCCGAACAAAAGCAAGCTGCTTTGCAAATAGCCGTGAAAGGGTGTGTTTCATTGCCAGATGACAGACTTGGCAGAGAAATCCCAGGCAAGCCGGCTTTATTTTGTGATCTTCTCCCTGATCCTTTGCTGGAGGGTTTCCACGGCAGACGCTGCTTTATCTAACAATAAGACAGCTTCTTCCATTTTTCCGGCCTTACCATATGTTTCGATTTGACCTGAGATGGAAAACAACTGCATGGCCCCCACATTTGCCGCTAACCCTTTGAGATTATGGGCGACATAGGTGAGTTTGTCACAATCGGAGTCCTGTGTGGCCTGATTCAAAGCCTGCATTTTTTCAGGCAGCGCTTCCATAAAATCTTCAAGCACTGACAGGTAGAATTCTTCATCGCCTCCAAAACGTGGCAGCGCCCCAGGCGTGTCCAGAACTTCACTGGTTTCTGAACGCGGGTTCGCTGTACCTGCCGGTTGAGCGGGCTCTTTCACTGACGGTTTTGCCACCACCGGCTGACCCGTCTTGGACGGCGCGCCCCACACTTCAATGGCGTGAAAAACCTTTTGCAAGTCAATTGGTTTGGTGACATAGTCATCCATCCCGGCGTTCAAGCACTTCTGCCGGTCGCCAGGTAGGGCATGGGCCGTCATCGCAATGATAGGGGTGTGGCGGGTCGTGCCCTCCCACTGGCGGATGCGTTGGGTAACCGTGTAGCCATCCATTTCAGGCATCTGGATATCCATGAAGATTAGATCATAGGATTTCTGTTTCGCTTTCTCAATGGCCTGCAACCCATTCCCGGCTACATCGATCTGATGACCCTGGCGCGACAATAAGGTTTTAATCATGCGCTGATTAATCTCATTATCTTCCACCAGTAAAATATTCTTGACGGACGAAGGTTTTTCATCCGTAACCTGAGCCACCGAGAGAGGTTCGGGACGCCGTGGAATGCTGCGAGCGCGTTTGCCAATGGCAACTTCGATGGTTTCCTGGATGTGCGACTGTTTGACGGGCCTGGTAATGTAGTGGGTAATCTTGTCTTTCACTTGCCTACATTCATTTCCGCCCGTCATGGAAGTCAAACCAATCACAGTCACTGGCTTGGGCGCTGATTCGCTCTGGATCAGGCATATGGTTTCTTCCAGATCAGAACAGGCAAACTGCATATCCATAATGACTACATCGTAAGGAAGATCTATCATCTGAGCGCGATAAAAAGCCGGCATGACTTCATCGATGCGGCAGAGCGTTGTTGCGCGGCACCCTAAGTCTTCCAGAACACGGACCATCACCTGCCCACCGGCGGGGTTATCATCCAATATCATCACTTTAAGATCCTGGAGCGGCTTACGATCCAGCCTATCTAAAGCGGAGGGCCGGACCGAGATCTGTTCAAACTCGGCTACGAACCAGAAGGTGCTGCCTTTGCCGG
>CAIKMQ010000035.1 GCA_903828565.1 uncultured Leptolinea sp. | reverse complement strand
TGGGTTGCTGCATTTGCCTCACCGGGGATTAACTTTTTCATTCGTTTTGCCAGGTCACGCCTGGGTAAAAGCACCTTACGGCCGCAGGTCTGGCACACCAGGCCAATATCCGCACCCAGCCGCACCACCTTCCACAGCACACTGCCGCAAGGGTGCGCTTTGCGCATTTGCACCATGTCATCCAGCTTTAGATCCTGCAACACAAAATCATTATACCATCCGCATGTTATAATCTTTTTCATCCTATCATGTTCAATTTGCCCCTCTCACAGATCCTTTCCCGCCTATTGATCCTGCTCATCGCCCTGCCGGTGCATGAGCTGGCGCATGCGCTGGCTGCCACCGCCCTGGGGGATGACACCGCGCGGCGCTCTGGCCGGCTGACATTGAACCCCCTCGCCCACCTGGACCCGATTGGCGCGTTCATGCTGGTGGTCGCCGGCTTCGGCTGGGCAAAACCCGTGCCGGTCAATATGTACGCTTTGGAACGCCGCGGCCGTTATGCCCCGCTGCTGGTGGCGCTGGCCGGTCCGCTGTCTAACCTGCTGCTGGCTATCCTGGCTGCCATCCCGTTCCGCCTGGGGCTGATCAAATATTACGCAAACACCGTCTCCTGGCTGCCCAACCTGCCGGAATTCCTGGCCTATTTCATTATCATCAACCTAGCGCTGATGCTCTTCAACCTCCTGCCGATCTACCCGCTGGATGGTGAGAAGGTGCTGACAGGCGCCCTGCCGCCGAACCTGGCCCGTCCGCTTGAAAACCTGCGCCCTTACGGCTCAATCATCCTGCTGGGATTGATCATGCTTGGCCGTTTTACATCCCTGGACCCGATCGGTTGGATCATGGACTTTCCCCTGAGAACTATCTTTCAGGTTCTGACGGGTTCATAAATGCCAGACCCATCCGGGGGAAGTACTCCGGCGTTCTACTGCTATATGGTTCAGTGCGCGGATGGCAGTTATTACACCGGCTGGACTACAGATCCAGTTCGCCGTGCTAAACAGCATAACCAGGGGACAGGCGCGCGCTACACCCGCATGCATGGGCCGGTATCCCTGGTATACGTAGAACAGGTGGCAGACCGCAGCACAGCCATGAAACGCGAACAGGCTATTAAAAAACTTCCCAGGCAAAAAAAGATCGAAATGGCTGACGAATACCGGGGTAAAGACCATGGCACTTGCTGAAACTCCTACCTACCAATACCTTGCGCACGCACCCGGTCGGGTGAACCTGCTGGGTGAACATGTAGATTACAACGGCGGCCAGGTGCTGCCGGCGGCGATCGATCGGCATGTAGACCTGCTCTTCTCACCCCGCACGGACCGGCTGATGCACATCCACGCGCGGGATATGGAACAGGAGGCTTTCTTTTCACTGGACACACTGGAAGATCGCCTCTGTCTGGATGGCACACCGCTGCCAGGCTGGGCGCTCTATCCGGCCGGGGTAGCCCAGGCACTTACGCTGGCGGACCTGCACCTCACCGGGTTGGATTGCAGCTTCACTTCCGACATCCCGATGGGCTCCGGCCTCAGTTCTTCCGCCGCGGTGGAGCTGTCATTTGCCGCCGCCTGGAATTACCTGGCCGGGGATCCGTTCGATCGCACACGCCTGGCCGTCCTTTGCCAGCAGGCTGAGAACCAGTACGTCGGTGTGAATTGCGGCATTATGGACCAGTTCTCGATAGCGAACGGGCAGGAAGGTTATGCCCTGCTGCTGGATACCGGCACACTTCAATTTCGCACCGTTCCATTGCCGCCTGACACTGCCATCGTTATCGCAGATTCCGGTGAGCGGCGCTCGCTCAATCATTCCGGGTACAACGAAAGGCGCGCCGGCTGCGAACAGGCGCTGGCCATCCTTTCCTGTCAATTGCCGGGGATTCGCACCTTGAGCGATGTATCGCCTGCCCAGATAGATAGCCTGATTACTGAACTGCCAGCCCCAATTGGCGACTATGCCAAGCATGTGGTCTATGAATGCGACCGCGTGCGGCAGGCTGTCGGTTTACTGGAAGCAAAGAACGCTGTCGGCTTCGGGCAACTAATGCTGGAATGCCACCGCAGTTTGCGCGACCTGTACAAAGTATCCACCCCGGCGCTGGATACCCTGATGGAACTGGCAACGCAGGCTCCCGGGTCCCTTGGCGCGCGCCTGACAGGAGCCGGTTTCGGAGGGTGCACGGTGAACCTGGTCCGTGAAGCCGAAGTTGAGGCTTTCATCAGGCAAGTAAAAACCGGTTACCTGGCGGCAACCGGTAAAGAAGCTGCGATCTTTCCCTGCCACGCCAGTCAGGGCGTGCGGGTGACATCCATTATTCCGTAAACACCGGCAAGTGCCCCAGCGAGATGATCTCGCGCCATTTGGCCCGTTCACCCTCGGTGAAGATGGCGGCCTCGGCTACGATCTGCGCTCCGGCTTTCTGAATCAGCAGGCGCATTCCCTGCAGGGTCGAACCGGTGCTGATGACATCATCCACGATTACCACATTCTTGCCACTCATCAATTCCAGGTCTTTCTCATCCAGAAAGAGCGTCTGCGGTTGGCCGGTGGTGATGGAAAGGGTTTCCGCCTGCAGGGCTTTGCCCATATACGGTTTGTACGATTTGCGCAGGATGACATACGGCTTGCCCGTCTCCAGGGAGAGGGCGTAAGCCAGCGGAATGCTCTTGGTCTCTGCGGTCAGCAGAACATCATAGGAAATGCCCTTCAATTTTTCCGCCAGCGCGCGGGCGCAATTCTGCACCAGCTCTGTATCACCCAGGATGTTCAGAATGGCGATCTTCAACCCCGGCTTAATCTCAAATAGGGGTAGTTCTCGTTTGGTTCCTGCGACTTCCACTGCGAATGTTGTTCTATCTGCCATCTTTCACCTCCGGGGTACTTGTTCACATTTAGTTTAACACAATTGCATAAAAAGTGCCCTGCGAGCCGGTTGAGGGGGGCAACCGACCAGCAGAGCATCCTTAATATACCTTTTATTGAAAGGAAATACAAGAATATAAAGACCTCTTCGCAAGAAAATGACAAATTGCGCAAATTATCTGATTAAATGTTGAGAGCCGGGGACGCCGACCCCGGCTCTCTTTATAAGGAGGAGAAGAAGAGAAGTTGCTCTTTGACTATATAATAATCAATATATCAAATCCATACCCAACGGAAACCCTACAATAATCCGACAATCTGATGACCACTGAGAACCCGTACACCGCACTACTGCAGCACCCAATCCTGGGCGATATCCGGCTGGAAGCCAACCAGCGCGGTATCAGCCGACTGGTATTCAGCCTGCCTGCATTTCGCTCAGGCGATCTGCCTGCCGGGCGGATCGTCTCGACCAGTGACCGGCTGGCAAAGGTCGCTGAAGAATTGTTGGCCTACTTGGCAGGTACACCGGTGCAGTTTTCATTGCCGCCAGACTGGCAGGCATTTTCCGGTTTCCGCTTACGGGTCCTGCAAGCTGCCTGGCATATCCCCTTTGGCGGGGTTCTCAGTTACGGGCAGCTGGCCGGTCAACTCGCCGCGCCCGGGGCAGCCCGCGCAGTTGGCGCAGCGCTGGGCAGCAACCCCATGCCGCTGATCATCCCCTGCCACCGTGTGCTCGGCGCGAACGGCAGCTTACACGGCTTTTCCGCACCCGGCGGCCTTGCTACCAAAGCCTGGCTGCTGGCACTCGAAGGCCACTCGCTTAGGCCCGGCAATCCGCCGCGCCTGGAGAAAGATAAAAATGGAAATTTCTCCTGATTTTCACAGTGGATATGTGGCCATCATCGGCCGTCCCAATGTCGGTAAATCTACCTTGCTCAACAAAGCACTGCGCCAGAAAGTGGCCTCGGTTTCTCCACGGCCACAAACGACACGCCGCAATCAGCTGGGCATTCTAACCGAAGAAGCATACCAGGCGATTTTTGTGGATACGCCCGGTATTCACCAGCCGGTACACAAGCTGGGTGAATTCATGAACCAGTCCGCGCGAGACGCACTGCAGGATGCAGATGTCATTCTGTGGATCGTGGATGCCAGCCAATCACCGCATGAGGAAGACCGGCTGGTGGCACAGTTCACCGCTGCAGCTGGCAGCCAGGCACCGGTAGTACTGGCGTTGAACAAAGCCGATCTCTCAACTCCCGGCCGACTGGATGAGCGAAAACGCGAATACAGCTCCTTGCTGCCTTGCCAGGCTGTCTACATTATTTCCGCCCAAACCGGACAGGGGGTTTCTTCGCTGATGACCGACATTGCCGGCAGGCTGCCGCCCGGCCTGCCGCTGTATGACCCGGAGCAGATCACCGACCTGTACGAAAAAGAGATCGCCGCGGATTTCATCCGCGAAGCTGCCATGATGGAGTTGAAAGATGAGCTGCCGCATTCCGTCGGCATCCGCGTGGACGAATATCATGACATCGGAGATACCAAAGCAGAGATCTTTGCCACCCTTTTTGTAGAACGCGAGTCGCAGAAACCGATCGTCATTGGTGCCGGCGCATCTGTGATCAAAAAGATCGGCGAGAAAGCCCGCCACGAGATAGAAACGCTCACCGGCCGCAAGGTCTACCTGGAATTACGGGTTAAAGTGATGAAAAACTGGCGCAATGACCCCAGCGCGCTGCGCCAGTTCGGCTACCAGCGGAACGGAGAAGATTAGTGTCCACCTCTGCGGCACTCAGTGTGGCCGCGGCAGCGGTCTTGGATTGGCTGGCTGTGGCACTTGGCAGCCGTAAAGCGAAATATGTCACCAAACCCCTGGTCGTCCTGCTGCTGCTTGTCTGGCTCACGAGGGTGGGAGGTTGGTCGTGGCCGTTGACGGCATTCACGATCGGGGTTGTTTTTTCTCTGTTGGGGGATATCTGGCTGATGCTCTCTGCGCGCTTCTTTCTCGCTGGGTTGGCTTCTTTCCTGCTTGCACACGCCGGTTACATCGCCGGCTTTTCCGCGGACGGCCTGCCCGATTCCCCGGTGTACTGGCTGGCTGCGATCCTTGTCATCACCGCGGCATCTTTTTTCGCCCGCCGGATGCTCCGCAGCGGCAGCTTGCGCTTAGCTTCACCCAGGTTGCGCCTGTCTGTCGGGGTGTACACCGCAGTGGTCACAGGGATGTTCCTCTCCGCCCTCGGCACAGCTTTCAAGCCCGGCTGGGCGCCCAGTGCCTGGCTGCTTGCCGTTTTGGGTGGTTTCCTCTTCTATCTCTCAGATGCTCTACTGGCGTATGACCGCTTCACAACCCCCGTCCCGCACGGGCGGTTGATCGTGCGCATCACCTATCACAGCGGCCAACTACTGTTGATCGCCGGTGCGATCCTGCATTACGCCCCGGCAGAATTACTTTAACGGCCTGAAACCCTCGCCCAGCGCCTCGTGTGCCTGTCCGATCACCATGAACGCCCCCGCGTCCTGTTCTTTCACCAGCGCTTTCAACTGGCTGACCTCGGATCGGGTGACCACGCAGTACAGAACCTGTCGCTCCTCCCCGGTATAGGCTCCCCTCCCTGTCAGGAAGGTTACGCCGCGTTCCATCTCGGAAAGTATCTGCTCAGCGACTTCCTGCGGTTTGGCTGTGACGATCATAGCCGTACGGAAGACATCGGTGCCTTCGGCGGCAACTTCAGCAGCAAGGCCAGAGACGTAGATCATCACCAGCCCGTAGAGCGCATGCTCCCAGTCGAATACCAGGCCGGCTGCCAGCACCACGATCGTATCCGTCAACAGGTAAGATTGGCTGATGGGAATGGAAAAGCGGTGATTGAGTATGCGCCCGATGATGTCGCTGCCGCCGCTGGTGCCCTGTCCGCGGTATACCAGGCCAAGCCCGGCCCCCAGCATGACACCGCCAAACAACGAATTGAGCACCAGGTCCTGTGTCATCCCTGCCGGCGGGATGAACCAGGCAAACGCATCTGTGAGCAGTGAGAATGTCACAATGGCAAAGATGGTCCGCGTGATAAAACGCCGCCCGCCGAGGTAACGCCAGCCGAGCAAAAAGAGCGGCAGGTTTCCGACCAGCACCATCAGACCGATTGGCCAGCCAGTGTAGTGCTGGATCAATTGGGCAACACCGCTCACCCCTCCGCTGACCAGCAAGCCGGGTATCAAGAAAAGGCGCATGGCCAATGCCTGGATGCTGGCACCAGCCAGGATGAATACATAATCACGCAGGCTCTGCCAGGTGAGATGTGCGGGTTTTCGTAAAGTATCAGGTGCTATCCGGGAGGGGGACATCTTTCAGGTCCTTTCAGAGAAAAAAAGCGCCTTGTGAGGCGCTTGGGGAACTCTTGTGCCGCTTCAGGCTGCGGGCTTAGCCTCTTTCTTCTCTGGGCTGCTGCCCGAAGAGGAGGTGTCAGCCTTCGGCTCGCTGCCAGAGGATTTCTCTCCGCCTTCTTTATCCGCTTTGGTCGTCCCGGCTTTTGAAAGGCCGGAAGATGACTTGTGGTCTGTGGCATAGAAACCGGAACCTTTAAACACAATACCCACCGGTTGGAAGACCTTGCGCAGCGTTTTCTTGCCGCACTCTGGACATTTTTCAAGCGGATCATCGGTGAACTTTTGGGCTTCGTCGAACTGCACACCGCAGCTCTCACATCGGTAGGTATAAACAGGCATAGTTTCTAACTTCTTACGGGTCGGATTAGATTAGACAAAGAATTATAGCCCTGTTACGGGGGAATGACAAGGCAAACGCCAGCGCGCTCGGTTCAGCCCTATTCTAACCTTCTGCTCATCCATGAGCCGCACATATAACCTGGATACCCAAATTCAGATAAAGGCGCTATGCTATAATCCAAACAGACCAAGAAAAAGAAGGGCTTCCTATGTTACAGAATATTATCCGCGTGATCGGCGGTGACCCCAACCGTAAAGCGATCGAACAAATGATACTGGTCGCCAGGCAGATCAACGATCTGGAACCAACGTTCACGCAGCTGAGCGATGAGGGACTAAAAGAGAAGACCCGCGAATTTCGGCAAAGGCTGGCAGACGGCGAGACGCTGGATGACCTGCTGCCTGAAGCTTTCGCGGCAGTACGTGAAGCCTCGAAGCGGACCATCGGCCTGCGTCATTATGATGTCCAGTTGATCGGCGGTATCACCCTGCATACCGGACAGATCGCGGAAATGCGCACCGGTGAGGGCAAAACCCTGGTGGCCACACTTCCCCTGTACCTGAACGCGCTCGAAGGAAAAGGCGCGCACCTGGTAACCGTCAATGATTACCTCGCACGGCGCGATGCCCGCTGGATGGCTCCTGTCTATCAGGCGCTGGGAATGACCGTCGGTGTGCTGCAAATGGCGACCCGCACAGAGAACGGCCGCATGGCGTACATCGTGGACCTTGAACGCACATCTCCCCACGAAGACCAGAACCAGATGCGTCTGGAACCGCGCGGGCAGGCATACCTGGCAGATATCACCTATGGTACGAACAGTGAATTTGGCTTTGATTATTTGCGGGATAACACCGCCATGCGCCTGGAAGATCGGGTGCAGCGCGGGCATCACTATGCCATTGTCGATGAGGTGGATAACATCCTCATTGATGAAGCACGAACTCCGCTCATTATCTCCGGCCCTGCGGCTGAATCGGCTGAGCATTATCAAAAGATGGCTACCGTTGTACGCCAGCTCATCCCCGAAGATTACGAGATCAATGAAAAAGACCACGCGGTCAGCCTGACAGAAGCCGGGTTGCTGCATGTGGAAATGCTGCTGGGTATGCCCCTGGGTGACCCGGAGCGCCCGGAGGACAGCACCCCCGAACAGGAATCACTGCTGGGTTACCTGGAACAATCTCTGCGAGCGCAGCTGCTATATAAAAAGAACAAGGACTATCTGGTGCAGGGGGGCAAGGTGGTCATTGTGGACGAGTTCACCGGCCGGATGATGCCCGGACGCCGCTGGTCGGATGGGTTGCACCAGGCAGTGGAAGCGAAAGAAGGCGTTAAGGTGGAAGCCGAGAATGTCACCTACGCCACCATTACCCTGCAGAACTACTTCCGCATGTATGCCAAATTATCGGGCATGACCGGTACCGCGCTGACCGAAGCGGAAGAGTTCCACAAGATCTACAAGCTGGATGTGCTGCCCATCCCCATGAACCTGGAATACAATGCCAGCCGGGATGACAGCCCGCTGGTCGAGATCAAGACCAAAGATGAGAAGGGCTACACCTTCTCTTATTACGCCCGGCGCGGGGATGAAAGCAAAACACCGGTATTCTGGCGCCGTAAAGACTACCCGGATGTGGTCTACCGCACCGAAGAAGCAAAACTGCGCGCCATTACGCTCGAGGTGGTCCGTTTCTATGTCACCGGCCGGCCGCAGCTGGTCGGCACTACCTCCGTGGAGCATTCCGAGCGTCTGAGCCTGCGGCTGCACGCCGAACCGATCCGCCGGCTGTTGATGTCGCTGCTGCTGCGGTATATCTGGATGTCGCGCGCCAACCGCCTGGACGATGAACGCGAAGTTCAGGAATTGCTCTTCTTGAACAAGCCGGTGGATGAACTGAATATTGCTGAAATGCGGCAATTGGCCCGGCAGTTGAATCTGTCTTATAACCCAGAAGACCCGGAGAATCTGCCAAAATTGCTCAAATTGTTGGAATTATCTCCTGCCGACAGCCCGCGCCTGACAGCCGTGCTGCAAGCCGGCATCCCGCACCAGGTGTTGAATGCCAAGAAACACGATGAAGAGTCACTGATCATTGCCCAGGCAGGCGCTTTTGGCGCAGTGACCATCGCCACCAACATGGCCGGCCGCGGTGTGGACATCCGACTGGGGGGCGAACTGCCCGATGAAGCCCTGCGAGATGCCAACCGCGCGTTGACCCATGCCGGGGTACCTGCTGCCTATGATATGACCATGGAAGCCCGCCGCTCTGCTCTGCGCGAGTTGTCAGCTGATGATTATGGGATCTATGAACAGGGCGTCAAAACCGTCCTGGAATACCTGGATAATATGGAGCGCGTGCGGGCCCTGGGTGGTTTGCACGTCATCGGGTCTGAGCGGCATGAAGCCCGCCGCATCGACAACCAGCTGCGCGGCCGTGCCGCCCGGCAGGGAGACCCCGGGTCCTCCCGCTTCTATCTCTCCCTGCAGGATGAATTGATGCGCCTCTTTGGTGGAGGCCAGGTGGAAGATATGATGAGCCGCCTGCGCCTGGATGAATCCCTGCCGATCGAGAGCGGTTTGGTAGGCCGGTTGGTCGAACAATCTCAAACACGTGTGGAAGGCGCCAATTTTGATATCCGCAAGCACCTGCTGGAATACGATGATGTCCTCAACAGCCAGCGTGAACGCATCTACGGGCAGCGCAACCGTGTCTTTACCAAGGCAGATCTGGCGGAGGATGTTGAAGAGATCTTCCGCGATGAACTTTCGCGACGCATCCCTGAAGCCATAGCCGATGAAGAAGGCCCCTGGCGGCTGCTGGCCTACCTGGATGGTGTCCAGCCGGCCATCCGCGCTGTAGGGACATACTACCCGACCTATACCCAGCGTATGCTGCTTGATAAAATCCAGCTGGATTCAGGTGAGAATGGGTTCATACAATCTCTGCTGCAACTCGCCGAGCAGTCTTTCGACGCGGAACGCACCCGCCTGGAACAAAGCGCAGCCGATCTGGTCACGACCCAGCAATCCGCTCTTGAAACCCAGGTGGAAGAACGGCTGGAGACCCTGCAAAACTATCTGGAAGGCCTGGAAGAGCGGGATGAGACCGATACCCGCCGGCCGGTGGAACTGGTGGAGGGACTGGCCCAAAGCGTCGGGCTGCCGCTGCGCCTTTCCAGTGAACAGGTACGCCTGCTGACCAACGACCCGCGCGGCCTTCAAGCACCCCTGCAGGAACAGGTGGTGGATCTGCTCACCGGGCTGACCGTCAATCGCCTGCTGATGGCTTTTGAACGCCGCCTGGAAGATAACCTGCCGATCAAGGCAGCCGACCTGCAGGGTAAAGCCTGGCAGGATGTGGCTGACACACTGCTCAGCCAGGTACAAGACCATCTAGAAAAGACCCGCTCGCGCCTGTTCGGTAAAGAAGGGCAAGTAGGGCGCGATCTGCAATCCGCTCTGGATCGCATGGGGCATCCGCAGGCGGATGAGAGCCTGGCGATCGCCATGTTCGAAGTCATGGCCAGCAGTACCCGCCTGATCTTTGATAAAAAGACACACAAACAGGCCTGGCAGCCCACCACCCGCCTGCGCTATATCTACCTGGCAGCCCGGCTGCTGGCAGATGAGCGCCCCGAAGGCTTAATAGCGGACGTGCTGGAACACCTGGCTGGGGCCCGCGCCGCGATGCGCGATATGTGGGGCGAGAGTGAACTGACGCGCCTGGGCCAGCTGGGTGTCATCCCCGGTGGACGTTTTGCCGCGCTGCTCAGTGAACAACTGGGAGAAGAACGCACCACTGAACTACTGCGCCAACCTCAGGCTGAATGGCCGCAAGAAGTAAGGCCGACTGCCGTGGAAGCCCTCGGCACTCAGGTGATGAATGAACTCCACAGGCACCTGCTGCTGTCGGTTATCTCTGAACTATGGGTGGAATACCTGACCCGCGTGGAAGGGCTGCGTGTTTCCATCGGGCTGGAAGCCTATGCCCAGCGCGACCCGCTCGTGCAGTATAAAGCCCGGGCTTCCGAATTGTTCAGCACCCTCCTGCGCGACATCCGCTCGGGTGTGATCGGGCGCGCATTCAATTATCGCCCGCGGCCGGCCCAGACCGCCAGTACGGAAGCTGCCGGAGCAGTGGACGCGGAAGCCAACACCGAATCCACCGAAGCAGCCAAGCGTAAACGCCACCGCCATTAACCCAACGGAGCCTGCATGGAAAAGCATATCCTGGTAACGAACGATGATGGCGTGACAGCACCCGGCCTGATGTCACTGGCCGCTGCCCTGCGCCCTCTGGGAAAGGTCACTGTGCTGGCTCCGGATAAAAACTGGTCCGCTTCAGGGCATGTAAAAACACTGGAACGCCCGCTGCGTGTCAGGCAAACCATCCTGGCGGACGGCAGCCCTGCCTGGTGCAGTGACGGCGCGCCATCCGATTGCGTGGCGTTGGCATTGCTCGGCTTCATCCGCGAAAAGATCGATGTGGTCGTTTCTGGTATCAATCCGAACGCCAATATCGGGCATGATGTCACCTATTCTGGGACGGTCACCGCTGCGCTCGAAGCAGCCATTGCCGGGGTGAATGGTGTGGCTGTTTCTTTAGACCGGCCTGAAGACCTGCAAGGGGCGGTGGAGTACGGGCCGGCAGCCAGGGTCGCTGCGGGCGTAGTCGCGCAGCTTTTCCAGCGCGGATTACCAACCGATATCGTATTGAACGTGAATGTGCCGTATGGAGATGATGGCGAAATACGCGGCACCCACATCACCCGCCAGGGATTACGCATCTACCGTGATGAATTGCTGCGCCGGGAAGATCCGCGCGGCCGCCCGTATTACTGGATCGGCGGGGAAACCCCGACAGGTGTCGTGGAAGATGGTACGGATTATGGCGCGATCAAAGAAGGATATGTATCCATCACCCCGCTGCAGCTGGATCTGACCGCGCACAGCCGAATTGAAGAATTGAATAATTGGGGGTTGTAGGCGGGTTTACCAGGTCCACAGTTCCGGGCGGACGTGATCCATCCGGTTGATAAAGACGGCGTTCACACGATCGCCGGTCACATCCAGGCAGGTCAGGCTGATATTGTTCAGGGTGAACCAGAATCCCGCCGGCCGCTCGATACCCAGTAGCGCAAAAAAGAAATGATTGAAGAATCCCTGGTGGCTGATCAGCGCCAGTGATTGATTGCGGCTGCCGTGGGTCTCACGCAGGAAGGTTACCAGGCGGTGAGCCCGCTCTATGCGCTCTGCAATCGTTTCATAGGGGCGGTTCCACCACCCGTCGGTATTCAGGTCGTCAGGCAGAACCAGCGTCGGGTAACGACACCGCAGTTCATCCGGCGTCGTGCCGGGTTGGCCGACCGGCTCGCGTGTGGCTGAATCGTCCAGGTACAGGCCGCCGGATTCGTGCGAATCGTACAGGCCGTGCGGTGCCAGCCCCAGGCTGGCGGCTACGGGCAGGGCCGTCTGAATGGCGCGCTGCATCAGGCTGCAGTACAACACATCCACCGGCAAAGAATCTTGACGGTCGTAGAATAAGGCCGCCAGAACTGCCGCCTGCTGTTTGCCAATGGTCGTCAGATCCGGGTCAGCCAGCCGGCCAAAGCGCGAGTTGGTCTGCTGCTGCAGCGCGTTATTCAGTGACTGCGCATGCCGGATGAAATAGATACGCATAACGCCAGATCCCCTGCTGCCTGATCAGGCTGCTTCCTTCAATAATGCGCGGACGGATTCGATCAGTTTGCGGTAAGGCTCCAGCCGCGCGCTTTCTTCCTCAGCCAGCTTGCGGTCAGCCGAGGCTATGTCTTTTCCCGCCTTTTTGGCTGCCGAAGCGATGCGCGAAACTGCCCGCGAACGAAATTGTGCCTGCAAAGAGCGGATATCCAATGCCAGCTGGCCTTCCAGGCGGGTTGCCTGCTCAACCACTGCTTTTTTCTGCTCTGCCGGGGCGGATGCCTGCAGCATTTCACGCAGGGCAGTCAGGTCATGTTCGTACTGTACCGGTGTTTTCATAGTTACCTCCTGTTACCCATTCATTATATAGGTTTTCACCCGGGGCGTCACCTGTATAGAGATAACACCCGGTTTCTGCTGTGGGTACAAAAAAACAAGAGCCTGTTGCCAGGCTCTTGATACTGTATCTATTTCACCACCGTATAGACATTGAACTTCGGCGGATTCTCCAGGTGCTTCTTGACAGCGCACTGATCCGCGGAACGCACCAGCGCATCGTGGTACTTGGCGGGAAAACTTGCGGGTACTTCGATCTCCAGCGCGATCTGATCCACCATGCCGGTGGTGGGGTTGGAGCCAACCCGCTGAATGATGCGGATGCCGTCGGTGGGAAGCCCGCGCTGCCGGCAAAAGCCGAGGACATAGATCCCCGCGCAGGTGCCGATGGATGCCAGAAAGACACCGAAGGGTGCCGGCGCAGAACCTTCTCCACCGGCATACGCCGGCTGGTCGGTCTTGACCGTAAAACCACTGAAATGGGCATCTACCTTCGCCCCGCCGGGAAAATCGATCACAAGTTCCATCAAAATACCTCCATATAATTTGCTATACATTGGATGCCGATAAACCAAAAAAGTGGCAGCCAGGCAGGACAAACTACTGAAGAGACGGTACATGTGCCACTAGTCCTGCTGGATAAATTGGGATATAGTTAGGATGTGATCATTAAAGAACGGCTCATTCAAACAGAATTGTTCCACGGACTGACGGACGACCAGCTGGATTCGCTGGCCCGCCTGGCGGTGCCGTGCACTTTTGCGCTGGGGGAAAAGCTCTTCGAGCAGGACCAGTATGCAGAATTCCTTTACATCGTCCTCAGCGGCGAGGTCAGCATCCGCTTCAAGCCGTACGATGGCGAAGATATTATGGTGACACGCGTGGAAGAAGGCGGGGTGTGCGGCTGGTCTTCTGTGTTAGGGCGAGCCATCTATACCTCTGCCGCCATCTGCAGCCAACCGTGCGAGACGCTGCGTTTCCGCGGCCGTGAACTGCAGCGGATGTGCGAGACATTCCCCGACACCGGCATCATCGTGCTGGAGCGCCTGGCCGCGGTCATCGCGGAACGGCTTTCAAACACCAACGAAAAGATCATGCAAATGTTGGCTCACAACCTGGGTGGGAAAGCCCACCGGGAGGAAGGATGAACCTGACCATGCCCGATTTCCCTGAGAACATCCGCATGCAGGCGTTGATCTCTCAACTGAACGCATATATAGAAATCTACCACGGCGGCGCCGTGGAACTGGTATCGTTTGATGGAAAGAAAGTGCGGGTACGCTTGGGGGGTGCCTGCCTGGGCTGCCCGCTATCGCCTAATACCCTCCACGGTTGGGTGGAAGGCACCATCCGGCAATTCTTCCCGGATATCGAGAGCGTCGAAGCAGTAGAGTGACCCCCGCGGGGGTCATTTCTTTTGTGGCTTGATCAGCAGGCCGGTAATCACCTGGATGGCTCCCAGGGTGACCAGCGCAATCGTGGTCACATCCAACGTTTTGCTCTGCGCGTAGAATACCAAGCCGAATATGATCCAGACCGCGCCCATGTAGATGGATACCTTCTTCTGGCGTGCCAACATACTGCCTCGCAGTTCGTTGATGGCCAGTTTTTCCGCATCTATTTCAGCCATACCGCCGGCTGTCAGATCGGCAATGCGCGTCTGCAGTACGTCAGCGGTGCGGCTGCGCGCCCATTTCCTACGGCGCATGAAGAAATAAATGAGCGCCACGATGACAGCAAAGATGACAATCTTGATCAGAAGATAGGTATCCATTGGGTCGGTTTTCCTTTTTTCGGGAGATCATTCGATGAAAACTTCCACGTGCTCGCCATCCTGCTCATCGCGCACGTCTACAACTTTACCGGTGATGCCATTATTGATGAAAGCGGAGAGGGTTTCGCGATCCAGGCCCTCCACCTGCGGGGAGAAGCGCGCACCCATCTTCATGCCTGCATTTACCAGGCTGATCGGCAACCGGACATTCACGCGGATCTTCCCGGTAGTGGTATCCGTCACCACCACGCGGAACCACTGGGCAACGGCGGGTTGAGGTTCAGCCGGGTTGGCTTTGCCTGCAGGTGTTTTCGCGCCAAGCAGGTCCAACAGCTCAATTCCTTCTTCGGCTGTCAGCTTGCCTTCCTGCACCAGTTTTAAGATCTTCAGGCGTTCCACGCTCGTTGCCATACGGTCACTCCGTTTGCATTATATCAAATCGCCGGGGCTATTTGATACTGGCATTCATTTCCTTCTTGACGGCATCGTACAGGTTCTCCGCTTTGAGTTCCGTCAGTGAATAACAGGGCGCTTTCAGGTGATCCGCCAGGGTCTGAGCCAGCCCCTGATCAAAAGCGGCATGCTCCATGTTGATGACCACACTGCGCAAGTTATCATAGGCGATCTGTTCCGCAAAGCGGTAACCTTCCTCCTGGGGCGGCAAATCACCAATTGCGACATTACCGGCACCGTCCGTCAGGATGATCAGCAGCGGTTGCACGTCGGGGTGGAGAATGCTTTCCCGCTTGAGCACCTCATAGGCCATCTTCAAGCCGGCCGGCAGGGGAGTTTTGCCGCCCACCGGGATATCCGCCAGGGCCCGTTGCGCCAGGTAAACTGAATTTGTAGGGGGCAGTACCAGGGTGGCGCGGTCTTTGTTGAACACAATCAGCCCCACCCGGTCGCGCCGCTGGTACGCATCGGTCAACAGGGATAGAATGGCCCCTTTGGTGGCGGACATGCGCTCGGCTACCGCCATGGACCAAGACGCATCCACCAAAAAGAGGACCAGGTTGGCAGCGCGGCGTACGCGCACCTTGCGGTGATAATCCATCGGCTGTACGGCAAAGGCCACCTGTTTGCGCTGTTCCACCCGGCGCTTCTGGTGCGGAGCAGCCGCTCGCAGGGTGGCATCGAAAGCGAGGTCTGTGGCATTATCGGACGGGCGTGCCTGAATATAACGGCCGCGTTTACGGTCGGTATGCGTGCGGGAGCGCCGGCCGCCGTGCTGGCGCATCATTTTATCCAAGGGGGTATCCAGCCGGCGCGGTTGGAAAGTTTCGCCGGTCTTCACCTGCTGCCCGCCTTCCCACCAGCGGGCATTGCGTTCATCGAAGACGCTCTGTACCGGGCGCGGATCACCCGACTGCTGTGTCTCTTCCCCCTGTTCTTCCTCTATGGGCTTTTTTTTTCAGCCTCTCCATCACTCGAGCTGTCCATTTCGGCCTGCTGCGGGTGGCTTTCTTCCACTTCGCCTTCCAACTGGCTGATGCGCTCCTGCAGGTCTTCCACGGTAACCTCGGTTTGCTGGAAGGGGCCGCGTTTGATGCGGTGCGGCAGTGCCAGTTCGGCTGCCAAGGCGATATCGCGCGGGTTGATCGCACGGCGGCCTTCAAAGGCTGCCTGGGCGCGCGCGGCTTTGAGGATCACCAGGTCGGAGCGGTGCCCATCCACATTCAGCGAGGTGGTCAACGCGGCGATCGAAAGCAGGTCGCGGTTGGTGTACGCCACGCTGTCCAACAGGCTGCGGGCTGCCACGATCCGCTGCGAAAGTTCATCTTCCTGCTCTTTGAAAGAAGCGCGGAAGGTATCGGGGTCGAGTTCATACGCCAGGTTGCGTTCCATGATCTTCACACGGTCGCGCGCATCGCGGATGCCGCGGATCTCCACGGACAGGGCGAAGCGGTCCAGCAGCTGCGGGCGCAGGTCGCCTTCTTCGGGGTTCATGGTGCCCACCAGGATGAAGCGCGCGGGGTGCGAGAAGGAAATGCCTTCGCGCTCCACGATGTTCATGCCCATGGCGGCGGAATCCAGCAAAACATCCACCACGTGATCATCCAGCAGGTTGACCTCGTCGATGTAGAGCATGCCGCGGTTGGCGGCTGCCAGCACACCGGGTTCAAAATGGCGCACACCCTGTTGGATGGCCTTCTCGATATCCAGCGTGCCCACCACGCGGTCTTCGGTGGCTGAGACCGGCAGGTTGATGAAAGGCGTGGCCTTTATTTCCACCGGCAGTTTGGCGCCGCCGGCCGCGCGTTCTTTACACTCGGTGCACCACGAGAGCGGGATGTTGGGGTCGCAGCCGAAGCGGCAGCCGCTAACCACCTCCACACCCGGCAGCAGGGCTGCCAGCGCGCGTGCCGCGGTGGATTTGGCTGTGCCGCGCTCGCCGCGGATGAGCACACCGCCAATGCGCGGGTTGACCGCGTTGAGAATGAGCGCCCGGCGCATGCGGTCTTGCCCGACCAGGGCGGTAAATGGAAAAATAGTGGCCATAGAAAAGTCCCTTGGGTATGTAAGAATAGCACAAGTAGTTTACCACCACCCCTACTACATTACAAATGCTGTGGAACTTCTATCGCCGACTGAAGAACTGAAGCATGTACAGGCAACCGACAAGGTATAATGGGTGTGGTGATATTTCAGCAGGGAGGTGGCTTTTCTGATTCAGCAGAAATAGAAACTGGAATTACCGTCAATCTTAAATAATAATTCTCCGCTACAATTATTTAAATATCAGCACAAGATTGGATTCTCCATGGCCAACAATACTCTCTCGCAGGCAAAAAACGCCAAGAACGACGAGTTTTACACACAATATCCCGATATTGAGAAGGAAATGTCAGCTTATCTTGAATACAATCCCGATGTGTTCAGGGGAAAAACTGTGCTGTTACCCTGTGACGACCCGGAGTGGAGCAACTTTACCAGATATTTTGCACAGAATTTCGGGGGGCTCGGGTTGAAGAAATTGATCAGCACCAGTTATGCCGTTGACAGTAAAACCTATAAAAACGCATACCTACCCACCCTGTTTGAAACTGCCGCCCCGCAATATGACGCAGGGAAAACCACAAAGAATGGTAAGATCTTTACGTTAACTCACGATAAGACGGGGGACCAGAAAGTGAATGTGGATGACCTGGAATGGCATTACCTGGATGGCGATGGGGATTTTCGAAGCAAGGAGATAAAAGAGTTGCGCGATCAGGCAGATATCATCATTACCAACCCGCCATTCTCCTTGTTTCGCGAGTTTCTAAACTGGATTGTGCAAGGAAATAAAAAATTTTTGATAATCGGCAACATGAATGCCATTACATACAAAGATGTCTTCCCATTAATTAAAGGGAATAAGGTGTGGTTAGGTTCGACCAACTTTAACACAGGTATGTACTTCCTTGTCCCCGAGGGTTTTGTTTATGCGGAATCGTATAAATTTGAGCGATTTGCTAACGGGAGTAAAGTCAACCGCGTGCCAGGAGTATGTTGGTTTACCAATTTGGATCACGGCAGGCGTCACAAACCCCTGCCATTAATGACGATGGAAGAGAACCTGAAATACAGTAAGCATAAAGAGATCACTGGGGTGGGTTATGTAAAATATGATAACTACGACGCGATCGAAGTCCCATACACCGATGCCATCCCGTCTGATTATCCCGGCGTGATGGGCGTGCCCATCAGCTTTTTGGATAAGTATTCACCTGAACAGTTTGTAATTGTTGGGGCAACGGAAAGTGAAGGTAAGGGCTTCTCTGTTGGGCTTTGGGATGCAAAGAGTAAGTTTTCGCAACCAATTGTAAGGGGTGAGAGGGTGTATAAACGTATATTCATTAAAGTCAGGAGGGCAGAAGCATGAAAACGACGCTACGAACAGATATTACAGTCGCAGACATTTGTAAGGGTTTCATCTACAACGAACTGGAAGGCAAGGGGTTGTTTGGTCTATCCGGTCAACTCACTATCCAACCCGAGTATCAACGCAATTACATCTATGCAGATGGTAAAAGGGATGTGGCTGTCATACATTCGCTGTTAAAAGGATACCCGTTAGGTCTGTTCTACTTCAATAAAAAGTCGGATGGCAGCCTGGAAGTGCTGGACGGACAGCAGCGCATCACCAGTTTTGGGCGTTACTTCACCAATAAATTTGCCGTAAAAGATGAAAATGGAATGGAGCAGTATTTTCGTGGAATTGCTTCTGATAAACAAAGCCTGATCTCGACAACACAACTCTTAATTTATGAGTGCGAGGGTAACGAAAGTGAGATTAAAGAGTGGTTCAAAACGATCAATATCGCCGGTGTGCCACTCAACGACCAGGAATTATTGAATGCCATTTACTCAGGGCCTTTTGTAACCCTGGCAAAAACGGAGTTCAGCAACAGCCAGAATGCCAATATTCAAAAATGGAGCGCCTATATTGCGGGCAGTGAAAAGAGACAACAATATCTTGAGCGCGCTTTGGATTGGGTCAGCCAGGGTAATATCAGCGATTATATGAGCTTGCATCGTTTCGATAATCAAATTACAGAGTTAAAAACATACTTTAACAGTGTGTTAGATTGGGTTTCAAGGGTATTCGACGACGTGGAGCCGGAAATGTGTGGGTTGGAATGGGGCAGAATGTATGTACAGTATCACCTAAACCCGTACAACCCGGCAGCGGTTTCAGCGCAGGTACATAAACTGTATGGCGATCCATATATTAAAAGGCGTAAAGGCATCTTTGAGTATATTCTGGGCGGTTCTGCAGATACCAGGTTGCTGGAGGTGCGTGTCTTCGATGATGCGACAAAGAAAACTGTTTATGAAGCGCAAACTACATCCGCTAAAGCGAAAAATGAATCGAATTGCCCGCTATGTGCCATAGGTCCAGATGCCAACAAGCGAAAAATCTGGAAGCAAAGTGAAATGGATGCCGACCATGTAGCCTCCTGGAGTAAAGGAGGCTCTTCCAGTATGGATAATTGCCAGATGCTCTGCCAGACGCACAATCGTGCCAAAGGCAATAGTTAAAACTGGTCAGACGCGCAACAGAATGCTCCCCTTTCGGGGAGCATTCTGTTAATGTGTACCAAGCAGGCAGGCAATTATTTCTTTCGTTCGCGCCAGCCTTTATAGGCCTCACTAACAGCAGGGATGAAGGAAATGACGATGATGGCGATGACCACCAGCGAGAAATGATCGCGCACAAAGGGCAGGTTGCCAAAGAAATAACCGCCGAAGGTGAAAAGCAGCGTCCATACCAGGGCGCCCAGCAGGTTGTAACCGATGAAGTAGCCGTAGCGCATCTCACCGATGCCGGCGACGAAGGGAGCAAAGGTGCGGATGATGGGGATAAAGCGCGCCAGAAAGATAGTGATGCCGCCGTGCTTCTGGTAGAAGGCGTGCGTGCGGTCAAGATATTCCTTTTTCAGCAGCTTCGAATTGGCGGTGAAAGCCCGCGGCCCAATGTACTTGCCAATGGAGTAGTTGGCAGTATCCCCCAGCACAGCCGCGACAAAGAGCAGCGCCCACAACAGGCCGACATTCAAGGGAGAGCCTTCCAGCGCGGCCAGCGCGCCGGCGGCGAACAGCAGCGAATCACCCGGCAGGAAAGGCGTCACCACCAGCCCGGTCTCCATGAAGATCACAGCGAAGAGGATCAGGTAGGTCCAGGCCTGGTAATTGGTAACCAGGGTGTTCAGGTGTTCATCCAGGTGTAAAACGAGGTCGATCAGGTAGGTGATAAGTTCCATAGGTTCCTTTTACGGTGATTTGCGGGATTATAGCATGTTTTGCGGCGGTGCCTGTGCTGCCGCCTGGCGGCGTAAGTGCCGGTTGAGCCGCAGCAGAACAGCCAGGCAGGCCAGGGAAAGCAACGCCATTCCACCCAGCAGCCCGTATGCCGCGGGCGTGAGATCCACCCCGTTCAGCATCTCCAACCCCAACAGCAGGGCGAAGCCGTTCCAGGTACCATGCAGGGCGACGGCAGCCAGGTAATCACCGGCCGCCTGTAAAAATCCGCCGCCTGCCCGCCAACGTGCCAGGCCCAGGCCCACCAATCCGCTGGCCAGCATGTGCAGCAGTGTGGTACCGGCGCGCATCACAGCCACCGGCAGCCAGTCCCCCTCCAGCAGCGGGGCGGTGCTCATCAGGTTCTCCACCAACCCGAAACCGGCACCACAAACCACACCTCCCAGAAAACCTTCCGCGGGGGTCAGGCCTTTCCGCAATAGAAGCCACATCGCGGCGGGTTTCACCGCTTCTTCGATCAGGGGAATGGCAACAGAGATCAACAGAAAAGCCGCGCCGATCAATACCGGTGAATCCAACAGGGGCTGCAGTGCCTGCAGCGCGGCAGTCGGGTCAGGCGCGCCGGCAGCAGCCTGAAAGATCGCCAGCAACCTGTCCGCCAGCGAAGGTGACAGCAGCAGCGCCAGCACGCCAAGCAACGCCAGCGCGCTCACCAGCAGCATTTCCAGCAGCCCTGAAAGCAGGGTTCCCCCCAGCATGCCGGCTGCCAGCAATCCCCAGCCGCGGCGGGCGTTCAGGGCGGGCAGGCGGAAACCTGCCACCCCGTACACCCAGGCTGCCAGCGTAAGCATGGCCGTGAAGCGCACCAGGCTGAAGAGCGGCATGGCAAGATCGCCTGTTTCCAGCAGCGCGGCGCACCACAAGATCAGCGGCGGCCAGGCCAGCAGCAGCAGACCGCTCCACCCCGGGGGGTTCACGGCGCATGTCCCTGCCTCGCGGCCGGTCAGGCGCAGCAGGCTATAGAGTATCGCGGGGACGAGCAGCGCAGCCGGCAGAAGCAAGTCGAGTATGCCGGAGATGGCCAGGGGGAAAGATTCGCCATTGAACAGCGAGAAGATCCCCCGCAGGCCGGCAACAGCCAGTAAAAAAAGCAACCCCAGCCCGCTGACTGCGAGCTGGAGTATGCTGTTAATCTTGTTTCGTTTACCCGGGGGTGTCATTCAGCCGCAATGGTCACGCGGATGATCCGCAATCCCGGAACCAGCTTGCTGTCAGCGGAAGAACCGGTGGCAGGTTGGTTCTCCAGGATTTCCATGCCTTCCACCACTTCACCCAACAGGGTGTAGCGGCCATCCAGGGCAGGTACAGCGGTATAGGTGAAGAACAGCTGGCTGCCGTTCAAGAAACCCACCTTGCCGGGCTTATCAAAACTCTGGCCGGCACCCATTTCGGTGGTGATGATAAAACCGGGTGTACCGGCACCAGTTTCGGTGCGATCGCCGGTGATGGCATACTCCATATCCACCCCTGCGCCGCGCTGAACGTAGTAGAAGGTGGTGTCATCATACCAACCTTGCTGAATCAGCCAGGCAAAGGCATTGGCAGAAACCGGTACCTTATCAGCATCCAGCCGGAGGACGATATTGCCTTCTTCGGTTTCCAGCGTCACGCGGTAATTCTTACCCGCTTCCAAAACGGTCGACGGGCAGGAGGTGAACTGTCCCTGGCTGCCTTTGACCAGCTCGACCATGAAACGCAGGTTGTTGATGTTGCTCAGGTCCACAACATTCTGGTAGGAGCGGCCATTGAACATCACAAAAGGTGTATAGCTGACGCCGGCAGTATAGGCAGCCTGCTGATAATCGCGGGCTTTCTGCACCAGGGCATCACTCTTCATATCCGTGGAAAATTGCGCGGTATCCAGCGAGAGGGCGGATGCTTGTTCCACCAGCCAGGCTTCAAAAGCGGCCGGGTCCATAGCAGACCAGACCGTCTGCTGGGCAAAGATGGCATCTGATAATTCCCAGTACTTACCCTGTAAACCGGCGGCTTCTACAGCCTGAACGGCCAGCAGGGAAAGGGGATGGCTGGGAAGCGGGAAATGACGGAAGACAACACGAACATCTTCGGGGTACTCAGCGAGGAGTTGCTCCAACACGGGAGCAAGCGAAGCGCAGTACGGTCATTGATAGTCGCTGTATTCGAGGATGGTGATGGGCGCGGTGGGCGACCCGTGTATCAGGTCATTCTCATTGACCGGGGGGATGGCAGCCAGCGCGGCCAGTTCTTCACTGGATGCAGCCGGCAGCGCGTTCGCGGCCAGCTGGCAAGTGGCAGGGCCGGGGGTAGGCTGAACGATGGTTGCCGCGCTGTCTCCAGCCGGCACCGCAGTGGGTGCCACAGTAGGTACAACTTCCGCTGCAGCCGGCTTGCAGCTGGACAGCACAAGGCTGAGCAGCAGGAGGCCGAAGGCGGCTTTTTTACTCAATGGTCTCATATCTTCCTTTCTAAACCAGCGATAATCGTTCCATTATAATCCCCCTCAGCTCCTGCTGCAGCGCTTCACGAGAAGCGGAAGCGTCTACAACCTGCCAGCGGGACGGGTCTTCAACTGCCAGCTGGTGATATCCCTGCCGTACGCGCTGATGGAATTCGAGGTCGTAATCATCCAGGCGGTTCCATTCCACATTGCCGCCCTGACGGCGTTTCAACCCTTCGCGCGCGTCCAGGTCGAGCAGTAAGGTCAGGTCGGGCTGCAATCCGCCGGTGGCAAAATGCAGCAGCTGCCTGAGGAATCTCAGGTCACTGCGGTGGCCGTACCCCTGGTATGCCAGCGTGGAATCCGCGTAGCGGTCGCACAGCACCACCTTGCCGGCAAGCAATGCCGGGCGGATGACCTGTTCTACGATCTGGACGCGGGAAGCCTGAAAAAGCAGTATCTCCGTGCGCGGGTCCATGCCTTTGTTCTTTAGATCCATGATGATGGTGCGCACCTGGTCGCCGATCTCTGTACCGCCGGGTTCACGCGTGGTGAGCACATCCACACCCCGGCCGCGCAGGTACTCCGCCAGCGGCGGGATCTGGCTGGTCTTGCCGCAGCCATCCGGCCCTTCAAAAGTAATGAAATAACCTGTCATTCGCGGAAGATGCGTACCCTGCGGTACGGCTCCTTTCCGTAGGATTGCGAGGTCAGCTGGTTCTGCTTGGCGACCTCATGCTGCAGCCGGCGCAGGGTGGCGGCCGCGGGGGGCAGGTCTACGAATCTCTCCCCTTTGCGGATGAGGTCCACAGCGCTCTGCGCCTGTGCCACCGCAGCCTGTGATGCCGGGTTGGCATCCGGGTTCTCGTTCAGGTTGAAGATCTCAGCCAGAAACTGCTCCATCTGGCTGACGGTATTGGATCGTAAGACGTACACCGGCATCCCGCGGCCCTCGGCATCCAGTATGGTTGCCTGACGGTTGCGGTAATACGCCCGCAGTGTGATCAACCCCTGGGCATCGGCCACATCGCGGACGACCATCACCGGCACACCGAGTCGTTTAGCCGCCTGCGAAAGGCGATTGCGAGCTACCCCGTACGGATACAGCCGGATCGGCTGGTTGGGATGATCGTAAGTCCGGCTGCCGGCTGGTTCTTCCTCGCCGGCTGTGTCAGCGTTCACCGGCCAACCAGCCCCCGGGGTTTCCTGCCCGCGGATGCGGTTCGCATCCTGGCGACGGGTACCCTGAACTCCCATTGGCGGACCAAAGTCTGCCGTGCCGCGTTTGCCCGGCCGGCTGCCGGTCGCGGGTGCGGCGCTCGGCTCCGGCGTCTGGATCTCGCGCGCAATGCTGCCGTCCTCCCGGTGATAGCGGACTTCGACAGGCCCGGGGTAGCCGCGCACCAGCGCGTCCACCGCAGCAGCTACATCTGCATGGATGGCCACACGGTCGCGGTCCAGCAGTTCGATCAAAATATCAAAGGTAGGCGGTGAGCGCCGCTCCAGCACGGTCTTCTGGGTTCCACGGCGACGTGCTTCTTCATCCGAGAGCGTCACCGACTCGATCCCGCCGACCAGGTCTGACAGGGTGGGGTTCAAGAGCAGGTTCTCCAGCGTGCGGCCGTGGGCGGTGCCGATCAGCTGCACTCCGCGCTCCGCGATGGTGCGCGCAGCCTGGGCTTCCAGTTCGCGGCCAATCTCATCTATGACAATGACCTCCGGGTTGTGATTCTCAACCGCTTCGATCATCACCTCATGCTGCAGGGATGGTTTTGGCACCTGCATGCGGCGGGCACGCCCGACAGCCGGGTGGGGGACATCCCCATCTCCGCCGATCTCATTGGATGTATCCACGATCACCACGCGGTGATTTTCAGCCAGCATCCGTGCGGCTTCACGCAGCATGGTTGTCTTGCCCACGCCCGGTTTCCCCAGCAACAGCAGGCTCTTGCCGCTTTCTATCAGGTCTTCGATGATATCAATGGTGCCGTAGACCGCCCGTCCTACACGACAGGTCAGGCCGACGATATGGTTATGCCGGTTGCGGATGGCAGAGATGCGGTGCAGGGTGCGCTCCAATCCGGCGCGGTTATCCGCGTCAAAATCGCCCAGCTGCTTCACCACCGCAGAAATATCCTGGGCGGTGACTTCGCGCTCCAGCAGGGGTACCTCATGATCATAGAATCGAGCGGTCGGCACCCGCCCCTGATCTAAAATGATCTCAATCAACAGCTCGCTGCGATCCGCCCGGCGGACGGCATCCGCGATCTCCGGTGGCAGGACCCCCATCAGTATATCCAGGTTGTCAGTGATATGTTTCTGTGTCATGTCATTCCCTCTTCATGGGTCTTGGCGCGGGCAACCGGGCCCGGTTTTATTCGCTGCGCCTCAAAAGCCGGCAGGGTGACCAGGTTGGCCTCTTTTTGCAGCACCGCCAGGTGCCGCACCAGCAAAGCCTGGCGCGGGCTGGCAAATACCGGTAATTCCTCTAGTGCAGATTCGATCCACGCCTGGTAAGAACGCACACAGATGTAAACCCGTGTGCTGCACTTACGGCCAATCGTCCACAGCAAAGACATCAACAGGCCAGGGACATTCTCTGTTTCCGGATGGATGAATGGTTGCAGCCACAGGCCTTCGCCGCCCTGGACGATCTCTGAGTACCCAACTACCCGCCCCTGCTGACGGATCAGCAGGCCGTGCGGGCGTTGCTCGAACAATCCTTCGATCGGCTGCACCAGGGCAGGCACCAGGGCTTGCGCCAGGGAACGCACCGGGAGGGTATCCAGTTCTGTGGCTGGCAACCACAGGTCATCCTTTTCCGCAAAACCCGGCAGGGCATCCGCCGCAGCACCGGGTTGGTACTTCCAGACGCGCTGCCAGGCATACACAGCAAAACCCGCCCGGCGTAAAGCATCAAAATACTGGCTGTGCTCGTCCGCATCTGCCAGCAGGTGGTGGGTGGCCCACTCGCCTGCCTGTTCCGCAAGATGGTCCATCATGGCCGGCAACAGGGGAGAAAAGATCGCCCGGCCGGGGGCTATGAAAGAGGTATGAGCCAATCGGCTGCCGCCACGGCGGGTAATCTGCCCAACCATCTGGATCGTGCCGGCTTCTTCATAGACGGCAGTATAGATTCCCCCGGAGGGGTTCAAATATTCCAGAAAAGCGCGTGTCCGCAGTGGATTGCCGCGCGTCAGCTGTTGTGTGGTGTCCAATGGCAGCACCTGCTCGCGCAGCCGCCGCAGCGGGGGAAGGTCCAGCAGGTCAACTGATCTTAATCCGATTTTGCCATCTCCATAAACAACTGGTGGAAGCGGTCATCTCTGGTTAATTCAGGGTGGAAGGATGTGGCCAGCAGGCGTCCCTCACGTGCTGCCACGATCTGCCCGTCAGGCAGGGAAGCCAATACTTCTGCTTTTCCCGCCACGCTTTCGATCAGCGGTGCGCGGATAAAAATGGCATGATACGGCTTTCCTTCGGGGTCCACCATGTGCAAGGCAGGCACATCCAGGTCGATCTCAAAGCTGTTCACCTGGCTGCCAAAGGCGTTGCGTTCCACGGTAATATCCATCAATCGCAATAACGGTTGGTGGCGGCGTGCGTCCCGCGAGAGGAAGATCGCCCCGGCGCAGGTTCCCCAGATGGCATGCGTCTGCCCGAAATCGCGCAGCGGATCCATCAGGTCATAGGCGACCGCCAGTTTGCCAATGGTGGTGGACTCACCACCCGGGATGATCAGGCCGTCCAACCCGGCCAGGTGAGCCGGCAGGCGGACTTCGCGGGTTTCCGCGCCCAGCCGGCGCAGTGCCTGGATGTGTTCAAGGAACGCACCCTGCAGCGCCAGCACGCCGATACGCGCCATTACCAGCCTCGCGTGGCGATCAGGTCCGCGTCAGGGATGGAAGACACCTGCCGTCCGACCATTGGTTCACCCAGATTACGGCTTACCTCTGCCAGAATAGCGGCATCCTGGTAATGCGTGGTTGCTTTGACAATGGCCGCGGCACGTTTCGCCGGGTCACCGGATTTGAAGATACCTGAACCAACGAATACGCCATCCACGCCCAGCTGCATCATCAAGGCAGCATCGGCGGGTGTGGCAATACCACCGGCGGCAAAGTTCACCACCGGCAAGCGGCCCAGTCTTTTCGTTTCCAACAGCAGTTCATACGGCGCGCCAAGTTCCTTAGCGAGAGCCATCACTTCTTCTTCGGGCATATTCTGCAACTTACGGATCTCACCGAGTACCGAACGGGCATGGCGGACCGCTTCAACCACATCCCCGGTGCCAGCCTCACCCTTGGTGCGGATCATGGCAGCACCTTCGCCAACACGGCGCAAGGCTTCGCCCAGGTTGCGGCAGCCGCAAACGAACGGCACGGTAAAGTCGTGCTTATTGATGTGATGCGCTTCATCCGCGGGAGTCAGCACTTCGGATTCGTCGATATAGTCCACTTCAAGAGCCTGCAAGATCTGCGCTTCGACAAAATGACCGATGCGGCATTTGGCCATAACGGGAATGGTGACAGACTCCTTGATCTTGATGATTAGTTCCGGGTCGCTCATGCGGGCAACCCCGCCCGAGGCGCGGATGTCCGCCGGTACACGTTCCAAAGCCATGACGGCGCAGGCACCAGCCTCTTCGGCTATCTTCGCGTGCTCGGGTGTCACCACATCCATGATCACACCACCCTTTAACATCTGTGCCAAACCAGCCTTAACGGCAAAAGTCGCTTTTTGCTGCTCCATTACTTCCTCCATCAACCTGTGAGTTCTTCATTAATTTTACCACGGCTACCCCTGCCATCCCGGTGGTTATGAATATGGCTCTGCTCACATAATGAAGCTGAAGCCAGGGTATCATCCATTCCCTGCGGTATAATCCCCATCATGCAAAATACACTTCTACCCAAAGCCGTTCTGTGGGATATGGATGGCACGCTGGTCGATACGCATGAAGCCCATTACCAGACCTGGGTGGACGCGCTGGCAAAACACGGTGTGGTCATAGACCGGGTACAATTTGCCCCGCTCTATGGGTTAAGCAGCCAGACTATTATGGAAAGCATACTGGGCCGGGATGTCCCGCCCGAACTGGTAAAGCAAGTTTCTGAAGAGAAAGAAGCGGTCTACCGCGAAGGCCTGCGCGGTAACCTGACCCTGCTGCCGGGTGTGCCTGACTGGCTGGCACGATTTTCGGCCGCAGGCATTCCCCAGGCAGTCGCCTCCTCCGGGCCGATGGAAAACATTCGGGCTGTTTTACACGAAACCCATATTTCTCACTTCTTTAACGAAGTCTGCTCTTCTGTCGGCCACCCGGGGAAACCGGACCCGTGGGTCTTTTTGGAAGCTTGCCGGCGACTGGGTGTCCTCCCGGCGGATGCACTGGTAATCGAGGATTCCGCGCACGGTATACAGGCAGCCAACCGGGCGGGCTGCCGCTGCATCGGTGTATCCAACCAGCTCACCATGCAGGTTGCCGCATCCGCCAGCCTGGTCGTTGCCAATCTGGCTCTGCTCGATCAGGAACAGGTGAACAACATCTTCACCAAGTAATCTCTATTACAAAGCCAGCGCCGCATTCTTCTGCGGCGCTTTTTATCCATTATGCTCGTTACCCACATCCGCTGGTACATCCTCCCCGTCATCCTCCCAACTTTCGGGCAGGCGCTCCTGGTCCAGAAAGAGCACCTGACGCAAACGCGCCAGCCAGCGGCGGATCTTGTTCAATGGTTTATATGAGAAGCGATTGACAAAATGTTTAGCCGCCTGCTCCAGGGTGACCATGCCGTCACTCTGCTCAGCCAGGTAATACTGATGTTCAATGATCCACAGGTACAGGTCTGCTTCACTGCGGCCGGGGAAATGCGCCAGTATCTTCATATTGCTGATGATCTCTACCAACGGCAGATACACCCGCTTGTACCAGGAACGGGCGGCTTTTTCAGCACCCAGATCATAGCGGTAATGCTCTCCCAGGTACCAGCGGTGCACCTGAATATGCTCCAGTAGCTTCTCATATTGCCCGGCCTGCGTCAGGCGGATCTCCCGGTTTGCGCTGACCCGTTCCAAGCCGGTCGTATCCAGAAATCGCTGGTATTCTTGTACCAGGATGAGCTGCTCCAGGTCTGTTTCCGGGGTGATGGCGACATCTGTGTGGATCTCGATGACAAAGGCATCAATGTACGCCTGTCCGCGTTCCCGCGTTACCGACACCCGGTGGTTGCCATCTTTGACAAAATACACTTCCCCGATCTTATATAATTCCACGGCTGGCAGGGGGATGTCCTTCATGCGGGCCCGATCGATATTTTCCCAACGCGAGCGTATGTGGGTTAATTTCGGCAGAAATGCACGGTCAAAATCCTGATAGCGCCCGACCGAGCCAATGATGTGGTCCAGCGGAACTTCCACGTACCCGAGGTCGGCCTGTCCACGCCAGGGGATGTTCCTGCGGATCTCATCGAAAGGCAGCAGATCATTATTTGTTCGGCGCAACCGGCTGAAAGTCGCATTGATGAACGCTTTGAAATGCGCGCGGTCAAAGTCCTTGCGCGCCTGCTGATCCAATCCGGGGATGTTCAGGTCTGTTGGGTTGATGATCCTAACTTCCTTCTTGCTACTACCGGGGCTATAAAACCGTCTCCCGGTATCCATACGTATTTACCACGGTGGTACTGCCGTAACGGGTCACGGTCCGTTTTGAACCGTGATACAAATGCACGTGGCCGTGGAAATGGTAACTTGGCTTGAACACCCGGTCCAGCCAATTAAAGGCGTGGATGCCGCGGTGAGCCAGGTCATCCATATCATGAATTCCTGCCGGCGGCGCATGGGTCACAAAGATATCCAGGTACCTGCCGTAACGAGCACGGTTCATCAGCAGGCCGGGGATCAGAGAGAACACCCATCCCCACATGCGGCGCTGTGAATACTGGTAAGGGCCATAATTGTACTGCAGGCAACCCTCCACCCCCGCCAGCAGCAATCCGCGGTACGCCACGCAGCGCCCGTGAATATTCACACCACCTTCGGGCGTTCGCTTAAGCCCGGCGACCGTGTCTTCCACCTGGTTGGCATGATTCCCGTGGACATAGAAGAGAGGTACATCCAGCATGCTGATGATGTATTCGAGATAACTGTACGCCAAGTCCCCGCAACCCAGGATCAGGTCGACATCGTTAAAACGCTGGCGGATCTGAGGGCTGTAGATCAGGCCTAGCTCGACATCACTGACCGAAAGGATCTTCACGCTTCACCCAGGCCGATGACCTGTGCCGCGGCCAGCCCGGCGGTGTGTGTGATGGAGACGCTCCACTGTTGAATGCCCAACGCCGCAGCCTGGCGGGCAGCTTCCCCCGAAAGACGCAAGACCGGCGCACCTGCCTCGTCATGCAGTATTTCCATCTCCTGCCAGCGGATATCGCCGATCCCGCGGCCAAGGGCTTTTGCGGCGGCTTCTTTGGCGGCAAAACGTCCAGCCAGGAACAAGACCCCACTGCATTCTTCCTGTTCCTTTGGGGTCAAAACCCGGCGGTAGAAACGGTCATAGATTGCCCGATCCAACTCCTCCAGGCGGTGAACTTCCACCAGGTCCAAGCCGGATACCAGGCGCATCACTTTATCCTGCCGGGCCGGCTGAAGCGATTGCCAGCATCTGCGGATCGAGATACCGCCGGGATGCCTCGAGGATCATTTCCGGTGTGACAGCACGGATCAGGCCGGCATACTCGCGGTAATAATCCAACCCCAGTTGGTAACGTTCCAGGCTGAGCAGCGCAGAAGCGACCCCCGAGTTGGATTCCAGCGCGAGCGGCAGGCGGCCGATATAATTCGCCTGGCTGTCGCTCAACTCTTCGGTGTCTACCGGCTCATTCAGGTATTTTGCGATCTCCTGTTTCACCAGTTGAATGGTCTTTTCCACATTCGCAGGGTTGACGCCTGCGGATACCTCCCAGGAGCCTGGCCCGACACCGGAGTTCAATCGGGTGTAGGCATAATAAGCAAGCCCGGAGCGTTCGCGCACGACCTCACCAATGCGGCCGTACATGCCGAACTGCCCCAGCACATTGTTCCCCAGAGAGACCGGAAGGTGATCTGCGGATTTGCGGGTCGGCCCGCTGCCGCCCATGACAATATCTGACTGCACCATGCCTTCCACCAGGGCATGCTGTCGGCTTTCTTCTCCCGGCGGGGTGAATTCCGGCAGGGCTGCGGGCAATGATTGGTGCGGATTCTGCCAGCCGCCGAGAGCCGCCACCACCAGGTCCAGAGTCCGGGTTGGTTCCACATCCCCAACAATCACCAGTACCATACCCCGCGGGCCATAATGATCCGCGTGATAGGTTGCCAGATCATCGCGGGAGATGCGGGTTACGGTTTCCGGGTAGCCATCCTCCGGACGGGCATACGGGTGTTCACGGAAAAGCAGCTGGTCAAAGGTCAGTGAAGCCATATCGGATGTGTCTTGAGACCGCAGCGCCAGCCCGGTGAGCAATTGGGCGCGCATCTTTTCCACATAATCAACAGGGAAGGTGGGAGTTTCACAGGTTTCCCGCAACAGCGCGAGTAGCATGGGTAGATCTTCTGTCAGGGCACGGCCGTTGAAACCGGTTGTGTGGATGTTCCCGCTGAAGCCCAGGCTGGCACCTGAAGATTCAAGCAGGTCGAAGAACTGATGGAAAGAACGGGTTCGGGTGCCGCGAGTCAGCATGGCTGCGGTGAAATCCGCCAGTCCCAGCTTTTCCTGCGGATCCCGCAGCGCACCGGTATCGAGATAGCCATGGAACACCACGGATGGTGAGTTGTGGTTGGCACGTGCCAGCAGGGTGATCCCGTTGGGCAGGACAGCCCGCAAGGTGTCATCCGCGCCGGGCAAAGTGTTGCGCCGAGATGGGTTACTCATGGCTGGCTCCTTCCCCGGTGGGGTGATACACCCCGACCACACGCTTCTCACTGCTCAGGTATTCCCGCGCGACACGCAGCACATCAGCTGGTGTCACTTCTGCCAGCCTTTGCAGATAGGTTTCGAACCATTCATAACTGGCAAACATCTCCGCATAGCCCAACCAAAATCCCTGGTTGGTGATATTTTCCGCACCGTAGACGAACAAGGCACGAGCCTGTTTGATAGCCCGTTCTATGACCGTGGTAGTGACTGCGT
Organism: uncultured Leptolinea sp.; assembly: GCA_903828565.1. Classification (GTDB taxonomy): domain Bacteria; phylum Chloroflexota; class Anaerolineae; order Anaerolineales; family Anaerolineaceae; genus PNON01. Next base: position 12,843 of record CAIKMQ010000035.1, on the reverse strand, counting down.
CCTGACACAGGTGATCAATCTCTTCATCAAAAGCCTTTAAGATTTCTTCCACTGGTCGGCCAGGGGCTGCGGTGATCGTGGCATCGTACAGGTACGGGTCAATGGTGGCGGACAGGCCGCCATGCACCCCGACCGCCAACTGCTTCTCCACCAACCGCTGATACAAACGGCTGGTCTTATTCGAGATGCCGCCCCCACCGAACATATTTAAACCGGAAGGGCCGGTCAGAAGGCTATCCAGCACCGACAAGGGAAAGAAATCGGGGTGGTTGGCACGCGGTGCCCGGTATGCCACCTGGATGAAGGTGGTTTCACCCGGGCCAGATACATCTACCCGCTGTTCCGCAGCAGGCAAGGGTTCATCAGCGATCACCGGTGTCGCCCGCATCCCCGCCGGCAGATGGCCGAAGGTATTGCGCGCCAGTTGGAGCATGGCTTCGCTCTCGAAATCGCCGGCAATCGCCAGTACAGCATTGGCAGGGTTGTAATGCTGCCTGTAGTAATTGAACAGGTCGTCCCGCTGCATACTGCGCAGATCGGCCATTTCACCAATGACCTCATGCTGGTAGGGATGGGACGTAAATGCTGCCCGTTGCATGGCCTCGCTTAACCGGAAGAGAGGTTCATTTTCATTCCCCTCCCTTTCGGAGATAATCACGGTCCGTTCAGAGGCAACTTCTTGCAGATCGTACAAGCTGTTGACCATGCGGTCGGCTTCCAGGTTCAGCGCGATCTCCACCTTATCTGCCGGCATGGTCTCAAAGAAAGTGGTCCAATCCAGGTAGGTAAAAGCGTTCCAGGTGCCACCTTCACGCGAAACTACCCGGTCCATCTCCCCCTGCGGGTGGATTGGCGTCCCCTTGAACTGCATATGCTCCACCCAGTGAGAAACACCGGTGATACCGGGATGCTCATTGCGTGAACCAACGCGGTACCACACCCAGCTGCTGATCAGCGGTGCTGAATGGATCTCTTTTAATTGCACCTGCAGGCCGTTTTCCAACCGGAAGGTGAGAATATCTGATGCCATGGGCTCCTCGATGAATCCCCAAAAGGGGTATATGGATCGTTATTCTATTCAATATATCATAATAATTAAAACGGCATCTAATAAGCAGTTATAATATGGCGCTATAACGGTATGAGGAGAGATACATGACAGGTAGCGGTTTAATGGTGGCGGTAATCGGCGCCGGTCCGGCTGGCATGTATGCCAGCAAGCAACTGGCCGCAGATGGACACGAGGTAGTTCTATTCAATAAAGATATCAAACCGGGGGGTCTGGCCGAGTATGGCATCTACCTGAACAAATACAAAATGAAGGAAGGTCTGCGCAAGCAGTTCCGCTCCATTCTGGCTGACCCGCTGGTACATTATTATGGAAACTGCCGCATCGGTAAGGATGGGGATCTGACACTGGATGACCTGAGAACGCTGGGTTTCGCAGCTGTACTGGTCACCACCGGCGCGCAATCTGCCAAACCACTGGGAATTCCAGGTGAAAACCTGCCTGGTGTATACCACGCCAAAGATGTCGTCTACCATTACAACCTGTTGCCACCATTCGGCCGGATGACGATGAAGGTCGGGCGTAAGGTGGCAGTTGTAGGTGCCGGCAATGTTATGATGGATATTGCCCACTGGCTGATCGATGAAAAGCGGGTGGATGAAGTGGTGGCCGTTGTCCGCCGCGGGCCGGCAGAAGTGAAGTTCGATAAGAAAGAACTGGAAAGTATAGCGGCCAACCTGGATATGGACGAATTGAAGCAGGAGATCTCTCACGCCACTCCGCTCATGCGCTCATTGGGGCAGGATCCGGATGCAGCTTTCGCCCTGTATAAAGATGCCGTTGCCAAAGCGGAACCTCATAGCGCTTCCATCCGTTTCTCCATGCGTTTCTTGTCCTCCCCGCGGGAATGCCTGGCAGATGCCAGCGGTAATTTCTGCGGGCTGGTGGTTGAAGAGAATACCCTCGCCCCCGCAGATGGCGGCCCCCGGGCAATTGGCACCGGCCTGCTGAACACGCTGGACGCGGATACGCTCATCCTGGCTATTGGTGACCGCGTGGATGACCACCTGGGCTTGCCATTGAACGGCAACCAGTACGGCATACATCCTAAACCGGCTTACCCGGTAGATGGTATCTCTTATGAAGCCTATGACCCGACAACGAATCGCGCGGTGGAAGGGATCTTTATGGCCGGTTGGGCGCGTCTGGCCAGCACTGGACTTGTAGGTGTGGCCAGAAAAGATGCCACCAATGCGACGGCAGCCATCGGGCAATACCTGGCTTCCCGCATTGGGGCTGCGCATCCTTCCACATCCACAATCCTTACAAACCTCCAGCAGCGGCTGGCCCACCGGGTGGATACAGCAGATATTCAAAAGCTGGAAGCATACGAACAGGATCAGGCTGCTGTACGCGGGCTGGAAGCCTTCAAACTGGATACAAACGACCAGATGTTGGCTGTCATCCGCGCTGATAAGGGCGGTTAACCCCTTTACTGGATCCATCCATTTTTTTGAGATACGGTACAGATACCGCACGCAGTGCGACCGGATGTATGCACCCGGTCAGACTGGCTCACTTCACAATATCCCCTAACTCCACATCCCTGGTTCGAACCGTTCATATTAGAGTGAAAAGAAAAAGCCCGGAGAGTAATCTCCGGGCTTATTACCTGTCATTCTGTTAGTCACACTGCTCGAAAGCGGGCAGGTGCTGGTTCAAAGAAGCGCTTTGCAGATTGGTAAAGACTTGCCAAATGTCCTGGTGAGTCACATCCTTCATTAACTCTGTATAGAGGTCCGCGTCGGCGATCTCGGCAGAGACGCCGATGGCGCAGGCTTCTGCTACAGTATCAATTGCCAGGGGTTCGGTCAGGCCGGGGTTCACGGGAACATCCACACCATAACGCTCCGCCAGGCGGACGAGAACATTTACATGCTGCTGTTCAGCGTTGACCACCCGGGAAAACGGGATGGTGTTGCCAAACTGATCGATCACCGCCTGGTAGGTATTCAACGCGCCGTATTCTTCCAAGATCGCTTCCTGTAGCGCTGCTTCCTCTTCCGCGGAAAGCGGTGTTACCTGGATGGAACCTCTGCTGCTGCCACGGCCTCCCCGGCGTTCATTTCCCTGGGCAGAGACTGGCGCTGCGGCAAATATCAATCCAAAAAGCGTGGCAGCCAAAATGCTACCTGCTATCCATTTATATGTTCGTTTCTGGTTCATTGATTTTCTCCTTTTGAAGTACTGATAGAGAAATTCTAATTGCCTGAAACGAAGGATTGATGAAGAACTTATGAATTACCTGTGAATGTTTCCGCCATGATGGCTTGTAAGCTCGATCCGCGCCAGAAAATCCCTGATCTCTGAGAGGTACTGCGTCACCTCGGTATACTCCACCAGTACGATATGCGGGTCACCGCTAATCATTTTACTCACCCGTGCTCCCTGCCGGCAGCCGCAGATGACCGGTTTCTCCATGGCTACCGCGCTGGCAATCTCATAACCCACCCCGTGCGACGGCGTGCTGACTTCTGCGACCACGGCATCACAGGCTGCCAGCCAGCCCATATCCCGTGCGTACGTCTCTGCTGCTGAAACCTGCACCTCTTCGTGCATCACATCCGGGAATGCCAGGATCGCTGTCGGTACCTGATGGCCATCCGCCTGGAGGGCCGCCACAATTGCCTGATACGCAGGCTCATCTTTTCTTCCGCCGGTAATGGAGCAGGAAAAGTATATCTCCATCAGTCCGCCAGGAAGATGCCCTGCTCATCCATACGTTCAATGCGGACCAGGGAATGAATGGGGACATTCAGGAAAGCCAATGCTTCGCGGCCGCCTTCGAAGATCTTTTCGATCAAGGCACCCACGCCAACCACTTCCGCGCCGGCAGCCTCAGCCAGCCGCACCAGACCCAGGATGGTATTGCCCGAGGCAAGAAAATCATCCACGATCAGCACGCGCTCACCACAGCACAGGTATTCGGGGGAAACGATCAGGTCCGTCATGACGCCCTTGGTATGGGATGGCGCGGTGGTCAGGTAGACCGTCCCCGGCATGGTGATTGGCTTGGTCTTGCGCGCATAGACCACAGGGATGCCGAGGTGGCGGGCAGCCATCAATGCCGGCGCGATCCCTGAGATCTCAGCCGTGAGGACGCGCGTGGGTTTTTGCTCGGCAAAAAGGCGGGCAAATTCACGCCCGCACTCATCCATCAGCATCGGGTCCACTTGATGGTTAATAAAGCTATCCACTTTGAGGATGCCCCACCCCAGGTTATACCCTTCTTGCAGCACTTTATCCTTCAATGATTGCATCGCAGCCTCCGGCGTGGTTGTTTGGACAATTGTACATCAGGCCACGTGGAATGAACAAGCGTTGATTGTGTTAGAATTTATATCAGCATGTTCCGATTGATCCTTGCATCCAATTCACCCCGCCGGCGGGAATTGCTCTCCCTGCTGGGGCTTCCCTTTGAATCTACTTCAGTAGAGGTGGATGAAACCCCCGCGCAGAACGAAGCCCCGACTGCCTGCGTGAAACGCCTGTCTCAAGACAAAGCCCGCCAGGCATTGCGCGAGACCCTGGCTGACGCCAGCACCCTTGTGCTGACCAGTGATACCATCGTGGCGCTGGCAGGTGAGATCTTCGGAAAACCAGCCGACTCAGCGGATGCACGCCGGATGCTCACCCAGTTGCGCGGACGGGACCACAGCGTGCTGACAGCCGTCACCCTGGCATTCCCTGACGGACGCACCATCACCGACCTGTGTGAGACATCCGTCCCGATGCGGGGTTATACCGACTCGGAGATGGAAACTTACATCGCCAGTGGAGACCCCCTGGATAAGGCCGGGGCGTATGCCATTCAACATGCCGGCTTCCATCCGGTGGAAAACCTGAGCGGATGCTATGCCAGTGTGATGGGATTACCTTTGTGCCATGTGGCCAGGTGCCTGCAGCGTGCCGGAATAACATCCCAACCGGGTTTGCCCGCCCGCTGCCAGGAAAAATTACACTATCAATGCCCGGTGCATTCCGCCATTCTTAGCGCGACACCGGAATATCAGGAGACTCTCTTATGAAAATTTGGCGAATCGCGCTTGTGCTGGCTTTTCTACTATCTGCCTGTGCCCGTGCTGAAACTCCTTCCACCGAAGCGCCCCAGGGAACTGCTACGTCTTCTCTGCCAACCCCGCAGATCATCACCACACGCGTCCCGGATCCGGAATCCGCTGCAACCACCTTTTTGGATGCATGGAAGGCTGAAGACTACCCGAAAATGTACAGCCTGCTGACATCGATCAGCAAGGATGCCATCCCGCTGGAAGACTTTATCGCCAAATATGATCAGACCGCCATCAGTATGTCCCTTCAGACGATCGACTACGCCATTTTGTCTTCACTGACCACACCGACCAGCTCTCAGGTGGCATACCGGGTGACCTACCATACCATTCTGCTGGGCGATTTCGACCGTGAAATGACCATGAGCCTCGATCAGGATAAAGGCTACTGGTTGGTGCAGTGGGAAGACGGCTTGATATTGCCTGAACTGAAAGGCGGCAACCGTCTCTCGTTGGACTACAAGGTTCCCTCCCGCGGAAACATCTATGACCGCAATGGTCAAGCCATCGCCGCGCAAACCGATGCGGTCGCCCTGGGCGTCATCCCTGCATATATCTCGCCGGACGCGGAGGAATCCCTTTTGAAGCTGCTCAACCGGCTCACGGGTATCCCTTCTGCCTGGATCCGGTCCCTGTATACCGGTTTTGAGAACTTTTACATCAATGTAGGTGAAACGACTGCCGAAGAGTACAACCAGGTCTCAAGCACCCTGGCGACCTTCAGCGGCGTGGATGTGACTCCTTATAATACCCGCTACTATTATGACGGTGGGGTCGCTCCGCAGACCATCGGCTATGTTCAGCTCATCCCCGCAGAGGACCTGGATGCCTATAAACGCCGCGGTTACCTGGGGGATGAAAAGGTAGGTGTCTCTGGCCTGGAAAAATGGGGGGAGGATTACCTGGCCGGCCGGCATGGCGGTAATTTGTATGTGATCGACCCCGCAGGCCAGATCGTCACCCGGCTGGCATCCGCCGAACCCGGCGCCGCGCAATCCATTACGCTGACCATTGACAAAGACCTGCAGCTGGGAGCTCAACAGGCCATGGGCGGCTTCACCGGAGCCGCCGTGGTATTGGAGCGCGACACCGGCCGTGTGCTGGCCATCGTGTCCGCACCGGGGTATGACCCCAATCTCTTCGACCCCAACAATGCCAACTTCCAGTTCCTAGGCAACCTGCTGGCAGATACCCGCCAACCGCTGATCAACCGGGCAACCCAGGGGCAATACCCGCTGGGGAGCATCTTTAAGTTGATCACAGCTGCTGCCGCGCTGGAAAGCCAACAATTCACCCGCGACACGGTTTACTACTGCGGACATGAGTTTACCGACCTGCCCGGTACCACCCTGTATGACTGGACCTATACCAAGGGGTTTGACCCGAGCGGCAATCTCAACCTGCCCGGGGCCATCATGCGTTCCTGCAACCCGTGGTTCTGGCACATCGGCCTGCACTTATACCAGGTCGGCTTGCCAAACGCTGTGCCGGATATGGCGCGCGCCTTCGGCCTGGGTTCCGAGACCGGTATCGGTCAGATAGCAGAAGATGTTGGCTACGTGCCTGATCCAACTACCGAAGGTGATGCCACCCAGCTGGCTATCGGCCAGGGGGCGCTGCTCGTCAGCCCACTGCAGGTAGCCCGTTTTGTTGCCGCCCTGGGGAACGGTGGTACGCTCTACCGCCCGCAGATCATTGAAAAGATCTCGTCTCCGGATGGCACCACATCCCTTGCTTTCACGCCGGAAGAACAGACCAAATTGCCCATTTCTGCTGAGACGTTGAAGGTCATTCAGGAAGGCATGTATGAGGTTGTGCGCAATTCTCGCGGAACCGCCTCGCGCACCTTCTACGGCATGGATACACCCATCTACGGCAAGACAGGCAGCGCCACCAACCCGGGCGAAGAAGCCCATGCCTGGTTTGCCGGCTATACCGATGCCCGCAACCCGGATAAACCCGATATTGCCGTGGTCGTTCTGGTGGAGAATATTGGGGAAGGCAGCGATTATGCCGCGCCGATCTTCCGCCGCATCGTGGAATTGTATTTCAATGGCCAGATCAGCCGGCGGTACCCGTGGGAATCATCCTACAACATCACAGCCACACCCACGATCGAAGGTGCCGGCGCGCAGGTAACCCCTACGCCGTAGGGGCAACAGATGGAAACGACCACCACTGGCGTTGTGCTGCGTTCGCAATCCGGGTTCTACCATGTGCAGACCTCAGGCGGACGGGTTATATGCCAGCTGCGCGGCCGTCTCAAACGCAATCGCTTTGACAGCGATATCCTTGCGGTCGGCGACCATGTGGATGTCTCCCTCCAGATGGATGGCAGTGGGATGGTGGAAGAGATCCACCCGCGTGTCAGTATGCTTGCCCGCATGGATCCCACCCCCAAAGGCATCTATCGCCAGATCCTGCTGGCCAATGTCGATCAGTTCATCCTGATATTTGCATGTACCAACCCACCCCCACACCTGCGCATGCTTGACCGTTTTCTGGTGATCGCAGAAAAGCAGGAAATACCCGCATTGATCGTGTTCAATAAACTGGACCTGATCGGTGAGACTGAAGCCGAGAAGTTATACGGCTATTACCGGATGGTGGGGTATCCGCTTTTATTCACTTCCGCGTTGGATGGCCGCGGATTGGAAGAATTGAAGGCACAGATCACAGGGAAGTTGAACGCTTTCACCGGCCCTTCCGGCGTGGGGAAGAGTACCATTTTGAATCGGGTCCAGCCCGGCCTGGGGCTGGCCGCCCGTGAAGTCAGCGATGCCACCGGCAAAGGAAGGCATACCACCGTGGTGCGTGAAATGTACCCGTTGCAAGGCGGCGGTTACGTGGTGGATACTCCCGGCATCAAAGCGCTGGCACTGTGGGACACTGAGCCGGAAGAATTGGATGGCTACTTTCCTGAGATGTCTCCGCTGGTGCAACATTGCGCGTTCAATGACTGCTCTCACCGTGTTGAGAAGGGATGCGCCGTGCGCGCGGCGGTCGAGAATGGCAGCATCCACCCCGCCAGGTATGAGTCTTACCTCAAGCTCAGGTTTGGGGAGTAATGCGGGTTGGGCTCTCACATCTTGCTTAGGTTTAATGTTTTGTCTTTTACATTTAATACTAGAATACAGAGAATGAATAATAAACTAGTAAAAACTAGCATAAGCGCTTTGTTTACCCAGAATTGCTCAAGCTGCGGGGGATACTTAAGGGAAGCCCACCATAAAAAAATATAGGGTTTTGGACCAAATATACTCAATATCGCTTTTGAGCCAATAAAATTTGCAGACCAAAAGAATAACCCAGCGAGGTAGCCAGCATTCATGTCCATAAAGAGAAGCGTAAAAAGGGATATCAGGCAGGAAACTAATAGACAGGATGGAGTAGAAATAAACACTTCGGAGAATTGACCGATACCTGGATATGTCAATCTAATAATCAAATGGAAAACTATCAATTCCACCAAAATGGCGGCGTTTACTGTAATCAACCGTCGTACCCAAAGTTTAGTCATTGATTGCCTGGTTGCTGAAAAGATAATTGAGCCAGCCACCACGTCACCCATCAGCGCTGAATTTGAAAAGAAACCAGCAAGGATAGGTGATACTACTTCCATTAGGAAAGCAATTCTTGTTTGCCGTTCAACAGTATCTAGAGAACCTTCAGTGATCAATGAGTAACTTAATGCTAAATACCCAACCAACACCCAGAAAACACCAGGGAAGCTACTTTGTAAATCATATTTTACAAGAGCTACCAATTGAGTAAGCTTTCTAGGATTTTCAAGGACACGAGGAATTATCATGGCTCTCCCGACTGAGTACATAGAAAATCGTTGGAGGAGATGGTATTTGCCAATTGCTTTATCCCGATAAAACTAATCGTATCTTTTCTTGATAATTCTCTACTTTCCGACAGTAATCGACCGAACTCATGGTAGCATAAATCTTCGCCAATTCTACCAATACGGGGAACCAGCTCAATGGATTCTTCGGGAAGAATTATAGGCAACATAACCATTTGAAGTGGATTACCAGCCGCATCTGAGAAAAACCTTAAGACTGCATCCATATCAATTTGCTGACCCATTTCTCTGGAAAGACGCAACGCTGAATAAAAGAGAAATGGCGCTGATGAATAATTTTCCGGATTGATTGAATATTCACTTTGTCCTGCTATCAAAGTCCCATAAAGGTCAGGACAATTACGATCTTCGCACCACCAGGCGATAAGGACATCCTGGGCCACTAATGTGGTGATATTCAGTGATTGTTCAATTAAATTTTCATTGCTGGTACCTAGTAGTTTACTAGCAAACACCAGCCTTTCGGGAATGAAAATGCTTTGATCTGTAGTTTGCCAGTAGCTTTGCTGAATCAGCGGTACCATTACGATCTTCCCTTGGTTGAAAGGCGCAATTGAAAGAAAACTAGAGCCAACATCAAGAACAGAACTATATAAGTTAACTAACTTTTCTTCTTTATCTGTAGACATGAGTTGGTCTGGTAAAAAAACCATCCAACCATTGTTTTCCTTGTATTGTGAGTAATTTCCCGCGACTAGCAATACCCCATCCTCGCGATGTTCCCAAGTGTATATTGATGAATCAATACCCGAGGTAATTGTATCGGCGGATGTATAAACCACCGGGAATGAATTCGGAATTGTAATCATAATAGAATTCGGGGCACACTCTGATATTGGGTGCCAGGTTCCCTTCCCCAATATCAAGGCAAAGTTTGCATTCGCGAAAAAACCGGGTTCTAAACCGAGGGCTTTAATAGATGGCTCTTGGTGGTAGTAAGAATAAGAATACCGTGGAATTATCATCCTTCCCGAATACTGGATCTGCATTTCCTGCGCAGAACTGTAACCTGATTTCTTATCGCTAATTAACTGTCCATTTTCAATATACTGGGGTTCCATCCGTTTCAGCCCGGCATTCAACGTGAGTGGAATTGAATCGCGAGCTTGTTTATTGTTAAACCGGATGATCGCATTTCCGGCGCTTATGCGCCCGGTCGCATCCAGAGTAATTTCTGCGGTATAAGTTTCGATATCCTGACAGACCACTCTCTGTTGCGCATGGCGAAGTGGATCAGGCAGACTATTGGCAAGATGACTTATCTCCTGATACTGAATAGCCATCAGTATGGAGCCTATGGCAAGGGCAAAGCTGAAGATTATCAGAGAAACATTCAGCCGCGAAAATTTAAATCGATAACAAACAGGCAGGAGTACATTAGCCAAAAATGACCCCATCAGGCAAACTAATAAACCCAGGCATAAATACAGGATGCGATTGAGGAAAACAAATGACGCATCTGGCCCAAAACCGATCAATGCTGAAGTATAGATTGAGTAAGGCGCAAATGACAGTGGTTGGCTGATATCTAGCTGAAGCGAGAAATAACTAATGAATCCTGTTATCAAGATGAACAGAGCATGAATACTCTTCCGTACCAAGATACTAATCAAGAAACTGATGCTCAAAGTAAAGAAAATTGTCGGTGTGATAAGCCACATAAATATACTTAATCCAATTGGAGCAGCCTCTGCGCCAAAAGTCAGCCACAACAATCCAGAGAAACAAGCCAATGTAGGCAGTAAGGCAGTAAACTGCACTAGAATAGATGCGGTTAACTTCACCCAAGGATAGTAAGTGGATGATAGTAATCTCCCCCAAAAATAGGCGAAACCGGGTTGAACTTCTCTTCTGAAGTGATATACACTGATCACGGCAGTGAACAAACTACCGAAAAGACCCAGCCCTTGTGCGGTTTTGGTGGAAAAATCAACAACTGTATGAATGGGTAATTCGTGAATACTGAAATTTAACCAGAATATTGCTAGATAAAAACAACATAGTAACCAATTACTTCGTTGAGAACATTGTATTTTCCACTCGTACCAAATGATTTTTAGAAAAATCCTCATCGAGATCCCCAAGGATTTCTGTTAGGTCGAAATTGAAATCAAGTAAGAATCTTCAAAAGTAGGAACTGTAATAACAGCATCCAAAGGTGCCGGGTGATCATTGAGGGTGAATCTGGCTTCTATTTGCCCGTATGAAGCTACCTGATGAAAAGATATTACTTTGTATCTTTCTCTGAACTGGTTCCATTCTTGAGGATCAACTCTCATCCCCCAAATTTTCCCCTCAGCTTGTTTAATCAGGTCTGAAACCTGTCCGTTGTATTTCAGTTGACCATGATCCAGCAACATAACCCGATCTGTTAAAGAAACTATATCCTCAATAATGTGTGTCGATAGGAGAATCGTCTTCTTCAACGCAATTTCACAAAACAGGTTCCTGAAGCGAACCCTTTCAGCTGGATCCAACCCAGCTGTAGGTTCATCGATCAGTAAGACAGGTGGATCATGAATCAGTGCCTGAGCTATTACTAGTCGCTGCTTCATTCCCCCAGACAGTGTATGGATCTTTTTTTTCGCCAGTGAGTCTAGCCCGACCTGACCGAGTACATTCACAAGCTTGTTCTTGGGGTAATGACACTGGCTAAGAATTGCCATGTAGTCCAAGAAATCCACAACTGCCATATTTGGGTATAAGGAATAACCTTGCGGAACAATCCCAATACTTTTGCGAACCGCGGACGCATTCGTTACAGTATCAAACCCATTAACAAAAGCTCGCCCAGAACTTGGTCCGATGAGGGAGGCAAGAATATGGATCAGAGTGGTTTTACCCGCCCCGTTCGGGCCAAGTAATCCCATGATGCCACTTCCGACATTAAAACTAATGTCTTGAAGCGCATAACAACCTTCCCGAGAATAGGTTTTGGATAGATGCTCGACCCTGATGGACATAGATTATTGAAGAGAAAATAGTGGGTATCGTTAATGAGTTTCTACAGTGAAAATACTCATTTCTCCAATGAGTTTTTTATTGATTACGGACATTGGCTGTAAGTGTTGCAGCGATAATTCGTGTATGTTACACATCCGCTCGTTGTGCATGTTGCGCAATGATTTTCCTGCCAGTCCTGTTCGCCAGGCCACCATGATTCACAACAAGAACCTGTATTATGCCAACCACCACAGGTTGAACCAGCCTGAACAGTCGTAGTGACGAAGGCAGTAGATAGGAAAGTCACTAGGACGATAGACATTATGATAATCAAATACTTTTTTTGGCCAACCGAGAAGTTTTGAAACATACTACCCTCCTTTATTTACCTTGTTCCTTGCATGAGCTCCACTATTTCCTCTTCACTAATTATGCTTCCTGTGTGAACGATTTGACCTTCAGCATTTAATGAGAATAAAGTTGGTGTTGCGTATACTCCATAAAGTATGAAGGTTTCTTGAGTTCCCTGAAGAACATGGACATTAGGAATACTTTCAAACATGGTTCGATAAAAATCTGCATTTTCATCCTGAGTATTAGGTGTAATGATGATGATGTCAACATCGGGATTGCCAAGAATATAATGTCGAAGATTAGGGTACATCTTCTGACATGCAGAGCAAAGATGATTAGAAAATACTAGAAGAGTTGGATTATTTAAGTTACTACTTAGTCTAAACGCCACTCCATTTGAATCGATTAACTCAAAATCTATAAACTGCTTCCCTACAAGTGGATCTGTAATCAATGCGTCCGAACCTCTCGTTGAATCAATTAATTGACTCATTTGGATATTAAGGCTCCGCATAGAGTAGAGTAATAAAACAATA
>CAIKMQ010000034.1 GCA_903828565.1 uncultured Leptolinea sp. | reverse complement strand
TGATGGCAATCATGCCTTTCTGGGACTATATAATCCTTCTCGGCTTGTTGTCATGGATATTTCAAATCCTGCTCAGGTGGTTGAGTTAGCTCATTCTCAGGAAGAAATAATCATAGAGGATATGAGGATTAGAGGTGATTTCATTTTAGCCTTTTCTGAAGGTTTAATCTATGGTACATATACAAATGGTTGGACTGTGTTTTCTACCAGTACAAATGTTATTACCATGACTGTGTTTGATATTTCTAATCGAGCACAGCTTAAAAGCGTCAGGAATTACACCGTGACCAATGCCTGCGATCCGGCTGTGCAGATCATCGGGGATATTGCATACATAAAAAGTTCAGCCGGCATTGAGGTGCTGGATATCCGAGATCCAAAGACCCCCAAATTGATCAAGCGATTTCCAGGAAACGCAAGTAATACAGGGCTTGGAAGCGTTGGGTCATTTCTTTTTCAAACGCAGTCTAACCAATTTCAGGTGATAAATATTGCTGATCCGCAGAATCTAAAGCTAGTTAACCAGGTCGAGATGGAAGGTACTATCGACTTTTTTCATATATCGAGCAGGTTGGCCTTCGTCTATAGCCAGAACAGTGGTTTGACCATACTGGATCTTGTAGATCCTGCGCATCCCACCCGAATCGGTTCTCACGATACTGCTGGCGCGGCTGAAAGCATTCACGTGCAGGGCCGCTATGCCTATTTGGCAGATGGATATGCCGGGCTTCAGATCATTGATATCTCAGATCCCACTCAACCGCGGAAGATAGGCCAATGTAAGACCGGATTCTATGCCCGTGCAGTTGGTTTGTTCGGAACCTACGCTTGTATTGTAGGTGGTGGGTGGGATAAAGGAATGGAAACCAATCTCTGGCGATTCCTGGTCGTCGATGTCAGTGATCCCTCGAATCCTAAACCGGTGAGTAAACTTGATCTTCCAGGGAAACCTGAGGGGATACAGGTGGTTAATCAAATGGCATACGTGACAGCCGGTAACTACCTTTGTCAGATTGATATTAGCCAGCCAGCCTTCTCTAACATAGCCACTTTGGTCGGCTTGGAGTTGGGGGAGGGACATGAAAGTTCGGGAATCGACGTTGCGAACGGTTATGCATATGTCAGTGGTAGGAATGAATTTGTTGTTGTTAACCTAACCAATTCGATGAGTTCTGCCATTGTGAGTAGTTGGATCAATGCGGATTACGAAAGCGATTTTCAGGGCATTCAGGTGCGGGATTCTTACGCTTATGTTCTATCGGCTAGTGAGACATCAAATACCGATATTTATCGGTCGAATGGAACCAGCACTCCCCCCGGAAAATTATTCGTTTTTGATATCAGTATACCCACAATGCTACGATTGGTCGCTGAATGTAAAGTTGGTGGGAGGGCTCGGAATATTTACCTGGATGGCAACTATGCATATATTGCTGGAGGAGCATGGGATGATAAGCCGCAAGACTGGCGATACGGCCTGGAAATAATCGACATTCATAATCCGCTGCATCCGGTGCGCGTGGGTGCATTGGATACCGGAGGCTATGCCCGGGATGTGAAGGTCAAGGATGGATTTGCTTATATAGCTGCAGGAGATCAAGGCTTGCTCATTTTGAAGGCAACACCAGTTCTCCAATTAAATCCACCCACGATCTCTGGCCAAACTCTGACACTAACCTGGCAGGAATTTCCGGGTGTCAAGCTGCAACGCGCCTCTTCATTATACCAACCTATTTGGAAAGACGTGACCATCTCAAACCGCCAAAGCCGCATCGAAATGCCTATGCAGGAGGCGTCAGGATATTTTCGATTGCACAAACCTTAGGCTGTGTCCCAATAAGATGATGTCAGATCGCCATGGGCAACTGACGATTTTAGGTTGAATTTCTGCCACGATGACTTGGTTTTCCTTTATTACATAGGTGAAAGCAACAATGTTTATGAAAACCATTTTGAGAAAACAGTACGGATTCACTCTGATTGAACTCCTCGTAGTCATTGCCATCATTGCCATCCTGGCGGGCATGCTCCTGCCCGCCTTGTCCAAGGCCAAGAGCAAGGCCATCAAGATCAAGTGCGTCAGCAACCTCAAGCAACAGGCGATTGCTTCCCTGATGTACGCGCACGAGTCCAACGACTGGTTCCCGCCCCTGCAGGACCCGGTCACCAAGTCGCTCGGCGCCTGGCCGTGGGATATACCCGCGTATGTGGCCAACTTGCTAACCTCCAGCGGCGCGCAACGGCACGTGCTGTACTGCCCTGGATTCCCCAAGCAGGACAACGATGA
>CAIKMQ010000033.1 GCA_903828565.1 uncultured Leptolinea sp. | reverse complement strand
GGTTGTAGAAGGAGGAGAAACCATAGCGCCACCAACCATCGTAACGTAACTGGTTGGTCACCTCCTGGGTGCGGCTGGAATCGTGCCAGGCGCTTGTCCAGCGTCCACTTGCTCCGGTCACAAAGACGTTATATGTTGCGCTGTCATCACGGATGGGAATAAAGATAAAATCATCATCCACAAGCAAGGGTTCAGAAGCACTGAAGACTGCCATACCGCAATCGGGGGTGGAAGTGACGGTAGGCGTGCGGGTGGGCTGGTAGTCCACCACCAGCGGAACCAGGTACTGCCCGGAGATGACGGTGGGGCTGCTTCCGATGCCCGGTCCGGCCCAGGCCACTGCCAGGTTATCGCTGCTGGTGCTCTCGGCGTGTAGAGCTTCTATGTAGTACAGCTGCCCGGCAGTGAGAGAGACAGTGACGGATTGCTGCGAAGAATACTTGTACCATTCGCGTGAATTGGTCCAGCTTGAGACTGAGGCGATCTCGGCAGCACTGCTGGGATTCTGAGAACCGCTCAAGAGCAGGCTGGCGGTATCATTGGCGGCAATCCAGAAGGTATAGCTTCCAGTGTAAGGTGGGCATATATAACCGCGATAGCGTGCACCGTAATTATCCGCACTGTTGGTTGGCCCTTCAAATGAACCCAGGTTATCGTGGGTATCGGGTTCACCCGGATAGCGGGGGTTGCTGGTGAGGTTGCTGAGCGATCCGCCGCTGATATTGCTCCAGTACTCATGCAGGATGCTGCCTGTATTGGGACAGGAAGCCGGCAGCGGGGTCTGGGTGATGGTGGGTGTGTTGGTGGCGGGGAGAGGCGTGTAGGTCCAGGTGGCGGCAAAAGCGATGGCACCGCTGAGGCCGGTCACACGGGAATTGCGGAATTTCTCCACGATCCCCTCACGGGTTGAGGTGAGCTTGAGGGTGGGCCACCAGGAAGAAAGGAAGGGGGTGATCAGGGTATGGCGGTAGGTGAGCACGACGCGCACGCGGTCACCAGGTCCGCCGGCATCATCCACGTAACGGATGGTACCAGCCCCGTCGGGTGTGACCAGCTCGCAGTAGATCGGGTAGGCATACTGGGGTTCGCCGCTGTGACCGCTCATGTAGAATGTATTGGGATTGAAACGGAATCCATTGCCATCCGGTAATTGGATGCGGTTGGAGCAGGTGGATATTGCGAAGTAACCGGCTTTGCTGGGATCGCCGCGATAATCTGAAGTCAGGCTGGATGTGGCAAAGGCGTGTGAGAGAAAAGACAGGTAATTGCCGGAGACCGAATCGTTTGGACTCCAGCCGATCCCCATGGCACCGGAAAGGGCGGAGTCACGGATGGAAGGCAGGCGTGCCCAATCCTGCAATTGTTCTGATTTGATCTCTGAATCATCCACGGTATCCGGCACAATGCAATCAGCATTTCCGTCTGCATTATCATCCGAAGCCAATCCCAGGGCGGCACCAGCTTCATCACAATACTTTGGGTCGTAGCTGCCTGTGACCGCGTACCGTACAGCAAAACGCGCTCCATTCTCCAGCGCAAGCCAGGCTTGCATGAGTCTGCCAAATTCAATGATGCCGAAAATTAAAAGAAGCAGGATGGGAAGAGCCAGGGCGAATTCCAGCAGACTTTGTCCCGGGTGGCTGCGCATCCGGTGGGTGAATTTGGTCCATAGGTGGCGGGTCTTTTTCATAGCCTTTACTTTCTCAATCTCGTCACTGGAAGAGGATATGTTTTTCTATTTACTCTACGATCAACGTGTAGATACGGGTGGCAATATCCTCGAAAATGGGCAGCAAGGCACTGCCTGTGGGCGCGTAATAGTAGTTTCCGCAATCCGTCCGGTGAAAAGAGAGGCTGCAGGGATTGGTGTTTCGGTCGCCATCATCACCCACGGAAGCGATGTAACGCAGCAAATCTTCACCCACAACGCCGGCGCCTTCCCCGATACCGTTGCCCAGGCCAATGGTATAGACAGCAATATCATTTCCGGCGGGTTCGTTGGTGTTGGTCGATCGTGTCAGCGCAGTTTCATCTGCCATGTCGCGCGCATAATCCAGCACGCTGTAATTGTTGTTGGGAATGGTGCCCTGCCAGGTGCTGCCGG
>CAIKMQ010000032.1 GCA_903828565.1 uncultured Leptolinea sp. | reverse complement strand
TGTTCCGCTCTCCAAAATGCCAACCTCTCTCTTACGCAAAGAGTTACCCATGCCGGAATTATCCGAATTGGATGTGGTCAGGCACTTTACACATCTATCCAGCCTGAATTATTCCATTGACGGCGGTTTTTATCCTCTCGGCTCATGCACGATGAAATATAATCCCAAGATTAATGAAACCACTGCACGCCTACCCGGTTTCACGGCAACACACCCGCTTCAGCCAATCGAGACGGTTCAGGGGAACCTGGCTCTGATGTATCAATTGCAGGAAACCCTGAAAGAGATCAGCGGTTTCGCAGGTATCACATTGCAACCGGCAGCCGGTGCACACGGCGAATTCGTTGGGGTGCTGATCATGCGTGCGTATCATCACAGCCGCGGAGACACAAAACGCATCAAGATCTTGATCCCTGATTCAGCTCATGGGACAAACCCGGCAACATCCTCTATGGTTGGTATGGAAGTCGCTCCCATCCCTTCAGATGAGCGCGGTAATGTGGACCTGGCAGCGTTGAAAGCTGCCTGTGATGACACAATGGCCGGTTTGATGCTTACCAACCCGAACACGCTCGGCCTGTTTGATGAAAACGTCCTGGAGGTCATTCGGATCGTGCATGAAGCTGGTGGCCTGGTCTATGGCGACGGTGCAAACATGAATGCCCTGCTTGGTATCGTTCGTCCCGGTGACTTAGGCATTGATGTCATGCATTTCAACTTGCACAAGACATTCTCTACCCCGCACGGCGGTGGCGGTCCGGGTTCCGGCCCGGTCGGTGTCGCAGCACACCTGGTGGATTTCCTGCCAGACCCGGTGGTTGGCATCCTTGAACCAGGCACTGAAGAGATGGCTCCTCTGTACGGGTATAAGAAACCCGCAAAAACCATTGGACGGATGAAATCCTTTAACGGCCATTTTGGCATTCTCGTACGAGCATACACCTATATTCTGATGCATGGATCGGCCGGATTGCGTAAAGTTTCTGAATACGCTGTCCTCAATGCCAATTACCTGCTCTCTCGGGTTCGCCAGGCATACCACTTACCCTATAATCGGGTGTGCATGCATGAATTCGTGGTGGAAGGTTACTGGCACGATATCGCAGATGTTCATGCCCTGGATATTGCCAAACGCTTGATGGATTATAAATTCCATCCTCCTACGAACTACTTCCCGCTGATTGTCAAAGAAGCCTTGATGATCGAACCCACGGAAACAGAATCCAAACAGACACTGGATCAGTTTGCGGATGTTCTGTTGAAGATCGCTGAGGAAGCACGTTCGCAACCGGAGTTATTAAAGAATGCTCCGCACGATACACCAGTTGGCCGGCTGGACGAAGTCAAAGCCGCGCGAGACCTGGTGCTCTGCTGTTGGATCCCGGAAGGGGAATAGACTGAAATGGAATCAAAACTGGTTGGGAGGAGATCCCAACCAGTTTTTTATTAATCCAGATCAATGGCAATCGGGCAGTGGTCCGAGCCTGGTACTTGATCCAAAATGCGAGCATCGGCCACATGGTTCACCAGGCCGGGAGAGACCAAAAAATAATCAATGCGCCATCCAACATTGCGCGCGCGCGCGCCTGTGACCATATCCCAGTAGGTATACTGAACCTTATCCGGATATTTACTCCGGAAAATATCTATCAGCCCGGTGCTTAAGTATTTATCCACCATGGCTCTTTCTTCTGGTAGAAAACCGGATGTCTTTGAATTCTCTTTCGGTCGGGCAAGATCCATCTCGCGATGGGCTGTATTGTAATCGCCTGTGATGATTACTTCATTGCCGCGTTCACGATACTCACCGATCACTTCAAGCAGGCGATTATAAAATGCCAGTTTATAATCCACCCGCTCTTGCCCCCGTTGACCGTTGGGGAAGTACACATTAAACAGGGTGAATTGCGGATACCTGGTGATGAGCAGCCTTCCTTCGGAATCAAATTCCTCCCGGTTCAGAGAATCTACAGCATCCAGAACAGGGATGCGGCTGAATGTGGCCACCCCGCTGTAGCCGGGTTTCTGGGCTGGATTCCAATGCGTTTGCGGGTGGCTGGCATAGGTCTTCTGGTCATCCTTCAATTGATGTAACTGTACCTTGATTTCCTGCAGGCAGATCACATCAGGATCAGTCTGAACAAGCCATTCCTTAAACCCTTTGTTAAGAGCTGCGCGGTAACCATTGACGTTCCAAGATATGATGGTGGTTGGCATCGATCATCCTCCAGTAATTGACCCATTTAGTTTAACATCTTTCCTGATCGATTGCTACGAATGATGGATGGTTCAGTGTACAATTAGCGGATGCAATTATCGAATACTAGCCGTCCATCCGCACCTATCCATCTCTTGGAATGCCGGACATTCTGGCAAAAGTTATTGGGATTAATGGGGCGAATCCGGCTGGAATCCACTGAAGGTATCGCATTGATCATCCAACCACCTGGCCGCTTCAACGCTGCCATCCATATGTTTTTCATGCGTTTCGATATTGCAGCCATCTGGTTGGATGCGGATCACAAGGTGATCCATAAAACGATCGCCCACCGCTGGCGCCCTTACTACGCTCCCTCATCTCCGGCAGCAATCGTCCTGGAAATCCATCCAACCCGGATAAACGATTATAATGTTGGCGATCAGGTAAAGATTGCTCATGCGTAAAATCATCCTCCTAATTGTTCTTATACTCCTGGCTTTTCCAGCGTCTTCTGTGCAGGCACAGGACGCAGCCCCCTCAGACCCTGTTTACATCGTGCAAAGTGGTGACAATATCACCAGCATTGCCAGCCAGTTCGGCATCACAGTGGATGAGTTGGTCATTGCGAACAATATCACCAATCCCAACCTGCTGGCTGTCGGCGATGAATTAATAATACCCGGCCTGCAGGGAGTAACCGGTTACCTGGTAACTGAAACTGTCGGCTTCGGTTCTTCTCTTACATCGTTGGCTATTCAGAACCGGGTACCGAAACAAATGCTGACACGCCTGAACCGGTTAACATCCCCTACCGAGCTTTACACAGGCGTCAACCTCATCATCCCGAAAGATGATACCCGTAAAAAACTTACCAACCGTTTTCTGCTATCCGAAGGGCAGTCGATGCTGGAGTTTGCTGTTCTTAGTGGAACAAATTCATGGCAGCTGGCAACCCAGAATCAGTTATCCAGCGTTTCCACCTTACCGGAAGGGAGTATCCTCTACCTGCCGGATGGAGCAACCACGTACAGCGGATTAAAGGCTCTTCCGCTGGGTGAGATCACGATTTCTCCCCTCCCTCTGGTCCAGGGAAAAACGATCTCCATCAGCATTCACGCAACTAATGACACCAACCTCTCAGGAACCCTGACAGACCACCCGTTGCACTTCTTCCCGGATGGTAACGGCAGCCAGGTCAGTCTGCAAGGGATTCACGCTATGCAAGAACCAGGTATCTATCCCTTATCCATCAGTCTGGCACTGCAAGACGGCAGTATTTACACCCAGGAACAGATGATCATTATTCAAGATGGTTATTACGGCAAGGACCCAGTTCTGCTGGTACAGGATGACTTCATTGACCCAGCAGTCACACAACCTGAACTAGATTGGCTAAACTCACTCACAGCGCCAGCCAGCTCTCAGAAAATGTGGCAGGGTGTTTGGGTTAGCCCATCGCCATACTCTTACCTGGATTGTTTAAATTCACGCTATGGCAACAGGCGCAGCTACAATGGCGGTCCTTTTGAATTCTTTCATACCGGCGTTGATTTTTGTGGTGGCGAAGGCACAAATATCTACGCGCCGGCTGCTGGCACGGTAGTCTTTGCTGGACCTCTCACAGTTCGGGGAAATGCCACGATCATCGATCATGGATGGGGTGTGTATACCGGATACTGGCATCAGACGCAGATCTATGTAAAGACCGGGGATGTAGTCACAGCCGGGCAGGTCATTGGCCTGGTAGGTACGACTGGCAGAGTGACTGGCGCTCACCTGCACTGGGAAGTATGGGCAGGCGGGGTTCAGGTCAGCCCATTGGATTGGCTGGAGAAACAGTATCCGTAATCTATCAGGGATCCGTCAGGATCCTTTTTTTTATGCACTTATTGAGTAACATCATAGCCCCGGCAAGGGTATCCATCCCCGATGAAGCACCATAACCGCTCATGCATTCCAGGACTTGCTCTCCACTGCTTCCAGCGGCCAGATTGTCCAATCCAGCAAGGATTCGTTCATCCGCCAACCCCTCGAGAGCAGCCAACGCGATAGCGTAGGAGAGCCGCGTAGACTTTTGAGCGATTAAAATCGGAATATCCTTGAATATTTCAATATACTCTCTGAGTTCCGGAACTACCTGCTTGTAACGACTGGCTGTGAGGATCAATCCGCTCAGCAGGTCATCACCAGCTGGAGTTAACCCTTTCCCAAACCCTACCAACCTGCCCGCTGACCTAAGTATTGCATCCCTGTCACCCAACTGTACCGCCTGGTTTAATGGACCAACTCTCAAATCAGGCTCTTGAGAAGAAACCGGTAAATCACTTGATATTGCCTTTGCGGTCGAATCAAAAAGCGATCCGGAATACTGGCTTCCCTTAGACAGCTCGATCAACTCCAGTATCGTTTTTTCCAGAGCTTCGAATGAGATACCTTCAGGAATTGGTTGTGGTTTCCACTCTGCAGCTGTGTCAATAGCTATGCGCAATTCTTTGGATTCCAATATCAGGTTACTCTTATCTTGAATTACCGTGGTCATGCCAGGTTCCAGATCAGAGATCAATTCTTTGATCACTGCGGGAATATTCACAGTCAATGGGCCAGCATACTCCTCGTAAGATAAAAAGATAATCCCACCGGAGCCTGATTCCAGAAAGATTCCCCGAGATGTATTTCCCCTGATAGTATAAGCACACCCTTCGACCAACTGATCGACAGCTAGTGAGCCAATCATGCTGGCAAAATAGCGTTTCTGCATGGCAGTATTATAGCGGTATTAATATGACAATTATCAATCGAATGTCTGACATAACCTAACTTGAAGAATTATCTAAATGGTGGATAATTAACAGGTAAGATATCATATTCTCATCTATTTTATGGAAAGGCAGGGCATCCAGAAGTTAGATACTTATTGATCCATTCCAGCAGATGTAAAGAATAATAATCATCATCATCTAATTCCTCTAGAAAGGAAGTGAACTCTTATGACTTCAGCGCATCCAGGTTTACCTGAATTCGATTACGTCAAACCAGCCGGCTTGAAAGAAGCGAGCCAGTTCCTTGCGCAACACGCTCCAGAAGCTCGTCCATTCTCCGGCGGAACTGATACATTTGTCCGGATGAGAGATGGCTTTTTTAATCCGAAATACCTGGTGGATGTAAAAGGCCTCGAAGGCACTCGCGTGCTAAAGATTGATGAAAAAGAAGGCCTGACGATTGGTGCCGCAATCCCCATGAATCGGGTCGTTGCCTTTGCAGAGGCTTCTCGTTACCCCCTGCTCGTGGAAGCCGCAAAATCCGTCGCGTCTTACCAACTGCGCTCGCGCGCGACCATCATTGGTAACATCTGCAATGCCTCCCCGGCTGGCGATACGATCGGTGCCTGCCTGGCGTATCAGGGTGTCCTGAATATTCATGGCGTGGATGGCCCCAAAACCCTTCCACTGAATGGCTTCTTCACCGGCCCCGGAAAGAATCTGCTCAAACCGGGTGACATCGTCCTGTCCATCACCTTACCCGTACCTCCCAAAGGTCACGCTGGACGCTATATTAAACTTGGGCGTAATCGCCTCAGCGACCTTTCCATTGTGGGTATTTCGGCTATGGGCGTGAAAGACTCATCAACCAAATCGGGTTATAAATTCCATCTGGCTATCGCTTCGGTCGCTCCCGTGCCTTTTATCCCTGCAAAGGCAGAAGAGATTCTGGCGAATAATGCCTTGAACACCGAAACGATCATTCTGGCAGCCCAAGCTGCAATGGATGCGGTCACCCCGATCGATGATGTCCGCGGTAGCGCACAGTATCGCAAATTTATGGTCCGCAATCTGGTAAACCGGGCTGTCACCGAAATCATGCAGAAGCTTTCTGCCTGAGCCTATACGAGGAGGATCATCATGGGATTTCACCAGATCTCTGTAAAAGTTAATGGAAATGATGAGGTTGTAACAGTCTCATCCAATATGACACTGCTTCGCATGCTGCGCGAAAGCCTTGCCCTTACCGGCACAAAAAACGGCTGCGCGGCAGGCGAGTGCGGAGCCTGCACCGTTATGCTGAACGGTGAACCAGTCAACAGCTGCATGGTACTCGCCGTGGAAGTAGACGGACAGGAAATCACAACGATCGAAGGGCTGGCAAAAGATGGTCAGCTCGATATCGTTCAGAAAACGATCATCGAAAAAGGTGGCGTCCAGTGTGGTTTCTGCACCCCCGGGATGCTCATCTCTGCCCGTGCGCTTTTGAACCGCAACCCGCATCCCACCGAGGAACAGGTCGTGGAAGCGCTCGTTGGCAACCTGTGCCGCTGCACCGGTTATTCCCGTATCATCGAATCCGTCCAGGCAGCTGCTGAACGTTCATAGGCGTCGCGCTTAGACAAACAGGAGAATGATTATGGCTAATACTGACACAAAACCAGGAACCATGAATCCGGTTGGCAAGAGCGTACAGCGCCTGGATGTAATGGAAAAAGTCACCGGTGCGGCTCACTACACCGATGATATTCCATTCGGTAATGCACTGCTCTATGGACGTGTAAAACGCAGTACAGTTGCCCACGGTCTCATCAAGCGGATCGATGTATCCAAAGCTAAAGCACTACCCGGTGTAAAAGTAGTTGTCACAGGCGAAGATTTCCCCAACCTCATTGGTCTGTATCTGAAAGACAAAACCGTTTTTGCCCGTGATCGCGTACGTTTCGTAGGCGAGGCGATCGCTGCAGTGGCTGCGACCTCTGAAGAGATTGCTGAGAAAGCCATCGACCTGATCGAAGTGGATATTGAACCTTTACCAGCTGTCTTTGACGCTGAATTTGGGGCATCCAAAGACGCTCCGCTCATCCACCCTGACCTGGCAAATTACGAATGCCCGAACTTCATCTTCCCCGTTCCTGGCACGAATATTTCGAACCATTTCAAGATTCGTAAAGGGAATACGGAGGAAGCATTCAAGAAGTGCGCAGTTATCATGGAAAAGAAATTCCGTGTGCCGCATGTTCAGCACGTTCCCATCGAACCGCACATCGCCGTTGCTCAGGTAGAGCCGGATGGCGATGTGACCGTGTGGGCTGCTTCTCAGTCACCTTTCTCACAACGCTCTTCCTTTGCTAAAGCATTGGGTGTCTCCGAAAGTAAGATCCGGGTCATCGCCGGGTATGTCGGTGGTGGCTTCGGCTGTAAAGCCGGTGTAACCATGGAAAATGTTGCCGTCGCCCTGGCTTCCAAATCCGGCGGCCGCCCGGTAAAAGTCCGCCTGACGCGTGAGGAAGAATTCTTCACTAACTTTGTACGCCAGGGTTTGATCATCAATCTGAAAATCGGTTGTGATGCCCAGGGTAATGTCCTCGCCATGGAAAATAACCAGTGGTGGGATGGCGGTGCCTCCACAGAGTACGGCGTCAACATCACCCGCGCCGGTGGCTATAACAGCTCCGGACCGTTCGATATTCCCAATATCACCACCAACGCCATGTGCGTTTACACCAATCACCCTATCGGCGGCGCTTATCGCGGCTTTGGTATGTCCGAACTCCACGCAGGTATCATCCAGGTCATGGATATGCTGGCCGAGAAGATCGGTATGGATAAAGTTGAATTCCTCAAACGGAATGCCATTCAAGGCGGTGATTTCAATGTCACCGGCATGAAAATGCACCCAGTTGGACTGCAGGAATGCATCGACAAGGTTGCCAAAGAATTGAACTTCAGCGTCAAGGAAAAAGCCAGCTCACCCACCAAACGCCGCGGTAAGGGTATTGGCATTGTCTGGAAAGCGCCCTCCATGCCCCCGAATGCCGGATCCAGTGCAGAAGTCCGCCTGAATGAAGACGGCTCGGTGACCGTATCTGTTGGCGGCCAGGAAATTGGACAGGGAACGTTCACCGTGATGGCGCAGATTGCAGCCGAAGCGTTGGGCGTTGCGTACGAAATGGTCAAAATCGAAGGACCAGTAGATACACGCTACAGCCCCTACGAATGGCAGACTGTTGCCAGCCGCCTCACCTGGAGCATGGGTAATGCTGTTCGCCGTGCTGCGGAAGATGCCCGCAAGAACATCCTTGAAATGGTTGCAGAAGCCTGGGGCGAGAACCCAGCCAATCTGGATATCAAGAACGGCTATGTCGTCTCCATGAAATCTGAAGAGTCCATCTCTCTCAAGAATATCGTTGTCTATGGTATTCCCCGCCCCGGCGATCAGGGATGGATTGGTGGTCCTGTTCTGGGCCGCGGCACATTCATGCCTTCTTACGTTACCAACCTCGACAAAGACACCGGCCAGGGAGCCCGCGCTGTGGTACATTACACCACCGGCTGCCAGGGAATCGATATTGAGATCGACACTGAAACCGGTAAAATCGAGATCATCAAAGCCGTCAGCGTCTTTGATGTGGGTAAAGCTATTAACCCGGATCTCGTGAAAGCCCAGATCGAAGGTGGCTTTATTCAAGGTATGAGCTCGGCCATCTTTGAAGAGATGAAACTGGTCAATGGTGTCATGAAGAACCCCAGTTTCGTTGATTACCGTATAGCTACTACAGCCGACCTACCCCGCGAGAATATCGCCATGTTTGTTGAAACAGCCCAGGACGACGGCCCGTGGGGAGCCCGTGGGATCGGTGAACATCCGATGACACCAACCATTGGCGTTCTGGCCAATGCGATCTATGATGCGGTCGGTGTACGCGTCTCCAATCCGCCCCTTTCAGCTGAAAAGATCTATCTGGCCATGCTGGAAGCCGGAGTTGTATCTTAGATTCTGTATCAAGAATGTGCCGGGGTAACTCGGCACATTCTTCATGTTTTAATATGACAGTTTTTGTCTTGTAGTGGAAAATTATCACTTGTCTTGTCTGACAAGTGTGCTTACACTAGAGACACCACAAATCTCACAGGAGGACCTTTTTATGGATTCTAAAGGTGAAGAGTTTATCACTCAACTGAAAGAAAAACGGAAAGTTGCTGCCAAGGGTGGCGGTGAAAAACGTGTGGAAGCTCAGCATGCCAAAGGTAAACTGACTGCCCACGAACGCATTGCCAAGCTGGTGGATGCCGGCACATTCGTGGAGTTGGAAGGTTTCATGCTCCACCGCCATTCCGATTTCGATCTGGATCAGGACCGCTACCCTGGAGATGGTGTGGTAGCTGGCTTTGCCAAGATCGATGGACGCCGTGTGTGTGTCTATGCCCAGGATTTCACCATTATTGGTGGCTCTTTCGGTGAAGTTGCTGGCAAGAAGATCGCCAAAGTAATGGATCTCGCCATGCAGGCAGGTGTCCCCGTTGTCGGCATCAATGATGGCGGCGGCGCCCGCATTCAGGAAGGCATCTGGAGTCTGGAAGCCTACGGTGAAGTGTTTTACCGCAATGTACAGGCATCTGGCGTCATTCCCCAGATCTCTGTCATTATGGGACCATGCGCTGGTGGTGCGGTTTACTCGCCCGCCATCCAGGACTTTATTGTCATGGTCAAGAACATGGGCAATATGTACATCACTGGTCCCCAGGTCATTAAAGCCGTAACTGGTGAAGAAGTTGATGAAGAACTGCTGGGCGGTGCTGCCACCCATAACAATATCAGCGGTGTCGCACACTTTGCCGCCGAAGATGAGATGGATGCTTTCGCAACCATCCGTAAGATCCTCTCTTATATTCCCTCCAATAATGCCGAAGGCGCTCCTGCGGCTGAGATCACGGATGACCCGACCCGCGCTGACAAAGCCCTGGATTCGATCGTTCCGGCTGACCCCAATGAATCTTACGATATGCGGGATGTTGTCTCTCGTGTATTCGACCTGGGCAGCTTCTTTGAAGTAGCTGCCGGCTTCGCACAGAATGCCATCGTCGGTTTTGCCCGCCTTCACGGGCAGCCCGTGGGTGTTGTTGGCCAGAACCCTGCCTTCATGGCCGGTTCGATCGATATCAATGCATCTGATAAGATCGCCCGCTTCGTGCGCTTCTGTGATGCCTTTAATCTGCCTATCGTCACATTCAGCGACTCCCCCGGTTTCCTGCCTGGTGTTTCTCAGGAGCACGGCGGCATCATCCGCCACGGCGCTAAGATCCTCTATGCCTACGCTGAAGCGACCACACCCAAGCTAACCGTGGTAACCCGCAAGGGATACGGTGGTGCCATGATTGTCATGGGCAGCAAATACCTGCGCGCAGACCTGGTCTTCGCCTGGCCAAATGCCGAGATCGCCGTCATGGGTGCAGAAGGTGCTGTGAACATCCTTTATCGCAAGCAGCTCAAGGATGCACCCAATGCCAAGGAAGAGCGCTCTCGCCTCATCCAGGAATACCGCGATAAATTCTCCAACCCGTATGCCGCCGCTGCGGCTGGCCATGTGGATGATGTCATCCTGCCTTCTGAGACTCGTCAGCGCCTGATCGCTGCACTGGAACTCCTGAAAGACAAACAATCCACCACCCCAAGCCGTAAACACGGCAGCATTCCGTTATAAACCGGGATGATAGACTGATCCAGGAGGTGTGAACTTGATACAAAATTTACTTGATGGTGCATCGGTAGCAGTTTCCGGTTTGATCATCACATTTTCTTCCCTGGGCCTGTTTGCAGTGGTCATCTACCTGCTCGGTATCGCTTTTCCGTATAAAGAGGAAAAAGTTGCCGCGGAAGAAGTTGATGAAAGCGAAGTTGCAGCTGTAAGCCAGGAACCAGCAATGAGCGATGATCTGCCAGTTGTGATCGCCACCGCTATCTCATACTACCGTCAGAAAGCGCAAAGCAATCTCGGTAGTTCTCTTGAAACTGGTAAGAGCGGGTGGTGGTCAGCGAAAAGATATCATTCTCAACAAAGATTAGGAAACCGCATGATCAGGAGTGGTAAATAATGAATGAAATGAAAATAACAGTCAATGGAAAGACCTATGACGTCAAGGTCGGCGATGTTTTCTCTTCCCCGGTCGAAGTCGTGGTGGATGGATCCACATACCAGGTCGAGGTTGAAGCTCAATCCAGCGTAGTTGCTCCTGTCAGAACGGCAGTTACCCGGGCAACACCAGTAACCACCGCGCCAGCTGCATCTACTGCTGCCGCCCCAGTCGCCGCTGCCAGCGGAAATGGCGTTCGCGCTCCCATGCCAGGTACAATCGTGAAAGTGGAAGTCAAACCCGGCGACAAAATTACACGCGGCCAGCAGATGTTCCTACTCGAAGCGATGAAAATGAAAAACTCCATCAAATCCCCCGTGGATGCTGTGGTCAAAGCAGTGCATGTGACGGACGGACAAAAAGTTCAATTCAACGATATGCTCGTATCGTTCGAGTGAGGTTGATATGGATTTATCTAACCTCCGCGTTCTCGCTCAAGCCATATCTAGCCTGGAGTGGCAGAACGTAGTCATGATGTTGATCGGTGGCGTCCTAATCTGGCTAGCCATCAACAAGGACTACGAGCCTATCCTGCTTCTCCCTATCGGTTTTGGTGCCATTCTGGCTAATTTACCTCTCACCGGTGTTACGGATGCAGGCGGTTTCCTGGGTATTCTGAAATCAGCTGGTATCGATACCGAGTTATTCCCGATCTTCATTTTCATCTCCGTTGGAGCCATGACAGATTTCGGCCCCCTGATGGAAAACCCGAAGATGGCAATCCTCGGTGCTGCCGGTCAGTTTGGCATCTTTATCACGTTGATGATCGCTATCCTGCTCGGGTTCCCGCTCAAACAGGCAGCTTCGATTGGTATCATCGGCGCGATCGATGGGCCAACATCCATTTATGTCTCTTCTAAGCTGGCTCCAGAGTTGATGGCGCCAATCACGGTCTGCGCCTATACATACATGTCGCTCATCCCCATCATCAAGCCTCCTGTCATGCGCCTGATGACATCCAAGGCTGAGCGAACTATTCGTATGCCGTATTCCCGCAAAAAACTCTCCCGCACCCTGCGCATCCTCTTCCCGATCGTGATGACGATCATCGTCTCGCTCATTGCTCCCCAGGCTTCTCCATTGATTGCTGCTCTGATGTTTGGTAACCTGCTGCGTGAAGCATTGGTAGTGGATAGCCTGAGTGAAGCCGCTGAATCCACTCTCGCCAACCTGGTATCTCTCTTCCTGGGTATCGTCATTGGCTCAACAATGGAAGGTCATTCCTTCCTCCAACCCCAAACGCTGCTCATCTTTGCAATGGGTTTGTTTGCTTTCGTGATGGACGCTGTCGGTGGTATTCTGCTTGGCAAGATGATGAACTTCTTCTCAGGTGGAAAGTTCAACCCCTTGATCGGTGCGGCTGGCGATTCCGCCTTCCCGATGTCCGCCCGCATCGTACAGCGCTTTGTTTCTGAACATGATTTTGAGAACTTCCTGCTGATGCATGCCATGGGAGCGAATGCTGCTGGCCAGGTAGCCAGCGTAATTGCTGGAGGTATTGTTCTGGCCGTGATGAGCGGTGCCATGTAATCCTTACTGCAAGGTAGAGTGTCCAATTCAACTTTGCAGTGTTAATCAATGAGCGTTCGAATCGATAAGACAAGGAGATAGATATGAAACTGATTGATTTGACCATCCCCCTGGGTATTGGTACACCCGCCTGGCCGACTTACGAGCCTCTCCAGGTAAAGTACTTCAAGCGGCTTGCTCCCAATGGCGCAAATGGCCAGCTGCTCACGCACTCCAACCATCTGGGCACTCACATGGATGGCGAGATCCACTTCTTTACCGCTGGTAAAGATATGGCCGAATTGGATCTTGACTATCTGGTACACGATGCTGCCATCGTTGATCTTTCCGATGCAGTCGGTGACTACCAGGTCTACACCCCCAAGATGATTGAAGATCGTGTGGAAGTCAAAGAAGGCGATATTCTCGTCATCCACACCGGTTATCATCACTTCGGCTGGGATATGCCCACTGCTGACGAGATCCGCTATATGGTGAAACATCCAGGTCCAGATCAGGAATTTGCCGACTGGGCAAAAGCCAAAAAACTGCGCTGGATCGCCGTTGACTGTGGTTCCGCCGATCACCCGATGAATACCATCATCCGCGACTGGATGCCGCGTCAGCGCGCCGAAGCCGAAAAAGTCTTTGAAAAACTCTACAAAAAACCCATCGCTGAATTCTACGACCCTTCCAAGTATCAGCTGATGCATATTGACCTCTTCCCCAAATCCATCATCCACGCTGAATGCTTTGGCGGTCAGATTGACCTGCTGTTGAACCGGCGCGTGAAGATCGGTTTCTTCCCCTGGCGCTTTGTAGATGGGGAAGCCTCCATTGGCCGTGCAGTTGCTTTCGTCGAAGATAATGAATACGACGAGATCATGAAAAAAGCTGCCACGCTGCCAAAAACTAAATTTGGTGATGCCTACGATCCAACCCACGTAGATAGGCTGAACAAACTGTCCAAGATCTGATCTGGACACATTTATCAATTTTCTATGAAGGAGAACTAAAGTGAGACTTGAACCCCCCGAGAAAGTATCTGTTGAAGAGCTGAAGATCGACGTACGCGAAGTCGAACCCCTGCTCCAGGCTCCTCCCATGAACATCCCGCATTTCCCGGATGCCATGGTGAAGATGAAGACCAAAGAAGGTAAAGAACAGATCCTGTACATCCGCGAAGCCAAGCTGGAAGAAGCACCGCTGATGATGGAACACATCAAGAAGTATATGGACGTGGATCATGACTTCTATGATATCGTTGGTGCCCGTGTCTATGCCGAGATCCTTGGCTGGTATCGCCAGCGCCTCAAGGATCCCTATCACCTGGTCGGTCTGATCGACGGCTTGTGGGTCGGCCTGGCTAATGGCCGCTTGATGAACGAAGATGTCAACATTTCCCTGCACACCATGGCTCTCACCCGTGGCGGACGCATTGGCGCAGTTATGTACTATGCCAAGGCCTACTACGGTTTCGAGATCCTGAAGAACAAGGAATGGTGGGCAACCTACGAAAGCTACAATGGTTGGATGCGCTGGGGCCTCGGCATGGCTCAGCCTTCTTACCCCTGGCCAGAATACCAGCACGAGCTGGGTGGCGCGCGCGTGTACTACGTCACCAAGAAGTACTGGGATTCCGCTGTCAAGAAATACATCCAGCAGATGGTCGGCGCCGACCTGGACTTCAATGTCCCCGACAGCGTCAAGAAAGCCAATGCTGTCATGCGCGCTCCAGACGAGATCACTGTATAATCGTCTCAACGTCAAAAACACGGGTGTGGGCAACCACACCCGTGTTTTTTCTTGCCGGTGGTACTTCCCTAAGGTATAATTCATTCGCAACAATAGACTTTTGCACGAAGGATCATGACAGCGCATGTCATCTGCCCCAATTTCCATCGATAGTAATTTTTGGTTAACTTACCAGTTTTCCACTGAAGACCTGGATTTCATCAAGAATACCCTTTTTGAGCTTGAGACCCCACAGAGTATTGAGGTTCTCCTAAGGCTCACCATAGAAAAACGGGTAGCCATTGAGAAGAAGCATCTTTCCAGTTCCAAAAGCAATGCAGGCCGGCTTTATCTGCCGCAGGATACTCACACTCCCGGCGAATTTTTAATCTTCAGCCGTCACAACTGGGAACGCGGCCAGGTGAAATCCATCCGCCCGGCTAATAACCCCGGTATGTCTCCTTTTCAGGTGATCGATGTCGAATTTGAAAATGGCCTCATTCGTTCTTTTGCCAGCTACCTTCCTGAACATGAGCTGAACAACTCACAAGATACTCTCCCCGGTATGGAATACCTGGATGCAAAGAAAATACTGCAGGATTTCACTACGCCATTGACAAACAACCTGGTTGCTGCCATGGAGCAGGATGAGGACCTGGTTACCGTGGCTGCTCTCTGGTTCCATCGCTCCCTTCTGATGGATATCAATGTAGGTCACCTGAACCTAGCAGAGGCAATCTTGGATATGGCTGGCGGTGGACCCCTGACAACTGCCAATCTCATCGATCAATTAGATCTGAAGGGGATGGCTAACCAGGTATTGCTTGAATTCTCACTGAACCAGGCACTGCACGATGATTCCCGTTTCGATGAAGTCGGCCCAGCGGGTGAAGTATTATGGTTTCTTGAAAAGCTAGAACCTGAAGACGTTCGTAAAACACCTTCCTATCTGCAGTATCCCGAGGAAGAAGTGGATGGTAGTGGCTTCAGTGTGCAGATGATGCGCGCCATCTCACAACTGGATGATGATTGTTTTGACGGAACTGAAGTTAAGGAAGAAAAAGAAGTTACGCTTGTGCTGACCTTCCCGCACTGGCGCGCCGGGACGTTACCGCTCAATTGCCGCACGGATCACCTCTTCCCAACATCTTTTGAATCACCCCGGATAAAGTTTGAATTCATCGACCAGGACACAAAAACCCTCATTCCGGGCTGGGTTGTTCGCCCGCATCATTATGTCGCCGGCTTGAGAAAATGGTATCTGGATAACGGGCTCCTACCAGGCAGCGTGCTCACAATCTATCAGGCAGACCCGGACGGTAAAGTATTGGTCAATGCAAACAAACGACGCCCCGCCAAAGAATGGGTACGCACAGCTCTTGTAGGTGCGGATGGCGGCGTTGTGCTGGCGCTATTGAAGCAACAGATCAACACCCAGTATGATGAACAAATGACTACGGCCATCCCGGATATAGATGCCCTGGATCGGTCCTGGTCGCAAGGCAGTAAATCCCGCCAGGCAACCGACCAGGCGATATTGCATATTGCCCGCGAATTAACCAAGCTCAACCCGCAGGGGAATTTACACGCAATTGAATTGTTTGCCACGGTCAATGTCATCCGCCGGATTCCACTGGCTGTCATTTTTAAGCACCTTGTACAGGATCCGCAATTTACCCATGTTGGCGATCTGTACTTCCGCTTGAATGAAGAAACATCTCAGGAGTGATCATGCCAGACCAACCATCCTTTAGCATTGTCCGCCCGACACCGAGTACTCCCTTCCATATAGACTTCGCCTGGTGGAAAGACCATGACAGCAACTGGCGTGTTTTCCTTCACGATTACCTCTGCCTTGAACACCAGCAACTATTCTCCCTCGAAGAAGAAGGAAAACTGATCGATTTTGTAGATCCGGTAACAGCGGAAATCCATCAGGTAGATGGTTTGCAGCAAAACCTGATGACGCACTGTTCACGACAGGAAGGGTTTGTGGAAGCCACTCACAGTGTCGTGGATAATGTTTTCCGGATTTTCCTGTCGACCGGGAATACCCCCATGACTCCCAATGATCTGGCAGCGCTCACCGGTAAAACCGGGGATACCATCCTGCGCCTGCTTTCCGGTGGACGCGTTTTTATGGGCATCCGCCCCTGCCATCAATAGTTCTAAGCTCAATGCGAAACAGCATTGTCCATATTCATCATAGAATATGGTAGAATTTTGACTTGCCTGCCCTGGTAGCTCAATGGACAGAGCAGCAGCCTTCTAAGCTGTTGGTTGAGAGTTCGAGTCTCTCCCGGGGCACCTATTCAGGGGATAAATCATTATCTTTGTTCCAATAAATTTTATATAATAAAGATGTATGATCATCTCAATGTATCCGAATTTCCTTTCTCTGCGTGTGTGAAATGAATATCTTAATGCACATATCAATTCTGTATTCAGCAGATAAATCCGGTGGTGGATATATCGAGCTTCGAGAGCCTAAATCTATTACCAAGCATCCGTCGCGGCCGCACAACTGGCATCCGCCAACGGATCTATACGAAACAGAAGATAGTTACCTTGTAAGGATCGAGATCGCCGGTATGAATACTGAAGAATTTGTTATCAGCCTGGCAGACCAGCGACTGGAAGTTAGCGGCATCCGTCCGGACCTGCCCATGCCTCGCGGTTATCATCAAATGGAAATTCCTTACGGTAACTTCCGCACTGTGATCCAATTACCCACCCCTGTTGAAGTAGAACAGGTTCTGGCAGAATACGAAGATGGTTTTTTAATAATCACCATGCCCAGGGTAAAACCCATTCATATAAAGATCAAAGAAGAGTGAAAATGCCCGCATCGAAATGGTTTGACTTTGAAGAAGACATGGACTGGATCAGTGATGATTATCGGAATATGCAGGAAATGCTGCTCGAGCCGATCATGACAACCATCAATCCGGGACAGGATGAAGACAACAGCTCTGAAGATGACCTGCTGGCAAATTTGCCACAAGAAATGCCCATCCTTCCCCTCCGTGGCGTCGTCGTTTACCCAGAGACGACCGTCCCTCTGACGATCGGTCAACAACGCTCCATCCGCCTGGTGGATGATGTGGTATCCAAGGATCGGATTGTCGGCCTGGTGGCTTCCAGGGATCCTGAAATCGAAGCACCCGGCCCTGATGACCTGTACACCATCGGTACAGTAGCGGTGATCAGCCGTCTTTTCAGAGCACCCGACGGCACCATTCGCCTACTGATACAGGGATTGGCTCGCTTCAAATTAAAGGAATTCACCCAGAAGGAGCCATTCCTCAAAGCCCACATCGAACTAATCCCTGAAAAACAGGAAACAGGCCTGGAGATCGAAGCTCTTGCGCGAAATGCCCGCAATCAGTTTGAGCACATCTCTGAACTGGTCCCCTCGATCCCCTCAGAACTTGCATCCTCCATCTCATCTCTCGAAGATCCGCTTCAGACGGCATACGTCATATCTAATTTCCAACGGATGGAAGTAGAAGAGGCGCAAGAAATCCTTGAAATGGATTCCACCACAGATAAGCTGCATAAGCTGGTTGCCATTCTGGCTCGCGAAGGTGAAGTGTTGGAACTGGGCCAGATGATCCAGAACAAGGCCCGTTCAGAGATTGATAAAGTACAACGTGAATACTTTTTACGCGAGCAGTTGAAAGCCATCCAAAATGAATTGGGCGAGGGAGATGAGCAGTCTGCTGATGTAGAAGAATTCAGGAAAAAGATCGAAGCAGCTCATATGCCGGATGAAGCACACAAACAAGCCCGGCGCGAGTTGGAACGGCTTTCCCGCCTGCCATCCGCTGCAGCGGAGTATGGTGTCATTCGCACCTATCTGGATTGGCTGGTCACTCTGCCCTGGTCTCACAGCACCGAAGATAACCTGGATATTGCACATGCCCGCCAGGTTCTGGACGAAGATCATTACGGATTGACGGATGTGAAAGAAAGAATACTGGAATACCTGGCAGTCCGCAGGTTACGTCAGGAAAGACAGGCAGACAAAGTAAAGAACCAGTCCAAAGACTATATCCGAAAAATGCGCGAAGGGGTCATCCTGTGCTTTGTCGGGCCACCGGGCGTTGGCAAGACATCCCTGGGCCAATCAATCGCTCGCGCACTCGGACGGAAATTCATTCGTGTTTCTCTTGGTGGTGTTCGAGATGAGGCAGAGATTCGTGGCCACAGGCGCACCTATATCGGCTCTATGCCGGGTCGAGTATTACAAGCCATCCGCAGATCCGATTCGCGCAATCCTGTGTTCATGCTCGACGAGATCGACAAGCTGACATTCGATTTTCATGGTGATCCCGGATCCGCGCTGCTCGAAGTACTTGATCCCGAACAGAATTCGGATTTCCGTGATCATTACATGGAAGTCGCTTTCGACTTATCCCAGGTGATGTTCATCACAACAGCCAATCAGCTGGATACCATCCCCGGTCCCCTGCTGGACCGTATGGAGATCATCGACATCTCAGGGTATACGGAGAATGAGAAACTAGCCATTGCCAGAACATACCTGATCCCCAGACAACTGAAGGAAAGCGGCTTACGTGAAAAAGAGATTGCTTTCACAGATGAAGGTATCCTGTCGATCATCCACAGCTATACTCGTGAAGCCGGTGTGCGTAATTTGGAACGTGAAATCGGCTCCATCTGCCGCAAATTCGTGACAAAAATGACAGAAGTAAAAGCCCGCCGGTTAACCGTCAATGCGCGAACGGTCCGCGATCTGCTGGGGAAACCGACCCACTACGGTAATGACGAAGTTGCTATGCGCACCTCACTTCCCGGTGTGGCAACCGGCCTGGCATGGACCCCCGTTGGCGGGGATATCCTCTTCATCGAAGCGACCAAAATGCCCGGCGCGAAAGGCTTTCAGGTTACCGGTTCCATCGGTAATGTCATGCAGGAATCTGCACGAGCTGCCCTTTCTTATGTTCGCTCCAAAGCGGATGCATACAACATCAAACCGGATTTCTTTGAAAAGCACGATCTGCACCTGCATATACCCGCGGGCGCTCAGCCGAAAGATGGCCCATCTGCTGGAGTGACCATGGCGACCGCCCTGATTTCACTCATCACCGGTAAACAGGTGGATCCACTTGTCGCAATGACCGGCGAGATCACATTACGCGGCCTGGTCATGCCTGTCGGTGGGATCAAAGAAAAAGTACTGGCAGCACATCGTGCAGGTTTGAAAAGGGTCATCCTACCAAGCAGAAACGAGATCGACCTGGACGAATTACCCGCAGATGTTCGCGGCTCCCTAAAATTCATTTTTGCTGATACTGTGGATGAAGTCTTAAAAGCTGCCTTGATCAAATCTCCACCAAAAAAAGCGCAGAGCAAGCCAATAAAAAAGAAAACCGAAACACCACCCGTAAAAGGTGTGCAGGGAACAACACCTGAGATATGATAGTTCCTATCAACTCAACGAATGATCAACGCTTCACCGAATAAGGACGATGCCTGTGAGAAAACAACCTACTAAAACAACAATGCGTTGGTACAATGCGGACCTGCATATACACAGCCAGGCATCCATGGATTTTCAACAATCTGACGCGACTTACCTCGAAATCCTGCAACGGGCGGAAACCAGGGATATCCAGGTCCTTGCGATCACGGATCACAATACGGTCGCCGGGTACCGCCGGATGCGCGATGAAGTGGACCAGCTCACCCTGCTTGAAAAGCTTAACCGCTTAATGCCAGCGGAAAAGAACAAGCTGGATGAATACCGCCGCCTGCTGAGCAAGATCTACCTCCTTCCTGCCTTTGAATTTACAGCCACCTTCGGATTCCACATTATTGCGCTCTTTTCTCCCGATAAACCAGTTCGTGAGATCGAACACCTTCTGCTAAACCTTAACATCCCACCTGAGTTGCTGGATGAAGGCTCAGCCACTGTCGGAGCTACCAGCGATGTTATCACCGCGTATCGGCTGATCAAAATGGCTGGTGGTATCACGATTGCAGCACATGCCAATTCATCTAATGGGGTTGCCATGCGTGGTTTCAATTTTGGTGGCCAGACAAAAATCGCCTACACGCAAGACCCTAATTTGGATGCATTGGAAGTGACGGATCTGGAGGTCAAAGGACCTCGCGCAACTGCCTGGTTCTTCAATGGCACAAAGCCCGAGTATCCCCGGCGTATGCACTGCATCCAGGGTTCAGATTCTCACAGGATCATTTCCGACCCGCAAAAAAAGAAAAACCCGGGCATCGGCGACAGAACCACCGACTTTTTCCTGTCTGAACTGAGTTTCTCAGCCATTGCGGAATTGTTCAAGAGCAATGATTTTTCCCGAACCCGCCCGCATCGTCAGAAAGAAGAACCTGCCTACGACTTTATCCAGTCAGCGCTCGAAGATGGACCCAGTATCATTCAAGATTTCCACGAATCAATGTCACCCAAAGGTGGAAAGCTTTTTGCCATCGTATGTGATATCTGCGCCTTTGCCAATACGAATGGCGGAACCCTCTACATCGGGGTGAGTCACGACACTCAGAAGCCGCCTGTGGGTATTTCAGATCCGGAAGGGTCCTTTAGCGCACTGGAAAAAGAGATTAATTACAAAATCTCCCCCCCTCTGCATTGCTCCATGGATATCAGTGAATACAAAGGCAAGAAATTACTGCGTGTGCTCATCCCACGAGGAGCGGATTCTCCTTATGCTGTGGATGATAACAAAATCTATATCCGGGATGAAGCCGAAACGGGGTTGGCAGTCCGTGATGAGATCGTCAGTCTGGTGCTGCGCCGAAACGCGCAAACTCAACCAGACACGGCTCCTGTACATTCATCCCCTGAACCGAAAACAGCGCGGGAGGAGAGTACCCATCCCGAAAAAGAACCCGAGGGAGACATTGCTCCACGTACCGGGGTGGAAGTCTTACCGCTGGATATCAGAAATGGTGTGAAGTACTATTCCATGCGCGATCTGCGTAATGGCAGCACTGTAAAGAATGTCACCCGCGCCTCTGCCCGCAGGCTTTGGCATTATGCCATAGACCGCTACGAAGAATTAACAGCGAAACCCGAAATATATACCATTGATTGGACCGGGGATTTCGGGCTGGTACACCGCGCGGATCAGAAAAAAGGCGCTTTTTATGATCTGGTAGTGAAAACACCTGCAGGAAATCGCTTTTTCTTTGGTGTTACCGCTAACGGCATCCACGGCGACTGGAAACACGTTACCGGCCTGGAAGATTAATCGTGGCACCCATAATTCGCACTTTCCAGTTCCCGGAGGACTATGCAGGCTGTGCCCAGGTATGGAAAAACAGTAAACCGGGTGTCACCTTCAACCAATCGGATGAACCTGCTGAGATCATCAAAAAGCTGGCTTATTCACCCGAATTGATCCTTGTAGCTGAAGATGGTGGCCGGATTATTGGGACTGTC
Organism: uncultured Leptolinea sp.; assembly: GCA_903828565.1. Lineage (GTDB taxonomy): Bacteria > Chloroflexota > Anaerolineae > Anaerolineales > Anaerolineaceae > PNON01. The sequence goes on along the minus strand of CAIKMQ010000032.1, from coordinate 239,608 downwards.
ATCGGTGGATTTGATGGCCGTCGTGGAATGATATATCATCTTGCTGTTCTCCCTGAATATCAAAAGCAGGGAACGGGTAAAGCCTTGCTGCATGAAGTTGAGAAACGCCTGCAGGATCTTGGATGTCTTAAGGCTTACCTGATGGTAACTCACGATAACAATACTCTCGTTCCCTATTATGAAAATGAAGGCTGGCATAACCATGATGTGATCCTCATGGCAAAGGAGTTGGGATGACAACACCGTGTTTTGCAATCTTGACCATTTCCGACCGTTCCTCCAAAGGTGAAAGGGAAGACCTTTCCGGCCCTGCCCTGGTTGATTTCATACGAACGCGAGGCTGGCAGGTAAAATATACATCCATCATCCCCGATGAGAAGGAATGGATCAAGAGAGAGTTATTAATGCATTCGGATGATCCTGGGATCCATGTCATTCTCACCACAGGTGGAACTGGTTTGACCATCCGTGACGTGACCCCTGAAGCAACGTTGGAAGTCGGTGAGTCAGTTATTCCGGGGATCAGCGAGTTCATACGGATGAAAAGCGCCGAAAAAACTATGCATGCGCTTCTGTCTCGAGCCGTATGTGTCCAACGCAACCGTTGCCTGATCCTGAATCTGCCAGGGAGCCCGCGTGGAGCAGTTGAAAGCCTTTCCCTTGTCGCGGATGTTTTGCCGCATGCCATCGCTCAGCTGCGCGGTCTGGATAATTCACAAGATCATACCGTCCACCCCCATTAATACCGGGGGAAATGTTTCGGGTCGTAACAAACCCAGTAAGCTGCGAGCGTGAAGCTACCTTGCGATGGTATAATCGCTGCGGTATAATATGTGGTCTGAATTTCACTTCACAAGGAACTACTATGATTGATGTAAATGATCTACGAAAAGGTGTAACCTTCGTTTTGGATGGAACTCTCTATAAAGTCCTGGATTATTCCCATAATAAAACCGGACGCGGTAACGCATCTATTAAAGTAAAAGCTCGCAATGTGCGCACCGGAACAACACTTGAAAAGACCTTCCAATCTGGCGATCGTGTGCAGGATGTCCGGCTTGATTTCCATAACGTTCAATTCTTATACACGGATGGCGAAAGCTATCATTTTATGGATAATGAGACCTTCGAACAGCCTGCCATCGCCAGTAAGGTGATTGGTGAAGCAGCAGGCTTCCTCAAGGAAGGCATGGAAGTAAAGCTCACCTTCTTTGAGAACGAAGCCATTGACATTGATCTGCCTACATCTGTAGACCTGAAAGTCACCTGGGCTGAAAATGCTGTGAAAGGCGATACTGCCACAGGCGTAACTAAAAAAGTAAAAACCGAAACCGGGCTTGAAGTCAGCTGCCCTTATTTTGTCACAGCTGGCGATACCATCCGGGTGGATACACGCACCGGCGACTACGTCACTCGTGTATAGGTTGATACTCAACCTTTCAACTGCATATCACTTGTGGAAGAAGCAGGTGAAAACCTGCTTCTTTTTATAGAGGGAAAATGGTCCGGTATGTTCTGCTGGATTTAGATGACACATTATTGCGCAATTCGATGGAAACATTTATTCCACCGTATTTCAAGGCTCTGGCTGATTATCTGGAACCATACGTTTTACCACGCATCCTGCTGCCAGCCCTACAGTCAGGGACAGAAGCTATGCAAAGAAACTCAGATCCCAGTGTCACTCTTGAACAAGTTTTCGATTCTATCTTTTACCCTGCACTTGGAATAAGAAAAGAACGCCTGCATGTACAAATTGCTAAATTCTACGAGCAGGTTTTCCCATCCCTGTCCAGTTACACCCGCCCGCTGCCAGCCGGGCAGGATCTGGTAGATGGGCTGATCAAAGCCGGTTATCGGTTGGTGATAGCCACTAACTCCCTGTTCCCCAGGGCAGCTGTTCTGCACAGATTGGAATGGGCTGGCCTCAGTGAAAAAGATATTCCATATGACCTGATTGCTAGTTATGAGATCTTCCATTTTGCTAAACCATACACCGGCTATTATCAGGATATCCTGGATCTCCTGCAGGCTAAACCCGAAGAATGCGTCATGGTTGGTAATGATCTTGAAATGGACATATATCCGGCTATTGCCGCAGGCATTCAGGCGTATCATATATGCAATAATATTCAGAAGGACGATGATCTTCACCGTGCTTCCGGCTCTCACGCAGGAGTTCTCCCCTGGCTGTCCGACCTAAACACCAAGTCCAGATCGTCGTTTATATGAATTCTATTAGAACCGCGCAGACCCTTTCACAAAAACAGTTTTTTGGGCGCCACGGTTGGTATAATCAATATTGTTTCTGTAAGAATACTGGAGGTGTTCGTGAAACCACGTAATCAATCATTTTTTGTTTACATTCTATTGATGGTTGCCATAGCGGTGATGCTTTTCTATAGCGCACGTCAAACCACGACCACTGAGGTCGGCCTGACCATCAATCAACTGGCTGCAGATATTCAGGCGGGGAAAGTGAGCCGTGTTGTTGTAGATGAAAACAAACTGCGGGCCATCTATGCGGATGGAGAAAAGCAAACTCAGAAAGAACCCGAAGCCACTCTGGTGGAACAACTAATCAACTTGGGAGTGACTCCGGCAGAGCTTCAATCCACCATCATCGAAGTCAAAGCCCCCGGTGCCTGGGTGAACGTTCTAAGCATACTTGGGGTGATCCTTCCGGTCATTTTATTTGCCGGCTTCATCTGGATCATTTTCAGGCAGGCTCAGGGAAGCAACAATGCCGCCATGTCCTTTGGTAAATCTCGCGCCCGCATGTTCTCGGGTGATCAACCCACTGTTACTTTTGCGGATGTTGCCGGTGTTGAAGAAGCAAAAGAAGAACTGCAAGAAGTAGTAGAGTTCTTGAAAGAACCACAAAAATTTATCACCCTGGGTGCGCGGATCCCAAAAGGCGTTCTTCTGGTCGGCCCTCCAGGTACTGGTAAAACCCTCATGGCCAAGGCCGTTTCCGGTGAGGCGGGTGTGCCATTCTTCTCGATCAGTGGTTCTGAATTTGTCGAGATGTTTGTCGGCGTTGGCGCTAGCCGGGTCCGCGACCTGTTCGAGCAGGCAAAAAGGCACTCTCCCTGTATCGTCTTTGTGGATGAGATCGATGCCGTAGGCCGTCACCGCGGGGCTGGACTGGGCGGAAGCCACGATGAACGTGAGCAAACCCTGAACCAGATGCTTGTTGAAATGGATGGTTTTGATACCGATACCAATGTCATCATTATGGCAGCCACAAACCGTCCAGACATCTTGGACCCAGCCTTACTGCGCCCCGGCCGTTTCGACCGTCGCGTCGTACTGGATCGACCGGATGTTCGTGGCCGTGAAGCCATTTTACGTGTCCATGTCAAGGGTAAACCCCTGGCTCCAGATATCGATCTATCCGTGTTGGCAAAATCCACTCCCGGCTTTGTTGGCGCAGATCTCGAGAATATGGTCAATGAAGGCGCTATCCTGGCAGCTCGCCGCAATAAAAAGGTCGTTGGTCAGCTGGAGTTGGAAGAAGCGATCGAACGTGTCATTGCCGGCCCTGAACGAAAAAGCCGCCTGATCACCAGTGATGAGAAACGCGTGGTGGCATACCATGAAGCCGGTCATGCCATCCTGATGACCGCCATGCCCGAATCCAATCCTGTACAGAAAATAACCATTGTCCCACGGGGCATGTATGGCGGCTTCACCCGCGGCCTGCCGGCTGAAGATCTGACCCTGGTTTCACGCAAGAAACTCATGGCAGAGATGGTCGGCCTGCTGGGTGGGCGTGTGGCTGAGGAACTCGTCTTTGATGATGTTACTTCTGGCGCTTCGAATGATATTGAACGCGTCACACAACTTGCGCGGAACATGGTTACCCGTCTCGGTATGAGTGACCTCGGCCCCATGGTTTTTGGCCAGAAAGAAGAGATGATCTTCCTGGGGCGTGAGATCTCTGAACAGCGTGATTATTCCGAAGCGGTTGCAGAGAAGATCGATCAGGAAGTTCGCAAACTGGTAGATTCAGCCTACAAGACTGCGAAGGAATTAATGACCACCTATCGCAGCCAGTTGGACGCCACAGCGCAGCGTTTGCTCGAAGTGGAAACAATGAGCCGCGAGGAATTTGAGAAGATCTTCCCCCCGCCAACCAGTAAGCGAAGCGGAACCCCGCTTTTATCATAAACACGAAAAAACCTGGAGTTCACTCCAGGTTTTTTATTTCGTATGCGATCATCTCCCGTCGAAGTACTTTACCGACTGTGCTTCTGGGGATCTTCTTCACAATCCTGATTTTCACGGGCAGCTTATAACGGGCCAGATTCTGCCTGCAATGTCCCATGATGGAGATTAGATCTAGGTGGATTCCCTCCTCACTGGTGATCCATGCGCATGGGACTTCCCCTAACACCTCATCAGGGATTCCTGCAACGGCGGCTTCCTTGACACCGTGATAAGAGAGGAGCACGTCCTCGATCTCCTGCGGCCAAACCTGCAACCCGCCTACTTTGATCAAGTCTTTCTTTCTGCCTTTGATATAGAAATATCCGCTGGCATCGACCATGGCAATATCCCCGGTAAATAACCAGCCGTCCTTCAATGCATTCTCTGTTTCCAGAGGTTGATCATGGTAACCTGCCATAACCTGGGGACCACGAATCAAGAGCTCGCCTTGCTCACCTGGTGAAACATCCAACCTTTGCGTTAGTAAGTCGACAAGGCGGCATTCCACTCCCGGCAGGGGTAACCCGATCGAACCAACCTTATTCTCACCATCAACTGGATTGCAATGAGTAGCCGTTGGTGCTTCTGATAGCCCATACCCTTCCACCAGGTAGCCGCCTATCAACCCTTCAAAAGCTTCTTTGACTGAGGATGGCAGTGGAGCCGATCCGGAGATACATAACTGTAAGCTTTTGAGGTCTGCTGAATAATCTTTTAGTAGGGGATGCCGTAACAATCCGGCGTAAAGGCTGGGTACGCAAGGGAAAATCGCGGGCCTATGCTGGCGAATGGCATCAAATATCGCCGGTAGCTCACCAGCTGACCGGATCAGGACGATTGGAGACCGCATCAATAGGCCAAGTGCCATTGCCAGTACCATCCCGTAAACATGGAAGAGCGGAATGGCAGTCAATATGGGTTTTCCCTCCACATCTGCAGGCTTCAACCATTCGCGAAACTGATAAACATTAGCGATCACATTGCGATGCAACCCGATGGCTGCCTTCGGGGTACCGGTCGTACCTCCGCTGAATTGAAAGATCGCCGGATCCTCAGGTTTTACAAGAGGAAAGACCACATGATTCGGGGTTTGTTCGAGAAAAGCATCGTGATAAGAGACGATCTCATTATCTGTTCCATTTCGATCTTCTATCTCCTTATCCAGAGTACCATCTTCAGATAAGACGACAATGGTCTTTACATCTGTTTCTCCCAGAATTTTCTGGAACTGCGAGCGTTGCGCCTCCAATGCGATCAAACATCCTGCACCGGAGATGCGTAGTAGTTGCACGGCTTCTGTAACAGTGTAAGATGGATTGATCGCCACTACAATGCCACCCATTTGCAGGATACCGAAATAAGTGCTTACAAACTCCGGGATATTCGGAAGCATGAGGGCTACCCGATCGCCTTTCTGAAAACCTATTTTGCGCAATCCGGTACTGACAACGCAAGCTTTCTTAGTCAGGTCGGTATACGTCCATGTCAGGTTGCGATAATGAAGTGCCGGCAGATTAGGGCTTTCTTTTTGGGCCGCTGTCAGTAAATCCTGAAGTGTGATGTGTGGATACTTGAAAGACATGAAGTTTAGATCCTGAACCTGTATTATGGTATTGTTTGTGTGAGGCGACTCTGGATATACCTGCAGACATTTTCGTGGAGATCTTGCCCCTGTTCAAACCAATTGATATCTTCTGCGTATGGCTTAAACCAATTAGCCTGCCGCCGAACGAATTGCCGTGTTTTACGTTTGACCAGAACAATTGCATCTTCAAGCGTAATTTCATTCACCAGATATGCATAGATCTCATTATAGCCAATGGCACTCATGGAGGGTAAAGCTGGTGTATATCCTTTCGTCATTAATCGTTTTACTTCGTCCACCAGTCCTTCGCTCAACATTTGGTCGATCCTGGTATCGATCCTTTGATATAGATCCTCGCGGGTCCAGGAGATGCCAATTTGGATCAGATCGTAGGGTGAATCCCCTCTGACCTTTTGGCTGGAAAACCGCCGGCCAGTATGATAGATTACTTCGAGTGCCCTGACAACACGCCTTAAATTCCGGCGATCGATCACTTCAGCTGCCGGGGGATCCACCTTTTGCAGGTATCGAAAGAGGGTATCCACTCCTTGTTCGCGACCGATCTTCTCCAGCACTTCCCGCAACCGCAAGTCTGCTGCCTGCTCAGGAATCTGCCAAGCCTGGGTAATTGCTTGAATGTACTGTCCGGTTCCACCCACCAGAATAGGTAAAAGCCCGCGAGATCGAATATCTACTATCTTTTCGGTACAGAGCTGCTGAAATAATGCCAGACTGAAAGGTTCATCCGGATCAAGGATATCCACCAGATAATGCGGCACACGCGCAAGTTGAGCAGCCGTGGGTTTTGCGGTACCGATATCCATGCCACGGTAGAATAGGCGCGAATCGCCTGAGATGATCTCTCCTCCCAGCTGTTCCGCGATGTGGATCGCCAAATCCGTTTTCCCGGAAGCAGTAGGGCCAAGAACCACAATGAGTGGATTTTGTTCACGCTTGTAAAGCATTCTGAAATACCTGAATATCCTGGAAGCCGTTTGCAGGGCTGCCGGTGATCGCCACCACATCCACCCGCCAGTCGGTTTCTGGTCGATCTGTATTTGCCATGAAGTAAAGGGCGGCATTTGTGATATGTGCTTGTTTGGCTGGGGTGACTGATCCTTCCGGATAGCCCAATGAGGTGCTGGTTCGAGTTTTTACTTCAATAAACACCAGCATTCCGGCTTGAAGGGTGATGAGATCCAACTCACCAAAGGGTGTGCGGTGATTGACCGCAAGGACCTCATATCCGAGCCCAGATAAATACTCCGCTGCGATACGCTCGCCCCATTTTCCGATCGACTGGTTATGCCCTGTCATCCTGCCTCCGCTGTTATTCTAACCGTGGCTGGATAATAAAGATAGGAAGAATGCATGATACAAGTTTATTATCAGGAATGATAAAATCATGGAAACAACATGCCAACTGCTGAAATCATCACCATCGGAACCGAGTTGTTGCTGGGAGAAATCCAGGATACGAACACAGCATACATTGCGCGCTGTTTACGTTCCGTAGGGGTAGATCTCTACCGGACGCAGGTTGTTGGTGATAATCCTGGCCGCGTCGCAGATATGCTATCTGAAGCCGCTAAGAGAGCAGATATATTGATCTGTACGGGCGGCCTCGGCCCCACTGTGGATGATCCAACCCGTGATGCCTTATCACTGGTCCTCCACGAACCGCTGGAATTTCGCCCTGATCTGTGGCAAAGCATATATTCATACTTCCAACGATTGGAAAGGATTCCGTCTGAGAACAACAAAACCCAGGCTACCTTGCCCCGGAGTGCTCTGGCCATCCCCAATTGGCATGGGACAGCCCCAGGAATACGGGTAAATATCGGCCGGGCACAGGCTTTCTTTCTCCCGGGAGTTCCACGGGAAATGGAAGAGATGATGACGACCTATGTGATACCCGCAATTGAAATATCTTTCCCATCCCGTCAGGTATTAGTCACCCGTATCATCCACACAGCAGGGATGGGAGAATCCCAGTTGGACCTTCTACTTGGCGAATACGAGAGAATGTCCAATCCCACTGTCGGGCTGGCTGCACATGCAGGTACGGTGGATATTCGCATCACTGCGAAAGCGAATACGGTGCCAGATGCCGCAGCTATGCTCGGCCAGGTAGAGAGCGAACTCAGGCACCTTCTGGGTAATACGATCTTTGGTGTGGATGAACAAACATTAGCACAGGCGGTCCAAAACGCAATCCCGATTGGATCCAGGTCACTCTTACTTTGTGCAGGGTGGTCTGTGGATGCCGTTCAAGTATTCCAACAGATCAGATCGATCCAACTGGAAACTCTTCCCCATCCCCTGCCTGATCCTGTAGAAACACATCTCTGCTCAAAGAGTGGGGAAAACAATAGGCAAACAATTTACTATGCCAGTATCCACCCTGAATCGAATCTCCTCAACCTTGACTTTGGAGTTTTCTCGGGTGGCAAGTATAATTTTTGTAATAGAAAGTTTGGTGGTCCACCAGCCAATGGCTTACAATGGGCAATCAATACAATCATGAATTTGATGCGAGAACATTTACTCAATAAAGAGGATGAATGAAAAATATCGATACACTTTTTATAAATGCCATCGTTCTGACGATGGACGAAGATTACAACCTCTACAATCCGGGGGCTGTCGCTGTGGACGGAGACAGCATTATTGCCGTCGGAGATGCCAAAGTACTGCAAGCTGATTACTCCGCGCATCAAATTGTGGACTGCGGCGGCAAGGTACTCATGCCGGGTCTGGTCAATGCCCACACCCATGTACCCATGACCCTGTTGCGCGGCCTGGCAGATGATCTCAGGCTGGATGTCTGGCTGATGGGTTATATGATGCCCGTCGAGCGGGAGTTTGTTTCACCCGATTTTGTTACACTCGGTACATCTCTCGCCTGTGCAGAAATGATTCGCAGTGGGGTCACCAGTTTCGCGGATATGTATTATTTTGAAGAAGATATAGCAAAAGCGACAGCCAATGCGGGCATGCGGGCCGTCTGCTCACAATCTGTCATGAAATTCCCAACCCCGGATGCTCATTCATTTGAAGAATCTCTGGAATACTCCCGGGCTTTCATTCAGCGCTGGAAAGGGCATCCGCTCATTGTACCTTCGGTGGCCCCACATGCCCCATACACCTGCACACCTGAGATCTTCAAAGCTACTGCCCAACTGGCTGCCGAGTTCGATATCCCTCTGCACACCCATCTCGCAGAGACAGCGTTGGAAGTAGAGAATATGCGCAATGAACACGGGATGCCCGTCATCCCTTATGTCAAGAAACAGGGATTGTTTGAAGCCAAAGTACTTGCAGCCCACTGCGTTCACATTGACAAAGGCGAGATGCGCACACTGCTGCATGTAGGCGCTGGAGTTGCGCATAACCCCTCCTCCAATTTAAAACTGGCATCCGGGGTCGCTCCGATCAAACAAATGCTTGAAACTGGCCTAAATGTAGGTATTGGTACTGATGGCCCGGCATCAAATAATGACCTGGATATGTTCGAAGAGATCCGGCTTGCTGCGCTGCTGGCAAAAGGATTCAGTAATGATCCGACCGCGCTGCCGGCACGGATGATCCTTTCCATGGCCACCCGAATCGGTGCACGTGCCCTTCATATCGGGCACCTTACCGGCTCATTGGAACCCGGAAAGCGCGCAGATCTCATTCTGGTGGATCTCTCACCGGTACATAACTCACCCCGTTTCGAGCGTGATCCCAATGGGGTGTATGCCCAGATCATTTATGCTTCGAAAGCTAGCGATGTCACGGATGTGATGATCAACGGTCGATTTGTCATGCGTAATAAGCAATTGCTCACTCTCGATGAAAAAGGCCTGATCGATGGCGCTCAGGAATATGCCAAAAAGATCGATAAATTCCTCTTCATACGTGAAAAGTCTGTCCTCTCCAAGCTGATTGCTATTGGTGGCGCGCTGGAAGAAGAAAGTTTCGAGGTTCAGGTTAAACTGAAGATCAATGACCCCCATGCCATCATCCATGCCCTCACAAATGATCAGATAGAGATCATCCGTAAACGCAAATATCACGAATATGACACTTATTTCATATTCAACGATGAAGAAGATAACCGACTCAGGTACCGGGAAGATGATTTCATCAATGAAGATGGCCAGGTGGATACTGTCCGTTACCGCTTGACCCTGATCGGTCCTTCTAAGGACCATGAAATTGAAAGTAATTCTCTCCTCTCACGCAGCCGCTACTTTGCACCAGCCGGGCAGAGCCTGAGATTCTACCGCGAGTATTTCAGACCTCAATCAGAATTTGAGATCGAAAAGGAACGTTTACGCTACCTCGTAAAATTCCAGGATACTGAATTCTTCATCAATATCGATACGGTCACAAAACCTTCTCTGGGTACATTCCTCGAGATCAAGAGCCGAACTTGGAGCCGGCAAGATGCTGAGCAGAAAGCCATGAAAGCCTCTCAACTGCTTACCCTCTTGATAGATCACCCGGATCAATTCATCACTGACGATTACCTGGATATGGTGGACTGAACCCTTAATGGCCGTATCTGTTCTCTACCTGGCAGCCGAAGCAGACCCCTTCATAAAAGTAGGCGGGTTGGGTGATGTCGCGGGTACTTTACCGGGTGAGATCAACCTGGCTGCGCAGCAGTCAGGGATCCAATTGCAGGTAGAGGTGGTTATTCCCTATCACCCTGCCTTGCACCTCCCAACAAGCCCAGATGAATTGGGCTCGTTTCAAGTACGGACATCTGCCGGTCAGGAAGAGGTCACTGTCTACCGGGTGGGATCACGGAACGCGACATACTACCTGCTTTCCAGCAAAACCATTTCATCAACCCCTTCTGCGTATAGCTCAGATGATTTGATGGATGGCAGGAAATATGCTTTCTTTTCATTGGCTGCGGTCGCATTCCCCGCATTCATCAACCACACTGTAGAAATTATCCATGCCAATGATTGGCACACCGCCCTGACTTTATACTACCTCAAATCCAAACCGGAACCGCGACCAAAAGCCGTGCTATCCATTCACAACCTGGCTTTCCTCGGAGGGGGTACCTCAGCGGCATTACCAGCTTACGGCTTTCAACCGGCTCACGAACCTTTCTTACCGGACTGGGCAGAGATGCTTCCTCTTCCAATGGGTATTTCTGCTGCGGATCTGATCGTTCCCGTTTCCCCTGGCTACGCTGCGGAAATCCTAACCCCCGAATTTGGTTGCGGTCTGGAGGCTTTCCTCAATTCTCGCAAGACTGATACCAAAGGCATTGTGAATGGCATAGATACCACCACCTGGGATCCTTCTGCAGACCCTTACCTTTCCAGCAATTTTACAGCAAGCACACTTTCAGATCGCTCCGAAAATAAAAGCGCCATCCAGAAGATAACAGGGCTACAGCTTGCACCGGAGATACCGCTGCTTGCAGCCATCTCCAGACTGGACTACCAGAAAGGGATCGATGTGCTCTTTGAAGCCCTGCTGCTTCTGCCTGCGGATGTTCCCTGGCAGTGCATCCTCCTCGGTACCGGCAATCTTGGGCTGGAAGAGCAGGCAAAAATCCTTCAAGAAAAGTATCCTGAAAAATTCAGAGCCCTGCTGACATTTGATAACCCCCTTGCGCACCAGATCTATGCGGGAGCGGATATCTTCCTCATGCCTTCGCGCTACGAACCCTGCGGTATTTCCCAGTTGATCTCACAGCGGTATGGTGCTTTACCCGTTGCGCGCGCCACAGGCGGCTTGAAAGATACCATCTTTCCCGGTGGTGCTGCTACCGGCACAGGCTACCTGTTTACGAAACTGGATGCCGCAACCCTGGCAGCTACTATCCTGCAGGCTATCAAGGATTACAATAATAAGAAAATCTGGCAGCTTGGACAGAAGAGGGCCATGTCAATGGATGTCTCCTGGCGATCTTCCGCCAATCTTCACATCCAGGCTTACCTACAGTTGCTGGAAAACTCAAAGCACATGGAGGCGGTATGAAAATTCGAGCAGTAATTCTGGCAGGTGGAGAAGGTTCACGTCTCGGAGTGCTTACCAGTAAGCGTACTAAACCAGCAGTTCCATTTGCAGGTAAATACCGGATCATTGATTTTACACTTTCTAATTGTGTCAACTCTGGTATTTATGATGTGACGCTCATTGCCCAGTATCGCCCGCATTCGTTGATCGAGCATATTGGTGCCGGTAGCCCCTGGGACCTTAACCGGGATTTCTCTGGTGGAGTCCGCATATACACCCCATATACTGCCCGCCGCGGCAGTGAATGGTTTACCGGCACTGCTGATGCCATTCAACAGAATTTTGCTTTCATCAAGAAAGGCAGCCCGGATCTTATTCTGATTCTATCCGGAGATCACATTTACACCATGGATTATGAGCCATTGATCACATTCCACCTGGATCATCAAGCAGACATGACAATGGCTACCATCAAAGTCCCTACAACAGAAGCCCCACGGTTTGGCATTCTGGATACCGGACCGGATTACCGGGTGAAATCATTTGTTGAGAAACCCGCTGTTCCCCCTTCGAATCTGGCAAACATGGGCGTATACCTCTTCAATCAATCTGTGCTGGATCAAGCCCTGCTGGAAGATACGCAGAACGACCAGTCGTCACATGATTTTGGCAAAGATATCATTCCAAAGTTAATTCGAGAAAACGCCCGGGTATTCGGTTATCCCTATTCAGGTTACTGGGTGGATGTTGGCACCAGCCTTTCATACTGGCAGGCGCATATGGACCTTCTCAAAAGCCCAGCCCCAATCGATCTCAACAATCGGGAATGGATTATCCATACCCGCACCGAAGAGCGGCCGCCAGTCTTTCTATCCAGCAACCACACAATCACAAACAGTATGGTATCTGACGGCTGTGTGATCGCTCCCGGAGCTGAGGTGGTGAATTGCATCCTATCGCCGGGTGTAACTATCGGCGCTGGTGCACGGGTGGTCAACAGCATTTTATTCACAGACACATGTGTCAAAGAAGGTGCTGTCGTTTATAACGCAATCACTGATAAGCGGGTTATAATCGGAGCAAGATCCAAGGTTGGCGCTGCCAGTAAAACAGAAATACCCACGATCACGACAATTGGAAAGAATAGCTTCGTTCCGGATGATGCTATCCTTGAACCGGGAGTTGAGGTAGAGGCAGATGTACTCCCGGAAGATTATTTATCCCTGCATGTCAAGACAGGTCAAACCATCATAACGAAGAAAACGATTTATGACATTTAAACGATCCTCAGGCATTCTTTTACATCCCACCAGTCTCCCCGGACCGGATGGCATTGGTGATCTTGGCCCCGAAGCATATCGCTGGGTTGATTTTGTCGCTGATTCCGGCTGCACGTACTGGCAGATATTGCCGCTTAACCCTACCGGATATGGTGACTCCCCGTACCAGTGCTTTTCCGCCTTTGCCGGCAACCCGTATCTGGTTTCAGCAGCCTTATTGCTCAATGAAGGATTACTTTCTCTCCAGGATCTGGAGGACAGGCCAATTTTCAATCCCGAAAAAGTAGATTACGGACCCGTCATTGAGTGGAAGAAAAAGATAGTGAAACGCTCCTACGAGCATTTCATCAAGTCAACAAACAAACACTTACTGGATGAATACAAGGATTTCCAGGATAACCATGTGAGTTGGTTACCTGAATATGCATTATTCACTGCGCTAAAAGATGAACATGGCGGTTGTTCCTGGGTTGACTGGCCGGAAGATTACCGCTCGCGCAAGCCAGATGTAATTGAGAGGTTCAAGTCAACACATCCCCGGAAGATAGACGAAGTAATCTACGAACAGTTTTTATTCTTCCGTCAGTGGAAAGCATTGAAGCAATATGCCAATGAACGCGGGTTGCTGATCATTGGTGATATTCCCATATTTATTGCCCATGACAGTGCGGATGCCTGGGTTTCACCGTATATGTTTACGCTGAACCCTGACGGTTCACCATCCTCAATAGCTGGTGTACCACCGGATGGCTTCTCTGAAACGGGACAATTATGGGGAAACCCGCATTACCGCTGGGAAGTACACAAATCCTCCGGATATGAATGGTGGATCAACCGCATTACTTCTTGCCTGGAAACAGTGGATATTATCCGGCTTGATCACTTCATTGGTTTCTGCCGCTACTTTGAGATTCCCGGAGGCAGTCCCACAGCTCAGATCGGTGAATGGAAACAGGGTCCTGGAGAAGATCTTTTTCAGGCGATCAAAAACCGCCTTGGCAAGTTGCCTATCATCGCTGAAGACTTGGGAGTGGTTGTACCAGCTGTCACTGACCTGTTAAATAAATTCGAACTGCCGGGAATGCGTATTTTTACTTTTGCCTTCTACGGTGATGATGCGAATAGCTTCCTGCCCCACAACTATACTCGGAATACCGTGGCATACACTGGTGTTCATGACAATGATACGGTCATTGGCTGGTTCACCAGTTCACCTGAGTCTATCCAGGCCTATTGTCTGGATTATCTTGGTACGGATGGCAAAGATATTTCCTGGGACATGATCCGGGGTATCTGGCGTTCTGTTGCCAATATGGCAATTGCCCCCATGCAGGATTTTTTACGACTGGGAACTGAAGCCAGGATGAATTACCCCGGAACACAGGCAAATAACTGGAACTGGCGAATGCGGTTGGATTATCCAGACAATGATCTATTGAAGAATATCAGGCGTCTCAACCAACTCTACAGCCGTATCAATCACACCCCAGAATGATTGCCAGCGGTTAAACCTGTCTTTGTGACCGTCAGTATACCCAGCAAGATAATGATTGCTCCCAACACCTTCAACGGTGTTGGGATTTCTTTAAAAAGAATGATTGCAAAGATCGTAGAACCGATCGGCTCACCCATATTGGCAATTGTCACATATGTTACGGGCAAGTATTTTAATGCCCAATTCAAAGTAGAATGGCCGATTAACTGAGGAAATACCGCCAGAAGGATAATGAATCCATAAAAGTATAAGGAGTAACCGGTAAATTTTAATTGAGCCAGGAGAACAGTGCCACTCAGTAGTATCGCTGCCGTACCATACACGACCAGTGCATAAGTTGAGAGATTGACTCGTTGCCGTACGACTCTACCAATCAGCAGATAACCCGCTGCCATCCATGCGCCGATCAACGCGAGTAGATTTCCTGCCATCACCCGGCTGTTGTTGGTTATGACGACATTCTGACATTCGACCCCTGCACGGCTGATGGCACACGTTTCACTCGCTCCAATCAAAATTCCACCGAGCAGAGTCAACCCGATGCCGATAATGGTTCGCCAGGCTATTTTCGTCTTAAAAAGGGCTACATCGGCCAGGGTCACCCAGACAGGTGTGGTGCAGACGATAACCACAGAACTGGTGATGCTGGTCAATTCAAGAGAACTGATCCAGGCTGCAAAGTGAAATGCAAGGAAGACCCCTGAAAGAACACTCAGCTTCATATCTTTACCACGTAGTTGCTTTAGGGAGCCCGGTCTACGTAGAAGGACATATACCAGCAGGGGAAAAGTAGAAATGATCATTCGCCCAGCCGCGATCACAAGAGAGGATGCTTCCCTCTGTGCGAACCGGATGAATATGGCCGCGGTCGATATGCACAATACACCCCCGGCCAGTACCAGCAAGCGAATAGCCCGGGGACGGTCACTTAACATGGACAGTACTCTGTTGTGGAAGCGGTTGGAATTGTGCTGACTTGACACTACCTTCTTTGGACGCTAAAATCATTTTATTCCGATTATAACTGGAGGATCTATGGTTTTTGAGCTACCGAAACTGCCATACACGTTTGATGGTCTTGAACCACATATAGACACGCGTACCGTTGAGATTCATTATACCAAGCATCATGCAACTTACCTGGCTAACTGCAATAAAGCGCTGGAAGCACATCCACAATTCTCTGAAAAATCCATTGAATGGATCCTATCAAACCTGGATCAACTTCCCGAAGAGATCCGTACGGTTGTAAAAAACAATGGCGGCGGGTTCTACAACCATAACTTGTACTGGGAGAACATGAACCTATCCGGTGCGAAGGAACCAACCGGCACCCTGCTCAGCAAGATCGAATCCACATTTGGTAGTTTTACGAACCTCAAAGCTGAAATGGAAAAAACCGGGTTAGGGCGCCTGGGCTCCGGCTATAGCTGGCTTTGCCAGAAAAAAGACGGCACTCTTGTGGTCCTCGCCACTTTAAATCAAGATTGCCCGCTTTCAGATGACTTGAAACCCCTGTTGGTCGTGGATGTCTGGGAACATGCCTACTATCTAAAATACCAGAACCGCCGTGCCGAATACCTGAACAGCTGGTGGAACATTGTAAATTGGGATGTCGTTCAAAACCGTTTCAACAAATAACAGGAGGAAGAAATGACCCATGTAATTACCAAACTCTGCTTACGTGATTCCGGCTGCCAGACGGTTTGCCCTGTGGAATGTATTGTTCCCGGGAAACCAGAATCAGAATGGCCGCTCTATTATATTGACCCGGATACCTGCATAGACTGTGGCGCGTGCGTACCTGAATGCCCGTTCGAGGCCATCTTCCCCGAAGATGAGGTATCAGCCTCCTATAAAGCCAAAGGCGGTGAAAAGATCGCTGCTCCTGAGGGAACCGCAGGCTACACAGAAGCATACGATGGCACCAATCACCACGGTGATGCTGTTCACCTGAAAACCACGCGTACTTTAAAAGCCGGTGAAATTGTGGATCTGACTGACGCCATTAAAGCAAATGCGGACTACTTCAAAAACGGCCCCGGGTACAAATCTCAGTGATCTGCTAAACAAAGATGAGCGGGAAGGCTTTCGCCCTCCCGCTTTTTCTTTATAGTCTGTTATTCTTCTTCCGCAGCCGCCAATGCGGCACCAATAATACCGGCATTATTTTGCAATTCTGCTGGCGTCAACCGGGTGCGGATGTTCAAGAATTGCTGGTATTTCTCGTATCGGCTGCTGACTCCTCCACCCAGGATAATCAAATCCGGGTAGATCAGGTTCTCAACTGTTTTCAGGTAGTCCTTCAACCTTTTTCCCCAATCCTTCCAGGATAACTTTTTCGTTTCCTTGACATTGGCTGCAGCTACTTTCTCAGCATCTTTTCCATCCATCTCGAGGTGGCCTAATTCAGCGTTCGGTAATAGTTGGCCGTTCACAAAAATGGCAGACCCGATGCCGGTTCCCAGGGTCAGAATCAGCACTACACCTTTATCGATCCCTTTCCCAGCGCCAAATTTCATTTCTGCCAGTCCGGCAGCATCCGCATCATTCAATGCTTTGACGGGGCATCCGGTAGCATTATGGATGATCTCCTCGATATTCGCACCAATCCAGGATTTATGCACATTCGCGGCTGTATAGCAAACACCATTCTTAATGACCGCAGGGAAGCCGATCCCAATCTTTCCTTGCCAGTGGAAGTGATCTACCATTTGTTTGATCACTCTTGCTACAGCATCCGGTTTCGATGGATTCGGTGTATCGATCTTGATGCGATCCTGGACGAATTCTCCCAGAGCTGTATCGATCACGCCACCTTTGATCCCTGAACCACCCACATCGATGCCAAGTATTTCAGCCATTCGTCTCCTCTACGGGCAACCCTTACTCAGGTGCTCTTCATATGTGTAAGAAAATTCATGTTTTCCAGAGCCATCACACGCAGCCCTAAAGTAATAGTAATTCGTGATCGCCGGTTTTGCCACTGCCTGCAATGATACCTCTCCGGGGTTACAGATGGCGGTAGGTGGTAATCCGGCGACAATATAGGTATTATAAACTGAATTAAAACGTAAGTCTTCGTAGGATAATGGATTCTTCCACCAGCTGCCCGCAGTGTTATCGTATCCCACAGCATACTGGACAGTCGGATCACTTTCCAATCGCATGCCGGCTGCGAGGCGGTTAAAGAATACCGAGGCGATCAATGGAGCTTCCACATCCAGGACGGTTTCTTTTTCTACTATGGACGCCAGCACAATAGCCTGGTCCAGTGTCAGTCCATTGTTTCGATATGCCAGTTCCATCTGAGGTGTGAGGGCGTTGGAAAATGCCAACAGCAAATCCCTGGTGAATTCATCCAGTGTAATCTGCCGCGATAAATAGTATGACCCCGGGAAAAGCCTGCCTTCAAGGCTTTTGGTGCTTGGTGATACACCTGCTATCCCCGAAAATGGACCGGGGTCCTTAACGGCATGGATGAAATCTTCCTGTGAGAAGCCAAGGTCATATCCCTCCAATGCGAAAGCAATCTCTTCGTTTCGCCAGCCCGGCAGGATGACAAATCGCACCAGCCTGCCTTTGCCAGCGTGAAGTTCATGTGCTAGTTGTATGCCGTTGTCACCTGCCTTAAGGGAATACATTCCCGGGAGTAACTCCCGGTCGATACCGGAGTATTGCAGAAACACCAGGAATGATTGTGCATCACGGATCCATCCATTCTGCTCTAATCTTTCTGCGATAGAACCAGCGGATTCCCCTTCAGATACTTCAAAGAGGCCTGTTCTAAGTTCACCCCCCGGCGAAAGCAGGTAGTCCCCCGCAAGGAGTAAGCGGCTGTTCAATGAGATCTTTTCAATGATACCCAGATCTCTGCCTGGCTTCCCGTATACTGCTTGGATACGGTCAACCTCCCAGATGTAGCCGCTGATCAATAAACCACCAAATGCGAGGATAAAAAGAATGATGAACAGTGACCCTTGCTTCTTGCGAGCCATGGACATAAATCTACCGATCCACCTTGTCGAGGTACCTCTGCAGCAATATCGCTGCTGCCATCTGATCCAGGTGTCCCTTACGCTCCCGTTGGCGAAATCCGGCTGTCAGGGCAGTCTCACGTGCCTCGCGGGTGGAGCCAGCTTCATCTTCATAGATGATTTTGACATCTAGAATGCTCGCCAGTGTATCCCCTAAACGCCGTGCCTTTCGGCTGGATGGTGTGTCTCCCCCATCTTCATCCAGTGCGACCCCAATGACGACGAGTACAACCTGGTTCCGGGTCGCCAATTCCTTTATTGTCTGTGCATCCTGCTCACGAGAGACATGCAACAACACCTGCAGAGGAGTCGCGATCGTGCCGGTAGGATCGGTGATCGCCAATCCGATCCGCTTATCGCCAGGGTCAATTGCCAGTATTCGCATGCTGCAGGTGCTCCGTACTCCCGTTATATGCTATTGAAAACATCCGCCATCCTGCTTACAGACAATGTCTTCAAATGTATCCGAACGATCCGGCGTTTCCGGTCTGCCAGTGATTCATAATCACCCAATGCCTGGGCTCTTTCCAACTGTCCGAATGTCAGATCCCCATACTGTATATCCTGATCGGCATCAGCCGTGATCTGCAGGAAAATGCCTGTATCCGGACCGCCCTTGTGATATTGTCCGGTGGAGTGCAGGAACCTGGGACCAAACCCGGAAGTTGTAGCTATTCCTGTTTTGGCTTGAGTGGCTTTCCTCATTTCTGCCAGCCCCAAAGTGATCTCAGACGTATACGGAAGATATGCATTGATAGCCAGGTAATCACCGGGTTTTGCCAACTTCAACAGGGAACGAAGCACCTGCTTAAGATCCATATCCTTCGTCAATCCCATCCAATTGGGTGCATATACCTGAACCTCAGAATTTTCCAGGATAAGATCCGGTTCCACAAAGCACAAATCTGTTTTGAATTGTGCAATTTTGGCAATAGTGCGGGTTTTGTTATCCTGCACATCCGGTTGATCAAAGGCGTTTTCCCCAAGAGCAGCACAGGCTACAGCTGTTGCAAATTCCCAGAGGTAGAACTCTTTGAACAGGTCTTCTTTTTCTTTCAGATCAATCATAAGAACAGGATGCCCTGCCATCTGCAGTTGGGTTATTTGTTGATCGAACAATCCATTAAACCGAATGTAAACAAAAAGCCTGTCATTCCCGTAGGTTTCTACCGGCAGGCAAAACTCTTCCACGATTGGCAGAATACCTTTTCCATTCTTGCCGCTGCTTTCAGCGATCAGCTGCTCCAGCCACGCACCGAAAGGCCGGATCTCGTCATCCATCAGTAAACTGAGCTTATCCTTACCGTTGACTGCAGCCGCTGCCAGTAGGCACCCTAAAACGAAACCGGGATTTCGGCCTACAGGATGAGTGCTTTTACACTCATTCTCCATCATCAGCGACTGTTCAAGCAGTTTTGCGAGAGGTAATCCCAATAATCCCGCCGGTACTAAACCGAAAGCAGTGAGCGCGGAGAAACGTCCACCCACATTCGGATCCGATAGGAATACCTTCCTGAAATGATGCTCACTTGCCAGTTGGTACAACCCTGTCCCCGGGTCCGTGATCGCAATAAAATGATTCCCAGTACCTCCCTTTAGAACTTCCTCGAACCGTCCCCAGAAGTATTCAAAGAAGGCTTTGACTTCACTGGTTCCACCTGATTTGGAAGACACGATGACCAGGTTGTTGGCGGGATGTAGCCCCTTAGTTACTTGCGAAATTTGGTTCGGATCTGTGGAATCTACGATCTTCAGTTCCATACCATTTATTGATGGAAAAACCAGCTTGAATACTTCTGGCGCAAGGGAAGAACCACCCATGCCAAGAACGAAAATCTGGGTGATCCCATCCTGGAACAATTCATCCTTGAATGTCTGTATCTCTTTCAGGACCGGCGCCATTCTCTCCGGGAGATCCATCCATCCCAAACGATTGGTGAGATCCGCAGTTCCCGGTGCTTGTTCCCAGGCAGCCGGGTCGTGCTGCCAGATCTTTTCTAATTTATTCTGATCTGCCAGTTGCTTCACCATCCGGGTGACTTTGCCTGCCAGGCTGCCCATCCGCGTTACCTGCTCATGGCTTTTCTTTTCAATTGCTTCCAGCAGGTTCCGATGAGCATCCGCGAAAATGGCCACCCCCTCACGCTCAAGATCCGCACCAACAACCTCAAGATTGATGCCGGCCTTTTCCAGATCTTCAACTATTTGATGCGCAATATTGAGATTGGGTACGATCGATCCCGCAGCCTGACCATGATCCAGTAAAGCTTTCAATGTCACCGGGGGAACCGTATTCACAGTATCCGCGGCCACCAACTCATTTACATACAAGACATCAGGGTAAGTTGGGTTTTTTGTGCCTGTACTTGCCCATAACGGTCTTTGGACCTGGGCTCCATGCTCCAACAAACCCTTTAAGGCGGGACTGCCTAGCCAAAGTTGGAAGGATTCATAAGCCAACCGGGTGTTGGCAATGGCGGCTTTACCGATCAGGCTTGTCGCCAGAAGTGCCTGTGAGGGGTCACGCTCCGCCAGTTCCTGAAGCATTTTATCAACACGGGTATCAACCCTGGAAACAAAAAAGGATGCAACTGAGGCTACATGAGTAAGATCCCCGCCAGCCCGAAGCCGTTCCTCCAGACCTAGTTGATAAGCTTCCATGACTTGTGCATATTGCGAGAGCGTAAAGATCAGGGTGACATTTACATTGATCCCGTCCCGGATCAGTCCCCTCACTACCTGGATACCTGCATGCGTGGCAGGGATCTTGATCATCAGGTTCGGCCGCGAATAATCCTTCCATATTTTTCGCGCTTCTGCCAGCATCTTCTCTGCATCCAACGCGTTGAGAGGATTGACCTCGATACTTACATACCCATCCTTCTTTTTTGATGAATGGTAGAGGGGTAAGAAAGCGTCCGCTGCCGCCCGAATATCCTCCATTGCTAGCTGAGCATAAATCTCCTCAGCATTAAAACCGGAAAGTGCCAGTGACTGGAGAGCCATATCGTAATCACTTGTCCTGGTGATCGCCTGATTGAATATAGAAGGGTTGGATGTGACACCGTAGATCTCGCCGCGGGTGATCATTCCACTGAGACTGCCATCCATTAGTATGGAACGTTGGATGTTATCAAACCAGATCGCCTGCCCTGCATTCCTCAACTGAATACTTGTATTCATGCGACTTACTTCCCTCGTGCTTCGATCTCTTTGATCTTATTGAACCGGCGGGTGAACCTCTCATCATGGATAAAACAGGCTGATAAGAACGCCCGTACGATCTCAGCTGCAGGCTCGATCCCGATTACGCGTCCCCCCATGCAGAGGACATTCATGCCGTCATGTTCAACACCCTGATGAGCAGAATACGTATCATGGCAGGTGGAGGCATACACGCCCCGCATTTTATTAGCTGCAATACAGACGCCGACACCTGATCCGCATATTAATATTCCCCGCTCTGCCCGACCGGATTGGATGGTATTCCCGACGAGTTCAGCCAGATCCGGAAAATCTGCTTTTTCTAAGGTGTGAATACCCAGGTCTATTACTTCATGTCCGGATGCCTTCACAGCGGCAATAACTGTTTCTTTAAGCGGATAACCTGCATGATCCGTACCTATAGCAATCTTCATTTAGACGTACCTCCACGACTGATCAAATCCTCAGCCTTTTGGATGATGTTTTCTACAGTAAAACCGAATTTTCTAAATAGATCAACGGCAGGAGCGGATGCTCCATACCCTTCCATGATGATCATACTGCCATCCTTGCCAACCCATTCATGCCATCCCTGGCTGATGCCGGCTTCCACTGCAAGCCGGGTTTTGATGTTATCAGGCAATACAGATTGTTGATAGGCTGCTGATTGTTCGCGGAACAATTCCCAGCTGGGAAAAGATACCAGGCGCACGTTTATACCCGTTATAGCCAGTTTTTCACCCGCCTGGATGATTAAATTCACTTCAGCTCCGCTTGCCATCAGGATGATGTCCGGTTTACCTTTACCCAGATCAGCGAGGATATATGCACCTTTTTGCAGATTCTCTGCGGAGTTATATATCGCCCGATCGATTGTTGGGATCGCCTGTCTGGATAAGATCAATGCTGTTGGCCCATTTTTCCTCGCCATGGCCTGCTTCCAGGCTGCAACGGTCTCATTCGCATCCGCAGGGCGTAAAACAACCAGGTGCGGTATGGATCGCAATGCTGCCAGATGCTCGACCGGTTGGTGGGTCGGGCCGTCTTCACCCAGGCCGATACTATCGTGTGTAAATACCCAGATGGAATGAAGGTGTGAAAGAGCTGAAATCCGCACTGCTGGGCGCATATAGTCTGAAAAAACCAGAAAGGTTGCTCCAAAGGGTATGAGCCCGCCATGGTAGGCAATTCCATTTACTAAAGAGCCCATACCATGTTCTCGCACACCAAAATGGAAATTCTTTCCCCCGGGGGTTTCTTTCTGGAAAGCAATGCTGGATTTGATCCAGGTAAGGGTAGAAGGAGCCAGGTCCGCAGATCCCCCGATCAACCCGGGAATGGTTTCAGCTAGTGAATTGATTACCTGCCCTGAAGCTGCTCTGGTTGCCATCCCCTTCAGATCCGCAGGGAACACAGGCAGGCTATCGGACCATCCTTCTGGTAGATCACCATTCATCATTTCAGTGAACAGAGAATACTGGTCCGGTTGTTTCTGTTTCAGATCATCCAAAACCAGGTTCCACTCACCTTCCCATGCGATTCCGCGTTCCTGTGCTTTGCGGTAGAAAGCGAGTACGTCTTCAGGCACATAGAACCGCGGTTCCAGCGGCCAACCGGCTTTCATCTTTGCCCCATTCAACTCCTCATCCCCCGGCGGTTCGCCATGGGCTTTGGATGTATCCTGTCTTGTGGGTAAGCCGTAGCCAATATGAGTACGGCAAATGATTAGCGAAGGCCGTGGGTCTGGTTTAGCAAGTTGAATAGCTTGATCGATCTCGTCTACATTGTTTCCATCAGCTACGCGCAGTACTTGCCAGCCGTATGCTTCAAATCGCTTTCCCCTGTCTTCTGTAAATGACAATTCGGTTGAGCCATCAATGCTGATGCGGTTATCATCATACAGGTAGATGAGCTTGCTCAAACCTAAATGACCAGCTAGCGAAGCTGCTTCTGAGGTTACCCCCTCCATCAGGTCTCCATCAGTCACGATGGCAAACACCGTGTGATCGATCAACTTCCTAGCAGGCAGGTTGAACCGCGCAGCAAGGTGCGTTTCAGCGATGGCCATGCCCACGCCGTTGGCGAAACCCTGGCCTAATGGTCCTGTAGTTGTTTCTACCCCTGATGTCAGCCCAAATTCCGGGTGTCCCGGCGTAATCGATCCGAGCTGTCTGAAACTCTTCAAATCATCCATGCTAACGGGATAGCCCGTCAGGTAAAGCAGAGCATACAACATCATCGAGCCATGACCGCCCGAAAGGATGAAACGGTCACGATCATGCCAGTTGGGATTCGCAGGATTGTGCTTCAAATGCCTGGTCCAAATGGTAAAAGCCATTGCTGCGGCCCCCATTGGTAACCCCGGGTGTCCGGAATTGGCATTTTGAACGCCATCTACCGCTAAGAACCGTAATGCTGATATCGCTTTCTCTTGAAAAGTACTATCCATGAATTGACAGCTCCTGCTTCGGTTATTGATGATCGTATTCGATTATAGCCGAAATAGGTAATAAAAATGAGCCTTGCGGCTCATTGATCGGGTCTTTAGGCTGCCGGGTAGTTGATTTCTTTCAACAAACCCTTGATCTTGGCATCTGTTGCCGGAGCGTTGAATGTAACAACCACCTGCTTGCTGTCCTTGTCAGCATCCACGCTGCTGACGCCCTCCAGTTCGCTCAACTCGGTCTTGATCGTGTGCACGCAGTGCATGCAGTTGATATTCGGGACCAAATACATTGTCTTTTCCATATACATGTTCCTTTCACATTTATTTTAATCCCGTTATCAGGCAATGCCCAAATAAGGATTATACAGAGGCAAGCTTGACAGACATCCAAAACACTTCTAAACTTATCGAAGTATGGAAAGTCAAACGCAATCTTCCTCCCTCCCCTGCAGTGGAAGAACCGTCTTCATTACAGGCGGCGCCAGACGTATCGGGAGGCTCCTTTCCCTTGCGGCGGCGGCAGCTGGTGCGGATGTCATCATCCACACGAATAAATCCCACGCCCTCGCTGTAGAGACACAGGAGGAGATCCAGGCAATGGGCCATCAGGCGCATATTTTAACAGCGGACCTCTCTCTCCAAGATCAGGCTGTGGATCTATTCTCTGCTGCCAACAAGTTCGGCCCGATCGATACCCTGGTGAATAATGCAGCCATCTTCGAGCCGGTTGATGTCTTCTCAACCACCCTGGAAGATTGGCAGCGCCACATGAATATCAACCTTACCGCGCCTTTCCTTCTGAGCCAGGCATTCGCCCGCCAACTGCCAGTAGAGGCCGCCGGCAGGATCATCAATATTCTGGATTGGCGTGCCTTACGGCCAGGACGCGATCATTTTCCATACACCATCAGTAAAGCCGGCCTGGCAGCCATGACAGAAGCACTGGCTTACAAACTTGCTCCTCGCATTCAGGTGAACGGCTTGGCTCTGGGGGCTATCCTTCCACCCGAAGGCCAGAAGGAGGAGGTTGACATCACCCGCCTGGTACCAGCAGGTAGATGGGCATTACCTGCTGAATTACAGACAGTTTTTACTTTCTTGCTGACCGCACCTGCCTATATCACCGGCGAGATCATCCATGTGGATGGCGGCAGACACCTGGCTTAACAGAGAGGCATTATGGATCAGATACTCATCAAAGACATCCTCGCCCGCGGGATCATCGGGGTCAATGATAATGAACGGGTGAACCCGCAGGACATCTTGATCAATTTGATCGTCTTTACAGATATATCTCAAGCGGCAAGCGAAGATAATATTGAAAAAGGTGTCAATTATAAAACAACCACCCAACAGGTTATTCGCCTGGCAGAAACAGCTAAACGCCTGACAGTGGAAGCGCTGGCAGAGGATATTGCCTCACTGGTGCTGACCAATCCGCTGGCAAACGGCATCCGGGTGCGGGTTGAAAAACCCGGCGCAGTTCGCTTTGCCGGGTCTGTGGGTGTTGAAATTGAACGTTGGAGGAAATGAGCCCAGCTATTAACCAGGCCGTTCTTTTGTTGGGCTCCAATATTGCCCCATTACAGAACCTGCCTGCAATTCTCCAGGCATTGAGGACAGTGTACACACTCCGGAGCAAATCGGATGTGTATGAGAGTCTTCCAGTTGGAGGAGAAGGTGGTCATTACCTCAATCTTGCCGTGGAAATTGAGTGTGCAGATACCTACGCCATATTACGGGATCACCTCAAGGAGATAGAAACCAGCCTTGGGCGTATTCGTTCAGAGGATAGAAATGCGCCGCGCACCGCGGATATCGACATCATCCTCTTCAATCACCGCATCATGGATCAAAAACTGCTAGAAATGGCATTCATTTCAATCCCCGTTGCACAGTTGTATCCTGATTTGATCGTCCCCACACCAGAGAATAATCTTGCCAGCCTGGCATCCAGACTGGCAAGAAGTACATGGCTCCACAAGGTGGATATTTCGTTCTAACTAGATATGAAGTGGTTCAGCCCCACGAGAAATATTATCAAAGAATTCCATCCGTGTAGCCATATTCGTGCGGAAGTAGCCGTGTACAGCCGAAGTGGTCATGCGGGCATCCGTCTTCTTTACACCGCGCATCATGGAGCATAGATGCAATGCCTCCACGACCACGGCTACGCCTTTGGGGTGCAGCAATTCATTCAAGAAGTCTGCAACCTGGCTGGTAAGCCTTTCTTGAACCTGCAGCCGTTTGGCGAACATATCGACCACACGCGGAATCTTGGATAGACCAATCACCTTCCCATCCGGGACGTAGGCAACATGCGCACGGCCGATGAATGGGAGCATGTGGTGTTCACACAGGCTGTAGAACTCGATATCCCTCACAATGACCATCTGGTCATATGCCACCTCAAAGATCGCGTCATTGACCATGGCAACAGGGTCTATGCGGTAACCGGCCAGTAATTCCTCATACATGCGAGCAACCCTTACAGGTGTCCGCTTTAAACCGTCACGGTCCGGGTCCTCGCCCACAGCCGTCAAGATCGAAGCGATTGCTTTCTCCAACGCATCCTGATCCAGCTGAGTGCCGTTCAACAGCTGAGCGGCCTGATATACACTTTCATTGTCTCCAAACATTTTCACCTTTATCAGAAAGGGGTGGGTTCAGCACCCACACCAAAATATGTACTTGCTTGCTTATATCTGACAGGAACCCGAACCTACCCGATCTCAGGGATGATCAAACCATACGTACCATCCCGGCGGTGATAAAGTACATTCACATTATTGGTATCGACATTGAAGAAGACGAAGAAACTCTCGTGACCCAGCAGGTTCATCTGCTCAATAGCCTCATTTTCATCCATTGGAACCATGCGGAAGACCTTCCTTCGCATGATGGATGGGAGAACTTCAGGCTCACCGGTCATCCCCTCAATGGGTGTGACTTCAGCAGCGCTACGGCCATCGCCGCGGCCTTTGAAGTGTTTGCCTTTGTAGCGCTCGATTTGCCGTTGCATCTTTTCTACAGCTGCATCGAAAGCTGCAAAGAGGTCATCCGCGCGTTCCTCGGTGCGCAGGATAAAACCTTTGCCGCGTATGGTCAGCTGAGCAACATGCCGGTCAGCCGCACTGCGGGCGGTTTTTACGTGGGCAAGGTCTACTTTAATTTCATCCATGTTATTCAACATGCGATTGAACTTCTCTACCTTCTTGCCTACGTATTCCTTGATACGATCCGATATCTCCATGTTCTTGCCAGTGATTTCCATCTCTATTGCCATCGTATCCTCCGTGGTGTTGATATATATAAATTAAATACCTAATTGCCTGATAAATCAAGTAGCAGACATTCTATTTCCAGTCCTTGCTACAGAAAGGCCATAGACCTCGCTTGCTCCAGCATCCAGCAATGCCCGGGAGCACTCCTGCATGGTTGCTCCGGTTGTAATGATGTCATCCACTACGAGTACCACCATCCCCTTTACCGCCACTCTATTAGCGCCAAAAGCTCTAGCTACATTTTTTCGGCGTTCTTCCCCGGTAAGATTTACCTGCGACCCGGTCTCCCGGATACGCTTCAAAATATGGGATGAATACTTCAATCCCAGCTTCATGGCGAGTGGGTATGCTAGCATAGCGGATTGGTTGTAGCCGCGTTCTTTCCTTCGCTCCCTTCCTAAGGGTACAGGGACGACCAGATCTATCCGCCATTGAAGATCTTCTAAATGATCGCTCATTCTCATGGCAAGTACATCAGCTATTCCCAGATCATTGTTGTACTTCAACCGGTGAAGTGCGTTTTTTATTGGGCCTTCATAAGAATATCTGGATGCAGCTCTGGTGAAGAGAAAAGTTTCAATCGCACAGTCCGGACATTTTTCTCCGATACGAAGCGGTAAGCCGCAGCGCTGACAAACTGGCGGAGGAAGGGTTCCCAGGCTGATCTCGCAATCATCACACCATCTCACGCCTGCTTTGCCGCAGCCTGAACAAAAGGGGGGAAACACCCAATCGAGGCAATTCCAGGTAGTCTGGTAGATTCGGTAGAGATTATTTGCCATTTCCCCCTCCTGCTGTTCTTTATTTAAACAAAGCACCCGCGGCAGAATTCATCAATTTGAAAGCAGCTGGTGCCATGATCAGGATTACGATGGAAGGAAATATTAATAATGCCATAGGTATGAGCATCTTCACCGGTACTTTGTGGGCTTCTTCTTCGGCATGCTGCCGGCGTCGCAATCGCATCTGATCTGACTGGATCCGCAAGATCTTTGCCATGCTTGCTCCCAGTTGTTCACTCTGGATAATTGCAGCGATAAAACTGGTCATCTCAGGGATATCGATCCGTTCTGCCATCGCTTTTAAAGCCTCACGGCGGGACTTTCCGAGCTGCATCTCTTTCAAGGCACGCCCAAATGCGACAGACAAATCGTTCTGCCATTTTCCCACTACTTTAGCCAGAGCCAGGTCAAAGCCCAAACCGGCTTCTACGCAGATGGTCAGAAGGTCCAATGCATCCGGCATACTCAAGCGGATGGATTTTTGCCTGCGGGCGATCTTTTGATTGAGCCAGCTGCGCGGGTATGCAAAACCGATAAATGCCAGTCCGCCAGTGATTGCCAGTTTCAATTCAATCGTGAAATCCAGGTTCACCAGGTACAGGGCTGCCCAACCCAGACCGCCAAAAACGATCAGGCAAGCTGCCTGCAGCAGGAAGATCGTTCCAGGTTCCAACTTTCCTGCGTAGCCGGCTTTATCCAGTTTTTTCCGTAATTGGTCTTGCGGGTCGCGGGGAAAGAGACGGTTCCCGGCTTCACCCAGCCGCTTAAGCAAAGGGAATATGACACGTTCTGAAAACGGCTTCTCCATTTCCAGTTCTTCCAACGTCCGCGGCTGCATGTTGATCGCTTCCTGCAATCGATCTTCGATAGCCCCGGCATGGTAAGGGAAGCGGATCCCTACAAAGAGGATGACAATTCCGATGATGACAGCCACACCCAACAAGAGAGGTACAATGTTCATCTTCGTGCCGCTCCTATACTTCCACCTTGGCTAGTTTTTTCATCGCCAGATAACCGAAAATGATCATCAATCCTGCAGCACCCAATGCAAAGTACCCGCAGGGGACATTTTCGGGCTTGAAAAATTCCATAATATAGTTACGATCGATCAGGTAAAGCCCGAATAACAGAACGACCGGCATCAGCGAAAGGAACTGTCCGGAGAACATAGCCTGTGCGGTCAGCACTCGGATCTCACCCTGGATACGCACCCTGTCCCGAATGGTATAGGAAATGGTATCGAGGATCTCGCTCAGGTTTCCGCCTACCTCGTGGTGGACATTCATAGCGGTGACGATCAGATCCAAGTCATCGCTTGGTATGCGTTTGCATAGGTTATCCAATGCCCGGCTCATACTGATGCCGAGTTGGACTTCTTGCACGACGCGGTGAAATTCATCGGAAATGGGGGAAGGCATTTCACGGCTGATGGATTCCATCGCCTGAAGATTGGAATTACCAGCCCGCAACCCATTTACCATCAGGTTGAGCATATCCGGTAACTGAAAGATGAATTTGGTCTGACGTTTTGCCTGTGTTCTTCGCAGATACATCCCGGGGATCAGGCCGCCTACCAAACCACCTGCCAGAGCAACATGCCAAACGAACCCGCCTATCAGGGAGGTTAGAAGCGCTCCAACAGCAATTGCAAGGATGTTCAACCCAATATACTCACCAGGCCGCATTTTAAGGTCTGCTCGAGCCAGAGATTGGGCAATACCTGCGCCCCAATCCGAAGCGATCATCCGGTCGTTGATCCGGTCAAGCAAGGTGAAATCTTTTAATTCAGTCGATCCATCCTCCTGCTGCTCTACCTGGTCCGTTCCATGCTTCTCCTCTTCCCCTTCTTCAGCTGATCCGCGATTCCTCAGGGAGGTTAAGATCCCCGCCAGCAGAATAAGAACTGCCAGGGAACCAACGATGATCATAAGGAGGGTGGAGGTAGGCATCATGTGGTTGAATGGTTACTTATGAGTAGAGTGTGTTGAGAATAGTTGTTCCGGCAAGACTACACCGGCTGAATCAAGTTTCTTCAGAAGCGAAGGAACATAACCAGAAGGTGTCAGATTTCCCTGAACCAATCCTTCTTTAAATCCTTTATACTGGAATTTGTAAATATCCTTCAGTTCGATCTCGCCTTCTTTGATCCCCAGAACTTCACTGATGGATGTCACCTTACGAGTGCCATCCCGCAATCTTTCAATGTGGATAATCATATCCAGAGCGCTGGCGATTTGCTCGCGGATAGCTCTCGATGGTAGGTCCATCCCAGCCATCAATACCATGTTTTCCAATCTGGCGAGCGTGTCTCGTGGACTATTTGAATGTAAAGTGGACATGGATCCTTCATGGCCGGTATTCATAGCCTGCAGCATATCGAATGCCGCGCCATCTCGGATCTCACCAACGATGATCCGGTCTGGCCGCATCCGCAACGCATTAATCACTAGTTCACGTACCGTTACCTCTCCTTTTCCTTCAATATTCACAGGCCGTGATTCCAGAGTGATCACATGCTCCTGCTGCAATTGAAGCTCGGCAGCATTTTCAATGGTAATGATGCGCTCATCCTCCGGGATATATGACGATAGGGCGTTCAGCAGGGTCGTCTTACCTGAGCCGGTGCCACCGGATATCATAATGTTAATACGTCCTTCAACACAGGCTTTAATAAAGTAAACAGCTTCGGGGGTTAAAGTACTATTCTGAATCAGCTTCTCGATCGTGATCGGGATCTTGGCAAATTTGCGGATCGTGAGTACCGGCCCTACGAGTGAGACAGGAGGAATGACTGCATTCACACGAGAGCCATCCGGCAGGCGGGCATCTACATACGGACTAGTCTCATCAATTCGCCGCCCCAGGGGCGCAACAATCTTTTCAATGATCCGCATGACATGCGCATTGTCTTCAAAGACAACGGGGACGCGGGTGATCTTACCCCGCTTTTCAACATACAACTCCTGCGATCCATTGACCATGATCTCACTTATTTCCGGGTCCGCGAGTAAACTATCCAGTGGCCCGAAACCGAGGATCTCAGCAATGATCTGCTCGAACAACTGGCTGCGTTCTCTAGATGTAAGCGGAAGTTTTTCGTCAGCCAGGATCTGTTCGAAAAGGTCGAAGATCTTTTTATGGAGGGCTTCTGGTTTTCCAAGGTCCGCGGAGATATCCAATTCAGCCAGTAGTTTTGCCTGGACCCTGTTCCTCAAATCGTACATGGATCCAGTACCATCCTGCGGTACAGCAGGAGCTGGTTTAGGCGCGGGAGCCGGCGTAGGCTGCGGATTATCCCCTGTCGGTTTTGGGGCTGCTGGCCCCGAGTTTATACGGTCTAAAATGGACGCCATGATGGATCTCCTGATCCGCAGGGTTTAATACGGCGTAGCGAATGTTTCAACGCTGGGTAGGCTTAATGCCGTCACTGCAGGTTCCAGACTGTACGGGATCTGCGCAGGTAGAACGATGTTGTACAGATCCAGCGCATATTGCAATGAAACGGTATTCGTTTCCGCAAGAATGGTATCCCCGGCTCCGCGTAATGCCAGGTTCATCTGCACACCACTATACATGAGGTAGTTCAAAGCCACTGCATCCTGCGGCGAAACAACCAAGGTGACAATCCTCGGCCGTACGGTTGTATTGATAGTGACAGTTGAATCGGGGTTCTGAGTGGCAGTATTTGATGCTTCCAGCTGATCGGCTTCGGCAGGCTCGTTCTCACCAATATCCAGCACCAGAATATTCTGCAGAAGTGTCTGGCTGACGATCCGAGGCCGCTGTGGTTCAGAAGGGATGAGATAGACGGGCTGACCCAGAGATGGGTCTTGTTCTGCCCTGCCATCTGTGCCTACCACGGTACCAGAATCCACCAGGGCTGTCATGGAAGGAACTGCTCCCATCCCGGGAGCTTGAACAGCCACCATCAGGTTGGGTAGCCGGCTCTGGAATTCGGAATCTACATCCACATATAGCATCGTACCGATGACATTGACATGGTCACCCGGTTGTACCAGGTAACCCACACTGGCTATGGGGCTAATAACGGGAATCGTGACAGCAACCATGCCATCCGGGATCTTATAGGAGTTTAATGATCCTGTCAGGTCGGTAGTGATCAATGTGCTGGTCAGCGGAGTTTTCGCATCAATATCCATGGTCACCCGTTGGCCGATCACATCATTGATATCAGTAAAGAATAATCCCGGCACAATGAGGCGCTGCGGATAAGGGATCAGGGTAACCATATCTGCGGTGATCACCTGTCCGTATTGAACAGGCTGCACACTGATAACGATGCTGGTCATTTCTTCCACCGGTTGAGCCTCGCTTCCGGCAAGTGGAGGCTGGCTAGTCTGTGGTGAAAGTACCAGTACCCACATGAGGGCAACACCCATGATGAGCAGTAGACCCAAGTAGATTAGGATACGCCCTCTATTTTTTGTTTTCTGCGGCATGGTACCCTCCAGTTTGAGATTCAATCTTATTAATTATTATAGTACATCTAATCATTAATAAAAAAAAAGAACCCGCAGCTGTTCTTGCGGGATCCTTTTTTTGGCAGGACTATTTTACGGGAGCTGAGTAGCGATGCCAGTGAAGGTATTGCTGATGGCTGGGCCAAGCAATTTCAGCGCAACAACCACCACAATAGCAACCAGGGCGATGATTAGAGCGTATTCAATCAGGGTTTGACCTTTTTCATTACGGGTGAACAGTTTCATGATAGTCTCCTTGTCTATGTCTAACGAATGTTCTGTTATTAATATTGTATACATATTTCTCATATATTGTATTACAAAAACCTTACAATTTCCTAATTATTGTTAGGTTTTGATTGTCTTCCTTTAATGAAACCTGTCCTTCTGATTTGCGTATATGAGTTGTGCAGGAATGTATTATTATCTATAATGAATTCATTGAAAAGATCAACAGGAGGAGCAATGGATAACCTTTTTAACCAAGTGGTAAACCAACAGGATGCCATCCGAAAATTGCTGGGAATGATCCCGGGGTTCAAGGGATATTTTGAACGGGAGAACCGCCGATCATCTGATAAACTGGTCCGCGACATGCTGGCTGCCCGTTTCGAAGAAGCATGGGGGCGAATTTCCACTCTGCAACGCGACCTGATCTCGCAAGGTGCGATTTCCATGATTGATGATCTGGAAGCTGGTGCCATCAAAATCCGCCAGGTGATCGATCGCGTCAAAGCTGCCACATACGGATACTCAGGCTTTTTTGATGCGGTGAAGATCAATGAGAAAGAACTTGAATTACTATATAACTACGATCTATCCATGGTGGATCAGGTGGAAGTTGTCGGGCATGCGATCGATAATGTCGAGACATCCATTGGTACAGATGGATTGCCGGCTGCAATCCGCAACCTTACGGTGGCTGCAGATCAGTGCGTCAGTGTCTTTAATAAACGCAGTGAAGTGATCACCAATTCCACTGCCCAGTAAATTATCGAAACGGAGAGCAAATAATGGCTAGAATTTTTGATGTTGTGGAATATCCAAGTGAAATGGCCGATGAAATCGTCCACCGCTTTCCCGAGCAAGGTATTGCGGATTTGCGCATCGGCAGCCAGGTGATTGTGCGTGAATCACAAAAAGTGATCTTCTTCCGCGATGGTAAAGCTCTGGATGCATTCGGTCCGGGTCGGCACACCATCATCACCGCCAACATCCCCAAAGTTATTGACCTGGTGGGAAAAGCATTCAATGACCGCACTCCATTCACCGCTGAAGTCTACTATATATCCATGCGTGAATTCGCTGACCGCAAGTGGGGTACCCCGCAACCAATCATCGTCACCAACCCAGGCATGGGGCTTGGTGTTGCGCTGCTTCAGGGCTTCGGTTCCTACAGCGTTCAGGTCAGTGATCCGCAGCAGTTCGTAGTTCAGATCTGCGGCGCGCAAGGCATCTATCGGATGGCCGATATTGAAAACCGCTTACGCACCATGCTGCTGAGCAAGTTACAGGATCTGCTATCAGAGACTGCAGCCAAGAATTCCGTCCCTCAACTTCTGGCCCTCACAGAAGAACTGGGGGCCGGCATTCGTGCCAAAGCCCAGGATGATTTCAAAGCCATCGGTCTGACGCTGAAATCCTTCTATATCGGCAACCTCAAACCTTCAGAAAAGAGCGCCGAAGAGCTTCGCGCGATGGGTATGCTGGATATGGCTACTTATACCCAGCTTCAGGCTGCGGACGCCATGCGGGATGCCGCCCAGAATCCTAACGGTGGTGCCGGCCTCACAGCAGGCATCGGTGCAGGCATGGGTATAGGAAATGTACTCAGCCAATCATTGCAGGGTGTCGGCCAAAATGCGGCAGGTGCTGCTGCCGCTGCTGGTAAAGCTGCGGGGATACCCGATGTAATGACCCCGGCTGAAGCAGCTTCCTTATTGAAGGTATCTGAAGAAGATGTAATGGCAGCCATCACTGCTGGTGAGTTGAAGGCTCGTAAGATTGGTAATGCCTACCGTATTAGTAAAGAAGCTGTTGAAACCTACTTAAAAGGTTAATCCACTTCGCTTGGAAAGGGCAGGTTTTACCTGCCCTTTTTTGTTGCCGGCTGATCCCTTGCCGTGATACAATACCGAAGTTCTTTCTTGAATCCTCGCAATCAGGAGTAAGGATGAAACTGCACGAGTATCAGGCAAAACAGTTTCTTTCTCGTTATGGTATCCAAATTCCCAGGGGGAGGGTAGCTCTCACAGCATACGAAGCAAAACAGATCGCTGAAGAACTCGGTTCCAATGTCATTATCAAATCACAGGTATTAACCGGTGGCCGTGGCAAAGCCGGCGGTATCCGTCTGGCACGCAACCCGCGTGAAGCTGAAGAGATGGCAACCGCCATCCTTAGTATGGATATTAAAGGTTTGCCCGTCAGAAAAGTCCTCGTCGAAGAGGCGATCCAGTTCAACCGTGAGATATACCTTGCAATTGTGAACAATCGCGTGAGCGGCACACCGACCATTTTGGTTTCAGCATCCGGTGGTATGGATATTGAAGAAGTCGCGCACATGTCGCCGGAAAAGATCATATCTGAAAACATCCATCCGCTCTTGGGGTTGAGGGATTACCAGGTACGTGACCTCGCATCAGCTATCAACCTCCCCCACTCCTACTGGAAACAGTTCATGCAGATCTGCAAGTCTCTCTGGCAGCTCTTCCGCGACATGGATGCAACATTGGCTGAGATCAACCCTCTGGTCATCTCAACCGAGAACGAGTTACTCGCCGTGGATGCGAAGACCACCATCGATGAAAATGCCCTTTTCAGGCATCCGGATATTAATGAGATCGGTGATACGGAGGTCGAGGATCCGGCTGAGACGGAAGCTCATAAATATGGCCTCTCATATATCAAATTGGATGGCGAGATCGGCTGCCTTGTGAATGGTGCAGGCCTCGCGATGGCGGTCATGGATATGATCCAGTATTATGGTGGAAAGCCGGCTAATTTTCTGGATATTGGCGGGGGAGCATCAGCCGACAAGGTAGCATCAGCTATGCGCATCATCCTGGAAGATGGCAATGTTAACTGCGTTCTCATTAATATCTTCGGGGGTATCACCCGATGTGATGAAGTGGCTCGCGGTGTAACCCTGGCTTTGGCTGATGCGTCACGTCAGGTGCCAGTTGTTGCCAGGTTGATCGGCACCAACGCAACAGAAGGTCAGAAGATCCTCGAAGATGCCAACATGCATACGCTGGATTCGCTAAGCGATGCTGCGCGTAAAGCAGTAGAACTTTCCACCGGGAGCCACACATGAGCATACTGCTGAACAAACAATCCCGCATCATCATCCAGGGTATCACCGGTGAAGAAGGACTTTTTCATACCCGCAGCATGGTTGCCTATGGTTCCAATATCGTCGGGGGAACTTCTCCTGGCAAGGGTGGTGAATGGGTATTGGACGGGAAATACCCGGTTTTTGACAGCTTGAAACTCGCCGTAGACGCCACGGGTGCCAATACCTCGGTGATCTTTGTACCGGCGCGGAATGCCGCTGATGCCATGCTGGAAGCCGTGGATGGCGGGGTTTCTCTGGTGATCTGCATCACGGAAGGGATCCCTGTTCAAGATATGATGAAAGTCAAACACCATGCAGGCACCAAAGGCGCCCGCGTGATCGGCCCAAATTGTCCGGGTGTCCTTTCTGCCGGCCAAAGCAAGGCAGGCATCATTCCCGGGCATATTACCATGCCAGGGAACATCGGCGTTGTTTCGCGCTCCGGGACATTGACTTACGAGATGGTGTACGCGCTCAAACAACTCGGCTTGGGAACCTCCACCTGTGTGGGTATTGGCGGAGACCCGGTCATCGGTACCGGTTTCACACAGATCCTCGGCTTATTTGAAGATGATGCCGACACTGAGAAGGTGGTGTTGATTGGTGAGATCGGCGGCCAGGATGAAGAAGCGGCTGCTGAATTCATCTCTCGTAACATGACCAAACCGGTATTTGCTTTTATTGCGGGCGTTTCTGCTCCTACAGGAAAACGGATGGGGCATGCAGGCGCTATCATCGAAGGTGGACGAGGGAATGCGGTATCCAAGATCACAAGCCTGGAAAATGCAGGCGTGAAAGTCGGCCACAACCTGGAAGAACTGGCAACCTGGTTAAAGTAAAAAGAGCGCACAATTTCGTGCGCTCTAAATGGTTGGGTTATATGTTAAGCTTTGTGGCTGTCGATATAACGAACGGCATCACCCACAGTCTTAATATTGCGGGCATCCTCATCACCGATATTCAGAGAGAACTTATCACAGAAACCATCGATCAGGAAGAACTGATCCATTGAATCCGCTTTCAGGTCTTCAATGAAACGGGTATCCATCGTAATATCTTTCGCATCGATCTTCATGACCTCAGCAATAACTTCCTTAACACCATCAATAGAACTTGCCATTCGTGGCCTCCTGTTATCCATTTATTACGTTGTATGAATTTTATCTTGCCTGAATAATCTGTCAAGTAACCTGAGCAAGGTATTTGACTCTTCTATCCTGAAAGGATAAGATATCCTCATGATGGAACACCAGAATAATGGGAAAGATACATCTACACTAAACCGCAAGGATGACCATTTACGCATCAATCTTGAGGAAGATACCTCTTCAAAACTGAGCAGCGGCTTTGAAAACCTGCGTTTCATCCATTGCGCCTTGCCCGATCTGGACATGCATCAGATCGATTCATCTGTCACTTTTCTGGGCCGCAAGCTGAAAATGCCCCTCCTCATATCATCTATGACTGGCGGGACACAAGCCGGTGACCGATTGAACCGTGTTCTTGCAGAAGCAGCAACCAGGCATGGATTGGCTCTGGGTGTTGGCTCGATGCGCGCTGCGCTGGAAGAGCCAAAAAGAATGGCAGGATTTGCATTACGGCGATATGCCCCTGAAATCCTGCTGATGGCAAATTTGGGAGCAGTCCAGCTAAATTACGGACGAAGTGCAGACGATTGTCAGCAATTGGTGGATGCAATCGAAGCGGACGCACTGATTTTGCATCTCAACCCCATGCAAGAGGCATTGCAACCGGAAGGAAACACGAACTTTAGCAACTTGCTGCCATCTATCGAAACGGTCTGCCGCGTTCTAAGCGTTCCAGTAATCATCAAGGAAGTTGGCTGGGGGATCAGCGGCCAAGTAGCCCGTTCATTACAAAACGCCGGGATATTTGCTATTGATGTAGCCGGCGCGGGTGGGACTTCCTGGTCTCAGGTGGAAATGCACAGAGCCAACCAGGAACCCGTTCGGCGGGCAGCCGCCACCTTCCGTGCCTGGGGATTGACCACCTTGGAATCCATCTTGCAAATCCGCAACAGTACTCCCGGGTTGCCTATCATTGCTTCCGGCGGTATTCGCACCGGGCTGGATATTGCCAAATCCATAGCCCTGGGAGCAACTCTGGCGGGCATGGCAAGCCCCTTGCTGCGGGCAGCTGCATCCTCTGAAAATATTCTTGATGAGCTACTACAAACTCTGCGGATCGAACTTATCACTGCAATGTTTGCCACCAATTCAGAAAACCTACAAAGTTTGTCACACGCAGACTTTATTGAACCGGTAGAGTGACCTTGTCCAACCCACTGGAAACATCCCCACAACTAAAAACCATGCTCGCCGCGGTAGAATCTGCCTGCCGCGAATCTCTGAATCACAAAATTCTGCTGTCTGAACCTGCGATATTTCAGATGCTCAGCTATCACATGGGATGGGATCCCGCACTCCCCGGAAAAAAGGGGAAGCGTATCCGCCCGCTACTTGTTTGCTTGGTGGCGCAAGCCTGCGGCACAGACTGGCAAAGAACATTACCCGCAGCAGCGAGTGTGGAATTACTGCATAACTTTACCCTGATCCATGATGACATCCAGGATCAGAGTGACGAAAGGCACGGCTTGCCAGCTTTATGGAAGATCCATGGAATTGCCCAGGCGATCAACGCCGGGGATGCCATGTACAGCCTGGCACTGGATCATCTCTGGAGATTGAGATCCGCCTTCTCCGTGGAGATTATCGCCCAATGTTCAGAACAGTTGACCCTCACCTGCTTACACCTTACGGCCGGGCAGTACCAAGATATGGAATTTGAGACTCGCCCGGTCATTCGGGATGTGGCTATCGCTGGCACCTCAGGCCAGAAGTTCCCGGTTACTGCGGATGAATATATCCGCATGGTAGAAGGTAAGACAACCGCTATGTTGCGTGCCTGCTGCAACATTGGAACAATCCTTGCCGGAGCGACGGAGGAAATGCAGGCTACATTTGATGCCTTTGGTTACCATCTGGGGATAGCATTCCAGGTGATGGATGATTATCTTGGCGTCTGGGGTGATTCTGCCCAGACCGGGAAATCAAATGCCACTGACCTCATCAATCATAAACGCAGCATCCCCGTCATCTGGGGGCTGGAACGTAGCTCTGCGTTTCAACAACGCTGGGTGAATGGTGATATTCAGGCCTCAGATATTTACCTGCTCAGAGATATGCTGACAGATGCCGGTGTTGCTTCGGATGTATTGATGCTGGCAAAAGACCATACCCTGAAGGCTTTTGCATGTCTACAAAAAGCAATTACGCTGGGTGCGCATACTTCATATCTACCTGACCTTACCGAATGGTTGCTAAACCGGAATAAATAACCTGGTCACCAATTCATTCACTCACTTCAAAGCAAGTTCACCCGATAAATGCTATACTATAGGAAATACACGCTGACCATATAGCTCTACTGAATGGTCAGCGTCTGAAACATATGCGATTTTGCATTAGTGACATCTATGGGTCACAGGATTATTGGTGGGCATTTTCCTATTTATGGGAATCCTTTATCCGTATGAAATTAATACTTTACAGCCCAAGTTCCTTTTGCGGAGGATCTATCTGCATCGTACTTAAAGTGCATAATCTTGGACACACACCGCAGTGAACCCAAAACTTATCAAGGTATGGAGAAGCATGAACCTAGCGACAGTCACCCAACTTCAGCAATCTCACCATGTGATCAAAGAATTCAAGTATGCTTTGCAACCAGTTGTGCATGGCTATGCGAATCGGACCCTGCATATCCAGCTGGACACCAACAATATGACGATCAAACCAGTGGATCAAAAGATGAAAGACACCTTCACAGGTGGAAAAGGCTTTTGCCTCTGGCTGCTCTGGAATGCCATCTCCAAAGATGTGAAATGGAATGACAACCAAAATGAGCTCGTCATTGCTGGTGGGCCGATTGGCGGTATCACCGCATACCCCGGAAGCGGAAAATGCACAGTTGTGACCCTCTCGCCTCTGACAAAATCCATTATCGACAGCAACGGCGGTGGATATTTTGGCCCCCTGTTGAAGTTCAGCGGGTTTGACGCTCTTGAAATCCAGGGAAAAGCCAAAGAAGATGTGGTCATCCTTATTGATGGGGATACCGGGACGGTAAAAATTGAAGCCGCTCCATTGGATGAAGTCAACACACACCTGTTAAGCAAGCAACTGACCGATCTTTACGGTGGTGATACAGATAAAGGCCGGCGTGCGATTTCTGTCCTGTCTGCCGGGCAAGCTGCTGAGCACATCCCCATGTGTGGTTTGAACATCAGCTACTGGGATCCCCGCAGGCAGGAAATTCGCATCAAACAAGCTGCCCGTGGTGGCGTAGGAACCGTTTTGCGTGATAAGCATATCAAAGCCATCGTAGTCAAATACTCTGAGGCCGGTGGTGATAGCAACGGTGTCGCAAATATGGATCTCATCCGCGCGGCAGGAAAACGCATCAACAAAGAAATCGCTGATTTTGATGCTTCGCAAAATGATATGCGTCACTACGGTACTCCCTACCTGATTGAGATCATGAACCGGTTCAATATCCTCCCCGTTCAGAATTTCCGGTTCGGCTCTGACCCCGAAGCCAGCAAGATCAATGGTGAGGTGTGGAAATCCATGTTCGACTTTAGAGGACCGGACGGCTGCTGGTACGGCTGTTCATTACAATGCGCACATGGTGTACCGCATTATCACCTGCAATCCGGCCCCTATAAAGGTGAAGCCGTCTTTGTGGATGGCCCTGAATACGAATCGCTCGGTGCCCTGGGCTCCAACCTGGGAATTTTTGATCCACCGGCCATGTTGGAATTGTGTTTCTATTGCGACACATACGGCATCGATACCATCTCAGTGGGCAATTCCATCGCCTTCGCTTTCGAATGCTACGAGAAAGGCATCCTCGACAAACAAAAAACCGGTGGCCTTGAGTTGACCTGGGGAAACGCGCCAGTCGCCTTTGAATTACTGCATCAGATGGCAAGAGGTGAAGGGTTTGGTGTGACTGTCGGGCAGGGTGTCCGGGCTATGAAAGCCCTCTTTATTGAAAAATATGGGGCCGATCCACAGATGCTGCAGGATATGGGGATGGAGATCAAAGGCCTCGAGATATCAGAATATATCTCGCGGGAATCGCTCGCGCAGCAAGGCGGTTATTCGATGGCCACAAAAGGCCCGCAGCACGACGAAGCCTGGTTGATCTTTATGGATATGGTTCATAAACAGCTGCCTACTTTCGAAGCGAAAGCGGAGGCGCTACACTATTTCCCCATCTGGCGGACCTGGTTCAGCTTGCATGGATTATGTAAGTTGATCTGGAACGACATTATTCCTGTCTCCAATAAAACCGCGAAAGAACCCGCCAAGATCCCCGAGCATGTTGAGAATTATTGTTGGCTGTTCGAAGGATTGACGGGTAAGAAAACTTCCCCTGAAGACCTGATGTGGCAATCTGAAAAGGTTTATAACTTCCAGCGCCTATTCAGCGCACGGATGGGTTACGGCACCCGTCAACACGATTACCCTCCTTACCGGTTGATCGGGCCGGCCACGGTTGAGGAATACGAGAACCTGACTGAACGGTATGATACCCAGTTGCGCGAAGTAATCGGTATAAACCCGGAAGGCAAGAGCATTCAGGAAAAGATCTTTCTGACCAGGCAGTACCGTGAAGCACAGTATGAGAAGTTAATGGATGCTGTGTATCTGCGCAGGGGTTGGAACAAGGATGGTGTTCCCACGCAGGAAACTTTGAAACGGTTAGGGATTGATATGCCTGAAGCGCTGGCAGTATCCGCCGCGCATGGTGGATAGTTCTTCCGTAAGCAAGGCCAGATTAGTTTGATCAGATTACGCCAGTGCAGATCGCGCTGGCGTAATTTCACTATCGATTCGATCAAGCAATTAACCTTTGCTCGACATCATCTATAATGGAATTATGGACAGGAACAAAATGGTACAGGTTGAAGCTCATCTATTTGCCACCTTCAAGGCGATTGCCGGGAAGAATAAGATCATACTGGAAGTGCTGCCAGGGCAAACCATAGAAGATGCCTGTTTCGCGCTGCTGACATCCCTCCCAATGTTGAGATCCCACTGGCTGGATATGAACGGGCAGCTGCAACAATATGTGCATGTCTACCTCAACCAGAGTGACAGCGCAACTCTTCCCAATGGAATGCTCACTGAATTACAGGATGGTGATATCCTTGATTTCATTCCCCCGGTAGCCGGAGGATGACCAACCAACTACACTTCCAATCACCCATCAGTACCTCTTAAGAAAGAACTTAGAGAGTTGGTATTGTAAAGGTATCTTTCGTCTGATTGATAGTTCAACCGCCACGAGTTTCGTGGCGGTTGTTCTTTTTCTGCATAGCCCTTACTTAACAATACAGGTGTCAGATAGTTTCCGTCTTAGGAGGAAGAAAACCATCAAGCCCCAGCTTATTAAAAGAACATGCAGCATATCGTTCTCATTGAACCAGAAACCGCTGTTCTCGTAGAGTGTCCGACCAATACCACCAAATAGGAAAACGAAATATCCAAGATTCACAACCAGGAAGCCGAGCCAGATCCAGATCAAGTTTCTATTAAGTGGATCCCGATGTTTCTTGAAATGCAGGATATTCAGAATGAACATGAGTATAAAGTTCGCACCGATAAAAGCCATGAAACCTTCATACGATACCAGGAATCTGATTGGGAGAACCGCGCCAATGAAGAGGTAGATGGTGTAGAAGATGCTGTCGATTACGGCAAAACGGAGCAGCCATTTTCTACCCTCGCTTCTCAGGCTGGTGTAGGCTGTTGCAGCAACCAGATAGTTGATACTGTAGGCAGTCAGCAGCATATACACCAGCTCAAAATTACTGGTATATAAACATAGGTCCCGGCTCGCACATTTCAGTTCATAACCGAAAGCTTGATAACTGGTACCAGCCACTATCGCGCTGATGCCCCAGAGGATCAACCCCACACCCCAGTATTTGCGGGAAAGATGCATGGTTCTTGTTAAATAAAAGTAGATGCCAAAACAAATCAGGATCGCGCCTAGGGCATAAACCAGAAAGGATGAACTCGGCTGAATAAAAATGATCTCGCCAGAGGTTGTGGAGTATTTTACGTACGGCATACCTGCAAGAAAACTCTCTGGCGTTGTGAGCGGCTGCATCAGCAGCTGGTTGGAATTACTGAAAACGCATATCGCTAGTATCGCAATGGTGATACCGGCAAGGCTAATAATCATTCCTACCACCTCTTGTTGGGCTTGGGGTAAAAACCGGATGTTGAATACCTCATTTTACCTCACCCTGAAAAACCCCCTGCAAATTCGGCTTATAGGGAAAAATTCAAACCGCCAGTAATCTTTTGACAGCGGGGAAAAAACCGCTATAATTACGCCATCAAGTTTTCGG
Source organism: uncultured Leptolinea sp. (assembly GCA_903828565.1). Classification (GTDB taxonomy): domain Bacteria; phylum Chloroflexota; class Anaerolineae; order Anaerolineales; family Anaerolineaceae; genus PNON01. The sequence goes on along the minus strand of CAIKMQ010000032.1, from coordinate 196,045 downwards.
GAAACCGATAACCCGTGCGGGTGTCGCCAAGTGGTAAGGCAGTACCTTCCCAAGGTACCATTCGTGAGTTCGAATCTCATCACCCGCTCTCCTCTCCATCTTCACCCATTCGTAAGCCCCGTCGAGGGATGCATTCGACCCCCATCACCCGCTCTCCTCTCCATCTTCACCCATTCGTGAGCCCCGTCGAGGGATGCATTCGACCCCCATCACCCGCTCTCCTCTCCATCTTCACCACCTTTCCATCAGTAGACTCCCATATTTACACATATTAATGCCTGATTTTCTCACATGACCATGCCGGTTCCCGTCGGAAAGCAACAGTCGCCTGTGATATACTTCATTCGTTGCCCATTTCAATCCATACAGGAGCGTACATGAAAAGAGATTTCCTTGCAGTCTCAGATTACACATCTGCAGACATCCAAAATATGCTGGATCTGGCCGTTCAGTTGAAGAAAGAGTACAACCAAGGAAAAAATAAGCCAATTTTGCAGGGAAAAACCATGGCAATGATTTTCCAGAAGCCGTCCCTGCGCACCCGCGTTTCCTTTGACATGGCAATGCGCCACCTGGGTGGTGATGCCCTTTATCTTTCCCCCGCTGAGATCGGCCTCGGTCAGCGTGAATCCATTGCGGATGTATCGCGCGTCTTAAGCGGCTATGTGGATGTGATCATGGCCCGTGTTTTTGACCATGCCCACATTCTGGAACTGGCCAAATGGTGTTCCATCCCTGTGATCAACGGACTGAGCGATTACAATCATCCCTGCCAGGCGATGGCAGATGCCCTCACAATCCAGGAGGAATTCGGCTCCCTGAAAGGTTTGCACGTCACCTATATCGGGGATGGCAACAATGTGGCAGTTTCCCTGATGCATGTTTGCGCTCAACTCGGCGCTCATTACACCCTGGCAACTCCCGAAGGCTATGACGTGGACCCGAAAGCCCTGGAGATTGGCCAGAAATTGGCTGCATCCACAGGCTCTACCATTACCGCGCTGCGTGACCCGCATGCTGCGGTCAAGAATGCCCATGTGATCTACACCGATACCTGGACCAGTATGGGGCAGGAAGCCGAAAGCAAGAAACGGGAGCTGGTCTTCCCTCCTTACCAGGTGAATGAAGCCCTGGTAGCGGAAGCCGACAAGAAAGCGATCGTTCTACACTGCCTACCTGCTCATCGCGGGCAGGAGATCACAGATGCCGTGGCGGATGGATCTCACAGCCGCCTTTTCCCGCAGGCCCATAACCGCCTGCATGCTCAGAAGGCCGTCGTGGCCACCATCCTTGGAGCTGCATAAAATGAAAACTGCTGATTACATAAAATTAGAAGAACAATACGGCGCGCACAATTATCATCCGCTGGATGTAGTGATCGAGCGTGGTGAAGGCGTCTGGGTGTATGATGTCGAAGGAAATAAGTATCTCGATTGCCTCAGCGCATATTCAGCTGTGAATCAGGGGCATGTTCATCCCCGTGTCTTGAAAGCCCTGGTTGAACAAGCTGGAAAAGTAACGCTCACTTCTCGTGCATTCCGAAATGACCAGCTGCCCTTCTTCTATAAGGAATTGAGCGAGTTCACCGGTTATGAAATGTCCCTGCCGATGAATTCAGGTGCTGAAGCTGTTGAAACTGCTCTCAAGCTCGCACGGAAATGGGCATATCAGGTAAAGAAAGTACCGAAGTACAAAGCCGAGATCATCACCGCTGAAGGAAACTTCCACGGCCGCACAATTTCCACGATCTCCTTCTCAACCGAACCGCTTTATAAAGATGATTTCGGTCCCTTCACTCCCGGATTCATCACTGTCCCCTACGGAGACGCAGCCGCTATTGAAAAAGCCATCACACCCAATACCGCAGCTGTCTTCATTGAACCTATTCAAGGTGAAGCAGGAGTCATAATCCCACCCGCTGGTTACTTGAAGAAAGTGCGCGATCTTTGCACCCGCAACAACGTGCTCTTCATCGCGGATGAGATCCAGACCGGCCTGTGCCGTACCGGTAAGGTCTTTGCATGCCAGCATGAAGATGTGCGCGCAGATATTGTAACGATTGGCAAGGCACTCGCGGGTGGCTTTTATCCAGTCTCCGCAGTTCTGGCAGATGCCCCCATCCTGTCCCTATTCGTCCCTGGTGAGCATGGCTCCACCTTCGGCGGCAATCCCCTGGCTGCCGCGGTAGCGCGTGAATCGATCAAAGTTTTGAAAGATGAGAAACTCGCCCAGAGAGCTGAAGAAATGGGTGCGTATTTCATGGATCAGCTGAGCGAGGTGAACAGCCCGCATATCAAACAGATCCGCGGAAAAGGCTTGCTGATCGGTGTCGAACTGCAACCTGCTTCTGGTGGTGCCCGCCGCTTCTGTGAAGCGTTGGAGAAGAAAGGCATTCTGGCCAAAGAAACTCACCAGCATGTCATCCGCTTCGCCCCGCCATTGGTCATAGACAGAGAGACGATCGATTGGGCAATGCCTATCATCCGTGAAGTTTTAACCATGCAATAAAGCGGTATGGTACAGACGAGAAAAGTAAAGATCGTTGCCACCATCGGCCCCGCCAGTCGCGATGAGCGCATTTTGGCAGCCATGTTGGATGCCGGAATGAACGTTGCCCGGCTGAACTTTTCTCATGGAACGCATGAAGAACACCAGGCCGTGGTAGCCCTGCTGCGCGGCCTGGCACAAAATAAGCACATCCAGCTTGGGATACTGGCAGACCTGCAGGGGCCAAAAGTCCGCATAGGAGAAGTACCCGGCGGCTCCCTGCTGGTGAAACCTGGTGATACCCTCACGGTTACATTCCCTCCTCTGGCTGAAAACTCGAATTCTTCTGATTCGGGTGGTCCCACGCTCCATATACCGATCCCCGGCCTCATCTCACAATTGAAACCCGGTATGAAAATCTTAATGGATGATGGCCGGTTGGAATTTGAGCTTGTTCACGTCTTTCCTGATAAAGTAGTGGTGGAAGCTCGTTACGGGGGGACGATCACCTCTAGAAAAGGTTTTAACCTCCCCGGTGCCACCCTGGACTTGCCGGCTTTTACAGAAAAAGACCGCGAAGACCTGCGTTTCGCGATGGATGCCGGAGTTGATTTTATTGCCGTTTCTTTCGTCCGCACCCCTGCCGATCTTCAGGCAGTACGGGATGAAATGGCTGCCTACTCGAAGAACCAGGTTCAACTGCCACTCATCGCAAAACTTGAGAGACCCGAGGCGCTAGACAACCTGGCCGCGATCATTGAAAGCGCAGATGCCGTGATGGTCGCCCGTGGCGATCTGGGTGTGGAGCTCTCCCCCGCGCTGGTGCCGGTTGCTCAGAAACGCATCATCCAGGCCGCTAATCAGCATGCCCGCCCGGTGATCACTGCCACTCAAATGTTGGAGTCTATGGTGGGTAATCCATCCCCCACCCGAGCTGAAGCAGCAGATGTTGCCAATGCAGTTTTCGATGGTACGGATGCTGTCATGCTTTCCGCTGAAACTGCCAGCGGAATGTTCCCGGTAGAAAGTATTCACATGATGGATATGATCGTCCGCGATGCAGAAGCCCACTTTTCAGAGTGGAGTGGTTGCCTGCCGTCCACACCGCAGGGTTCATCCGATGATGCCATTGCAATGACGCAAGCAGCAAAAGAGCTGGCACGGGACAGAGAAGTATGCGCGATCGCAGTTTTCACCCAAACCGGTAGAACCGCCCTGCTCATGTCTAAAGCCCAGCCTGTCGACCCGATTCTCGGTTTTTCACCCATCCCAGAAACTTGCAGGCGTATGTCTCTTTACCGTGGTGTTATGCCTGTGCTGATCCCCTTTGTTGGCACAACAGATGCCATGATTACAACCGTGGATGCAGCGATTACAGGCATCTACCCGGAAATGGTTGGACACCAGGTTGTATTGATCGCAGGTTTTCCCGTTTCACGAATGCGCCCCCCGAATTTCGCTCTGCTGCATACAGTCGGCGAAAGTTAATCCCTCAACTTCATTGCCTTGCGATGCAAAGCCAGGATGGTCATATCATCCGCTGGATCCTCTGAACCGAGGAACTCTGTCATGGCGTCTTCGACCGCCTGTAAAACATTTAATGCCGTATTCTGCGCAGAAGTGCGGATCGCATCTTCCAACCGGCTATCCCCAAAGAAATCCGTAGCAGTGCTCGATTCAGTGACCCCATCTGTGAACATCACCATTGTATCGCCGTGATCTAAGTGGATCTGGTGCTCAAGTAATACAAGTTCCTCAAGGATGCCGAGAGGCATTCCACTTTTCAGCAGCTTCTCCAACCTGCCATCCTCACGCCGGCAAATTGGGAGGTTATGACCCGCATTTGAATAATCCAATAAACCACTCTGTCTGTCCAGAATACCCAGGAAGGCAGTAATGAACATGCCATGGGGAGTGTCCCGCAGCAGCAACTCATTCACGCGGCATAAGATCTCGGCTGGATTTGAAATCTGCTGACAGACAGTTCGCAGCAGGGTACGTGTCACCGTCATATACAGAGCAGCGCTCATCCCCTTGTCGGTTACATCCGCAACCAGGATTGCCAACCTGCCGTCCGGAATGGGGAAAACATCATAGAAGTCCCCACCAACCTCACGGGCAGTTCTCCAGCGTACGTCCAGATCCCAACCGGGATGGGTGGGTAATTCCGAAGGAAGGAAGGTGCGTTGAATATCCCTGGCGATCTGAAATTCCTTTTCCATCCGCTCCCGCGATAGCTCCATACCTTGCAGCCTTTCATTCTGAATGGCCAAAGCAGTTTGTTGCGAAATTCCTTGCAGCAGCTCCAGCCGTTTATGCAGGTACAGGCGATTCTCAGCAGATTCTTGAACCACCAGAACGCCATAAACCTCATTCTTGATCGCCAACGGGAAACCAAGCAGGATGGGGTTAACCAGCAAAGGCGGTTTTTCGATAATGAGCGGAAGTGGTATACGGGAAAACCAATCGTGAGGATTATCGACCTGTTCAATATAAGCCGCTTGACGGCTGGCAGTGACACTCTCTAGCAATTTGAAATCCACAAGATTTGGATGGCTAATATTCTCCACATCTTTATCTAATTGTCGTAATCCGCTCTGTTCTACCAGCTGGAATTTTCGGTGTTCATCATCCAGTTCATAGATCAGGCAGATCTCAGAACCTGTCAGGATCGGTGTGATCTGCGCGATGGACGCATACAGGTCCTCCACATGGTTCGCACCAGCCAGTGTCTGAGCGACCTGCAGCAGGGCTGCGGAAATGTAGGTCTCCTGCTGCTGGCTTTCGATCAGGCGCATGTTCTCAATGGCTACACCCGCCTGATGGGCAATACCCTGAATGATCGCCAGGCGCTCGCTGGTGATGGGATCTGTCGCCGGGTCAATACCCTGAGAAGAGTAAGCTACCAGCATTGCTCCTTGCACTTTTTTACGCGTGGCCAAAGGGATTGCAACGATCTGCAGTGGATCATCCCCGGAGGATACCAATTGCAATTGCGGCAGTTCGGTTGAAAGGTCATCGACGAAAACCGGCAACCCATCTGCCAGCAACCTGGCAAGCGGAACGGAATCCATCGGGGAGATGCTCACCTGTTTCTGGCCGTCGCTAACCTTGAAACCAGATAGAGAGTATAGTTGGAACTCTTCCAGGCCTTCCTCCCACAATAAAGCAGCACAGCTCTTGATACCGACTAGCATAGGAGTAAACCGTACGACTGTATCCATCAGGTCTTCTATCGAAGTGATGGTCTGCATGGCTTCAGCTACCTGTAAAAGCACAGTGGACACCCATGCTTGCTCCTGCGCTGAAGTGTAGAGACGGTTGTTGTAGATGGCAGCGGCTGCATATGAAGCAAACGTTGCGGTCAGGGCGATAGATTCCCTCCCATAACGCCCTTCCCGCCTTTGAATGAGTTCCAATAAGCCCAGCGGCTGATTACCCGAACGCAAGGGTACTGCAATGGCTGAATACTCTGCTGGGAAGTTTAAACCGAAACCCAGCGGATCCGGATGATCTTTTTCTGTGCGCACGACTGGTTCCGGGGCAAAGAGTGATCGCTGCAACCAGTCCATGCTCATTGGAGTTTGGATGGTCAACTGCTCCACCTCTCCGGGTGCCAGCCCGTGAACAACGACCGGTTGTAAAGAGGTCCCAGATGTATCCATTGTGTTCAATAACCAGATCGCGGACGCATCACACGGCAATACACTCTCCAATGCCTGTAATACGCTTTCCAATAACTTGTCCAACTCCGCATTGGCTGAAAGTAAGCTTGCAACTTCCCGTAAGCTCTCTGCTGTCTGCCTTCGCCAGCGTTCACTGTTATACAGCCGAGCATTTCGCACAGCAATGGCAATCGTATCCGCCATCGCTTCCATTAACATTTCATCAGCGGGATGAAAACCATTGATCTTATCTGATTGAATATCCAGTACGCCCAGAACACTGCCGCCAAATTTCAGCGGAACAGCCATTTCAGCAGCAGTGCGCTCCGGAAGATATGGGGCGGGACGGTAATGTTCATCCGCACGGACATCATTGACAATGCGGGTTTCACCCGTTCTGGCCACCCAGGGGATGATCCCCCGTTCATCCGATATCTGGTATTCCAACCCGGCATGGTCGAGGTGGTCGCTGCGGCTGCCAGCGCCAGCCTTGTAAAATACCAGGTCATCTTCAGGCTGCACGACATATAAATGAACGAAAGGGTAATGGAATTTTTCGTGAATGATCTGGACTACCTGGTCTAGTAGAATATCCAGATCCAGGATGGAGGAGAGGACGCGGGTTACTTCTGCGACCGTGGAGAGTTCTTCCACCCGCCGTACCAGGTCGTCATTTAACCGGGAATCTCGTACCGCCAGTGCTATGGTGTCTGCCAGAGAGCGTAAGACCAGCATATCCATGTCATGGAAAGCATAAGCCTGTTCTGCCTGAACATCCATCACGCCATGAACAGTACCATCCAATGAAAGTGGAATGATGACCCGTGAATTTGTTCCAGGGTAGATACAGACTTTTTCGCCTTCCGGGGCATGGGCAATATCTGCTATATACTTTTCTCTGCCTGAAATGGCAGCTTCATGCAGCGGGGTCTGTTGTTCCGAAAGATGATCAAATAAGCCTGGGATACCCCCTCCGGATGCAGGATAACTGGATGCCTGAAAAACCAGCATGCCATCTGGTGAGAATGTGAAGAGGCAAACTGCCAGGTATTTGAACGCTGAATTGATATAGCCTACGACCTGACGGCATAGATCGGGCAGGTCCTTACTGCCGGCGATCTGAGCGTTCACCTGGCGAATGAGTGCCAGCTGTTCTAATCGCCAATTCTTGATTACCGTGTGATGATTGATCATCAGGGGAAGAGATGCCTGACCGGCAATTGCTTCCAACCATTTTACTTCTTCAACCTGCAAGGGGCGAGCATCACTCCGGATTGCGTGTATCACACCCAATAAACTGCCCTGTAATACCATTGGACAGGCGATTGCATACACTTGCCTACCTTGTTGATATGCAGACTGTCGTCCGCTTTTCCCAATGATCCAGGTTTTTCTTGTTGTGGCTGCTTTAGCCATCAACGGGTTTTGTGGAATATCCGGAAATTGAGAAAGGTTGTACTGCCCGGGAAGTTTACTGATCACTTCTCCCAGCCATACATCTGCCTGGAATACCCCATCCTGAATTAAACAACGCTGAATGGCTTCGGCTTGACCCTGAATAGTAGATTCACTTAATACCGACTGCGTCAGGTTAACTAGCTTATCCATACCAGTATTTATCACGCAGGGAATCCGCTCTAGTGGATCTTGCGCTTTTTGTATCTCACCATAGTCAGGCGGGTCCCGGTGCCTTCGCATGGCTCAAAATGAACCTCGTCCATCCCTTGCCGCATAAAGAAGATACCTAGCCCTCCTTCTCGGCGTTTTCCTACTGGTGAAACAAGGTCGGGTTCAGGGACATCCCCCGGATCGAAACAACACCCTGTATCCTGTAATATTATGGAAAAACTGTCAGTTGTTTCTATGCAATCACAGCGGATGTCCCCCAGTCCTTCTGCGCCGTATGAATGTTCAATGATATTGGAGCAGGCTTCATCCACAGCCAGTTCAATCTCATAAACTTCATTCTTTTCAAAACCTGCAACACTCGCCGCCTGGCGTACTTGGCTACAGATACTGGCCAGGCTGGCGAATATCGCTGGATAAGTTGTCATTCGTCTTAGAAGAGGCCGACTGCTTCGGTCTGGTCCACAACAATGCGGAAGTATGGGATAAACCCGACCAGGTCTAGTGAACCGCGAATGCGGTCATCGACTGCTGCCAGAACGACTTCACCACGGTTATACCGCTTGCATTGTTTTTGAGCATTGACCAGAACCCACAAACCGGCGCTGGAGATGAATTCCAACCCCGAACAATCCAGGACGATCTTGAATCTTCCATCATCCGTGATCGCTTTGAATACATCCGCAAGCTGCGGGGAAGTTTGGCTATCCACCCGCCCGGTGACTTGTACGAGATCACAATGTTTATACTGTTTTTGAGTTATCTCCATGCCAGTCTCTACCTTTCTGTATTTTTAATCATTATACTGACAAAGAGTCAGCGGTCAAGCAAGAGTAAAGCCTAATCTTTTCGGATCACTGCATCATTGCATTGATCTCATCCAAAACACTGCTTCCCGGTCGCAATTGCTCTTGCGACATCCGGTTCAGTGGTTGTTGGGGAAGATCATACGTATCTATAAGCGAAGGAATCTCTGGATTAATATAGAGCAAGCCCGTGATCAACCAGTTATTCCGCTGGGCATCCTCTAGAATACGGAGAGCCTGCCACCGGTCCGTCGGATCGTAGTCATTCTCCAGCTTCTTCAGCAGCACCAATGAGCCGTCATGCATGGTCACTTCGCGAACGGAACCTTCCTCAAAGTCCTCAACCATGATCTCATCCCGAGGTGGGATGAAGGAGATCTCATGTAAGGGAGCTTCCCTATCCTTTCCCCATGTATATGAGTGGAGCGTGCCTTCCTGGTTGTTGAAGGTCACACAGGGGCTAATAATATCGATTACCGCAATACCGTTATGGCTGAGGGCTGCTTTGATCAATTCTTTTACCTGCCGGGGATCACCCGCGAAGGACCTGGCAACAAATGTTGCATTCGAAACCAGCGCTTCCATGGCAATATCCACGGGCAGGTAAGGATTGGTTCCCTGCTTCTTCAACATCAACCCTTTCTCAGCGGTCGCCGAGAACTGTCCTTTGGTCAAACCGTATACGCCATTATTTTCAACGATGTATACCATCGGCATATTTCTGCGAACGAGATGCTTAAAACCTCCCATCCCGATACTGGCTGTGTCGCCATCCCCACTAACGCCTATCCCTTTCAAGCTTGTGTCCGCGAAAAGTGTGCCCAGGGCAAGCGGAGCCATACGGCCGTGCAACCCGTTGAACCCAAAGGAGCGATTCAGGAAGTACGTCGGGCTCTTGCTGGAACAACCGATACCGCTGAACTTCACCACTTTTTCGGGTTGAATACCGAGCTCAAAGCAGGCACTGATGATCTGGCTGGAAATGGAGTTGTGGCCGCAGCCCTGGCAGAGTGTCGAGGGTAGCCCGCGATAATCATTCTTTGCGTACTTGCTTTCAACCTTTGCTTCCATCATTCACCTTCCTTAAGGATGCTTTCCACAATCCAAGCTGCAGATAAGGGTAACCCGTCATTGTGGGCGACCTTCACAAGCCTGCCTGCCAGTGCCGGGAACTCCTGTGATAAAAGCTGAGCCATCTGCCCATCCTGGTTATTTTCCACCACATACACGGTATCATGTGACCGGAGGAAGTCTTCCACTTCGCTGGTGAATGGAACAGCCCGCAGCCGAAGTTTGTCGAAGTTAAATCCCTTCTTGCCCAGAATATCTCGAGCTTCGATCACAGCCGGGTCGGAGGAACCATAGGTGATGATCCCATTTTTCGCACCTTGTAATACATCAACGATCGGTTGCGGCACCAGGTCTCCCGCACTGTAATATTTGGCCACGAGCCGGTTCAGATTAATCTCCCAGACTTGAGGATCTTCGCTGTAATGTGCCTGTGGATCATGCCCTGTTCCTCGTGCCATGTAAGCAGCGCCTGAATGCAGATTCCCGGGTACAGTCCGGTATGGAATGGCGTCACCGTCAACATCCGCATATCTTCCCCAGGATCCGATCCTTTTTTCCAATTCCTCTTCCCAGATCACTTTACCGCGGTCCATTGGTGGTTCCGGATATTCAAATTTCAGTGTCATCCATTGGTTCATACCCAGGTCCAGGTCAGACATCACAAACACCGGTGCCTGCAGGTGTTCAGCCAGATCAAAAGCCATCCAGCCAAACTCAAAACATTCGGTCACGCTACCCGGAATAAGCATCACGTGGCGCGTATCTCCATGCCCCAGGTTGTGTGCCATGGTCATGTCACTTTGAGCCGTACGGGTGGGTAAACCGGTACTTGGCCCAACGCGCTGGACATCCCAGATGACGGTTGGTACTTCAGCAAAATATGCCAGGCCAGCATATTCGGTCATCAAGGATAAACCAGGGCCTGAAGTAGCTGTCATAGAACGCAGCCCGCCAAAACCAGCGCCGATGATCATGCCAATGGCTGCCAACTCATCCTCTGCCTGTACCACTGCGAAGGTATTCTTGCCAGTGAGAGGATCTTTTCTATATTGAGGTAGGAACTCGATCAATGCCTCCGGCAATGTCGAAGCCGGGGTGATGGGATACCAGGCGACAAATTGAACTCCGCCAAAAATGGATCCCAATGCGCCGGCTGTGTTGCCATCCGTCATAATATATCCATCCAGGGGAGCCATTCGCTCCACCCGATATGGATCGTTCTTCTTCAAATTCTCGCCTGCCCACTGGTATGCCTCCCGCGCAACCGAGAAGTTGGATTCAACCGCTTTCTGCTTTCCCCTGAAGTGATGGTTCAACGCCTGATGAATCTCATCCAGATCGATCTGCAGCAGCCAAGCCAGTACGCCTACATAGACCATATTGGCAATATAATCCCGCAAGGCGGGTGAAATATCCGCTGACCGTGATAAAGCTTTCACCGGCATGGGGTAGGCAGAAATATCTGTGCGCTGTATCGTTTGCTTGAAGTCATCCGGGTAGAGGACTACGCCGCCAGGATTGAGATATGCGAGGTCATTCTCGAACGAAGCGGGGTTCATACAGACGACAATATCATCTTTCTCCAACCTGCCCAGGTAACCATCTTTGCTAACCCGGATGGAATACCAGGTGGGCAAACCCTGGATGTTTGAAGGGAATTTATTCTTTCCTGAGATCGGAATCCCCATCTTGAAGAGTGCGCGCAGGATGGTATTATTGGCGGTCTGGCTGCCACTACCATTGACGGTCGCGAAGGTGATACAAAAATCGTTAATGATGTCCTGTGGTTGAGCTTTCATTGTGGATCTCCCTTGGTTTATTCAAAATTGCTGCCGCGCGAGGGTGTCACCCGGTTATTGATCATTTCGAGGTGTGAGAAGAATGATTTGTAGCCAGCATCCAGCTCACCTTTTGCGATCTGGTCCACGGTTCTTTGATGGTAACTCCAAACCTTCTCCAAATAAGCCATGTCTGCATAGACGTCATAACCCATGGTTTCGTATGCCTGCCAGTACGCTTCCAGCATACCTAAAACGAACGGGTTCGCAAGTTTTTGGTACATCATCAAATGGTATCTTTTGTGTTCAGGATGGGGAATTTGCGGCGGCCTTAGTTTGAGTTTTCGATTGGCCGTGTCGATAATGGCATAGAGGTTATCAATATCATCATGTGTTAGTTTACTGGCTGCTTCCATCCAGTATGCCGATTCCAGATGCCTGCGCAGGTCGGCAATCTGGGAAAAATTCGCCGGATTTTCGGCCAACGCATAGTTGATGCTCGTGGCCAGCGTTCGGGTGAATGAGTAAGGGATCTTCTGTATGCCCGTGCGAGGTTTGATCTGCAGCAAGCCGAGGGTTCTGGCTACTTCAAGCTGTTCCCTCAGGGTTGCTACGCTTAGCCCCAGCTGCTGGCTTAATTCAATCAACGATGGGATCCGGTCAGATTCCGCCCCGGTCCGCTGGCTCAAATAATGCAGAAAGTCTGATAATGCCTGAGTGTGGTTTGCTCGTTTTGTCATGGCCTATTCTACTATCTGATTAATATGATTATTCTGATAATTCAAGTATACAACAGCACCATTTTCAGGTCAAGTGATTTAAGTTATATTCCGTCTTCTTAGGTGGACAATACGTCCAGGGCATACCCGGCTAGCGCCAGAACCGCATGACGCATAGCTTCTTCATCAAATGTGAAGCCGGGGTGATGATGCCCATGCAAGGATCCCGGCTGGGTGCCGCCTGCGCCGATCAGTATATAACAACCTGGAATCTTCTGCAGGAAGAAAGCCATATCTTCCGAGACCATCAGTATTTTGTTGGTATCGATGTTCAAATGAGGGGCATGCCGGATCACAGCCTTATGAATCTCATCACATACTCGGGCTGAGTTCTCGACTGCCGGTGCAATCCTATTGATCTGCACATCCGCAGTACAACCCATCGCGCCAGCAACCTGTGTCGCCACTTCGGTTATCCGCCTGGCTATCAATTCATGAGATGCCTGCCCAAAAGTCCGCATGGTGCCTTGCAGCACCGCTTTTGCGGGGATGACGTTCACTGCTTCTCCGGCGTGGAACATGGTAATGGAGATAACAACGGTATCTTGCGGGGAAACATTGCGTGAAACGATGGATTGCAGCGCTGCCAGGATCTGTGCGCCAGCAAGGACGGGATCAGCTGTCAGCTGGGGTTGAGCGCCATGTCCACCCCGACCGTTTACAGTGATCTGGATCTGATCAGCCCCCGCCATAATCGCTCCGGCATGGATAACCACCTCACCTGTCGGGATCCCATTCCACAAATGCGCCGCCACAGCCTCATCTGGTGCATACTTCTGCAGCACCCCAGCCAGGATCATCGCTTCCGCCCCGCCGGTTGTCTTTAAAATCCCTGTACCGCTGCCTTCTTCGGCTGGTTGAAAGAGCATCAGGACGCGGCCCTGAAGGCTATCCTTATTTTCGGAAAGAATACTGGCAATAGCAAGGCCTACGGCCACATGCCCATCGTGCCCGCAAGCATGCATGACTCCCGGGTGATTCGAGCAATACGCCAAGTCTGTCGCTTCGATGACCGGTAATGCATCCATATCAAAACGGAGCAACAACGTCTTCCCGGATCGCCCACTGTCAAGCATTCCGATGACCCCCGTAACGGCTATGCCTTCCTCAACCGTAAAACCTAACCGCCTCAATTCCGCGGCGATGACCCCAGCTGTGCGGATCTCCTGAAATGCCAATTCAGGGTGCTGGTGCAGGTCTCTCCTGACCGCGACCATGTCTTCATACAGCGCATTGATCTGATCTTTGATCACTTCTCACCTCTTGAATAGGCGGCGGAATCCTTCTTCATATCGCGGATGTTCCGGCCGGCTATCTGCTGTTCTTCTCTCCAACATGGCAATTCTGAATGCCTGAGCTTCACCGATCTGGCTGGCATGGCAGATCAAAGCATTGATCTTCGTCTGCCAGTATTCTGTAACATCCAGAACTACGGATGCTTCATGTGTCAGGGAGATCCAAATCTCTTCAGGAGAAAATGGCAACAAGCCCTCATCCAATAGCTCTGGAAAGAAGAAACGGTTCCCGGCGGCTGGGAAAACCGCATCCAGTGTCACCTGACCGGCTGCCCGATGATCCGGGTGGTTGATATGCTTTCCACGGATATAGTAATTGAGCGGGTCACTGGTAACAATGATCTCAGGCCGTTCTTTACGAATACTTCTGACGATCTTCCGGCGCATTTCCAGATCAGGTTCAAGGTAACCATCTGGGTAATCGAAAAAATCCACCTTGTTCACGCCAAGGGTTCTGGCAGCTGCCAGCTGCTCAGCAGTGCGGATTGCCATCAAACGAGCGGGTTCAATCGCCGGGTCATCAGAGCCTTTATCACCTTTAGTCAGGAGAAGGTAGGCAATTTCATGACCCGCGGCAGCCCACCGTGCCAGGGTTGCACCACAGAAAAATTCCGGGTCATCCGGATGTGCCAGGATGACCAGGATCTTCTTCTTACTCTGCCAGTTTTCAGGTTGTAATTTGCTCATCAACCGGGGGTGTTTGGTTTCTTTTTATCCCTGCGGAAGAACTTCCGGTTGGGGCCATTCCCTGTCCCTTTAGGCTGCGTATCGGGAGTACTATCCGATGGCGTAGTCCCGTTCCCCTGGGGCTTGCGGTCACGGTTCCCGCGCCTGTCATCTTGCCGGGGATTATTCCCCTGTTGCGGGCGGGAGTATCTCCCAGCAGGTTGGGCAAATGGTTCGCGTTGAGAAGGAAGTTTCTTCTCCTCAGGGATTTCTTTCTTCAGCTCAGGATTGACCTCGGAATTCACTTCCCTGGGAGGTGCGGTGTGGTGATCATCCTCAAGAACCGTGATCTCCTCTTTACCAAATTCCCGCCGGCCTGAATCTGGAATCTCAACAATGACCCGCTGGCGTAAAGTGGCAACATCTACCACCTTCCCCTCACCTACCGGGGTCATTACCCGTTTATTCTTTTTTGGCAGATCCTGACGCATGGCACAGTACTGCTCGTATTCATAATTCAAGCAGCAGCGCAGTCGGCCACACATCCCGGTGATCTCCCCAGGCGTCAATGAGATTCCCTGCTCTTTCGCCATACGGATGGAAATGGAAGAAAAATCTGTCAGGAATGTAGAACAGCAACGTTGTTCCATGCCGCAAGCGCCGATACCGTGGAAAACTCTAGCCACATCCCTGGGGCCGATCTGGCGGATCTCCACCTGCGCAGGCGCGAAAGCTTTTTGCATATCAGAGCGCAGAGATTTCAACTCAACTTTATCTTCACTCTCCGTACTAAAGGAGATCGATAACCGTAATCCATCGAAACTGTATTCGGCTGAAATGACCTTGACGCCTTGAAGTCTAAGCTCCCTGGCTCGTGTTCTGGCGCGTTCAGTGACTTCACTCTCTTTCGCCTGCCAGGATTGCCGCATAGCCAGGTCTCTTGCGCTGGCAATGCGGTCGATATGTTTGAAACTACCATCCGCGGGCGGGTGTACCTTCTGTGGAAAATCAACGATCTGACCCAATTGCCAGCCGCGAGTTGTTTCCACAACAATAAAATCTCCCTTGCGGACTTCCGTCAACCCGGAAGCATCAAAGTGGTATGCCTTGCCCATCGGGGTAAAGCGGACACTTACTATCTTTTGATCCATAGAAGGATTATATCATCCTCACCCAGCTGAGCTGGTCTCCACACCTTGAATTGCAGCAATACTGACCCGTGCAGCAATAGATTGGCTGATGGCCTGTAATGCTTTACCGGATGGACTGTCAGGCATACTGATCACCACCGGCTTGCCGGAATCACCACCTACGCGGACGTCCGCATCCATGGGAATGCCACCCAGGAAAGGTACGCCCGTCGCAGCTGCCAACCTTTCACCGCCACCTTTGCCGAATATCTCCAAACGGGAACCATCGGGAAGAGTCAGGTAGCTCATGTTTTCCACCACACCCAAGATAGGCACATTCATGGCACGGAACATCGCCACAGCCCGGTTGGCATCTTCCACTGAAACATCCTGAGGTAACGTTACCACTACCGCTCCTGAGAGCGGGATGGATTGAGCCAGGCTAAGTTGAGCGTCTCCAGTTCCCGGTGGTAGATCGATCACCAGGTAATCCAACTCTCCCCAGTCCACGTCGCCCAGAAATTGGCGAATGGCTGAATGAAGCATCGGCCCGCGCCAAATCATCGCCTGCCCGGGTTGCACCATAAAACCGATCGAGATTACTTTGACCCCATACGCTTCAGCAGGTGGGATCTTTTCACCGCCACCGGGGGGTAATCCTGCCAGCCCCATCATCGTGGGGATGTTTGGGCCATAAATATCCGCATCCAGCAGGCCGACACGCGCGCCGGATCTTGCCAGGGAGACAGCCAAATTCACGGCAACCGTGCTTTTACCAACACCACCCTTACCAGCGCCGACTGCAATGGCATTTCGAACCGGAAGCTGCATCATCCCCCGATTCCGGCCATCATCCGGTACGCTCGATCCCATATTGATCTTTACAGTGCCTACACCCGGGATTTTTTTCAAGGCTCCCATGGCATCACTTTCTATTTGTGAGCGCAGGGGGCAAGCTGGCGTTGTCAGGTTGATCGTCAGGCTGATATCATTGTCTTTCACCTGAACATCTTTGATCATATTCAATGTGACCAGATCGCGGTGTAATTCGGGATCTTGAACCTGCGATAGAGCAGCAAGGACTGCCTGCTCATTAATACGATCCATATAGTTGTCTCATCCTTATTCTACTGATTTTGATGCCGGTAAGTATTGTAGTACTTCCTGGGCGGCTTCATGGTAGAGGCGTATAAGCTCCTCATCATCCCCGCGAAAACGCTTTAGGCTTTGTTTGGCACACTGACTGCACCCGCGCATCCCCCGGAAGGAATCGGTGGTACAGTTTGCGCACCCGCAGAGTTTGACCATCATGAGGATGAATGCCAGCGATTCTTCGCTCATTTCGTCAGCCTGGGATACACGCTCCACGAGATGATTCCATTCACCACCACGCAGAGCGCGCAACTCAGGGATCAACCTGCAAGGGAAAAGAATTTCGGTTTCTTCGTTCACCATCGTCAGGCGGATGCCGTACCTTGTTTTGCAGCAGCTTTGGCAGCCCGTGCATCTTCCTCGGTCTTGTAATTCTTCGGCCGGATGGAAGCATAATAGGATACCGGTTTTGCAAGACGGGAAATATCAAAAACGTGATGCTTCATCCGATCGAAGGAAGCGATCTCATAATCGTGGTCCATCTTGATAGCGTCGAACGGACAGTACTCTGCGCATAATCCGCAGTTCATACAGATATCCACATCTATGCAAAACTCAGCAGGCGTTGGCACTGGCTTACCAGTCTCCGGATCGACTGTTCGCACGATGTAGATGCACTGGGGCGGGCATACTTTTGAGCAGATGCCGCAAGAGGTACAGCGCAGCTTCTTCTCCCCGTCTTCCTCTTCATAGACCAGAAAAGGAATGTACCTGAACTCTTCCGGCACAGGCAGTTTTTCTTCCGGGTATTCAACGGTGAATAGGCCCGATAGCTCGGTGCTTTGCTTATAGGCGATCCCCTGCGGGGATCTATACCGGCCCTTGCCACGCTTGGCATCATCCACGAATGTCAGAATGAAATGTTTGAGTGTTACGGATAACCCTTTGAGGATCCCTAAACCATACATTGTTTCCTCCTGGACCCGATTATCGGTCCACCTCTCCCAGCACAATATCAATGGACCCAAGGATAGTCACGACATCTGCCACCTTATTACCGCGGCTCATTCCAGCCAGGCTGGTTAGATTGATGAAGGTTGGGGCTCGAACATGGTATCTAGCCGGATTGGTCTTGCCATTTGATACCAGGTAGAAACCAAGTTCGCCTTTTGGCCCTTCCACCCTGCCGTAGGCTTCACCAGCAGGTACCCTTACCTGGTACTGTGGTTTACCCGTCAGTACCGGTCCGGAGGGCATATCGCGCACCGCTTGCTTTAGAATGCGGATGCTTTGTCTGATCTCATCAATACGCAGCATAAATCGGTCGTAGATATCTCCGTGATACCGCACGCATACATCAAAATCGAACCGGTCATAAATGCTGTAGGGGTCTGCCCGGCGCAAGTCGTAAGGCACACCCGAAGCTCTCAACAATGGACCGGTAGCGCTATTTGCGATGGCCGCTTCAGGGGTAAGGATTCCCACCCCTTCAGAGCGAATCCGAACTATCTCGCTGCCGATCAGGTACTTTTCCAATTCATCCATTTTTCGCGGTAAGCGCTCCAGGATGGCCTTCAGCATGCTCATCATGTTCTCATCCAGGTCGCGGACAACCCCGCCAAACCGGTAGTAATTGCACATCATCCGCGAACCTGAAGCCGCTTCAAAGAAATCCAGTATGAATTCGCGTTCTTCCAGTGAATATAATACCGGCGTGAAGAATGCTCCCAGGTCATTCATAAGGAAACCATTGGCAACCAGGTGATTGACGATTCGGGTCAGCTCGGCCATGATCACGCGGATGTATTCTGCCCGTTCCGGCGGGGCAATGTTCAGCAGTTTTTCCACTGCCAGGGCATAGGCAAAATTGTTGCTCATTGAACAGATATAATCCAGCCGGTCTGTGAACGGCATGTTGCCCAGGAAGGTATTCCGTTCGCCGATTTTTTCGTGATTACGATGCAAGTAACCCATCACCGGCTTCAGGTCGACTACGGTCTCGCCATCCAACCTGGCAACCATGCGAAAAACACCATGCGTGGACGGGTGTTGCGGTCCGAGATTCACAATGATTGTATCTGAATCCATACCATCTTCACCGGCTTTGGCGACCCTGGTCATGCTCTTATACAGGATCTCATCCTTATCCGGCACCCAGCTTTCCGGGTCAAAACCAGGCGGGAAGCAAAGATTATCACCCAGCGGATTTTTCTCCTCCGCCCGGATGAACTTTCCTTCCGGCCAGCGGCTCTTATAAGGTTTTATCTCATCCTCGAAAAAGGGTTCTTTCCAATCCTTCCGCAATGGATGGCCGGCAAATCCTTCCCAGGTGAGTATTCGTCTCAAATCGGGGTGGCCTGTGAAACGCACACCCATCAAGTCCCAGACCTCGCGTTCCTGCAACTCTGCTCCGGGGAATACATCTACCAGGCTGTCGATCTGGCTTTCCACCCGGCTCAAGAAACACTTGATCCGCAGCGGTTCACCGCCAGTACTGCGCCTGAAGTGATAAACCATTTCGATCCGGTCTTCAGGGAAATAATCGGCAGATGTTACCGATGTCAGCATGTCAAAATGCTTTCGGTTCTTCAGGTATCCCGCGGCTTCGCGCATCCTTTCAGATGGGACAATATATCCCGCGTAACCCGGTCGGCTGTCGGGTGAAAACCAGTCGGGGAATACTTCAGTAACCGTACCAACTACTGCGGATTGATCACTCATGGGGCACCTCATTATTGTCCGCATCAGAGGCAGGTTGCTGAACCTGGCTAGCCAGGCGGATCTGCTCAACCTTTCTCAAGTCGATCAAATCCGGCCCAAGTATGGGAACAGGGATCGGCGCAGATCCATCTTTCTTATACCAGTGCGCGTCCGTCTTCAACGCCTGATGATCGATCTTTTCCTGTAATTTCATCAATCCATTGAGTAATGCCTGTGGAGTTGGTGGGCAACCGGGGATGTACACGTCCACCGGCAGGAATTTATCGATACCCGGAACCACAGAATATCCTTCTTTGAAAGGACCGCCACCTGAGGCACAAGCCCCCATCGCGACCACATACTTAGGCTCAGGCATCTGGTTGTACAAGCGTACCAGTTGTGGAACCATCTTTTTGGTTACGGTACCTGAAATCAGCATGAAATCTGCCTGTCGCGGGCTGGGTCGCATAACTTCCATGCCAAACCGTGAGAAGTCATAGCGGCTCGCCGCGGTACAGATCATCTCAATGGCACAACAAGCCAGGCCGGACATCAATGGCCACAAGGAATTGCGGCGTCCCCAGTTGTATATTCGGTCCAGGGTGGTTATAGCTACCAATCCTGACAGTTCTTCAGGTATTTGGACACCAGGTGAATTGAGGCTCTCTTTCATGGGATTCTCTTTCTTGGGAGGGTATCTTACCTGAGGTTATTGTATCAGAGGGGTGAATGCTGTCAAGCAATAATTATGCTAATTATATTTATCTTTTTAGATATATAATATATACATGAATCACCCAACCAGTGAGAGAATACTGGAGCATCTACGCCAAACACACCCACAAACTGTATCCGAGCTTGCACGGCATTTTTCACTGACCCCTGCGGATGTTCGTTACCACCTGAAACACCTGATGCAAGCGGGCATGATATTCAGGGTTTACCGAAAACCAGGCGATGGAGCTGGCCGGCCGGCTCATGCGTATACGGCTCGCCCCATTAAACAGGGGCAGGGGTTCGAGTTATTGTCTGAAGCTTTGTTGCAACTCATCCCGCACGATGAAGCTGATAAAACGGCTGTACTGCTGGCAGAGATACTCGCAAGTAGACATGGTACACACCCCGATCATGCCCAACCGCTTCAATGGGGAGTGGAAAAGCTATCCTCCCTCGGGTATTGCGCAGTGTGGGAAGCCAGGCCCATGAACCCACTGATAAAGCTCCGCTGTTGCCCATACCTGCAATTGGTTGAAAAATACCCAGTCCTTTGCCAGATCGATCAGCAGCTAATCCACCAGTTGACAGGTTGGAAAGCCCAACCGCAGGTATTAATCCGGTCAGACCCGATGACAATCCCGGCTTGTATTTTTTCTCTCAAACAGTAGAAAAGCTCTCCCGCTTTTCTGTATTACAATGATATTAGCCTGAATGAATCAGGCACGAATGGAGAATTCACATGCCAGATGAACTATCTGATGCGCCGCAAATGCCAGACTTGCCCCTTGCCCGAATGGATGACCTTCCACAGAGGTTGAAAGATGGAGCAGCGTTGGCGAGCTGGACAGAATTAACTGCAGTTCAGGCACGCGCCATCCCTTACCTGTTTGCCAGCCGCGATACGATGATCCAATCCCGTACGGGCAGCGGAAAAACCGGTGCTTACCTATTACCGATGCTGGAATTATTGAACCCGCGCGAAGAGACCACTCAGTCGCTGGTTCTCGTCCCCACCAGAGAACTCGCGCTCCAGGTGGAACATGAGGCAAAAATGCTTTTTGCAGGCTCATCACTGCGCGTGGCTGTTCTGTACGGCGGGGTGGGTTACCGCGATCAGCTGGCATCATTATCTGAAGGTTCCCAACTGGTGGTAGGCACGCCGGGGCGGGTGCTGGACCACCTGATGCGTAAAACCTTGAAGCTGGACCGCCTGCGAGTGTTGATCTTTGATGAAGCGGACCGCATGCTTTCTATGGGTTTTTACCCGGATATGCGCCGCGTGCAAAGTTATCTGCCAGGCCATAAAGTCAGTACCTATATGTTTTCAGCCACCTACCCGGTGGAAGTGATCAGGTTGTCCGACCAATTCATGCATTCCCCCGGTTTTTTGAATCTCTCGAGCGACCATGTGCATGTCTCAGAAGTTCAGCACGTCTTTTATTCCGTTCCAGGCATGGATAAAGACCGTTCGCTCATTCGGATCATCGAAATGGAGAACCCCTCTTCAGCTCTGATCTTCTGTAATACCAAAGTGCGTGTCGAATATGTCACGACCGTGCTGCAACGCTTCGGGTATGACGCGGATGATATCACCAGCAACCTATCACAATCCTCCCGGGAGAACGTGATGACACGTGTCCGTGCTGGCAGTTTACGCTTCCTGATCGCCACGGACGTCGCTGCCCGCGGTATTGACTTACCAGATCTGTCACACGTCATCCAGTATGAGCCGCCAGAGGATCTGGAATCCTACATCCATCGCGCCGGCCGAACTGGCAGAGCCGGTGCCAGCGGTACAGCCATCACACTCGTCAATACCCTGGAAAAAGCTACGCTGCTGCGCATCGGGAAGGCCTATCAGATCGAATTTCAGGAATTACAACTGCCGGATGATGAGCAAGTAGCTCAGATAGCCGGTGAACGCGTGATCAGCTTGCTGGAAAACCATCTGCGGGGTAGAGATAAGCTGCAAACCGAACGGATGCAGCGCTTTTTAAGGCTTGCAGGGGAATTGGCACAAAATGAGGATGAACGGCCGTTACTGGCCATGCTTCTGGATGATTTTTACCAGACGAATTTCCATCCGCCGGTAAGCTCTGAGATGTCATCTGCTGCATCCAATAGAAAACTGCAGCCGCGCCAACCTGGTAGTGATATCTCAGGGCGCCCACGCAACCGCAAGCGCCCTGGACGATAGATACTTACTCCACAGTGACTGATTTTGCCAGGTTACGCGGCTGATCAACATCCAACCCGCGTAACACCGCAATATGGTAAGCCAACATTTGCAGAGGGATGACTGTGATCACTGGGCTGAGCATCCAGGGTACACGGGGTACCCATAATACGATGTCTGCCAGCGCCTGGATCTTTTGGTCACCATCAGTGGCAACTGCTACCACCGTTCCACCGCGTGCTTTCACCTGTTCGATCTGACTGACCATCTTTTCATACCAGGGATCATCCGGTGCAATGACGATCACCGGCATTTCGTGATCGATCAGGGCGATTGGCCCATGCTTCATTTCACCCGCAGGGTACCCTTCCGCGTGGATATAGGAGATTTCCTTTAACTTCAATGCCCCTTCGTAAGCGATGGGCATATTGATCCCACGGCCGAGGTAGAACGCTGTTTCAGCTTCACGGATGGCTTCCGCCGCATGGATCACTTCCGTTTCCCGATCCAGGCACTGGCCCACGAGGTCTGGCACAAGACGCAGGTCTTCCACAAGTGTTTTTCTTTCCTCCTGAGTGATCACACCCCGCAGGTCAGCTAGTAAAACTGCCAGCATATACAAGTCCACCAGCGGCGCGGTAAATGCTTTGGTGGATGCCACACCGATCTCCGGACCAGTCTGCATGGAGATGCAGCCGCTGGCGATGCGCATGGCTTGCGAACCGATTGCATTCACAATGGACCAAAGAATCGCACCGCCTGCGCGGCCTTCTTCCATCGCTGCCAGCGTGTCCGCGGTCTCACCGCTCTGGCTGATAGCCAGCACGACCGTGTCGGCATCCAGAATGGGTTCTTCGTAGCGAAACTCTGAGGCGATCCGTACTTCCACCGGTACTCTTGCGATCTTTTCTATCAGCATTTTACCGATCATTCCGGCATGGGCAGCTGTACCGCAGGCAGTGATGTAGATGCGTTTGATCCTGCGCGCCAATGAAGCATCCAGGTGCAAGTCATCCAGAAAGATCTTCCCCTTTTCAAAATCGACTCTTCCAGCCAAGGTATCGGTCAAGGAGCGCACCTGTTCGAACATTTCTTTCTGCATAAAATGGCGATACTCGCCCTTTTCAGCCGCAACTGGATCCCAGCCAATAGTACTTACCTGAGGGTGGATTACTTTCCCATCCAGGGTCATCACCTCAACATTATTTGAGGTAATAATGGCCTTCTCGCCGCTTTCGAGAAATATCATCTTGCGGGTATGTTCAAGTATCGCAGGGATATCTGAGGCAACGTAATTCTCATTCTCCCCAAGTCCGATTACAACACCGCCAGCATTGCCGATGCGCGCAGCAATGATCTTATCCGGTTCCCAGACCGAAAGGACAACAACTCCATGTGCGCCTTTAAGGCGAGCCAGTGTTTTATCCACGGCTTCTTCCAGCGATTCGGTTTCGCGGTAGTAACGCTCAATCATCTGAACGATTACTTCGGAGTCGGTATCACTCTTGAAACTAACCCCCATCGTGAGCAATTCATCTTTCAAAGCTCTGAAGTTCTCAACAATACCGTTGTGGACGATGACAACGCTGCCGCTGTTACTCACATGCGGATGGGCATTCCTTTCATTGGGTTCACCATGTGTCGCCCAGCGGGTATGGCCGATCCCGACCTTTCCATGCACAGGGTCTGAGGACACTTTCTCGATCAAGTGTTCCAATTTGCCTGCTCCCCGGCGGATGGATAATTTCCCGTCGCTGAAAACAGCAATACCGGCAGAATCATAGCCGCGGTATTCCAATTTCTTCAATCCATTCAGGATGATGCCTGTGGCATCTTTGCTACCGATATACCCAACAATACCGCACATGCAGCCTCCATGCGTTGCAGTCCCTCCCAGAGAACAGGTGGGAATAGAATCCTGCCACTAAAGCAGGTGATGTTTTATCCTGGGGGTATGGCGGGTGATATTTCACCCGGAAGGCTTCCGCTGATCTTTCGATTTTCCCGTTGGAACGGTTAGCTTTACCTTGCGGTAAAGAACCTTCATCCTCGTCACTCTGTTGTACAGAGCCATGCGCTGGTTCCAGATCCCAGTTTTTCTATTATACCTTAATCCTTCTTCTCCTTTCTGCCTGTTAATTTCATTCCCTTTATTGCTGCGTCATACTCTTCACGTGTATCCAGGTCCGCCAGAATGGTCGGTGTTTCCACCAACACATAATGGATTTGTGCTGAACGCGCGCCGAGAAAATCACGCATCGTTTTTCCATCCGGGAGCTGCAGAATATCTTTGCGGAATGCCGCAGGTACCACCCAGGGATGCCCACGCCGCATATTCCAACTGGGGATGCAAAGCAGCTGTGGATGGTTACACCAAGCGTGTACGACTCTCTGCACTGTGTCCACCTCCATCTGAGGTTGATCACCTAACACCAGCAAAAAGGCTTCGTTGCATTCATTCATCGCAAGGATACCGGTTTTTAATGAATCCACCATGTTCCCATTGGAATAATGTGGATTGAAAACCAAAGTCGCCTGCCGGCTTCGCAATTCGGCTGTCACCAGGTTGGCATCCCTGCCTGTCACCACAATAACATCCTCAATACTAGCCGAGAGCAATGTATCTACTACCCTGCCAATAACCGTACTACCCTGCCAGGGAAGCAACAGTTTTTGCTCACCCATCCTGCTGGAAAGGCCGGCGGCCAGAACGATCGCACTGATTGGTTTTTTATCTGATTTCACGGATACACCTCTCCAGATCTGCCGGAGTATCAATATCCAACAAAACCCTCTTGTCCAACCAGGGTAGCCAGGAGTGAGGAAAATAGCCCATGATCGCCCGACCGCCCATATCACCCTGCAAGCGCATCAATTCACTAAACGTCACCCGATCAAACAGTACCGGGTTGGCGCGCGTACCATCCACCAATGGTGCAACGATTGGAGATAATTGTGTCTGATGCAATTCCACCAGTTTGTTCAGCAGTTCCGGGGTGACGAAAGGTTGATCTACAAGCATGAAGATGACAGCATTGAAATTGCCTGACGCTCCCTCTTGCAGGTATTGCAGCCCGGCCCGAATAGATGTCGCCTGACCTTCCTGCCAATCAGGATTATAGGCAATCGGGTAAGGATGATCACTACCCAGGATTTTTTCCAACTCAGCAGAGCCGTATCCGCTGACAACCACTACAGGATCCATCCCTGCTTCTTCTGCAGTTCTTACCGCCCGTAAAACAAGCGGTGATCCGTCAAAATCGAGTGCTCCTTTTGGAAGGCCACTCAATCGAGTGGATCCACCCGCCGCCAGAATAATGCATGCAACCCGTTCCACCCGGGCAGCTACATGAGGCTGGCTTTGGGCGGTTCCCATGGATCCGATGATGATGCTTTCGTAAGTATCTTCGCATAGATTGGCTATGCGCATTGCCCGTACAGGGTCATCCAGCATATCCAGCTGATTCAAGATCAGCACGCGCCTGGCTTTATCGGGTATTCCCTTCAACCCACCATCCGGATGATTTGTGAGTGCAGCTACTGCTTCCGGTGAGATATTGCCCTCCATTTCCACACCAGTCAGATGGCTGAACTCCGCGGCACGAAAGACAGTTGATTCATTCAACCCTTTGCTGACCGCTGATAAGCCGGCCAAAACAATGACAGTTTCGATCTCTGCAGGGATGACCGGTTCATGGGCAGCCGGGGCTTTGAGGGGGAGACTCCTCGCTCCATCGGCTTCCACTAGCACCGAAATACCCCATTCTTTGGCAGCAGACAATAAGGTGGTCATTTGGGAGTGGGATAATCCGCTCAACCGGTCACCATCCACACATACCCCCGTGATGCTGGCCAGCTTTGGTAATGATCGCCAGTCGACCTGCGACAACTCGTCATCAGGACCTATACGGATCTGTTTCTCTACCCGGGATACCTGACCGACGGACAGGTGAGTGGTGGTCGTAATGATCACTTGGCCTGTGAGACTTTCGGCCAGGCGCCATAGCGTTGATGTCTTTCCCCCTGCGCCACAGACAGCTACTTGGCACGGTTCATCGAGCCGTAATATTTCATGCAGTTTCATGGTTTGCCTAGCAGGAGTTTTCGCCTTTCAATATCCGTCAGAACCGCCTCCAGCACACCACCGCCGACTGCCAGGGCTTTATCTGAGATGCGAATAGCCAACTCCGGCTTTCCGCGTGGATCGATATCTCCGATTTTCATACCTGTTTTTACTTGCGTTCCATCAACTAACAGTCCGCGAATGACACCATCAAAAGCAGCACAGAGATTATACCCATCGATCGTTGTAATGATATCTCCTGCCCTCACAAGGTCCTGGATGGCGAATCTGTTTTGCAGGTGGCCTTCTGCAGGTGCGCGCAAAACCCTCGTCTCGGAATGTTCTTGTACTTGCTCAGGACGGCCGGTATCCGGCTCTGTGCTGCCATGCCAGATCACGCGCCCCAAATTCGGACCGCGGTTCGTTTCAATGACCGCCAGGCAATTCACACCGGCGATGAAACCGGGCCCCAACCCGATGATATCCTGGGTGCTAAGTGTTGCTTCATGAATGTATCGCTTGCGCAGCCTGGCGTCTATCACTACTGCCGGTCTCAGACTTCCGGTTATTTCCAGGGCGGGATCAGCAATCACAGGGATGTCGCCGCGATCCATCACCCTGTGGATCTCATCGATCGCCTTTACACGCGTGGCTGTCATCCGTTCCACCTGAATGCTGCCCGTTTGGATGGCGGTGGAAAAGCTGACAAGGCGCCGTACGCTCAAGGGTTCAGGCAACTCTGTAATCAGGCAGGCGATCCCACAGCGCATTAGCCTGTACGCCGCGCCGCTGGCCAGGTCTCCACCACCACGGATCAAAACGAAAGGCGGAAGACTAATAGTTACTATAGATTGCCTAGCCCTTCCAACACCCGCTGGGGTGTCAGGGGAAACTCATTGAACCAGATCCCGGTGGCAGAATGAACTGCTGCTGTAAGTGCAGGCACAAATGGCAGATACGGCATCTCACCTACCCCGCGAGCGCCCCACGGCCCGCGAGGGTCCGGATATTCCAAGATCACTGACTCTACAATTTCCGGGATATCCAGCACCGTGGGAATCAAGTACGTTGAAAAAGTTGGCGTCAACACCTTGCCGTCTTTCTGAATAAAGCTCTCCATCACGCCGTAACCACAGGCTTGAACTATGGCTCCTTCTACCTGTCCCTGTACCAGAACCGGGTTGATCGCATGACCAACATCATCCACGCATACCACGCGTTCAACAGTAACGATACCAGTTTCAGTATCCACACCAGCCTCTACCAGTTCAGCAGTATAACCATAGGCATAATTAGGTTCGCATTTTCCCGTTTCAGGGTCGTAAGGGGTTGTCTTTGGCGGACGGTACACATATGTCGCTTTCACTGGTCTTTCCTCGCTCTTCCATTTTTCCAGCGCCATTTCAGCTGCACCACGGATGGCATTTCCAGCCATGAAGGTCATCCGCGAAGCAGAAACGCTCCCGGAAGACCCGGAGGTCGCCGTATCTGACATATCCAGACTGACCTTTTCAATCGGTACCCCGCAGGCATCTGCTGTCATTTGCTTGAAGACCGTATGCGAACCCTGCCCGACTTCAGCGCCGGCATGGTGAAGGATTACCTCATCGATCTCACCTTTGCCCTTGATCTCGATCGTTGCGGTGCATTGTTCCGGCGCGCCAAAAGAGAAGCCGACATTTTTATAGCTGATGGCTAGACCAATTCCTCTTTTTATTGCTCCGTTAGGGGGTAGCTTCATTCCTGCTGCCCGCTGCCAGCCTTCTGCTGACCTCTGCCAGCCATTATCGTTTGCACACCGTTCCAGGACTTTGTCCATGGTAACACCCAACGGAAGCGGTGTTCCAACAGATGTGATGGTTCCATCATGAAAGAGGTTCCGCATCCGCAATTCCACCGGATCCATCCCCAATTTTTCCGCCAGCTTATTCATCTGGGATTCAGCTTCAAACGCTCCTTGCGGTCCGCCGAAACCCCTGAAAGCGCCATTCGGGAGATTGTTGGTGTATACAGCGTATGAATCAACTTTTACATTGGGGATGTCATACGGACCGGTGCACATCAATGTGGCATTTCCCATCACCTTAGTGGACGTATAGATATACGCGCCGCCATCTGTAATGATCTCAATATCCGCCGCGACGAGACGCCCCTCTTTTGTGGCTCCCCACCTGGCTTTGAGCAGATAGGGGTGCCTTTTGTGGTGGCCAACCATCGATTCTTCCCGGCTCCAGACGATTTTGATCGGTCGAAGAATACCACGCTGCTGCAAACGCCACACCGCCAGGCCGAGCACGATCTGAACAGACATATCTTCACGCCCGCCGAAAGCACCGCCAATGGCAGGATAGATCACCCGCACTTGATCCATCGGCAGGTTGAGAGAGTGTGCAATCTGCTCCTGGTCTTCATGCGTCCATTGGCCGCCGACCACAACCGTTACCCGTCCGGCTTCATCAATATATGAGATGCCTGCTTCGGGTTGCAGGAATGCATGTTCCTGAACCGGTGTCTGATATGTACTCTCGACGATCACATCCGCAGACTTAAATGCTTCTTCCACATCCCCCTTGCGGATGCGGTAATGCCCGAAAATATTGGATCCTCTATCCGGGTGCAGCAATACTTTCTCATCCATCGCAACTACCGGATCAGTAATAACCGGTAGATCTTCATAACTGACATCGATCAAAAGGCTGGCTGCTCTTGCTATCTCTTCGGTTTCAGCCACCACCAGTGCCACCTGGTCACCAATAAAACGGACACGATCTGCGTACGGCCGGCTGGATCCGGGTCCGCACAACACCGGTTGGTCCGGTGAGATGAGCCCATAGACATTGTTCGGGACATCTTTAGCAGTAAATACAGCGATTACACCAGGGTATTGCTCCGCTTTGGTCGTGTTAATACTGCGGATGATTGCATGTGCCCGGGATGAAAACAGGATCTTCATGAACAACTGATCGTCCATGCATATATCGCCAGGGTACAGGGCTTTCCCTGTTACTTTATCGCGTGCATCAACCCGGGTTACTGACTTGCCAACTACACCCATACAACCTCCAATGCTCCAGCATACCGGCAGATCCCTGCCAGTCTGTTCGATGGATTAAACGATAATTGCCTCTCCGGCTTTTTCGATCGCGGTGATAATCTTGTAATACCCTGTGCAGCGGCAGAGATTCCCGGTGATTGCCTGACGTATGGTTTCACGATCGGGTTTTTCCTTCTCTTCCAGCAGCTTTACAGCGGACATGATGAACCCGGGAGTGCAGTAACCGCATTGCACCGCACCTTCATCAATGAAAGCCTGCTGCAGCGGATGCAACTCCTCACCGCGGGCAATCCCTTCGATCGTGACAATCTCCGCACCCATTGCCCGCTCAGCTGGAACCAGGCAGCTCATTACTGCTGCTCCATCCAGGTGAATGGTGCATGCTCCACACTCACCTTCGCCACACCCCTCTTTGATCCCGGTAAGCAGTGCATTATCACGCAGCATCTGATGCAATGAATGGTGACTGCCTTTCTGCAAGACTGTTCGTTTGCCATTCACCGTGGCAGTAATCATCCGCTCGACATTCCCCGCAACCTGTTTTGGGTTATTTTTATTTCCAGGTTTTCCTGCGAGGGTCACCGGGGATTCCGGCAGCTGCATTCGTTCTTGTCCATCGCGGATGGCTTCAACCGCCCGGCGACAAATCACTCCTGTAACCTTTGCGCGGTACGCAGCTGATCCACGAATGTCACCGATTGGCCGGGCATCCTGTGAGGTAATAGCCACCAGGTCTGCCATTGGTTCAGATATCTTCTTTCCTTTTAGCCAGTGCTCAGCTTGCACAGCGTGGATAATGGTCGGCGCAACGGCACCCAGGGTCACCGCAGCTTTCTCGATGGTATCGCCATTCAAAGTGAGGATGACAGCAACATTCAGAACCGAAATGGCTTGTGCCCGCCTTAAAGCAAATTTTATAAATGTGCCTTTCTGATCTTTCCGCATCGCTTTAAAGTGGATAGCTGTCACCAACTCATCCGGAGCCAGTATTGTCTTCCGCACCCCGGTATAGAATTCAGTGATCGGGATGCTTCGCGCACCCCGGGAAGAAGCACAAACCAGTGCAGCATTCAGAGCAAATAACGGAGTAATGGTGTCATTGGCTGGAGAACCGGTCACCAGATTTCCTGCGATCGTTCCCCGATTCCGGATCTGCGGCGATCCGACATTCCACGCCGCCAGGGCCAGGGGTAGTGCATATTGCTGGATTAGCGGGCTTGCTGCCAGCTGATTATGTGTCACGCCAGCGCCAACCACGATCACATCCGCTTCGTGGCTGATCTGCTGCAACTCCATCAACCGGCTGATATCGACCAAAGTATCAATACTCTTTCGCTGCCCCCGTTCCATCTCAAGCATCAGGTCTGTTCCGCCTGAGATCACGCGAGTATTGCCGGTATTGCCGTTGAGCGCATTAAGCGCTTCATCCAGCGAAGCCGGGATGTGATAATTCTGCCACATGCTACCTCCCATGGATTAATCCATTTTCATTGTCATGCGTGTTCCACTCGCCTGGTTGCGCAGCATGAGTACCTCAGCAAGAATGCTGACTGCAATCTCTTCGGGTGTTTCCGCTTTTAGCTCCAACCCGATCGGGCTGACTACTTTATTTATCTTTTCAATCGAAATGCCAGTATCCAGCAGGTTTTTACGGGTGGCGAGCCAGCGTTTCTTTGAACCAATGATGCCGATATAAGATGCATCCGTTTCCAGCAATGCCGGCAACCCCGGTGTATCCACCGAGACACCCCTGGTTGTCAGGATGATCATTGTTTGGGGTGTGATACGTTCCTTTGCAGGAATTTCTGCCATCGCGCAGTGCAGATATGCATCCGCTTCTGGTACTGCCTGGGGGTTGCAGAACTCCGCCCGATCATCCGAAACCACCACACGGAATCCAAGCCATTTGGCTAAATGAGTGACTGTCTTGCCGACATGTCCTCCGCCAATAACGATGATCG
This sequence comes from uncultured Leptolinea sp., assembly GCA_903828565.1. GTDB lineage: Bacteria > Chloroflexota > Anaerolineae > Anaerolineales > Anaerolineaceae > PNON01. The sequence continues at coordinate 164,978 of CAIKMQ010000032.1, read as the reverse complement.
TTGGTTGAGCCAGTATAGGTTCCACTATGATCTCCGCTTGTCCACCACAAACACCGGGGTCTCCCCGGTTGGGGTCCACCATGCTGTAAGTTAATTTCCTTACTTTTCCATCCAACATGGATTCAAATGCTTCCTCGATGACCCGGTTCTCAATCTCCCCGCCGCCGACCGATCCGGTGATCTGCCCGTTCTCATGCACAAGCATCTTACTGCCTGTGTGGCGCGGCACCGAACCATGGCTTTCGATGATCGTACACAAGGCCCCGGACTCACCCCGGCTCTGTAATTCCAGAATAGCCTGATATATATTCACTTAATCCTCCAGCAGGCCGAGAACGACAGGCAGCAGCTGTTTTTTCCGGGATACCATGCCTTCAGCCAAGCGGGTTCCATCCAGTTGAGGGGGATAGGGTAAGCCATCCAGGGCGGGCGGTGCGGATGCGAGCAATAGCCGGCTGGTACCGCGTACTACATCCGTCACCATCAACATGGCAAAATCCAACCCGCGTTTATTCTTCAGGTCATTCAAGGCTTTGTTCAAGTCCGCCAGATGATCATTCACCTGCAATAGATCATCCACTTCAGCCTGCGCCACGGCGAACTGCTTACCACCACCCTGGTAGATCTTCATGTCATTGCTGACGATCTCCTCCGGGGTTCGTGAAGTAAGCCCTGCGCCGGCTGTCAGTATCTGCTTTCCATAGGTTTGAATGGTCTCAGCTTTAAGAACACTACTTCCGGTGAAAGCCCAGCGTGCCAGCCGTTCAGCTGCCCGTTTATCGCGGGCAGTGGTCGTCGGGGATGTCAAGATCAAAGTATCTGAGAGAAGCCCCGCCAACAGGATCCCTGCCACTTTCCACGGCAGGCTCAAACCGGATTCTTCCACCCGTTCGCTTACCAGGGTGCTGGTACTGCCAACGACATCCACACTGAATCGGATGGGGGTATGAGTGGATGGATTCCCCAGGCGGTGATGATCCAGAATTTCGATCAACTCTGCTTCATCCAGCGCTCCGAGTGCCTGGTGTGCTTCATTATGATCCACCAGCACGATCCTGATCCGGGGCGGGTTGAGCAAATCGCGCTGCCAGCATAAACCGGCATACTTTTTATTATCATCCACCGCCAGGAATTCATCACGTTCTTCACGCAAAATGCGGTTGAGGTTGTCACGGATGCGGCTGTTTGCCTGAAAACTGGTCACATGCTCATCCGCGACTTCAGAACATTTAATGCTCATCAAATCACTGATCTTAAGATCGCGCCGGCTTTGGGTGGGTTTTAACTCACGCAACAGGAACTCGAACAGGGACCGCGGTGTAATCAATCCGAAGACCGTATCATCCGGGTTAATCACGGGGGTCACGCCACCAGTTCGGCTGGCAATCGCCCAGGCATCTGCCAGGGGTTGTTCCGGTGATACAGTATCCAGCCGGCGCATCACCGATCCGAACCTGGGTGAGGCATCGGTCAGCAGTTGCGGAGCATCCAATTCAAGCCGCTTCAACACCCAAGAGGTCTGCGGGTTTACAGCCCCCGCCCGGCAGGCAATGGCATTTAAGCCATCCCTCTCCCGGAGTAGCCAGGTGTAACCAATGGCTGATGCGATGGAATCTGTATCCGGGTTTACATGCCCGATGACAAATACCTGGTTGGTTTTCATTGTATCTATAGCTACTCTTTTCCTTGTAATGACTTCCATACCCTGTCCGGTGTGGCAGGGATCGCTGAAAGGTCTGCGGCGCAAGCATCCAGAATGGCATTGCCAACTGCCGGGGCGACTCCATCCAGGGGAATTTCTGCCACAGCTTTTGCACCGAAGGGATGTGAAGGCTCAAATGTTTCGATGAACAGAGTTTCCAGTTGTGGCATTTCGTCTGACCTGAATAGGTGATAATCAGTAAAGTTCTTCTGCAATGATTCGCCTTTAGCAGTATACGTCATTTCCTCGTTCACTGCATATCCCAGCGCCTGGGTCATACCGCCTTCGATCTGCCCGGATGCCGTGACCGGATTGATGATCACGCCTGAATCCACTGCCATCACAAGCCGTTCAACTTTTACCGAGCCTGTCTCAGTATCCACCAGCACCTCGGCAAATTGCGCCGCGAACGGTGGAGGTGAAACCGGTGAATAGTAGGATGCGACTGCCATGATCTGTTCCTGGTTGTTGTGATGCAGGGCATTATGGGCGATCTCTGAGAAAGAGATGCGCTCTCCACCTGGTGCTATCGCGCAGGCTTCCGCCAATCTGATGTCAACTGGGGTGAGTGAGCCGATACCGCGTTCCTTGAACATATCCACTGCGCGCAGACGTATGCGATCGGCCACCTTTTGGGCTGCATGCACAGCTGCAGTCCCTGAGATATAGGTCGTGCTGGACGCATAAGCGCCTTTATCGAACGGGGTGAAATCGGTATCTGATGAGTATACGATCAGGTCATCGACTGGAATGCCAAGTACTTCGGCAGCCATCTGGCCGAGGATCGTATCTGAACCCGTCCCGAGATCGGTTGCTCCAATGAGCAAGTTAAAAGACCCGTCATCATTCATTTTCAACGATGCGCCACCCATATCCAGGTAAGGGATAGCAGTACCCTGCATGACCGTCGCAATACCGATGCCACGTCTGAGATAGGGTTTGCCATCCACCTGATGCCAGGCAGCATTCCCATATTTAGTATCCCAACCGATCACAGCCTTTCCCTGGCGGACACAATCCGCCAGCCCAACCGTTTGGATGATCTCCGGACGCGGTTCGCGGCCTTCAGACCAGGATTTGCTGAACGGGTGGAGCTCGCCGGAGCGAAGAGTATTTTTCAGGCGAAACTCGATGGAGTCCATCCCCAGCATGCGGGCGATCTTTTCCATGTGCCTCTCCACAGGCCAGTAGCCCTGGGGAACACCATACCCGCGGTACGCACCGGCGGGCGGCGTATTGGTATAGACTACATCCGCATAGAACCGGATGTTGGGATCCTGCCTGTACTTTCCATCACCAACATATAAAGCCATCGCCTTATGACCGGTATTTCCAGTCACAGTAAGGGCATGGCAACCGTAAGCACCGGTATCAGACAGCGCATACATCGCATTGGCAGTGATCGTTCCGTCTTTTTTCACGCCAGTCTTCATCCGGACGCGCATCGGGTGACGCGAACGAGCTGCCGTGAATTCTTCTTCCCGGGTGTATTCATAATATACAGGCCGCCCGGTGGCTATCGTCAGATGTGCTGCCACATCTTCTATCAGGATCTCCTGCTTACCGCCGAAACCTCCGCCGATCCGGGGTTTGATCACCCGGATGCGCTTGACAGGTAACCCGAGCACAGGCGCCAGCACCCGGCGGATATGGAACGGTACTTGAGTGGATGTCCGCAACACCAGGCGATCATCTTCATCCCAGTATGAGACAGTCACATGCGGTTCAATGTGAGCCTGCTGCACTTTTGGTACAGAGTACTCACCTTCAACAACATAATCTGCCTCTGCAAAGCCTTTTTCGACATCGCCGATATCAATTCGTATTTCAGCAGCCAGATTCTTCTTCGGATCAGAGCCAGCAAAATTGACGTACTCCGGCTCGTCGTGCAGAATAACTGTTTTTTCTTGCATGGAGGTGGTTGGATCCAGAATAACTGGTAATTCTTCATATTCCACCTGGATCAACTTCAGCGCAGCTTCAGCGATCTCCATACTTTCAGCAGCCACAAAAGCCACCCGGTCACCAACAAATCTGACCTTGTTGTCGAGCGAAAATGCATCCAAAGGTCCTGGTATGGGATCCGACTGTCCGGCTGTGGAATAGACCACCCTGGGTAGATCTTTCCAGGTTAATACCGCCACAACACCTGGTAAACCTTTCGCTGCGGAGGTATCGATCTTTTTAATCCGGGCATGTGCCACAGGGCTGTGTAGTACTTTGGCAAATAACATACCGCGGAGCTCAATATCACCGGTGAAGGCAGGCTTACCCTGCACTAGCTTGACCGCATCCAGCTTCACCTCAGATTTTCCTACGGTAGTAAAAGCCTTGGTCTGAGGAGTGGTTACCACGTGCGGAATGATCTCGTCCACTGGTTCCCCGCGCAGGTATTGCGCGGCACGTAAAACGGCTTGTACTGGTTTCACATACCCGGTACAACGGCACAAGACACCTGAAAGTACATCACGGATTTCATCCTCTGTCGGATGGATATTCTTTTCAAGCAAGGATGTGGCTGCCAGGACCTGAGCAGGAGTGCAATAGCCACATTGGATGGCTCCGGTTTCCACAAATGCTTTTTGCACCGGTGACAGCCCATCGGTTTTTTTCCAACCCTGTTCGGGATGGCTGCCCACACCTTCGATCGTGCGGATGGCATGTCCTTCTGCCTGGGCAGCCAGGACCAGGCACGAGTTCACCGGTTTACCATCCAGCAGGATGGCGCAGGCCCCGCACTGACCATCTTCACAACCGTGCTTGACACCAAAATAACCATTACGACGCAAGACGGATGATAGGCTTTCACCTGGTTGAGCCTCGATCTGAAGTACATCTGCATTGATCTTTAATTCGATATTCATGCTTCCCCCCCGATGGCTTCAAGACAACGTTTAGAGAGGATGCCTGCCATTGCCATTCGATATTCTGCATCCGCATGTATATCCACAGCTCCAGCACAAGCATTCTGAACTGCGTTGGAAAGGCCATCCTGAGTGGGCCCATCCATAGCCAGGCACGGGACATCACCAAATCCAAAGACGCTGGCCCGCGTGCGTCCGGATGACCAGCGGACAACCGAGACACCGACAAGTGGTTGGTCCATCGGCGTCTTGCAGATCCGATGGTAAGCAGCTTTGCATGTCAGGTCGATCACCACGGTCGTGATCAGTTTTCCCGCCAGGAGATCCGCCCGCAAAGGCAAAATGCTACCGATGGTTGCCTTCTCATTACCCGGAAGCAATTCCACCCGGGCATTCATTGCCAGAAGTAAACCCAACAAGGTGGAACGCCCACCAGCGCCGGCCACACAACCGCCGATCGTCCCTACCTGACGCAGGTTGTAACTGGCTTCTTCCTGGCATGCTCTGCGCAATACAACTGGTACGGTTTCATCATCTACCATCTGCTGCAGTGTCACGCCGGCTCCGATATGCAACTCGTTTCCATGTTTTTCTATCGTACGGATGGGCAAATCCTGCAGATCCATAACGGCGAACGGGGCTTCTTCTTTACGCTTTAAGATCGTTCCGCCGGCTAACGGAACTAATTTACCATGAAAGCCTTTCATTAGATCCATAGCTGCTTCCAGTGTAGCCGGGCGATGGTATTCAGTGATCATACCGTCCAATCCTCTTCCGGGTATACCTTCCAACCCATTTCGTTTAGCTCTTCTTCAGTCATCTTCAAGCCGGGTTTATTCACCACAATGATCTCACCTGTTACCAGTATCTGACCATCGTGGTTCATAATCTCACCCGTTGCATGACCGACCCTGCCGCTGTCTTTTACCCGGTGACCTGTAATCCGTAAGGGTGTATTCACCGGTACCGGCAGGCGGTAGCGGATCTTCAATTCAGCAGTGACCATAAAACGGGTCGGATCTGTTTCCATAAAAACTCTACCCATAGTTTCATCCAGCATGGATGCAATGATCCCCCCGTGGACGATCCCCGGGTAACCATTATATGTTTCTGAGACAGTGTAATTGGCTTCCACTTCTCCAGGGCTAACATTGTAAAAATGCATGTGCAGACCCGACGGATTTTGCACACCGCAGACAAAGCAGTGCGTGGATGTTGCCTGTTTACCTGGCTTCATCTTAATCCTGCGCAAAGGTATCGATCAGCAGTTTTACATCCCCGCCCACAGGGTAAAGGATTGGGCAGGTGCATCCATTCTTTACATACTCATTGACCTTGGCGCGGGCTTCATCCGGAGTGCCGGAAGCAGTGATACGCAAGATCAACTCTTCAGGCACCAGGTGTTTGGCTTTCACGATCTGTTCATGGGTCGCAGGCCATCCCAGTATGGATTGGATTTCAGCAACGACATCCATGGATACCCCGGAAGCCTTGGCGATATGCGGCTGTTGCGCCAGATACTGTGTTAGCAGCTCACGGGTAGTATCGATCGCCCGGTCATGATCATTATCTACTGAGCAGACCACCAGTTGCGGACGGTCGATCATATCGATAGTGCGGCCGCTCTTCTTAGCTCCCGCAGTAAGTAATTCCAGGGCTTTATGGTTGTAGGAGGGTTCGACACAGTAATTCAAGACCGCGCCATCGGCAATTTCGCCGGTCATTTCCATCATTTGGTCGCCTGTTGCACCAATCATCACTGGGACATTGCGGGGTTCCCGCCGGCCATGGACTACATCCAATTCGATCCCATCCACATGGACAAATTCGCCATGGAATGTTACGCGTTCCATGTTCAATAATCGCTTCATGGTTAGAACCGTTTCTTTCATCGCCAGCAGGGGGCGTGAGCGATTGATGCCTACATTCTTTGCTAGCGGATCCCACCAGGCACCAATGCCGCAGATGATACGGTTGGGAGCCAAGTCATCCAACGTAAGGAAAGTAGCAGCCAGTAAGCCGATATTGCGTGTCCAGTTATTGATGACACCGGAGCCGACCTTCAATTTATCCGTCACGGCAGCGTATGCGGCCATTGGGACGATCGCATCCCGAACCAGCCGGCTTTCCGCCTGCCAGACAGCTTCAAAACCCTTTTGTTCGGCATAACGGACATAATCCAGGCCATCACGCAGGTCGTGTGAATCTTGCAGGTAAAGCGCCATTCTCTGTTTCATAGGTTCCTCCATGGGATTGATAAAATAGCTGGTAAATTGAAACCGGGGAGGTGAAATTCCATTTCCCGGAGTAATTCCAAATCTTCTGGCATGTCCAGATCCAGGCCAACTGCAGGTTGATCTGCGATCCGCAAGCTTGCCCCCGCGGAACGTGCTGCCTGGCAATGCCTGGCAAATGACCCAATACCGAAGGTAAACTCGATCTGATCTGCGGGTCTCAGTACTAACGCATTCGTTCCCGAACCATGCCGATCGGGGGCGATCACAACAACCGGAGGTACGGTTGCACTTTCTGCCATGGCATTTATATCTGCCGGTTGGATCAATGGTAAATCTGCCGGTAAAATGAGCAATCCATCCGGATGGGCGGCACTGATCTGCCGTGCCGCGGATTGCAGTGCCGGGTTAAGCCCAGGCTCCCCTTCCTCCCGCAGCACCTCCACATCACAATCCTCTCCGATGGCCAGCGCGGCCGGGTCCCTGCTGATTAGAGCCACTTGGTAGATGGATTTGCTGGCTTTCAATACCTCCAGAGTGCGAACCAGTAGGGAGATATTCAGGGCATACCTATCTGCTTCACTTAATACCCCGGCTAAACGGGTTTTTCCGCGATGAAGGGGTTTAACCGGGACAATAGCCCATAATTTCACAGGTTTTCCGTCCTAGCTGAGCAGGCTTCTGCTAGAGAAAGCACTTTATTGGCTACGCGCAAACGATCTGCTTCTCCAGGCATCATGGTGTCACAAGTATCGCAAATTATACCCCAGGCCCTCACTGAGCTCACCAAAGAGCTATCCTGGTCATCCATCAGGTAACCTGCCAGGTCGAATCGTTCGCGGTAAAATCCTGCCGCAAATGTAGCGTCAGCCGCACTTCCCGTCAGGTCCTGGATCATTTTTGCCAGCGGCCCTTTCACCGCCTGGCCGTTGATAATCGGGCTGACCGCGATGATCTTTTTCGGGATCAGGTTGGCATACATACCCGGGATAGCAAGAATCGGTAAAATGCTCAGATATGGATTGGATGGACAGATCACCACAGCATCAGCCTGTTCCAGAGCATCCAGTATGCCATGCGCTGGCAAGGCCGAAGAGGCTCCTTTGAAGTGAACATCCACAATCTGCGGTTCACACGCCTGTTTTACAAAGTATTCTTGAAAATCCAACCAGGTTCCATCGGATGTCAATAACTCTGTTGACACTTCTGAATCAGTCATGGGAAACACCTGTTGCTTTACACCCCAATGCTCGCAAAACCGTTGTGTCACCTGGCTTAATCGCATCCCTTCGCGGATCAACCGCGTACGCTCCAAGTGTGTTGCCAGATCCCTGTCGCCCAATTTGAACCAATCTGGTGCTCCAAGTTGTTTTAGTTGGGTCAAGACCTGCCAGGTTTCATCTTTCAATCCCCATCCGGTGCGCGGGTTTGCCAGTCCCGCAAGGGTATAGCAGACTGTATCCAGGTCTGGAGAGATTCTTAGCCCAAATTGCTCGAAATCATCGCCAGTATTGACGATGACAGTGAGATCTTCCGGCGCGAGGGCAAGGGACAAACCATGCGCAAGTTTTGCCCCGCCAACTCCACCTGCCAGCGCTACAATCTTCATCTGAACATATCCATATCCCGCGGACGGATCAACTCAGACAGGTCGCCCTCGCGTAATGGGTATGGAAAACCGCGCACATGCACAACAGGTAAGCCTTCACTTGCCTGACCCATCACAAGGGATGCGGCTGCAGCCAGCTCGTCCGCAGCTCCAACCTGGGTAACTTGCAAATGAAAACCAAACAGATCGGGCCTGCCTCTCAAGTCCACCAGGCCTGGCATTCCGCTCATTCCTATGCTGATACCCACAGTCCCATTGCGCCAGGCCCGGCCGTGAGAATCGATCACCAGTACACCCAGATGAGTGTTTGTAGTCTGCTCCAATTCTTTCCGGATGCGGCCGGCGGAAAGATTGCCATCTTCGGGAAGAAGTAACACCCAATCTTCCGATTGGCCATCATCTCCGCAGACATTGGAATGGTCAATACCGGCATTCGCACAAACGAAACCATTCCGATGCTCTACTATGATCGTACCCGGCCGCACACGTAAAACTTCACTGCTCTCTTGCAGTACCAGTTCAATAAAGCGGGCATCTTTCTCGCTGGCATCAGCCAGGTCTTTGGCTCTCTGGCTCGGGGTGACATGCGATAAATGGACCAGCCGTCCTTCACTTTTTGAAACGATCTTCTGTGCCAACACCAACACATCCCCATCCTGTAGAGAAATATGATTGACCAGCAGCGCTTGAAGAACAAGCCCTGCCAGTGAATCACCTGGCTTTACCAGAGGAAATCCCTGTAATGGTGTCAGCGTAAGGGTCATAGTATCCTACGGGCGAGGAACACCGCTGATCTGTATGCCAGCGGTTTGAACGCCGAACTGTTTGTTGATTCCGATCAGGATCGAAGTCATTCCCTCCAGCACGACCGAGTTCTCGATCACACCGGCATCCCATCCGACCATTCCCGCATCTCTTACCAGGCCCAACACGATTCCGCGGGCTTCTTTATCCGAACCGGTGACCAACACATCACAGGTGATTTTCTCATCATGCAATAAATGCTCGTAAGAGATATTCTGGAAAGCGGACACAATCCGCTGTTCTTCACCCAATACCTGCCGGGCTTCCAAAGCTGCAGAACCGGCAGGCGGCATCTGTACTTTTGTTACTTTCGGCGGTACGAGCGGTACAGAGACATCCACCAAGATCTTACCTTTCAACTGTTCCCGTAACCCTTCAAGGGTTGGAATATGTGCTTCGAAGGGAACGGTCAGGACAACCAAATCTGCTTCAGCTGCTGCCTGCTGATTGGATAATCCACTCACTGTGGCGGCTCCGCCCAGTAGGTGATTCAAATCATCAGCTGCGATCTGCGCTTTCTCCTGCGCGCGAGAACCTATAATCACGCGATAACCGGCCTTCGCCCAGCGGTAGGCCAAACCTTTGCCTTCTTTCCCGGTACCCCCGGCTATGGCAATCGTTTTGATATTAACCAATTCATCGGTCATGTCATCCTCATCCAATTACTGAAATCTCTTCTGATATCTTTCCCAGGTCTTGATGGATAATTCACGCCCTCTGGCAGCGATCTCAGACTCATCTGCCACTAATACCTTGCGGTCTTTCATTAGTATCTTACCCGCAGCGATGGTCGTGGTAATATCGCCATTACTGAATCCGAAGATCATATGCCAGGGAAGATTGCCTGCTGTCAATTCCGTATATGGATGGTAATCCACAAACATCAAATCGGCGAACGCGCCTGGCTCGATCACACCGAGCGGGGCTGCAGGGAAGAACACCTGCGCCAGTTTGGCATTGTTCTCAATTGCCATTTTGACTACATCATAACCCCCCATACGGCGTGGATCGCGGTTCCAGAGTTTATGAGCCAGGTACGCGGTTTTCCACTCATCCCACATCTGGTTTGAAAAACCATCATTACCCAGGCAGACTTTTACTCCTGCCCGCATGAATGCTTCCACGTTTCCAAGGCCAACGCCATTGTTCATATTACTGCGGGGCTGGTGGCTAACCCAGGTATCGGTTCTGGCCAAGATCTCCACCTCTCTGGCATCGATATGTACACAATGGACAGCAATGCTTTTTGGCCCCAGGATGCCGAATTTCTCCAACCGGTCCACAACATGCGTCCCGCTCTTTGTCATACTATCGTATTCATCTACTTCATGTTCAGCCACATGGATGTGAAAGCCGATTCCATCGGGTACCGCTTTGCGGCAGGCTTCCAACGTGACATCCGAGACAGTCAAGCTGGCATGGATACCAAATGACGCGCCCAGGAGATTATTCGGTGCGGTTTTCAACCGTTCGATAAACCGTACATTTTCAGCAATCCCAGCACTGGCGCGTTCTTGCCCATCCCGGTCAGTCACTTCATAGCAGCAGGAAACTCGCACACCCATTTCGGTGGCTGCCCGGGCGACCTCATCCAGCGACCCTTCGATTGCATAAGGGGATGCATGGTGGTCGATCAGCGTGGTGGTTCCATGACGGATCGCATCGATCAGACATACCTGTGTGGAGTTGTAAACATCTTCCTGCGTCAGGGATTTATCCAGGGGCCACCAGAGTTTTTCCAGTATCTCCGGAAAGTCCTTTGCAGCCGATCCGGGTATGGCCATCCCCCGGGCATAGGCACCGTAAAAATGAGTATGGGCGCAGATATTGCCGGGCATCACGTACTGACCACCCGCATCTACTTGTTCTTCCTGCGGGTACTCCTTTTCAAGTAATCCCGAAGGACCCATGGCTGTGATCCGATCCCCCCGGATCAATAAGCCGTATCCTTCCAAAATCCGATTTTCTTCTCCCCAGGTGATGATATTCGCGTTCTTTATTAGCATGGGGTCTCCTACTGGTCTGCAGGTTTAACAAATTTGGATGCATGAATATGCCGTGCCACGAGTTCCTGGTCCACCGGCAGGTGATCCACCCTGTATCCGGTGGCATTGAAAATGGCATTCGTAATTGCCGGGGTAGTCGGGATGCTGACGATCTCACCCACACCTTTTGCTCCGAATGGGCCGGATGCCACAGGATGTTCCACAATAAATGATGTGACCTCAGGGGTATGTGTAATAGATGGGATCCGGTATCGTGCCATGCGATCCGTGATCACTTTCCCGCCCCGGGTGAGGAAAGCCTCGGTCAGGGCATTGCCCAGTCCCATCACCGCCCCACCTTCCACCTGCACAGCCAGTCCCAGCGGATTGATAGCTGCTCCGACATCCGTAGCAGCTATGATTTCCAGCACCTTTACCTCGCCGGTACGGGTATCCACTTCCACCTCTGCTGCTTGCGCAGCAAAAGAAAAGGCAAAGTGCATATCACCACCCTGACCCAGGGGTTTCGTTTCCGGTGCCCGGTAGAGGGTGCGAATACGAGGTTCGCGCTGCACTTCTTTGAAAACCTGGTATACATCAGCCAATGTCAGTACCTGTCCCGCTATTACCGCCATACCACCGCGGATCTGGATAGCCTCTGGCTCGCAGTCAAATTTTTCCGCCAGCACCGAGCGGATCGCTTCCTTGAACTCCCGGGCGGCATGCAACCCGGCATTTCCAGATACATAGGTCTGTCTGGAAGCAGTGGTCGGGCCGCCATCCGGTGTCAAGTCGGTGTCTGATAAAAGCACATCCACCTTTTCCGCAGCGATTTCCATTTCTTCAGCGACGATCAGTCGTAAAACCGTACACAAACCCTGTCCCAATTCCGCGGATGAGGTGCGTACCTGCAGCGTGCCATCTTCATAAAGCTCCACGTCGGCGCCCGCCTCATCAGGTGCGCCTCCCCCCAGCCCGGTGTTCTTGAACGCCGTAGAGAATCCCCACGCTCTGACTCTGGCTGGGTCGTCAGGGCAAGGACGCGGTGCAAATGGGTCTCCCTCCACCCTGCTTCGTAATTCAGTTTCCACCTTCTCTATGCATTCCAGCAGGCCGACACTGTCTTTCAAGACCTGGCCGGTACCGGTGACGCTGCCCACATGCAGCGCATTCTTCCTTCTCAACTCGATTGGATCAACACCCAGCTCCTTTGCCAGCATATCCATCAGGCTCTCGATCGCGAAGGCGGATTGGGTCACACCGAAACCTCTGAATGCCCCGGCTGGCGGATTATTCGTATACATGGCATAACAATCCGCTCTGGCATGATCCGATTCGTACGGCCCGATCGAATGAGTCGTCGCGCGGGTCATTACCTTTTCTCCCAGAGAGGCGTACGCGCCAGTATCTCCGTACAGTTCAGTCTGCACCGCAACCAGGCGGCCATCCCACTTTGCCCCGATCTTGACATGGATCTGAGTGGCATGCCGTTTAGGGTGTACCAGCAAGCTTTCATGTCGGTCAAATAGGATCTTGACCGGATGACCGGTCTCCGATGCCAGCAGGGCTGCATGGATCTGACCCATAATGTCTTCCTTGCCGCCAAATCCGCCGCCGATTAACATACCGATGATCCGCACCCGGTCTTCCGAGAACCCGATCGCAGCGGCTACCTGTTTACGGTCGGAATATGGGATCTGCGATCCCACGTACACTTCCATCCGCCCTTCTTCATTCACACGTGCGATCGAACATTCCGGTTCGATGAAAGCATGATCTGTCATGGCTGTATGGAAAGTGTGCTCGATCACCAGATCGGATGATGCAAATCCCACCTCTACATCACCCTTGCGCACCTTGATGTGTTTCAACAGGTTGCCAGTCTCGTGGAGCTGTGTCACACCCGGTTGGCGGGCAAGAACAGGATTGTCAATCACGGGCTGTTCGTCATATACCACCCGGATGGCAGCAATGGCTTCATCCGCGCTTTCCTTTGAATCAGCAGCGACGATTGCCACAGCATCCCCTACATACCGTACCCGCTCATCAATCCCTATAAGGATCGGCCAGTCATTCACGACCAGCCCGTGATTATGCGCGTGTTTCAGGTCTGCTGCTGTCAGGATAGCCCGAATCCCGGGGATCTTTCGCGCATCTGAAAGATCAATGCTCCGCACGAAAGCATGGGGAGTATAGGTTCGTTTCGCCCGTCCGATCAACATGCCGTCAAAGTGGATATCATCACTGAATTTCGCTTTACCGGTTACCTTAGCCACAGCTTCCGGCCTATCAGCCAATCGACCGACTGAATTTCTGGCCAGGCTGCTTTCGGGTACTGCGCGACGGGTAATATGGCCTTCCCCGCGCATGACAGCCCCGGCATCCATGATCGCCTCGGAAATGGCTGAATACCCGGCGCACCGGCAGAGTGTATCTTTCAACGCCTCGCGGATGTCATGATCCCCCGGGTTCGGATTTGCCAGCAACAATCCGTAAGATGTCATGATCTGACCGGGGATACAGAAACCGCATTGGACTGCGCCTTTCGCAATGAATGCTTCCTGTAATGGGTGTAGTTTCACTACCTGATCCGGTATCGTTTTTTTCTCTGCCAACCCTTCAATGGTTGTGATATTATGCCCGCTGGCTTTTACTGCCGGGTAAGAACAGCTGAGTACCGGGCTGCCATCCAGAAGCACCGTGCAAGCCCCGCATTCGGATTCATTACATCCGACCTTTGTACCGGTCAGTCCCAGTCTGTACCTTAGCAGGTCTGCCAGCATTTCTCCTGGTTTCTCATCCAGCTGATATGGTTGGCCATTAACAATGATCTCCATCATGATACCCTCGCGTAACTGGTGTCAACCGCCCGATGCCAGGCAGAAGTCAGAACTCTTTCCAAAAGGACTCCTGCAAGGTGATCACGGTACTCTGCGGTAGCCCGCAGCGGGCTGGAACGGAATTTTACTTCTTCCAATAGAATTCTCTGACCTTCAGCAAGCACTGACGATCCGAATGTTTTTCCTGTAAGGAATTTCTCTAAACCTTGCGCACGTCTGGGGATCGGGCCGGCTGGACCTACAGCGATACTTGCCTGCTGGATGATCGCCTTATCGACGGTTATCCAGGCAGCCATATTGATGACCGGTAAAGCTACCCCCTGGGGGCGCATCACCCGTGAGAAAGCGGAACCGGTACCAGCCTGATGGACAGGAATATCAAAGTTGACAATGATCTCCTGACCCGGGATCAAAGAAGAAACACCAGGTCCTGTGTAAAGATCCAGCAAAGGAACGTGTCGGGTGCCCTGTGGGGATGTGATCGTTGCCCATGCATCCAACGCCAGCAACGAAATGGCTCCATCTCCTGCGGGTAACGCATGCCCCACATTTCCACCCAGCGTGCCAACAGCTCGCACCTGCGGTCCGCCGATCTGACCGGTGGATTCTGCCAACGCCTGCGCATGTTTATTTACCAGGGGATTTGCTGCTACGTGTTTCAGCGGAACAGCCGCCCCTATAAACAACCGGCCATCTCGCTCCTCGATGGCGCTCATTTCAATGACCCGGCTGACATCGATCAGGTTTTCCACTGCCGGGCGATGTCTCTGTGTCAGTTCCAGTAACAGATCCGTCCCACCGGAAATGATCAGGCAGGACGGGTTGCACGAATTAATAGTTTGAATAGCTTCAGATAGGGTTTGGGGAAGATAGTATTGTTTCCAGGCTGTCATAGGATCGGTGGATGTGATCAGGCGGCACTTTTCGACGGGCCTCGCATCCGGTCCGACGCCGTCACCCGGATTCCGGGCGGCGACCACCGAATCCATTGGTTAAATTATAGCATAAGCACCTTGAAAACGGCTATTTTTGGTTATCAGACGAACTGTGGAATTCAACCTTCAGCTGGTGATTTTCATCTTAATCTTCAGCCAAGATTAGCTGGTTGGTCGTATGAGCGGCTGGCTCTACCGGTTCAAAATCCGGGAGGATCTTATCGACGTCACGCACGCTTTTCACCAGATACCCCGACAAACCTACAAAGGTGATCAGAATACCGCAGATGATCTGCAGAAGCCCCATGCCCGCACCAGGGCCGGTGCCTACCAGCCAACCCAGGTTATTAGCGAGTGGAGTGGCTTGGCGGAAGGCCGGTTCCAGGACGAAATCCGCCAGAGTACCACCAATAATCGGTGAGATCGGGTTGGCAAACCAGGCGATCAATCGCCTCGCCGAGAAGACTCTACCTTGGAGGTCTGGAGCTACTTTGGATTGCCAGATAGCTTGATTGGATGAATTGATCAATGGCATGGATAAGCTGCCCAACGCCATCACGGCGATCCAAAGAGGTTGACCGAAGTTCAATCCGAGAAGGAAGGTACCGACCAAACCGGCATAGGCCCACCCCATCAGAACGCCATGCACGCGTTTCTTGAACCCTCCCCACGCGCTCATTGCCACACTGCCAATGACCATGCCGATCGCTCCGGCTGTTTGCACAGTACCAAACACCAGGCTGTCCTGGTTGGTCTTTGCAAGAATCATCGCAGGTACTACGGTAAAGGCGATCCCGGATAGCAAGTTCCCACAGAAAAAGATCAGCTGCAAACCCAACAGGCTTGGCCTTGCAAAAATATACCTGAAACCGTAGGCAGCTTCCTTCGCCATATTCCCTTCGGAACGCTTTCCTTCCTCAGTCCTCATTGGCTGCGGTACCTGAGCGATCGCGAGGGTCGAAATAGCAAAGAAGAAGGTGGCTACATCAATCCCCAGAATGCCATTTAATCCGATCAACGGCAACAATGCACCCGCCAGTAAGGGGGCTACTACTCCCGGCCCGGCTTCGATCAGTGTCATCATGCCATTGGCACGGCCGAGCTGGTTCTTAGACACCATCGTGCTGATTGCTGCGGAATATGCCGGCCACTGAAAGGTATTCCCCAACCCGTTCAGGACAGCCGAAACATACAGGTGCCAGAACTCAAGCCTACCGAGTGTCATCAAGATGAAAATACCCCCGGTCGCGATGACTGCCATCAGGTCGCTGATCATCATCATCAGCTTCCGGTTGTATCTATCCACCATGACACCAGCGATCGGAGATAGCAGCAGGAAAGGAGTGATGAAGAAAACCTGCATCAACCCCATGGCTGTGGCGCTCTCAGTTTGCTTGTACATCCACAGAGTCAAGCCAAATTGAGACATGGATGAAGCCAGTACTGAAATGATCTGCCCGATCCAGATGGTGTAAAATGCCGCCATCCCTTTGGGTGAAAATAATCTCATGATTCCTCACACAGTGGAGTTGATGCCTAAATTATACCCGAAGGGATTACCCAGGATTAATAATATCTGCTGTTTCTCTGGAACTTTTAGATGGTTTCGCGGCTGAATACGGCTACCTGATTACGGCCGGATCTTTTTGCCTGGTACAGTGCCATATCCGCGGCATGAAGGATCTCATCCGGCGTTCCACCGTCTGACGGGAAGGAAGCAACTCCGATAGATAATGTCATATGGATCAGGTCTCCTTCGATCAGGAAGCCGCGCCCACGTACACCCTGGCAGATATCATTTGCTCTGTCTGCCGCATTTTCAACAGCGGAGCCTACCAGAATGATCACAAACTCCTCCCCGCCATACCGGCAGATGAGATCGGATTCACGCACCTGGCTGGAGATATACCTGGCAAGATGGATCAGAATGTCATCTCCCGCCCTGTGTCCATAGGTGTCGTTCATCTGCTTAAAATGGTCAATATCCAGCATCAGAATGCTGATGGGGTCTCCACTTCTGCGAGCCCGTACTACTTCCCGTTCAAGCGTTTCATCCAGGAACCGCCGATTGTATAATCCTGTCAATCCATCGCGGATCGCCTGATCTTCCAGCTGGAGTTGCAGCCTTTTAATATCCACCAGCTGTTGACGAAGGTCCGAGTTTAGTTTCTCGATCTTCTGCTGCTGATTTCTCAGTTCAGTGATCTCATGCAAAACTATACAGTAACCAGTAATCAATCCTTCAGGGCTGTGCAGCACCGTCCGCTGAGCATCTACATACTCCCCATTTGGTAAATGGAGTACCGATCTTTTACTCTTCCCATCTTCCGGGTCAGTCAGTAATGGAATCCAATCACTGTCTGGGGTGAAAAGGGATGTCATAGTTCTCCCCGTCAAGTCCCCTGCGGGTAGGTCCAAATAGTGTCGGGCTGAGGGATTGATATCCACCAGCCTGAAACCCTGATCCGTTACCAGCATTCCTTCCCGCATCATCTCAAGTACAGCCGTTCGGGTGATCGGTATCACATCCAAAAACTGGTACCTGAGCAAGGCAAGAGCCAGGACTCCCCCAGTCAGCCCAGTAGCTAACGGCGTTAGTTCCAAACCAGGGAAAGGGTTGATGTTCAAGGCATATAAAATACTCACCACCCACGGAGGGAAAACTGCCATCAATACCACCATGCTTTGCTGGTAATGCACTCTGGATAGGCTGATGGCATGCTTAACTATTCGATAGGTCCCGATGAAAAGCAATATATTCGAGTAACCAAAAGTACCCAACCAGAATGCCGGTCCATGACCGAACTCTGCCAATCCCGGATGTTTCGTGCTTAACTCGACCGTTGGCCAAACAAGCCAATGCAAGGGATTCGTGAGTGTTAAAACTTCAGTGATGATCGGAACGATGAATAATCCAATCCTTCTACCGATAGTTAACCATTTCTTCTGGCCTGTATACTCCAGAGCAAAGAACAGAAAGATCACGGGAGTTGAAAGGGTACCGATGTACTGCAACTGCCCCCATTGGATCTTTAAAGGCAGGAGGTTCACCGCATTTTCCATAGCATCACCTGCTGCCCAGAGGCATGCACCCAGCATCAACCAGAAGAGTGGTTTGGCACCGGGGTTGTTTCGCCGTTTCCAGATCAGAAAAGCGGCTATCGCCATCGCGATCGCCCCCGCCAAACTAATCCAGGATATGGTCCCAAACTCATATTTCATGGTTATGAACTCTCTACAGGCAAGTATTATACCTTCAACTAACTGTTTTCTAACTTTCCATCTATATAAAAACTGCCTTATAATGAAACAATATTCCTCAGAAAGGTACCTGAAAAATGCCCGATCGAACTCAAGCTATCCATTTCGCCCACCAAAACCAGACCCGTTTTCTGGACGAGATGAAAGACCTCCTTTCCATCCCCTCCGTTTCCACTGATCCTGAACGTATTCCGGATATGCAAAAAGCCGCTGAATGGCTGATGGTTGAACTAAAGAAACGCCATTGCACGAATATCCAGTTGATGCCTACACCAAAACACCCGATCGTGTTTGCTGAATTCAACTGCGGTGACCCATCCCGACCAACGGTACTGGTTTACGGTCATTATGATGTCCAGCCAGCCGATCCTTTGGAATTATGGCAAAGCGCTCCTTTTACCCCCGATATTCGGAAAGATTACATTTTCGCCCGCGGCGCGTCCGATATGAAAGGTCAGATTATCGCCTGTCTGAAAGCCATCGAATCCATCCAAGCAGTCGGCGAATTCCCGGTGAACCTGAAGTTCCTCTTCGAAGGGGAAGAAGAGATTGGCTCACCTAACCTGGAACCCTTTATCCGCTCCCATGTGGAACTGCTTAAATGCGATATGGCGCTGAATCCTGATTCCGGCATGATCGCTGCAGACATACCCACCGTTGTTTACGGCTTGCGTGGGTTGGCATACTTTGAGATCCGCTTACGTGGCCAGACAACAGACCTGCACTCCGGCATCTGGGGTGGTGTGGTTGAGAACCCTGCCAATGTGCTGGCAAGCCTGATCGCCGGTATGAAAGATGCCGATCACCGCGTGACCTTACCGGGTTTTTATGACCGTGTCCGCTCTCTAACCGAAAAAGAAAAAGCTGAAATGTCCCGCCTGCCTATGGATGAGGCATATTATCTACAAAGTACGGGTGCGCGCGCGTTGGCGGGTGAAAAAGGCTACAGTTGGGTGGAACTGGCCAGCACACGCCCCACACTGGATGTCAATGGCCTTTACTCCGGGTTCACGGGTGAAGGGTCAAAGACCGTCATCCCCTGCTATGCCATGGCTAAGGTGTCCATGCGG
This sequence comes from uncultured Leptolinea sp., assembly GCA_903828565.1. Taxonomy (GTDB): domain Bacteria; phylum Chloroflexota; class Anaerolineae; order Anaerolineales; family Anaerolineaceae; genus PNON01. Next base: position 145,674 of record CAIKMQ010000032.1, on the reverse strand, counting down.
CTGGTACCAGATCAGGACCCTGAGGAAGTCAGGCAATCGCTGGTGAAATACATCGAAGCTCATCTACCCGCCACCATGACCTGCGAAGTCCTCATCCACGCCGGCAACCCGGCCTCTTTCACCGATCTGAACACACCCGGTGTCAAAGCTTTGGAAGCAGCCCTGACCACTGTATATGGAAAGCAGCCGGTCTTCAAACGCGAGGGCGGCAGCATTCCGGTCGTCCTCCACATGAAACGCCTGTTGGGTGCCGAATCGATCCTGACCGGGTTTGGCTTGCCGGATGACAACCTGCACGCCCCCAATGAGCATTTGAACCTGCCAAACTGGTTCCGCGGAATAGATACACTCATTCATTTCTTCTATAATCTGGTCAAATGAAGGAAAAACTGCCAACCTACGGCGGACAAGCCGTGATCGAGGGTGTCTTGATGCGCGGAACACGCCATGTGGCCATGGCCATGCGTGCCCCAAATGGAGAAATAGTCATCCACCAGGAAATTCTGGGTGGAGTGTATAAAGCCGGCTGGATGAAAGCGCCCTTCCTGCGGGGTGTCATCGGATTATGGGATGCGCTCATCCTCGGTACCCGCTTTCTGACGATCTCCGCCAACACTCAGACGGGTGAAGATGAGAAGCTGGAAGGCGCTCCCCTGTATGCCACCCTGGCCGTATCCCTGCTTGGTGGAGTAGCACTCTTCTTCCTGCTGCCTGCCGGAGCCGGGCACCTGGTCGAACTCTTCCTCGGATGGAAATCATTCGCTGCGAACCTGGTGGAAGGCCTCATCCGCCTGGCACTCCTGATCGGTTACATCTGGGCTATCGGGTTCATGCCGGATATCCGCCGGGTATTTCAGTACCACGGCGCAGAACACAAGACGATCAATGCCTTTGAAGCCGGACTGGACCTGACACCTGAAAATGTAGCGACACGCTCTCTGCAACATCCGCGCTGCGGCACTTCTTTCCTGTTGGCGCTGGTCGTAGTTTCCATCCTGATATTCACCCTGCTCGGCCCAATGGCCCCCTGGCTTCGGTATACCAGCCGGCTGGTTTTGTTGCCGCTCCTCGCCTCAATTGCCTATGAATACATCCGCTTCATGGCCACACATATCGAAAACCGCTTTTGCCAGCTGATCATTAAACCAAACCTCGCCCTGCAGCGCCTAACAACCAGGGAGCCCTCCCGCAATCAGCTCGAAGTGGCGATTGCTGCGTTCAAAGCGATGTACGAACAGGAACTGGCAGATAAAACTGCACCGGTAAAGTAATTATGAAAGACTGGCTGCGCACCACCCTGGGAGTGGTCATCGGCATCGCATTGATGGCATTTATCCAGTTGACGACCAGCCAGCCGCGCGGCACACCCATCACAATCACCCCTGCTCCGACAGCAGTGCTCAAAGTGCAGGTGAACGGTTCTGTGAATCATCCCGGGGTGTACGATCTACCTCCCGGCAGCCGCGTACAGGATGCCATATCAGCTGCGGGTGGATTTCTACCCGATGCTTCCATGGACAATATCAACCTGGCCCGCCCCCTTAAAGACGGCGAAGCTGTCCACATTCTGGCCATCCTGCCTCCTGCAACCGAAGCCACATCCTTGCCGGCATCACAGACAACCTCTTCCCTGATCAACATCAATACAGCCGGTTTTCAGGAGCTTGATTCTCTGCCTGGCATCGGCGAGACACGCGCGGCAGCCATTTTGCAGTACCGCACTGATCATGGGAATTTCGTCACCATTGATGAGCTGCTTCAAGTGCCGGGGATTACCCGCGATGTCTTTGAAAAACTGAAAGACCTGATTAGAGTCGATTAACGGTAGCCATGTATCCTTATTATCATTTAAAGATCACTTCTGAAGCTGTTTCCTCCCTGTTCGCCAGGTCTGCTTTTCGTCAGGTCCTCTACGGCAATATCGGTCAAGACGGCCTGGCAGGACAGATCGGTCATCCAGAGTATCATTTTGATGACAGCCAGTTCGAGCGCACTTATGCCTACCTTAATGGTTTGAAAGAAACCATCACCAGGTGTATCACCCGGCACAAGGATATTTCCATCGCGCGGGAAAGGTACGGCCAGTTCACCCACGCATTGCAGGATTTTTATGCGCATTCTAATTACATCACCCTCTACACGATGAAATACCAGATTCGGCTGGAAGATTGGGATGGCACGATCAACTGCCTGGTTGAAGACATCATCCACTCACCGGACCTGATCAGCGGGCATTTTTACTCCCCTTGGGAGTGGGTCACATTTATCCCCGGGATAGGAGACCGCTTCCTCCCGCTTTTTCCCAGAACTTCGCACGCACACATGAACATCGATTCACCAGGTTCCAGTGATTGGTTCCCTCTGGCGTATCGCGCAGCTGTGGAACGGACCCGGATCGAAAGCAAACACCTTTTTTCCAGCTTGCAAGCGGTTGATCCTGCAGCCATGCTTGAGTTCTTTGGTAAGCATGAATAAATACTTCACAGGAGTATAATGAAACTATGACACTTAAATCTCAACTTGAAAATGATCTGAAGGATGGTATGCGCAGCGGGGATGAAACCCGCAAAACGACCATCCGTGGAGTCATCGCGGCTATTAAACTGGCGATGGTGGAAAAAGGTGGCGAACTCGATGACACCGCAGTCCTTGCCCTCATCCAAAAAGAGGTCAAAAGCCGCCGTGAATCCATAGCCGATGCAGAAAAAGCCGGCCGGCCGGATCTGATTACCTCTGCGATGGCGGAAATAAAAATACTGGAAGCGTATTTACCTGCCCAGATGAGTGAAGAAGAATTAAAAACGCTCACTGCTGCTGCGATTCAGGAAGTTGGCGCTACCCTCCCCACTGATATGGGTAAGGTGATGAAAGTTCTGCTGCCAAAGGTGCAGGGACGGGCGGCCAATGACCAGGTAAGCCGCATGGTCCGCTCACTGCTGGAAAACGCCTGAGGATGCTTTCCTTTTCTTTACCCGCCACATCTGGCAGTCAGCGGGAACGCCGCATCCGGTTAGTAATTCTACTCGTGACCGGTCTGCTGACTGTGGTAGTTTTGAATTCCCCCATTTCCATCCGCTCCGGGCTCATTCCTCAAACCGTTGGCGATGTGGCAGCTCAAGACATCCAGTCGCCGCGCTCGATTACTTATGAATCAGCCGTCCTTACCGATGAAGCCCGCCAGCAGGCACGCCAGGCTGTTCCTCTGGTGTACCTGCCTTCTGACCCTGCGATCAAACGGCAGCAATTAGAAAGGCTGCGTGTCAATCTGCTGTTCATCAGTAACGTTCGCAGCGACCCGTATTCCACCCGCGAACAAAAAACGGCAGACCTGCAAAGTCTGCAAGACATCACCCTCTCCGGTGCACAGATCAACACCCTGCTCGACCTGAGCGAAAGCCGTTGGCAGATCCTCTATACCGAGGCTGAGAAAGTACTGGAGGTAGTATTCCGCGGTACTATCCGCGATACCAACCTATTATCACAGCGTAATGATCTGCCAACTCTGGTGGACGCCAATTTTTCGCAAAATCAGGCTGACCTGGTGGCGGCGCTCACGGCACCTTTCGTTGCCCCCAACAGCCTGTACAGCCAGGAATTGACAGAAAAGGCACGAGACGATGCTGCCGCCGCGATACAACCGGTATCCCGCAAGTATGAGCTGGGGCAGATCATCATCCAACACGGCCAGGTAATCACCACCGAAGACCTCGAAGCGCTGCAAGCCATCGGCCTGGTGGAAGCAGGCATTTCCATCCCCAAAATACTCGGCAGCCTGTCTCTGGTTGCGGTTCTTTCACTCTTTATAGTTCTATTTGCTGTACGGCGGCAGACCAGCCCGATGGACCATAATCGCGGCCTGCTCCTTATCTCCATCACCTTCCTCTTCTTCCTTGTCCTGGGAAGGCTCCTGATACCCTACCGTACCGTGTTGCCGTTCCTCTTCCCGGTCGCGGCATTTGGGCTTACCCTGGCATCCGCTTTCACCCTGGAATCCGGCCTCATTTTCACTCTCATCCTGGGATTGGTGCTGCCTTACGGATTACCCGGCAGCCTGGAAATGACCGTCTTCTACCTGGTCGGCAGTTTTATCGGTATTCTGGTCCTCTCGCGCGGACGCAGCCTGGCATCCTTCTTTAGAGCCAGCCTGGCAGTCGGGCTGGCCAATATGTTGGTGATCTTTGCTTACCGCCTTACGAACCCTGTAACCGATTGGATCGGGTTGTTGACACTCATCAGCGCATCCATCGTGAACGGCTTGATTTCAGCTAGCTTTACCATCCTGCTCCAGTTCCTGTACTCACAGCTACTCGGCATCACAACGCCTCTGCAGTTGCTGGACCTTTCCCGTCCGGACCATCCATTGCTGCAGTTCATGCTACGCAATGCCCCGGGTTCATACCAGCACAGCCTGCAGGTGGCCAACCTGGCAGAGCAGGCGGCAGATGCCATCAATGCGGATTCCTTGCTGGTGCGCGTCGGCGCACAATATCACGATGTAGGAAAAGCGGTCAATCCGCAGCTGTTCATCGAAAATCAGATTATTGGAAGCCTCAACCCTCACGACGGCCTGACACCGGTGGAAAGCGCTCGGTTAATCATTCGCCATGTGGCAGATGGATTAACCCTGGCGCAGAAATATCACCTCCCGCCCAAATTACAGGACTTCATTTCAGAGCATCACGGCATGCTGCTGACGCGTTACCAGTTCAACCGCGCCCTCGCTCTGGCAGGGAATGATGAAGAAAAAGTGGACAAATCCCAATTCAGGTATCCCGGCCCGGCTCCTCGTTCGCGCGAAACGGCCATTCTGATGCTGGCAGATGGCTGCGAAGCCCGCGCCCGGGCAGAGCTGCCGCGGGATGAAGCCGGCTTACGCCTTGTCGTCCGCAGTGTGATCGACAAGTGCATTGCAGAAGGGCAATTGGATCGTACCCAACTGACCCTGCAGGACCTGAACAAGATTGCCGATTCATTCACCAAAACACTGCTGGGGGTTTACCACCAGCGGATCATCTACCCGGAAGTACCTGCAAGCATTACTCCGGGGAGGACAAAGCCAACGAGTAGGAAGAATAAGAATGATTGAACTGCAGATCCGTCCCTATTACCGCGCTCAGGTTTCTGCAGAAGCGCTCACCACAATGGCTGAATCTGTCAGGCAGCGTGTTTTCCCTCAGGCGGCCATCATCGGCATCATCCTGACCGGTGATGCCGAGATCCGCGCGCTTAATCGCGATTTCCGCGGATTGGATAAACCAACGGATGTGCTCTCTTTCGATCAGAACATACCAGATCCTGAATCCGGCATTGAATATGTAGGCGATATTATCATTTCTATCCCCACCGCGCGTAAACAGGCACAGGCCGGCGGGCATTCATTGATGCATGAACTGCAATTGCTCATCATCCATGGGATGCTCCACCTGGCTGGCCACGACCACGATACATCCGCACGCGAAGCCAGGATGTGGCACGAGCAGAGTACTCTGCTGACATCCTTAAACAACCCGCTCGCGAAGAATTTCCTCCCCAAGGATTCTAAGTGATACGTTTCGTCCGTTCCCGCCTGCTGTCCTTCAGGCATGCCTTTGCCGGCTGGTGGTACGTCATTTCCACCCAGAAGAACGCCTGGGTGCACTCAGTAATCACACTGGCAGTAATCGCCCTGGCAGCTTGGCTGCGCCTCCCATTGCGAGACTGGGCATTGTTGGTGGTGGTCATTGGCATGGTTTGGTTCGCGGAGTTTCTAAACACGGCGCTGGAAGCCGTGGTGGACCTGGCCAGCCCGCAAAAGCATCCGTTGGCAAAGGTCGGCAAGGATGTCGGGGCGGCAGCGGTCCTGCTGTCTGCGCTGGTATCGGTGGTCATCGGCCTTCTGGTACTGGGACCTCCCCTGCTGGCGCGTTTGAATTGGTAAATCTAGTCGTATGTAAACTCACACAACCACATTAATAAAAAAACCCGGCAGCGCCGGGTTTTTGACTGAATCATCGTTTACAGGTATTCTCTCAGGTTGTGCTGCACGGCATATGCGGCGGCCTCAGCCCTGTTGCTCACTTCCAGCTTATCCAAAATACTACTGACATAATTACGCACGGTCCCTTCCCCCAGAAACAGGGATTTGGCAATCTCACGATTGGTCTTACCTTCGGATACAAGTAACAGTACATGCTTTTCCTGTTGGCTCAGGTTGACAAATGCAGATGCCTTTTCCTTTTCATCTGCCTGGCGGACTTTTTCAAAGACCTTCTGCGTCAGCATGGTATCGATCAACGCCTCGCCCCGCCCAATCGCCTCCAGCGCGCGTACCAGGTCTTCCCCGCCGATCTGCTTCAGCACATATCCCGAAGCACCGGCGCGGATCGCCGAGAACAGCATCTCGTCCTCTGCGTAAGAGGTGAGCATGATCACCCGAGTATCCGGGAAGGTGATGGTGATCTCCTGGCAGGCTTCAATTCCGCTCGTACCAGGCAGACGAATATCCATCACCACCACATCCGGGTGCGTGCGGTTTACCTGCTCCACGGCTTCGCGTGCATTGGCTGCTTCCCCGACAACTTCGAACTGCGGGTGGTGCTCCAAGAGCGACTTCAACCCGAGCCGGACCACTTCATGGTCATCTACCAGCAGGATACGTTGTTTCATCATGCCTGCGTCCTCCGGGGTTAATCATACCAGAGACCCGGCGTTCATACCAGTTGATTTGCTCCGGGTGTACTTGCAGAGGCATCAGGTTTGTTGCGCCTGAAATCCACAAAGCGGTAGCCCACACCTCGCTCGGTGAGAATGTAAACCGGGTCAGCCGGGTCTTTTTCCAGTTTTTGGCGTAGATAGTTGATATACAACCTGACATAATGCGGTTCATCCTGATATTCATATCCCCATACTTTTGCGAGGATGGTGTCGTGTGCCAAGACCCAGCCGGCGTTCTGCACCAGGTGATACAGCAGGCGGAATTCTGTCGGCCGCAATTTCACCAGGCTGCCATCCAGCCAGACCTCCCGCCGGTCGAAATCGATCTTCAAATGGTCATCCACATGGATCAGACCGCGCAGGCTCCCGCTGATGGCTTCGGTTCGCCGTAATACTGCTCGCACCCGCGATACCAACTCGCGCGGGGAGAACGGCTTGGTTACATAATCATCCGCACCAAGCTCCAGGCCCTTCACGCGGTCATCTTCTTCGCCTTTTGCCGTCAACATAATCACCGGTACGCTGTTCACCTCACGGATCAGCTGTAATACCTCAAAACCATCGATATCCGGTAACATCACATCCAGCAGCACCAGGTCCGGCAAATTCTCCCTGATCGCCTGAATCGCCTGCGACCCTCGATAGGCGGCTGCAACCACGAAACCGTCATGCTCCAAATTCAGACGGATAAATCTAACCATACGTTCTTCATCATCCACGACCAGGATGCGGCTGTTCATTGCTTCGTTGCTCATTTACTTGCTCCTTGCCCCTTCCTGCCAGCACTTCACCAGGCAGACACTGATATTATCCGGGCCGCCAGCCGCATTCGCTGCATCCACCAGCCGGTTCGCTTTCACCTGCAGCGGATCATCAGACATCAGCACATCCGTAATCTCTTCCGATTGGACGCTTCCCCACAATCCGTCACTGCACAGCAGCAATGTCGCTCCGGATGGGATGGCTAATGTGCCGGATTCTGGTTCCAAAAGTTCCGCTTGCCCAAGAGCCATATACAAAATGTTCCGTCGGGGGTCATGTGCCGCTTTTTCCGGGAAAATCTGGCCGATATCGACCAGCCTTTGCACAAGTGAGTGGTCAGTGGTCAGCAGCTGCGGTGCACCCTCAGGGGGGAATAGATAGCAGCGGGTGTCGCCTGCATGGATGAACCAGGCAGAGCCATTCTGGTGATAAACAGCAGTCAGGGTGGTCCCGCCGCCGGGCACCCGCTGTATGACTGCCTGGTGAGCGCTGTGTAATGCCTGCTGCATTACTACAGCCACCTTGGCCGGATCTATCATTCCATCTCCTTGGTTCAAGGATGGCAGATTTGATTTGAAAACCTCAGTGAAAACAACTGTCGCTGTCTTGCTGGCCAGCTGGCCGTTCGCATGACCACCCATACCATCGGCAACCAGAAACAGGCCGGCAGTGGAGTTCACATCTGCCCAAGCAACCTGCCAGGTATCCGCGTAGAGTGAATCCTCATTTCGCGGGCGTTTCTTTCCGCACGACTGTCCCAGGGCATAATCCGCATGCCAGGCAGACCGCCGGGTTGCCTTTCTACGTCCAACCTTCCCGCCTGTAATGAGTTTAATGAAGGTGATTACCTTCTGTAGCCAATTGAACACTATTTACTCCATGATGGATCAAAAATGCTGATGGTTCCCTCGGAAATCATTTAAGTCACTGGATGTGCAGGCTGCCCGGCAGGATGTTCCGGGAAGACATATAAAAGAGGCTCCATGTCCAATCTTCCAGATACTCTTCGATTCTTCCCAGCAATTCCTGTTTGATCTGTAAGCCAATCAACAGGTCCCGGGTATCTTGCAGCAGTTGTAGGCATTCCACCTGATAAGTCTCCTGGCTGACACCATACTGCCTGAGCAGAGAATGGAAACGTGACGCCCGTATGCGAATCAGACCAGTTGCATCCATCCCGACAGGAAGTGCCACACCGTAATTAGCCAGATTATCACGCAAACCTTCCATCACCTGATGTTCATCCGTCATCACCTGGATCTTCCGTTTACTGGCTTCCATCAGAATCTCACGCAATAACGCCAGGCTCTCAGGGCCGATCACGATCAGTGATTCAACCAGCTGCTGGATGGGTGCCACACTGGAATCCTCCATGCAGAGCATCAAGACATCCCCGATATTCAGGTGGATGTACTTATTTCCTGGTTGTGTTTTTGATTGGCGCATTCCCTTACTCACAGATTTCGTTCGTCAGATTAATTGTAGCTTGAAAATGACAGCATGCAACTAAGGTACCGCAGCCGGTACCAGGTAGTTAGCTGCCGCCCATCCCTGCCGTTGTTCATCATACGGTGCAACAATGTACCACCAAGTCAACTGGTCCACAACCTGCGGACCGGCTGTCACACTAAACTCTTCGTTTTCAGCAGCCAGGAAAAGCGGCTCACCCTGTATGCCGGGATCTCTGCGAACACGCAACCCGTCTCCACCTGTGCCTGATATGTGGACCGAGATCCCCGCCTGGATCTTCCCGCCGGGGTCCGGGGGAAGATTGGCCAGTGTTGCAGCCATCTCTGGCGCGAGTGTAGCCGTTGGAACGATCGTCGGCGGAATGGATCGAGCGGGGATGACCGTCACCAGTGCAGGCGAACTGCCCGGTTTCACCATTGGGTCCGGCAGCAGCCGAATGACGACCGCCATGACACCAATACAGAGCACTGCGGCTAGTCCGCCGATCAAGATCCCCGGCAATACCTTTTTCATGCTGTCCTCATCAGGAAGAATGCCAGCGCCAGTATGATATAGACCGCCACCATCGTGGTGCCTTCCATCCAGTTGGATTCGCCATCCGAAGAAACCATGATCGTCACCAGAACGCCAGCCCCGAGTGCCATTAATTCAAAAGTATTGAAAATCAGCGTTAGAGGGTGCCCCATGAAAAGGCTGATGAATACCAGCACGGGTGCGACAAATAAAGCAATCTGCAGGCTGGAAGAAATAGCGATCTCAACACTCAGATCCATTTTATTCCGCGCCGCCACCTGGACCGCAACGAAATGCTCGGCGGCATTACCCACCACGGGTATCAATATGATACCGAGGAAAAATTCACTAACACCGAATTGCAGGACGACATCTTCGATCGCTCCGACCAACAATTCACTCATGAACACAACGGCTAGAGTGGAAACAACCAGCAGCAAGATGGCATGGTTGCGTGAAAATTCCGGTTTATGCTGTTGGCTTTCTTCTTCCGCATATGTCACCGGACTGTTATTGATCTTCAAGGAGTAGAACAGGCCGAGTCCGTAAAGCAGCACCATGATTATGGCTACTCCCAGGCTAAGGATCTCTACCTCGACGCTACCTTCCTCTCCGATCGAATGGCTGAAGAATGAAGGGATGACCAATGCTAGCACGGCAAGCGTCAGCAACACGGCATGATGCCCGGCTTGCTTCTGGTTGAATCGCTGCGTGCCATGTTTCACTCCGCCAACGATCATGGCTGCACCAAGTACCAGGAGAATATTCCCGATGATCGAACCAGTGATGGAAGCCTTTACCAGGTCCAGATACCCGGCTTTGATCGCCACCAGTGTAATGATCAGTTCAGCCGCATTCCCCAAGGTGGCATTTAACAGGCCGCCGATCTTCGGACCGGTATAGACCGCGAGAGACTCGGTAGCTTTGCCGATCAGGCTGGCCATTGGGATGATGCTCAAGGTGGATAAAATGAACACCCACAGTGAACTCCAACCCGTATACCTTGCCATGAAAGCCAAGGGAATGGCGAATGCCAGTAGAATCAGAGGGTTTGTTCTGATATATCGCATAAAACTTGTCATCTTTTAGCACCTATTTAATGATTTTGATTAATTCTACAACAGATATACCCGTGGGATCTGCTCCCGTAGAGTTAATAGATTTTTAATATTCAACATGCTATGATTGATTTGATATTGTTCATACAATTGGAGGGCTTATGAAAACTTGCTCTGTCTTCCATGTGATTAGTATTTCCATATTCATGGTCTTTTTTTTACCGGCATCACCCACCCGGGCAGCATCGCCAGCTATCGGGCCGAATGCAGTCGGCTCTCTGGTGAACCGCCTGTCCGGTAAATGCGTTCAACCGGTGATCGGGGATGGCAGACCGAATGGTAACTTGGTCGAGATCACTGACTGCAATTCCTCTTTTGATATCCAGTACTGGGAATGGACCAGCGATTATCAACTATATAATCCCGCCTTTGGAAAATGCCTGGATACGATCGGTGAACCGGGTACTGCCAATGGAACAAAGCTGCAGATGTATGATTGCCAGAATACATCTGCCAACCCGGCGCAAGCTTGGCACCTGGATAATTCCGGTTACTTCCGCAATCAACACAGCGGGCGTTGTTTGGATGTACCAGGCGCGAAGGGAACAGCCAGTGGTTCCGTATTGCAAATCTGGGACTGCGAACTGGGATCCAGCAGCACCGACCAACTCTGGTCTTTCAAGTCCCAGGGGAGCAGCAGTACTTCCTTTGGTGCGAACCAGGGCGGGTTCGCAGGATACGGTGAATACAGCGCCAGTAACTCCGGCTCATCGGATGGCAGCGGGTCATCCGGTTCTTCAGGCAGTGCCACAGTCATTAGCGAAGGCAATATTGTCAGCATGCTTTCCGGAAAATGCCTCAGTCCGGTGGGGATTTCAGGCAGCAATGGCTCCAGGATTCAGATCACTGAATGCGATGCCCTCGCATCCAAATTCTGGCGCCTAACTTCAGATGGATTCCTGTTAAATGTGACCAACAATAAGTGCCTCGATGTAGCTGGTGCTCCCGGGTATAAGAATGGGGCATTCCTGCAGTTATGGGATTGTGAATACTCTAGCAGCACCACAGACCAGAAGTGGCATCTCACATCGACGGGTTACCTGCAGAATAACAGCAGCAATCGCTGTGTAGATGTTCTCGGCTCTAGTAATAGTACCAGCGGAGCCATGCTACAGTTGTGGGACTGTGAATTGAATAATTCCACATCCACCGACCAGCGCTGGATATTTACCTCAGCAGTGACAGCACAAAATCCATATATAGGCGATTCTACTTCTTCTATCAAAAACGACACCGACGAAGATCAAATCAACCAGGATGAGGAGAACTGGGTAGCCAACACATTCACCCCGCAGTACATCTTTGAAACAAGTGAACCAGCGAAGCATATCGGTTTCGCATACCAGGTCCATCCCATGGTTCTCTCAGACGGCATCAACCTTGAAGGCGTGGTTCTAACCATCCTTGCGCTGTATGAAGAGGATTGGGCGTATCCGCGGATTATTGAGCTTTTGGGCGAAAGCACGCCAGCATTTAGCTATCACTGGCATTGGGGGGATAATGAAGCACTCGAGATATGGCTTACCCGCTTTATGGGGCCGTGCGGAGTCAATCCACCCGACTGGTCTGAGCAGTACAACGACCCGAATGGAACAGCCCGTTGTTACACCATGAAACGGCTCATCTTACATAGCCACTCCCATACCCGCCTTTATGAGATACCAGCACCTCCGGGTGTCATGCCGATCACTTTTGATGCGTATTCAGGTGACAACGTCTCCATACCTGGTAACCGCCATGCCTGGGTCTATATATCTCGCGGAAAACATGGTGCGTATATCAACGATTTTTGGGAATGCGGAAAAGCGCATTATCAGGGAAATATCTCGTGGAACGGTTGGATTGGCTTGCTCAACATGACCGAAATTTGCTCAAGGCAGTATGATTCCGCCAATGCTGGATGGGCTTTCATTCCGCTCTTTTATCCCTCTCAAAACGTGGGGGAGGAAAATCACCAGCTGTTCACATGGATGGATGATCACCCTATCCTGAACGCATTTGCCAACGAGAATATCTGGGGAACGGAACCATTCTGCGGCGGTAATCCGGTTCCCGACCAATTCTTATCTCAACAATGCGCAGGGACTAATTTCAAGAAGTGGTGCAGCTCCGATCCGGGAGAATCGTGCTGCGGGCACGATCCGAATTACATCCGCTTCGGGCAGGAATGAGAGCAGCGTAGATCACTGGCAGAGCCAGGGTTACTGTCTGTTATTACCGGCTTTTCCGCATGCTATAATCCCGACATGGTGAGTCTCCCTATCCTGGGCGAGCGGTATCAATTGCGACAACGCATTGGTCGCGGCGGTATGGCTTTTGTCTATTCCGCATGGGATACCCGTTTACTGTGCGAAGTTGCTGTCAAGATCATCAAGCCCGCCCTCTCCGCAGACGGGACAATTTGCGCCAGGTTTAGCCGCGAAGCAGCGATCACCTGCCAGCTTCACCATCCCAACATTATGTCCATCTATAATCATGGTGTCGCAGATGGACTGCCTTATTTGGTCATGCCGCTGATCGAAGGGCTGTCATTGAAACAGCTTCTTCAGTCTGGACAGTTACCCAATCAACAGGCTGTAGAGATATTCATGCAAACTTGCGATGCTATTGGCTACGCGCATAGCAAGGGCGTGGCGCATGGGGATATCAAACCGGCGAATATCCTCGTTTCTCCTAAAAACCACGTCATCCTCACCGATTTTGGGTTAGCTTCCATCACCGGTGAACCTCCCTTACCCCATCCCTGGGGATCTCTCCATTACACCGCTCCGGAGCAGGCCGCGGGCTCACCGCCTACCTTCCGTTCCGATGTATACTCTCTGGGTGTCATTCTGCACCTGTTGCTGGCAGGAGTTCTCCCCTCAGGGGTATATCCGCTATCTTCACCAACACTTCCGAAAGAATTCCAGCCTGTCTTAACGAAAGCCCTCGCCAAAAACCCTGCTGACAGGTTTTCAGATGCTCGCGAAATGCACGCCGATTGTGTTTCTGCATCGCAGCCTGTTGCGAAACCCAAATCGCATCCAGACGGGTAAAACCATCCCTACCCCATGATCAGTGCTAAACACCGCATGGCGGGGACGAAAATGGTTGTTTTAGGTTACAATTGAGATAATTCAAGAATAGCCATCGTCACTACAATCAGAAACATCAGTTATTCCAACCACTAAAAGATGAGACTCCTCCTATCAGCTTCCATCCTTTCAGCGGATTTTTCTCACCTGGCTGACCACATCCACCAGGCAGAAGAAGCCGGCGCAGACTGGCTGCACATTGATGTCATGGATGGCCATTTCGTTCCACCCATCACCATGGGACCGCTTGTAGTGGAAGCCTGCAAGCGTGTCACCCGTCTTCCTTTGGATGTACATCTGATGGTCACCCACCCCGAACGACACTTCGAATCTTTCGCCCGGGCTGGTGCTTCGATAATCACTTTTCAACAGGAAGCCACTCCGCACGCGCACCGCGCCGTAGATGCCATCCATCAGCTCGGATGCAAAGCAGGTATTGCCATCAATCCGGCGACACCTGAAAACGTGTTATTATATGTCCTCCAGCAGGTCGACCTGGTACTGGTCATGACGGTCAATCCCGGCTACGCAGCACAATCCTTCATTGCAGGAATGGAAGGCAAGATCAGCCGGGTACGGCAGCACCTGGATTCTGTAAACTCAACCGCCTGGCTGCAGGTGGATGGCGGTATCAACACCGAAACGATTTCCCTTGCCCGTCATGCCGGTGCTACGAACTTTGTAGCTGGGTCTGCCATTTTCAGCCACCCTCAGGGTATCAAAGATGGTATCACCTCCATGCGTTCTGTTCTGGGAGATTAAAACGAAAAGCGGCTTACGCCGCAAGAATAAAAAAAAGCGGCTTCCGCCGCTTGAAAACTGACTGATTAAGAAACCTTAACCATTGTCCGGATACAACGAGCGCACATCACCTTATGAACCTTCTGACCATTCTCAATCACCATCACCTTCTGCAGGTTAGGCAAATACTTCCGGTTGGTGGAACGTTGCGAGAAGGAGCGGTTAGCGCCGAACATCGTTTTCTTGCCGCATTTTTCACAAATAGCCATAAACGTAATCCTTTCAAGCCTGTAGGTCAAACAATCATTGCATTATTGCTGAGCAAGTAGGTATTTTATCATAAGTCGTAACCATTTACAATATATAATGTTAAAACACATATTGAATAAAAGGATCGGGCAACTATGACTGACGAAAATAAAACTCTTGGTAACATCCTGGTCTCGCATCGTGCGATTGCCACTGTCGCCTGCCAGACAGCCCTCTCATCTTATGGTGTTGTCGGTATGGCATCAAAGAATCTGGCAAATGGAATTGCCAATGTACTATTAAAAGACCCCACGAATGGCGTGGAGGTACGGTATGATGGCAGCCTGGTCGACCTGGATATCTATGTGGTACTGGAATACGGCACCCGAATCAAATCTGTAGCCTCCACGATAGCCCACCAGGTACAATATCAGGTGGAAACAATTTTTGGCCTCAAGGTAAACCGCGTCAACATCCATGTGCGCGGACTGCGTATTAGCGATATTGATTAATTGATTAAAGGTATCTTCAAATGACTGATAACCGTCCTACTGTTACTCTGGATGGCCAGAAGTTTAAATACTTCGTGGCTTCCGCACTTACCTGGCTAAAAACCAATCAGGAACACATCAACTCACTGAACGTTTTCCCTGTGCCTGATGGCGATACCGGCACTAATATGGTCCTGACCATGCAGTCCGCGATGAACGAAATTGCCCCCTCGCAGGAACGCAATGTGGGAAAAATGGCTCACATGCTTGCGCAAGGTGCGTTGATGGGAGCCCGCGGCAACTCTGGCGTGATTCTCTCTCAATTATGGCGTGGCTTTGCCCGTGTTCTGGATGACCATGAAACAGCCGATGCGGCCATGATTGTCGCAGCGCTGGAAGAAGCCCGCAACACCGCTTACAAAGGTGTTGTCCGCCCGGTGGAAGGGACCATCCTTACAGTTGCCAGTGATATCGCCAAACATGCCCGTGAAGTTCTCTCGCATTCGAACGATACTGAGATCTTGCTCGGTGAGATCGTAAAAGCTGCGGATGAATCCGTGAAACGCACACCGGAATTATTGGATAAGCTGAAAGAAGCCGGTGTGGTTGATTCTGGCGGTAAGGGTTTGTTCATTCTTCTGGAAGGGATCCAAAGGCAGGTGAATAACCTCTCCCTGGATACGCCCCTGGTACAGGTTACCCCCCTTTCAACAATGAACCTGGAGAACATCATGGAAAGCGTCGAACCCGGGCAGGATTACGAGGTAGTGGTGGATTTCAAACCATCCAGCATGCTTGACCTGGAGAAATTCTACGCGGACCTGGGAGAAATGGGAACTTCCATTCAAGTAGGTGAAGGTGACGGCTTCTACCGCATGCACATCCATGTTCCTACTGATAACCGCTATCTACCGATCGAATATACCATGACCCTTGGTACCGTCCATAAGGTCGCCATTGAGAATCTCATGGCTCAAATGGAATCACAGGGCAAGGGTGCAGCAAAACCACTACGGCTTGCCAAGGTAGAACCCGGCCAGATTGCGGTAGTCGTTATCAGCCCCGGTCCGGGCCTTTCCCGTATCTTTGCCAGCCTGGGAGCAGCCGCTGTTGTCGAAGGCGGACAGACAATGAACCCCAGCACAGAAGAGATCATGAAAGCCTTTGAGGACCTGCCAACCGACAAGATCATTATTCTGCCGAATAATAAGAATATTATCCTCGCCGCCCAGCAGGCGGCGACGAATAGCGTCAAAAATGTGGCCGTCATCCAGAGTAAAAACATACCCCAGGGCCTCTCTGCCCTGCTGCACCTCATCCCGGACGGCGAGATGGATGACATCGTAGCGGACATGAATGCCGCCCTGACTGATGTGGAAACAGGCGAGATCACAACTGCCACACGCGATGTTACCAATGATGGCGTCGAGATCCACAAAGGTGAGATTATCGCTTTACATAACGGCAAGATCATCTGCTCTCACCCTTCGCTCGAAGATTCCATATTCCATTTCCTTGACGCAGCCGCCAGTGATGACCACGAGCGCATTACCTTATACTACGGCTCGGAAGTCAGCGCCGCGGTAGCTGAAGAGATGGCCGAAAAGATACAGAAGAAATACCCATCGATGGAAATTGAGTTCCACGAAGGCGGACAACCTCATTATTACTATATTATGTCAGTCGAATAGCATATGGCCAGCGCTTGCATCGTCACTGATTCATCTGTCCAATTCACTCGGCAATCTTTTATCGGAAGGGACCTGGTTTTTCAGGTCCCTTTTCGCATCTCCTATATGCAAAAGGAAATCGACTTGGCCAATACGGCCATTGCCCACCTGCCTGCGCGATTGGATCAGACAGCCGATCTGGTAATCACACCTCCCCGTCGTGATGAGATCATCGCCCTATTTGATGAGCTTGGTAAAGAATATCGCAATATTTTGGCTGTCAGTATGTCATCCAAGTTGTCCCCGGTGCATGGAAGCATGCTCGCAGCCGCGCGTGCTTATAAAGGTAAAGCCGATATTTCCGTTCTGGATTCTACAGCAGTTGTCACCGGACTCGGCTCGGTCGTTCAATATGCAGCAGGGTTGCTCCACCGCGGCACCGACTTGCCACAAGCGGAAGAACACTTGCGCGCCTACACACATCATCTGTATGCGCAGGTGGCATGCCCGAACTTGAGATACCTCTCCAATCTCGGTTTGATCGAAACCTCACAGGCAATGCTTGGCGAAGCTCTAGGTATCACCCCGGTTTTCGTCATGGAGGAGGGACGATTATTACCAGCAACAAAGGTCAAGAACACGGGATTGCTGCTGGAGAATTACCAGGAATTCATCGGTGAATTTGACCGGATCGATCAGGTCGTCATCACGTCTGGCGGCAATCACGGCATGGATGCCCACATCCTAAAAGAGCATGTGCTGGTGGATTACCCCGGTTCATATTTTGCCGATCTGCCGCTCAACCTGGTAAATGCCAGCCTCTTTGGGCCTGGTGCGATCTGGATCACAGTAGTTGACAGGTAGCGCCTGATTTTTTTCTTTCCAGAGATAATGTAAAATGAAGGCATGCTGCCTTCCATTGAAAAGATTTATAAATTCTTCAAACTTGAGATCGAGAGGGGATTTGATAACCGCGCAGTAGTTGGCGGGTTAGAGAAAATCATGCCTGCCTGGGAAGTACAGGCACGCACGGATCACATCGCTGAAGAAGTAATCTCCGCTTTACGTGTCAACCTACAAAAGTATTCCGCTGGAGCCGAAGACCGTTGCCAGATCTTGCAAAGCGCATGGGGACTTCTTGCAGCCGGCGCCGGTTTATCTGATATGGAGAAAAACAGCCTGCGGTTCATTCAACAGGCCCAAAAGTCAGTACCATCCATTGCACCTACCCGGAACCCTCGGTCCGCTTCTACCAGCCATTCCGCACCACGGCGAATGTCCAGTCCTACCAGTACCCTGCCACGGCCTTCTATGATCAAACCTCCTACTGTGGCACCAACGGTGCGCTTGGGTTTATCAGCACCGCTAACTGTCATCCAGGGTGTTGGTCAGAAGCACGCAGAGACGCTCGCGCATCTTGGATTAAACTCGCTTGAAGACTTGCTTTTTTACTTCCCTCGAAGATATGATGATTACAGTGAATTAAAGCCCATCAGCCGCTTATTCTTCGGGGAAGATGTCACAATAATTGGCACGATTAAGAATGTCCAGCAGCGCATGTCACGCTCCAGTAGAAGTATGGTGGAAGCCAGCATCAGCGATGGCAGCGGCGAGATCCGCCTGACCTGGTTCAATCAACCCTGGGTAGCTGCCCGCCTCCAACCCGGAGCTCAGATCGTCCTATCAGGGCGCGTTGAGCAATACCTCGGCCGGCTGATGATCAACAACCCGGAATGGGAGCCCATTGACCAGGAGCAGTTGCACACGAATCGGATCGTGCCTGTCTATCCTCTAACAGCATCCATCACGCAGCGCTGGTTGCGCCGTATTATGTTCCAGACAATCTCTTACTGGTCTGTCCGGCTGGAAGATTTCCTACCCGCTGCTGTTCGAGATGGCAACCAGCTCCCAGAATTAAGTGAAGCCATCCAAGAGGTGCATTTCCCCTCCTCTATGGATAAACTACGTGAAGCCCGTAAGAGGCTGGCCTTTGATGAGATCTTCCTGCTGCAGCTGGGGGTTCTGGGGCAGAAATCTGCTTGGCAGAAATATGATGCCAGGGTCTTCACTGTAGCGGAAGAATGGATGGGAGCCCAGGTGCAGCGTTTGCCCTATGAATTGACGGGTGCGCAGCAAAAAGCGCTATTGGATATCCGCGCGGACCTATCGAGTGGGAAACCTATGAACCGGCTGCTGCAGGGTGATGTCGGTTCAGGGAAGACAGTCGTTGCCGCCCTTGCCAGCGCCATCATCAACCAGGCGGGTGCGCAGGCTGCCTTCCTTGCCCCCACCAGTATTCTGGCAGAGCAGCATTACCGCAACCTTTCTCGGCTGCTGGCAGACCCGGCGAACACTGATTCACCCATGAAGGAAGCTGATATCTGCCTGCTAATCGGTGCCACTCCGGCTTCTGTCAGGAAGGACATCCTCGATCGCCTATCTTCCGGTTCCATCCGCCTGATCATCGGAACACATGCCCTCTTGGAAGAACCGGTAAAGTTCAACGACCTTCAATTAGCTGTAATTGATGAACAGCATCGCTTCGGTGTTGAACAACGGGCAAACCTGCGCGCCAAGGGGACCAATCCCCACCTGTTGGTGATGACTGCCACTCCGATCCCACGTTCACTGGCCTTAACAGTATATGGGGATCTGGATCTGACGGTCATTGATGAATTCCCAGTGGGACGGCAACGAATTGATACCAGCATTTATTACCCGCGTGAACGCGAAGTTGTGTACGACATCATCCGCTCGCAAATTGCTGAAGGACGTCAGGTTTTCATCATTTATCCGCTGGTTCAACAGGGTGAGAATGATGAAGCTAAAGCGGCAGTAGAAGAACATGCGCGCCTGAGTGGCGAGGTATTCCCAGGAATTCATCTGGGGCTGCTTCACGGCCGTCTGAAACAGGATGAAAAAGATCAGGTGATGCAGGCTTTTCGGAATCGCGAACTGGATATCCTCGTATCCACCTCCGTGGTGGAAGTGGGTGTCGATATTCCCAATGCGACCATCATGCTCATTGAAGGCGCAAATCGCTTTGGCCTCTCGCAATTACATCAATTTCGCGGGCGAGTCGGGCGTGGAGCCCATAAGTCTTTCTGTTTCCTCATCCCTGAGAATGAATCCGCGGCAGATAACCAAAGGTTGCAAGCTATGGTGGAGACAGATGATGGCTTCGTCCTGGCTGAAAAAGACCTGGAGCAGCGCGGTCCCGGTGATTTCCTGGGAAAAAGGCAAGCAGGTTTCTCGGATCTACGCATGGCAAGCTTGACTGATGTTAGAATGATAGAAATCGCCCGTAAAGCAGCCCAAAAGCTCTTCGAGGAAGACCCAGAACTAAGCCTGCCTCAGAATGAATACCTGGCCAACACCATGCGCCATTTCTGGGACAAGGCAAAAGGAGATATCAGCTAATGGTTCGCGGAGTATTTCCAGGTACGTTTGACCCAATCCATTATGGACATATAGATATAGCACGCCGTGGAGCCCGCCTGTTCGATGAACTGGTGGTGGCAGTTTATGACCGGCCTTTGAAGAATTTGCTCTTCAGCCCGGAGGAGCGGTTGGAATATGTCCGCATCAGTTTTGCGAACGAACCCAAGATCCGGGTGACCGGGTACAGTGGTTTGACAGTGGACTACTGCCGTCAGATCGATGCCCAGGTGATAGTGCGTGGATTGCGCGTCTTTTCTGATTTTGAGCATGAATTTAAAATGGCTCTGGCGAATAATCGGCTCGCGCCACAGGTGGATGTTGTTGCCCTAATCACCGCTGAGGAACACACTTTCCTCTCATCGACCACAGTGCGTGAGATCGCTGCCCTGGGCGGGGATGTCACCAGCATGGTACCAGCCCATGTCAAAGAGGCACTAACCAGAAAATTCGAAGGCATGAACCCGGATCACAACCCGGTATCAATGACATCTCTTCGGGATTAAATGGCGTGATTATTGCACCGAACCTACTGATGGAGGGCTCATGGATATTCAACATCTGATCGACCGTCTGGAGGAACTGTTCAATAACAGTAAACAGATCCCCTTGACCCATAGCATTGCCATGGATGAAGAGCTCTTTCTGGATATTATCGATCAGATGCGGGTTTCTGTGCCGGATGAAGTGAAGAAAGCACAGCAAATCATGGCTCAAAAAGACCGCATCCTTGCCCAAGCCCAGGAGAGTGCTTCTCGTACGTTGGCGGTTGCCAGAGATGATGCCGATAAGTTGACATCCAGAGATGTCATCAGCGAGGCCGCGCGTGTGAAAGCAGAAAAGATCATCGCCGAAGCGCGTAAAGAAGCTGAACAGGCAAAGCGGGACGCCGATGAATACGTTGTGGAAGCTCTCACCCATCTGGAGATGGAGATCGAAAAATCCCTCACCCAGGTACGAAATGGCATTCGCTCGATCCAGGCGGAACATCGTCCGCCCCCTCCACGGATTGAATAGCATTTATCGAAACATGAATCAAATACCGGCGCAAAACCGGTATTGTTTTTTTATTGCCCTGATGAAGTTGTTACAGTGCCCGTTTCAACAGTTTTTACTTTTCGGGGAGCTCGGGTTTTCTTCACCACAGGTTTCGCCGGATGCAGCGCTGCCGTGATCACCTCTTCCATCGTAGTCACAGGGATGATCTGCAGGTCTGTGCGAATTCGCCGCGGTACATCCACCAGGTCATTCACATTCCTCTGCGGCAGGATTACCCGCTTGATCTCTGCACGGTGGGCAGCCAGTACCTTCTCACGCACACCACCTACCGGCAGCACCCGGCCTCTCAGGGTAATCTCCCCGGTCATGGCCACATCCTTATAGACTTCACGGCCTGTAAAGAGCGAGATCATGGCCAAAGCCAGTGTGATGCCTGCAGATGGGCCGTCCTTCGGAATGGCGCCTTCCGGTATATGAATGTGGATGTCAGCCCGTTCAAAGATCCGCGGGTTGATGGCCAGTACTTTCGCGCGTGATTTCATATAGGATAACGCAGCCTGGGCAGATTCCTGCATCACCTCGCCGATCTGGCCGGTAACCTGTAAACCGCCTTTGCCATCAAACGCGAGCACTTCAATGGTCATAATATCCCCGCCCGCTTCTGTCCAGGCCATGGCTGTGGCAATGCCCACCTCATCTTTTTTCTCAGCCTCAGTGGCAAAGAATTGCGGCGGTCCAAGGAATTTTTCCACCAGGGCTGGTGTAACTTTTCGTGGAAACACTTTCTTCTCAGATTTCAGGCGGGCAACCTTGCGGAATAGACGGCCGATCTCGCGTTCCAGATTACGCACGCCCGCCTCGTAGGTATACTCGCGGATGACCTTGCTTAGGGCTGCATCCGGGATCTGAACCTCACCTTCTTCGATACCGCTCTCCTCCTGCTGTCTTCTCAGCAGAAAACGGTGGCAGATCTCCAGTTTATCCTCTTCAATATACCCGGGGAACTCGATCACTTCCATCCGGTCCAGCAATGCTGGCGGAATACTGCCGGCAGAGTTGGCTGTAGTGATGAACATGACCTTGGATAGATCGTAAGAAAGCTCCAGGTAATGATCAGAAAAAGCATTGTTCTGTTCTGGGTCAAGGACTTCCAGCAATGCCGCAGCCGGATCTCCGCGAAAATCCGCTCCGAGTTTATCGATCTCATCCAGCATGAACAACGGATTGAGCGAACCGGCCCTGCGCATGGTCTGCAGGATCCGCCCCGGCATGGCACCAATATAAGTACGGCGATGCCCGCGAATCTCAGCTTCATCCCGCACACCTCCGAGCGAAAGGCGGACAAAATTCCGTCCCAACGCTTCCGCAATCGACCTTCCCAGTGAGGTCTTGCCTGTTCCGGGAGGGCCAATGAAGCAAAGAATGGGTTGTTTCAGTTTTTTTGGCATCAGGGATCGCACAGCAATATATTCCAAGATGCGATCCTTGGCTTTGGATAACCCGTAATGGTAATTCTCCAGGGTAGCTGCGGCATGTTTGACATCCAGGTTGTCGCTGGTGACCTTCTCCCAGGGGAGATCGATGATCCAATCCAGGTAGGTACGGATGATCCCCACTTCAGGCGCCATTGGAGGCATTTGCAGCAGCCGCTCGATCTCTTTGTTCGCCTGCGTTTCCACTTCTGCGGGCAGGTGACTTTCAGAGATCTTCTTCCGCAATTCTGTGATCTCCCGTGTCCAGATGTCGCCTTCACCCAGCTCTGTCTGGATGGCCTTCATCTGTTCCCGCAAGTAAAACTCACGCTGGCTGCGATCCACTTCAGATTGGACCTTGCTCTGGATCTCATCCTCCAGTGTTAATACATCCAATTCATCCGCCAGGATATGGTTGATCTGTCTTAATCTGTCCTTCGGATCTGTATTCAGCAACAGGTTCCAGCGATCCTTCAATTCCAGCGACAGGGTGGTGGCCACCATATCCGCCAGCCAACCAGGTTCGTTGATATTCATGGCAAAAAGATGTGCCTCATCGGGCAACGAACGATCCAGCTGAATGACCCTTTCAAAAAGATCCCTGGTCGTCCGCATCAATGCATCCGTCTTTTTATCGACTTTGACTTCCTCGTCGATGATCCGGGCTCGTGCCATCAGGCATTGATTCCCCTGATAGACATCCAAAACCTCAAGCCGCCGCCGGCCTTGTACCAGAGTTGAACTATTACCGTCGGGCATGGTTAATAAACGTCCCACCGCCATTTCCACACCAACCGGCAGATAATCTAACTTGCTTTGGGCGGCTGGTTCCGCCTCCAACTGCACCAGGCCAATCATGGTCTGGTCATTCTTCTGTGCCACCTGTATCGCTGTGACAATGGATGCCAGCTGCACAAAGATCGGGGAGACCATATGTGGAAAGACAACCAGCTCCCGCAGCGGAATTACCGGTAATGTTACACAGCCTTCCGAGTCTAATTCAGCATTCTTTATACGGTATAGTTCCTCAGTGCGCTGGTGGATGGCTGCTGAGTAATCCAACTCTTCATCTTTATTCCCCTGCCAGTCATCATTTCTCATATTACTCCTGACTTTCCTTTAGTTCATTGTTCCAGAGCTCTTTAACGGCTGCGGCAATAAAAATGCTCCCGGTAGCCAGCAATACTTCATCCGCCCTCAAATAGGATATTGCAGAACGAACACCTCGCTCAATAGGTAACCCGGTCGTTGCATCCATACCCAACCCGCGTGCCAGTGCAGCAATCTCTTCCGCTGCCTTGGCTCGTGGATGAATTGATTGAGTTGCCACAACGAGACGGGTCACAGGTTGCAATTCTTCCAACATGCCTGTGAGATCCTTGTCTTCGGATGCTCCAAATAACAATACCACTTTTTTACCAGGTAGGTAACGTTCCACCGTACGCCGAAGCTTCATTGCGGAATCCCGGTTGTGGGCTGAATCCAGTATCACAATTGGATCTTTCTGCAGCAGTTCGAACCGGCAAGGCCAGGCTACCCGGCTAAATCCCTGTTGAATACCAGGCAGTGTGACTCTCGCATCTTGTGCCTGTATGACCTGTAGAGTCAGGAATGCGGTGACAGCGTTCTCCAGCTGATGATTTCCCAGCAAGGGTATGGTGAAACGCATAGCCGCTACGGGATCAGGTTGGACCTTTCCAGCAGGAAAATGGATCTCAAATACTTGCCCATCTAGATCATATGAAATGGAACGAGAGTTGGCATCCACACCCGAAACAGCAAGAACGCAATTACTACGATGTGCCACCTGAGTTATCACAGCCATAGCTTCTGGCTGTTGCTGGCTGGAAACAACGGGGCGGTTAGGTTTGATAATCCCTGCTTTTTCTCCTGCAATCTCTGCGAGAGTATTCCCCAGGATCGCCTGATGATCATAAGAAACCGACGTGATCACCGATACCAGCGGATCTACCACATTGGTGGCATCCAACCGGCCACCCAGCCCAACCTCGACCACAGCATAATCCACCTGCTGCTGGTTGAAATACTCAAAAGCCAGGGCCGTGGTGATCTCAAATGTTGTGATATCTGGCACATTTGCCAGCAGCGGTTTCAAGTCCTCCACCATTCGCACTAGGCGGTCATGGGTGATTGCTAGTGCATCCACCTGTATTCGCTCGGCATAATCGATCAGGTGCGGTGATGTATAAAGCCCGGTACGCATTCCGCAAGCTTGCAATGCGCTGGCAATTAGCGCGCAGGTGGATCCCTTTCCTTTGGTTCCAGCAACATGGATAATGCGATATGCCTGCTGCGGATTTCCCATCAGATCCAGCAGTTTCCTCATCCTATCCAGGTTGAATTTCTCCGGCGAGAAACTCAATTGCTTGGTCAGGCTATAATCGACAAATGTATACAGGTAATCCAGGGTCGCCTGGTAACCGGGCTCTATCTGCAAAGGTACCTCTCTTCAGGTGATGGAAAGCATTGTAATGCCCGCCTGCCTGTTTTGCAAGCAACATCGCAGCATAAACCTGCTGATTCTATAGAAACCTGCGCTATCTATGCCTTCAGGATATAATCAGTACGAACATGACCGCCCGAATAGGTATCCTTACCCTCACCCTGGAATGCGGAACCGCCAGTACGCTCAAAGAAAAACGAAGCCTGATTAAGCCATTCAGCATACGCTCCCGACAGGCATATAATTTTTCTATCGCTGAAACTGGCCATCAAGATTCTCCACGTCAGACAGAATTCACCTTTGTACGGGCGTGTGATGATGTCAAAGTAATCCAGGCGGATTTTTCTTCTTTTCTAAACTGGTGCGAAAGTCATTTTCCGGAACTGCCTATCCTTTCACAACATTTGGAGATCATTTAGACTCATGGACTTGCAACTAACTGGTAAGAAAGCCCTGATAACAGGCGGGACGCGCGGCCTCGGATACGCTGTTGCCCAAACTTTGCTAACAGAAGGGGTATCTATCGCCATTAATTCTCGTGACGAGGCGCATGTTGAGGCAGCGCTAAAAGATCTATCACCCTTCGGCCCTGTTTTTACTGCCCGGGGAGATGTATCTGTTCCTGCGGCGGCAGAAGAGGTTGTCCACACAGCTGCCAGGCAATTGCAGGGTCTGGACTTGCTGGTTACTAATTCCGGCGGCCCGAGAACTGGGAGGTTCGAAACCTTCTCGGTGGACGACTGGCAGCAAGCGTTTCAACTGACCTTCTTGAGCCATGCACGCCTTATCCATGCAGCATTACCTTACCTGCGCGCATCGGCAGCCCCATCCATCTTGACGATCACCTCCATTTCAGCAAAACAACCCATCCCCGATCTGATCTTATCCAATAGCCTGCGAGCCGGGGTTCTCGGCTTAACGAAATCACTGGCGCTCGAGCTTGGCAGCGAAGGCATTCGGGTGAACTCCATCCTGCCCGGTTTTACATTGACCGAACGCGCCGACAGCCTGCTGGCTGACCGTGCGAAGAAAAACAATACCAGTATCGAAGAGGAAAAACTCAAACAGATCGATGCTTCCGCCCTAAAACGGATTGCCACTCCGCAGGAATTTGCCAACGTTGCTGTTTTTCTGCTTTCTCCGGCAGCCAGCTATCTTACCGGAGCGATGTTGTCCGTCGATGGCGGTATGGTTAAAGGATTACTGTAACCCATGCCTACAACATTAACCCTCTCACAAAAGATCGATCAAATCCTACCGCTCGTTCAAAAACCCGGACGTTATACAGGTGGGGAACTGAACTCCGTGGTGAAAGATTGGCAGGAAGTACACACTCGGGTCGCGCTTTTATTCCCGGACATCTACGATATCGGTTTACCCAATCTCGGCATGGCAATTCTTTATGACCTGCTCAATAAACGTGCGGATGTACTTGCAGAGCGCTGCTATGCTCCCTGGGTGGACATGGAAGCGCTGATGCGCCAGAATGGAATTCCCCTTTACTCACTGGAGACCAGGCATCCGCTGACCGATTTTGACATCATCGGGTTCTCCCTACCGTATGAATCTCTCTACACGAATGTGCTTAATACCCTGGACCTCGCCGGCCTCCCGCTTCTCTCCGCGGATCGAGGCAAAGACCAACCCCTCGTGATCGCCGGTGGACATGCAGCTTATAACCCAGAACCAATGCATGCATTCATCGACGCATTCGTCATCGGCGAAGGGGAAGAAGTTATAGAAGAGATCGTCAACACCTATCAGCAATGGAAGGAGGGTGGCGGCTTGCGAATCGACTTACTGACCGCCCTTGCTGGTATTCCGGGTGTATATATCCCGTCTTTCTACTCGGTGGATTACCAACTGGATGGCCGGATCTCCACCCTCAAGCCGAACCATCCTGCTGGCTCCCTGCCAATCCAAAAGCGCATCGTCGGGAAGCTCCCCCCCCCTGTGACCAACTTTATTGTGCCGTATATTGAGATCGTCCATGACCGGGTTGCCATCGAGATCATGCGCGGATGTACGCGCGGCTGCCGTTTCTGCCACGCAGGCATGATCAACCGCCCGGTGAGGGAACGCCCGGTAGCGGAGATCCTCGCGGCGGTGGATGCTGCCTTGCAGGCAACCGGTCACCAGGAGGTCGCTTTGCTTTCCCTCTCTTCTTCTGACTACACCCGTATAGAAGAATTGGTTGATGGACTGGCAAAGCGGTATGCCACAGAGCATATCGTTATCTCCCTGCCCTCCCTGCGGATCGAATCTTTCTCTGTTCAGATCATGGATAAACTGAAAGGTTCCCGCCTGGGTGGGTTTACCCTGGCTCCGGAAGCTGCCACCGACCGAATGCGGGGGATCATCAACAAACCTGTAAGTACACAGCAGTTGATGGATACAGCCCGGGCCATTTATTCACGCGGCTGGACAACAATCAAACTCTACTTCATGATCGGCCACCCCTCTGAAACTCTCGAAGATGTTCAAGCGATCATTGATCTGTGTCAGCAGGTATACCGGGTCGGTCGCGAGGTGGCTGGAGGCCGCGTAAAAGTACATGCCGGTGTATCCACCTTTGTGCCCAAGGCTCACACCCCATTCCAGTGGACTGCCTGTGATGACCCCGATTCGGTTCGTAAGAAACAGGATATGCTTCGGTCACAACTGCGCAATCCGAACATCAAACTATCCTGGACGGATACGAAAGACACCCAGATGGAAGCCTGGTTATCACGTGGAGATCGCCGCTTGTCTGAGGTCATCCTGCAAGCCTGGAGATCAGGCGCCAAGTTCGATGCTTGGCAAGACCAGCACCACCATGATACCTGGCTGAAAGCATTTGAGGAAATCGACCTCGATCCGGCATTTTATGCATTTCGCGCACGCACGCTGGATGAAGTTCTTCCTTGGGATCACATCCATTCAGGTGTTCGTAAGAGTTACCTTCTGGCTGAATACAGCAACTCTCTCCTCGGTGCCTTCCGCGAAGATTGCCGCCAACAGTGCCATGCCTGTGGAATTGTTCCTCTTTTCAATGATCAGGCAGCTGAGGATTGGTTCTGCCCGCTTCCAGCCAACCGGGAGGTGCAGATATGAGATTCCGTTTGACCTTTCAAAAAACACAAGCCATGCGCTTTACCGGACACCTGGACCTGCAACACACCTGGATGCGCGCACTCCGCCGCGCAGGTATCGCTCTGGAGCACAGCCAGGGGTTCCACCCCCTTCCTAAAGTCCAGCTGGCATCAGCACTACCACTGGGTTGCACCGGTGCCGCAGAGATCATGGATATCTGGACAGAAAAGGATTGGATCCCCGCAGAGATGGATCTTTGCCTTCAACCGGTTCTTCCCCCCGGTATCAGGTTGGTGAATACTGAAGTGGTCGACCTTACCGCACCGAAAGTCCAGGTAGCGCTGCGAAGTCAGGAATATCGCGTCGAATTACATCAGAACACTCTGACATCTGATCTACAACAACGGATAGACACCTTAATGGCTACCACCGAAAGTATTGCAGAGCGGCGTGGAAAATCCATCAATATCCGCCCTTTGATCCATGAGATTCAATTACAGAGATCCGAATCTGGAATGGTTTTAATGATGCACCTGAGTGCTCAGGAATCAGCAACCGGTCGTCCGGATGAGGTACTATCCGCTCTGGGCGTGAATCCTGCCGAATGCCTGGTTGAAAGAACTCGCCTGATCTTCTAATTTGCCCCGGATGTATTCGGCGAGATCAACTCACCCGGCCTGCGGAAAACCTGAGGCATAAGGATTGCCAGAAGGATGATTCCGCATCCGGCGAGCTGTACCGCGGTCAGATCCTCCCCGAGCAACAGCCAACCAAAGAATGCGGCAAATACTGTCTCCATACTGAGGATAACCGCAGCATCCACCGGAGGAGCATGGCGCTGCCCCAGTGCCTGAAGAGAAAACCCTATTGCTGTTGCAGCGATGCCCAGATAAAGGATATTCATCCACTGCGGGTAAAGTAAGCTGACTTCTTTAGGATGGAATACCATGCCCAGGATCAGGTTTAATAAGCCGCAAACCAGGTATTGGCCGGCGGCGAACTGTCCTATGGATAGTTTCTTAACCGCCAGGCCGGTCAGGATTACGTGAAACGCCCACATAAATGCCCCCGCCAGTTCCAGCGCATCGCCGAAATTAAGTTTAGCCAATCCTGCATGGCTGAGCAGGAATAATCCAACTCCCGTCGCCATTGCTGCCAGCCATCCCGTCCAATGAATGCGTTGTTTCCAGATCAAGGCTAGTAGAAGGGGAATTAAGACCACATATGTCCCGGTAACAAACCCAGCATTCCCCGCGGTGGTGTATTTCAGTCCGGCTTGCTGTAGAAAGCTGGCTACGAACAACAACCCTCCTCCTGCCAGCATCCAGAAGAGCGAATCTCTTTTAAGATCGAGCCGAAATCGAATAAACGGCAGGATCAGAAATCCGCCTAGCAGCCAGCGGGCGGCATTGAATAGCAGGGCTGGTATTGCCTGAGCGGACTGCCGTTGAGCGACAAAACTCAATCCCCAGATACATGCGACGAATAGAAGCGTCAGGTCGGCTTTTGCCCTGATTCTATGATCCACCGATCGCCTTAATCATCATGTCCGCCTTCACCATTCGCATCGTGACAAGTCTGGCAGTCCGTAGCGTACGCATTGCCTCCAGGGTGGCAGGTACTGCAGTTTCCGCCAGCCCCGTTATGGTTGATCTGAAACCACGGATGACCCCGGTTCCAGGACGGATAAGCATGGCAGGAGGAGCATTGCCCACCCACATGATTCCCCGGCCGGTTGTGACAGTCTGAACAGGATGTCAAGACGCCATGGTTGATCGATACCTGATTCCAGCTGCCGGGTTGGTGGCAGGTGGCGCAATTGATGGAGAAATGACCGGCACGAGGACTGTGACAGTTAAGGCAATTAGCTACCAACTCAGCTGGATGGCTGAACCTGGCACCAGCCCAGCTCCCCGGCGTATGACAGCTGCTGCAATCCAATCCATAATGGTTTTCAGGCTTGTCACCTGCATGGCAGGTGGCGCAGAGCTGTCCGCTTGCCAGTGCATGATCGAAAAGAGCGCCTTGCCATCCGGCAGTCGTGTGGCAGGTAGAGCATTCCATCGGGAAATGATTGGCGGGTTGTGTTCCAGCATGGCAGGCGGAGCAGATCGTGCCTTTTACGGTGACCTGCGCGCTGTGGCAGCTGTCACATCCCAAAGCCTGGTGCATGCCTGTCAGGGGGAACCAGGCATGCGTAAACTCACCTGCAGCAACTTCCCCGGTATTTTTACCAGCAAGTAATGCCCTGGCTGCGGGTGAAAGTTCCTCCCCACTGAGGATGTTCCAATCAACAATCTGCTCCGCAGTTAGATCGATCAGTAGATCGAAACCTTTCCACTTCTTTCTTAGCTGCTGTAATTCTTCGCTCTCTGAACCCATGCAGCAAGTCTGTATAGATCTGTCCGCTTTTTCGTAAAATCTCCGCAATGCTTCCTGTTGGGGAGTATTTAACGTCTTGTCCGGGAGCGTGGCTACCAGAACATCGAACGCCTGATCCGCGGCATTTACCTTCATGTCGAGCGGTGCAGAGGAACCTTCCAGATCAGCGATACTGTTTAGAAAAAGACGTTCAGCATAAGAGGATCTGGCTGAGGGAATGAATGTGAGCTGGAGTCGAAGTTGTTCAGCCCCGCTCTGAAAAGGAAAGAACGTGTCTCCCGCACTGGCAAACCCGGCGCTGGTGAATACGAAAAATATCACAATCAGGACAACGAGAATACTCAACCCTGTAACCAGAATCTTTTTCACTGTTACCTCTTTTCCTTAATATCAATGCTGCTCACCAGTATTGTCACATACTTTATCACAAATATCATATTTCCGCTTAAGCTTTTCGAGATCAAATGTGCAACATAAAACTAAGTATACGGGAAAAGCCTACCTATGCTGTATAACCCTGCAGGGTTTTCTGTGCTTCAATGAAATATGATATCGTCAAATAAAATATGGCTGGCTAAACCGTGGTAAAATATGCCCTGCAATGCCCCTGTAGCCTAGTGGATAAGGCGTCACCCTCCGGAGGTGAAAACCGGCGTTCGAGTCGCCGCAGGGGCACTTTTCATTTAAGGATTTGCTGGGTAAAATCGTTCAGAATACGGATCACTACCGGAAAATTCGGTATTTCACAAATGGGTATTCGAATGTTCTCCTCTTTTATCCCTGCCATTTGAATATGCAACTCTTCTTTGATTAACATGCTGCCTTTTAGCTCACCCCACAGGTATAACCGGCGTCGATGGATGATCCCATCCCGGGAAATTGTGATCTCACCGAATGTCACGGATTGGCCACTATGGATCGCCTGCATGGTTCGGGAAAAGATGCGTGGATAAATGCCCTCGCTCAATACATCGACCAGTTGGTGAAATTTCCCCATGCTGGAATACAGCATAATACTCTGTTTTGATGTGGAAATGCGGATAAGTTGCCGTTGAACCGGAGCAAACAGATAATAGGTTACCTGCTGCTGCAGATCTAATTGTGTTATGGCATCCAAAATGAGGGTGTGTATCTCATTCCCGCGGCCAACGCGGATCTGCTCGGTTGTAACCATTACCCGTGTTCGCTTCTGGGTCAGAAGAGATATCAGGAAACCAGCGCTTATTGCCAGCAATAAGGCCGCAGTGGCACCGTAAAAGAAAGCACTGGAGATACCGCGCGCAACTCCATGAGTCAGCAATTCATAAAGGATATCGTAGTAACCATACATTAGGTCGACTAGTAATCCCAAAAGGCTGGCAAGAAAGCAAAACCACGCGATCCAGCGGGGTTTGGAAATGAACTCTCTGCCTTGTTGCGTCCGTCTTGATGGCATCTACCCTCTTATACGGGAGGAAGGTTCCTGCGCAACTGCGGATACGCCGCCATGCCCTTTATGGTACCTTCTAATGTGCAGGTAGCCGGATTATCTACCAAGTATGCCGGGATACCCAACGATTTGGTCAGGTACTTGTCAATGCCGCGAAGTAAAGCACCACCTCCACAAAGTGCGGCACCGCGATCAATGATATCGGACAGTAATTCAGGGGGAGTCTTTTCAAGTACCCGGCGAATGCTGGCCACCATGTCCTTCAAAGGCGCGTCCAATGCTTCTACAATGTCATCATTGTTTACTTCAAGTGGTTTGGGTAATCCGGTCACCTGGTCCTGGCCTTGGATCTCAAGTGTCCCGATGCGGCTATTGGGGATAGCGCTGCCGATGCGGATCTTCAGTTGTTCAGCAGATGGCTGGCCGATCAGCAGGCCATATTTGCGTTTAATGAAAGATATGATGGCCTCATCCAACGCCAAACCGCCGCCGCGCAGTGTTTCAGCGCACACAATACCATTCATAGCCAGTATCGCAGATTGCGTGGTACCACCGCCAAGAGAGATGATCATATTTCCTGACGGCGTATTGATTGGCAAGTCCACTCCCAGCGCAGCGGATAACGGTGCCCAGATGATCATAACTTCTCTGGCTCCGGCTCCCAGGCAGGCCTCATGGACTGCGCGCAGTTCGACGCTGGTCACACCATAAGGCACTGTCACCATTACCCGTGGTTTAATCAAACCCATCGGGCCGGATACCCGCCTGAGCATATCTCGCAGCAAATTCTCGGTTACCTCAAAATCTGCGATCACGCCGTTCTGCAGCGGCCGGAAAACCTCAATACTCTCAGGGACCCGCCCATACATATCCGCAGCTGCTCTGCCCCATTCCACCATTTTCATTTCTTCTACCAAAATGGCAACGATCGTCGGTTCTTGCAGCAGGATCTGATTGCCTTCAATAACCTGAGTATTGATGGTGCCCAGGTCAACACCGATATCCCTTGAGAAAAATGCCATAGTTAAATTACCTTTCGTATCAATTATACATGCGAACGCGTCGGTATTTTCTTATAACGGGAAGTTTACCATTACATGAAAAAAGGCGGGCAAGACCTTCGTCTTTGCCCGCCAGTTATTGATCTGTTATATCCTCGATTTACGGTACCTTCGGACGGAGTCCAATCGCAAATTCGAACGCTGCAGCGCTGCCTGTAATGTAAGGTAAGCATCGGAATCCTGCGGCAAGCCTTTTGCCAGCAGCTCTTCAGCGCGTTTTCGCGCGGCGTCAGCCCGGGCAATGTCGATCTCATCCACATTCTCCGCGGCATCTGCCAGGATGGTAACCTGGTCAGGCTGTACTTCCACCACCCCACCCGCTACAGTGAAAACAAGCTCTTCATCTTTATGCCGTACTTTAATCACACCAAACTTCATGGTGGATAAAAGCGGTGAGTGATTGGGTAATATGCCCATCTCGCCCAATGTTCCTGGGACAACCACAATATCCGCATCTCCGGAATATACCGGGCGGTCTTGTGAGGTGATGACTACGCGTATTGTCATCCAGGTCCTCTCTACATCATCGTCTTGGCTTTGGCGACCGCGTCTTCGATCGTACCAACCATCAGGAAGGCTTGCTCCGGCAGGTCGTCGTGCTTGCCATCCAGGATCTCACGGAAACCTCGGATCGTATCTTCGATCCGCACGTAAGCGCCGGGGATGCCGGTAAACTGTTCTGCCACTGCCATGGGTTGTGAGAAGAAACGTTCGATCTTCCGGGCGCGGGAAACGATGAGTTTATCATCCTCGCTCAATTCATCCAGACCCAGAATGGCAATGATATCTTGCAGATCCTTGTAACGCTGAAGGATGCGTTGTACCTCACGCGCGGTATTGTAATGCTCCTCACCAACAATATTGGGGTCCAGAATTCTCGAGGTGGAAGCCAGCGGGTCTACCGCAGGGTAGATACCTTTCTCAACGATCGAGCGTTCCAGCGCGATGGTTGCATCCAGGTGGGTGAAGGTTGCCACAGGCGCCGGGTCGGAATAATCATCCGCGGGCACATAGACTGCCTGCATGGATGTGATGGATCCGCGGCGAGTGGATGTGATCCGTTCCTGTAATTCGCCCATCTCGGTGGATAAAGTTGGCTGGTAACCAACAGCTGATGGCATACGCCCGAGTAGTGCTGATACTTCCGAACCGGACATGGTAAAACGGAAAATATTATCAATGAACAGCAATACGTCCTTGCCCTGGTCGCGGAAGTACTCCGCCATGGCCAGTGCAGTTAATGCGACGCGCAAACGCACACCTGGTGGCTCGTTCATTTGGCCAAATACCATCACGGTGTCTTTCATAACCCCGGATTCGACCATTTCTCGGTAAAGCTGTGTCCCTTCGCGGGTCCTCTCGCCGACGCCTGCAAAGACCGAGTTGCCCTGGTGAACCGTGGCAATCGAGCGGATAAGTTCCATGATAATGACGGTCTTACCCACGCCTGCACCGCCAAAGATACCGGTTTTTCCGCCTTTGGTGAAGGGGGCGATCAAATCGATGACTTTAAGTCCGGTCTCAAACACTTCCACGCGGGTGACCTGGTCTTCAAAACTGGGTGCCAGTCGGTGGATCGGATATTTTTGCTCAGCATCCACCGGACCGCGATTATCCACGGGATTGCCTAATACGTTGAAGATGCGTCCCAGAGTTTTAGGGCCGACTGGCACCATGATCGGCGCACCGGTGCGCTGGACAGCCATACCCCGCTGCATCCCATCGGTTGAATCCATCGCCACACAGCGAACTACGCCGTGGCCAAGGTCTTTCTGAACTTCAAGGGTCAGCCCTTTTCCGCCATCAGATTGTGCTACCAGGGCTTCATACAACATGGGTATATCACTATCAATAAATGCGACATCCACCACGCCGCCCATGATCTGAACCACCTGACCCGTTGCTTTATCCATGTATCTCCTCCGCCAGTAAAGACAGTTTTAACCTGCTGATTTTGCTAAAGCCTCGGCGCCGCCAGCGATATCCAACATATCATTGGTGATGCTTTGCTGACGCACCTTGTTGTATTCCAGTTGAAGCAAACCGCTTAGTTCCACAGCATTGTCGGTTGCATTACGCATGGCAACCATACGCGCGGCATGTTCGCTGGCAATGGATTCCATGATCGCCTGATATACCTGCAATGCGGTGAACCGCGGAATAACATACCCAAGCAATTCTTCCATTTCAGGTTCGTATGTAAATGCCGCGTGGATCCGGCTCTGACCCAGACCTTGCATCACCTGCTTATCGCTATCCAACTCAAACGGCAGCAACCGCCGGATGACAGGCTTTTGCGAGATCATATTCACAAAATCTGTGTATGCCAGGTAAACTTCATCGTACTTCCCGGCCAGAAAATCATCCACCGCCAACTTGCCGATGGCCGATACATCGCTAAATGCCGGGGCAGCCGGCAGATTGCTAAAGTCTGCCACCACATCCTTACGCCGCCGCAGCAGCAGATCTCGTCCCTTACGCCCCACAGCAATGTAACTCACCTGTTGGGTCTTATCTTTGAAGAATTGCAGGGTGTGCTTCAGGATATTGGTATTATATGCACCCGCCAGCCCGCGGTCGCCAGTGATAATCACCACGAGTATGTTTCGTGGATTCTCCCGCTCCCGCAATAATGGGTGCAAAGAATTGTGACCCGGCTGTTCGTACAGGTGGATCAAGACCTTCCAGGCTTGTTCTGCATAAGCACGGGTCGCGGTCACAGCCTGTACAGCTTTACGCACTTTGCTGGCTGATACAGCCTGCAAGGCACGTGTTACCTGAGAGATATTCTTTACGCTCCGGATGCGGAGCCGCATTTCTCGAGCGGAAGGCATAGGATACCTTTTACGCTACCCAGGATGAGTTGAAAGTCTGCAGAGCTTGCTTAAGCTTCTCGGAAGTCTCAGGCGTGATCTGCTTCTTGCTTGTGATGTCCCGGGTAATATCCGGGTACGAGGTTTCGATATACTTCAGCATAGCACTTTCCCAGACACGCACCTTCTCTACCGGGATGGTATCAGCATAACCATTCGTAGCGGCGAAGAGGGAGACAACCTGGTTGGCCAATGTCATTGGGGCATACTGTCCCTGCTTCAGGATCTCCTGCAAGCGCTGGCCGCGGCTCAATTGTGATTGGGTGACTTTGTCCAGGTCCGAACCAAACTGCGCAAAAGCTGCCAACTCACGGTAAGAAGCCATATCCATACGCAGACGGGCCGCCACCTGTTTGATCGCTTTGGTCTGAGCACTGCTACCGACGCGTGAAACTGAGATACCTACATTGATGCCTGGCCGAATGCCGGCATTGAACAGGTTAGATTCCAGGTAGATCTGGCCATCTGTAATGGAAATGACGTTCGTTGGAATATAGGCGGAAACATCACCCAGCAACGTTTCGATGATCGGAAGGGCTGTGAGTGATCCGCCCGAGCCAGAGACCGGGAGCACTTTGAACTTACTATTATCGGCCATGGCTTTAAGAACCTCATCTGCCAGGTGTTGGGATAGCGGGCCTTTATAGACCTGACCGCCATGTGCATCACTTGCGGCAACCTGTTCTTTGGCATAGTTGGCCGGCACGATCGCATAATCCACTGACATGCGAGCCGCTCGTTCCAATAAACGGGAGTGCAAGTAGAAAACATCGCCCGGGTAGGCTTCACGGCCCGGTGGGCGACGTAGTAACAAAGATACCTGGCGATAAGCCCAAGCATGCTTGGATAGATCATCGTAGACAACCAGTGCGTCACGCCCAGTTTCCATGAACTCTTCACCAATCGAACAGCCGGCGTAGGGGGCGATGTACTGCATGGCAGCTGGTTCATCGGCAGAAGCCATTACAACAATGGTATGCTCCATGGCGCCGTGTTGTTCCAGAATGGCAATGGTGCGTGCGACAGCAGCTTTCTTCTGCCCGATAGCCACGTAGATGCAGATCAGGTTACTGCCCTTCTGATTGATGATGGTGTCGATAGCCAGGGCAGTTTTACCGGTTTGGCGGTCACCAATGATCAGCTCTCGCTGGCCGCGGCCAATCGGGATCATGGAGTCGATCGCCTTGATACCGGTCTGCACAGGAGTGTCCACATCCTGGCGTTCGATCACACCCGGGGCGATACGCTCGATTGGGCGGAATTTGCTGGCTGTAATGGGTCCCTTACCATCGATTGGTTGTCCGAGGGCATTGACCACCCGGCCGATCATCTCATCACCTACAGGTACCGAAGCGATCCGTCCGGTGGCGCTTACCAGCATCCCCTCATTTACTGATTGGTACTCACCCAGGATGATCACACCCACACTTTCTTTTTCGAGGTTGAAGGCAATGCCCTGAACCCCATTGGCGAACTGCACCAGTTCCTGCGAGCGAACCCGGGTCAGACCTGCAACGCGGGCAATACCATCACCGCATTCAAGGACTGAACCAACCTCTTTTACACCAATGGTTGGTTGAAACCCATCGATTTTTTGTTGCAGCTCAGCGGTAACCTGTTTGATCAGATCCGTCATCGATCCTCCCACCCCGATAAAATTTTATGAGTAATAGGATAAGAATACCTGAATATGATACCTGAAACGGCATGCCTTGTCTAGTTCTACGGCGATTATCGTGAAAAATAGGTCAGAGCAGCCTTCAACCTGACCTCCAGATCCTCTTCAACTTCAACCGGAATGGATTGTACAGCCGCCTGGGATTCAACAATACTGTACCCGAGAGCTGTCAATGCGGCCAAGATCTCGCTATCGCTATCTCGCATGGGGTAGCTAAAGGAGGTAGTATGGATTCCACCGACCTTGTCTTCCAAATGCAGCAGCATTTTCTGCGCTGTCTTCTTACCAATCCCGGGTACATGACAGAACATTTCCACCTGCCCACTGGCGACTGCCTGACGGATGGAATTGAGTGACATCGTGGAAAGGACTGCGAGCGCGGTGCGGGGACCGATACCATCCACACCCAACAGGACTGTATAAAAATCTCGTGTCTCTCTGG
Organism: uncultured Leptolinea sp.; assembly: GCA_903828565.1. Lineage (GTDB taxonomy): Bacteria > Chloroflexota > Anaerolineae > Anaerolineales > Anaerolineaceae > PNON01. The sequence goes on along the minus strand of CAIKMQ010000032.1, from coordinate 107,583 downwards.
TATCGAAGCCGTAAAGGGTCAGAGCATCTTCACGCACCACCAGGTGGGTATGCAATGTGGCTACTTCCCCTATTCTCAATGCCTGCTTTACCGGGGTTGGGATGAAAATCCGCAAGCCCAATCCTCCCAGGTTGATCACAGCGTTATCCTGATTGATCTCAAGTACTTCACCCTGTATGGTTGCAATCATGAATCCCGTCCGTCCTTTCCATCTCGCCAGTGATTGACGATCTCATATAAGATAATACCTGTCGCCATTGCCAGATTCAAAGAATCACTGCGGCCAACCATCGGGATGGATACCAGCTGGTCACAAGCTGCCTTATGGTCTTTAGATAACCCTTCGCGTTCACTGCCCATCAATAAGACCAGTGGCGCGGGATAATTGGCGAGATGATAATCAACACCTTCACCACCCGCAGCACCCGCCAGGTGGACACCTTCTTTTTGCGTCCACTGCAGAAAATCTGCCAGTGAGCATTTGGTAAGATGCAGATTGAAAATTGCCCCCATGCTTGCGCGGATGGCTGTGGGGTCGTATGGGTCTGTGCTGTGATCCAGCAGAATCACATAGTGTACTCCCGCGGAATCTGCTGTTCGCAGGATCGTTCCAAGGTTTCCCGGATCAGCCGGCTCATCCAGCGCGAGGATGACTTCGCCAGATTGCGGGTGGATGTCTCCCAGGCTGTGCCAGCGCTGCTGAACAACTGCTGCCAACCCCTGCGGCCCATCCTTTCCGGACAGAGCGCGGAAAACGAACTCACTGACCGCCATCACTCTTTCTGGATGGCGGGTTGTGAACCTGTTGAGCGCATCCCGGCCGGGCTGGCTTGTCAACAGTGTCTCGCAAAAAATCAGTGTATCGATCTCCACCTGTTCATCGACAGCCTCTATGGCTATGCGCAATCCTTCGATGAAGGCTTTTCCACTCGCTTCCCGCTCCTTGCGGCTTACCAGGCTTTTGATCTCCTTGATCCGCGGGTTGGCTGTACTGGTGATCTCGATCATTCCGCCCTCCGAACAAGCCGCGCCATTCCTTCAACCCGGTGATGACACATGGCTACTGCCAGCGCATCCGCAGCATCATCCGGTTTGGGAGTCTCTTCCATGCGCAATAAAACTTTGACCATCTGCTGTACCTGCTTTTTATCTGCATTGCCATATCCGCTGACGCTCTGTTTCACTTCCATCGGAGTGTATTCCCCCAGCGGCACCCCAGCCAGTGACAGGCAGAGCAATGCAACCCCGCGCGCCTGTCCCACGGCCATAGCGGTTGTCACATTACGGTAAAAGAAAAGCTTCTCCACCGCGGCACAATCCGGTTGGTGAAGAAGCAAAATTCCATTTATCTGCTCAAATATCGACCGCAAGCGGTCTGCCATAGGCATATCGTATGGGGTCAACACCGTACCGTATGCCACCACTCGCAATTCGCCATCCGGGCCGTCTTCAACGATCCCATAGCCGGTGGTGGCTGTTCCGGGGTCAATCCCTAGGACACGCATATTACTCAGATTCTAAGGCAGCCAGGACCTCATCAGACATCTTCATATTGTGGAAAACGTTGACTACGTCATCCAGCTCTTCCAGGGCTTCAATAGTCTTTAGAACCTGCATGGCCTTCTCAGGTTCAGCTTCGACCTCATTGGTTGCCAGCATCCGGATGCCGGCTTCCTCTGGAAAGATCTTAATGGCATGCAGTGAATCGCTGAGGATCTTATATTGCTCGACGGGGGCGATGATCTCGGCGACACCTTCATCAAATGTCACATCATCCGCGCCGCCGTTGATTGCCAGCTCAAAGACCTTATCTTCTTCCAGCCCTTCCATAGAGAAGGAGAAGAATGCCGCCTTCTTGAACTGCCATCCCACAGACCCGGCTTCTGCCATACTACCGCCGCCGCGTGAGAGCAAATGCCTTACCTCAGCAACGGTCCGGTTGCGGTTATCGGTCAGGCATTCCAACATTACAGCAACGCCATGACCAGCATAGCCTTCGTAGTATAACTGCTCCATGGCCACGCCGTCTTTACCTTCACCGGTGCCTTTTTTGATGGCGCGCTCTATGTTGTCCTTAGGCATGTTCTGAGCCCGGGCTCGCTCGACCGCCATCGCCAGGCGGATATTCATCCCCGGATCCCCACCGCCTTCGCGGGCAGCCATGACAACCTCACGTGCCAGCCGGGTGAAGATAGCGCCTTTTTTTGCATCGGCAGCGCCTTTTTTCCGCCGAATTGTTGCCCAGTGTGAATGTCCAGACATGCACAGTCTCCTCAGATCGTAGTTTTCGAGGGTATTATACCATTGATACCCGGACTTTCTTAAATCCCCGCAGCCATGATCTTAGGGTACAGACCTAACCGCAATACGCCGGTAGATAACCGGTGATACACTTTTTCTGTGTCCTGTTATTGCTTACTGCAATCATCACCACGCGGGGCAAACCATCCATCCCTGTTACCGGCTGCGCTGACACATATACTAATAAACCAGCGACACCTTTCAGGCTTTTGGAAGAGTTTTTAGCATTGGTTGAGGATGGAGATCCATCCCAACTGGCGGGTTTATGGCTGCCCGGGTATATCGGGTTGCGTATCATTCCTCTGACTACTGCCAGTGGTGGCGGTGTCACTGAGATTCCCAACACTGTTAATACTTCTGCTGTGGTAGAAGGGTGTGGATCGATCGCCTTATTGGCCCATGTATACCAGGCGGGCCAATACTTCTCCAACCTTTCTCTTGGTGCATCCTTACTGCTCATTTACGGGGATGACAAAAAGATCCACTTTACCGTCTCGCAGATACAGGAATTCCGCTCAGAAAATCCTGCTGATCCGAATACCAACTTCATTGCCTCTGATGGCAGTATGATTTCCCCTGTTGACCTGTTCATCCGGATCTATGCCCATTCGGCAAACTTGCATCGTTCGCGGGGACAACACCCTCTGGGGACGAAAATTCATCATTGCAGAACCGGAAAATCCCTGACCTGTCACTTGCCAGCGATCACCGGGGAGATCAACTCTCCAATCCCTTCGATGGTTACTTTGACCACATCCCCCGCGGATACAGGCCCCACGCCTGCCGGGGTACCGGTAAGGATCACATCTCCTGCCTCCAGCGTCATCACCGAGGTGATGAATGAGATCAACTGAAAAACTGGAAAGACCATATCCCGTGTGGAAGTCATTTGGCGCAGCTGCCCGTTCAAGTGAGTGGTCAATAACACATCATATGGGTCAATGTCGGTCTCGATCCAAGGCCCCAGCGGGCAGAAGGTATCAAAACTCTTGGCACGCGTCCACTGTCCATCCGACCGCTGCAAGTCCCGAGCCGTCACATCATTGGCTATGGTGTAACCGAAAATTATTCTGCGGGCAGCATCCGGTTGAATGTGACGCGCGGATTTTCCGATCACGACTGCCAGTTCACCTTCATATTCCACCTGAGTTGATTGGGGTGGCATTTCGATCGGTTGACCGGAGCCGATGACCGCTGAAGGCGGCTTCAAGAACAATATTGGGATTTTTGGAATTTCGACGCTCATTTCTTTGGCGTGTTCCGGGTAATTTCGTCCCACACAGATGATCTTCCCCGGCAGCACAGGGGGTAAGAGCTGGACTCGTTCGAGGGGTATCATTGGATCCATCCGTTGGTATCCTTCAAACAGGTTTCCCTCCAGTAAACCGATCTGGCCATCCTGCAGCCAGCCTGTTAGCGGGCCACCTTCTCTGGTCATAAATCTGAGCACTTTCATGGCTTCTCCCTGTGATGAAATATTCCAAAAAAGAAAATCTGCGTTATAATTCCACTCCGTTGGGCGGGTAGCTCAGTTGGTTAGAGCACATCGCTTACACCGATGTGGTCGCAGGTTCGAGTCCTGTTCCGCCCACAAAGTACACCAGGCCGCTTTTCAGCGGCCTGGATTCTTTTTATGGCAGAGTGAAATGCAGCAGCCGGTTATTTCCGCCGTCGCTCACCCAAACGCCGCCATTTCGGTCAACAGCCACGCCAGACGCCAGCCCAAAACCATCCACATCCGGGCTGTACTCACCCCAGATGCGAGCTATGCTGCCATCCGGATTGAACTCCAGTACCCTGTATCCCTCGGGATCAACGACAAAGATCTGGCCGCCAGAGCCAATTGATAGGAAGGGTTTGTTATCCAGTGACTGGCCATCCCAGGCGCTGACTTCCCAGCTGTTCACAACACCGTAGAGTAAACCGCTCTGATCCGGGGCAAACACCTGGATGCGCACATTCCATGTATCCGTAACATACAGGCTCCCGGCAGCATCTCCCCAAACACCTACCGGCTCATCGAATTGCCCGGGTTCCATGCCGTAACTACCGAATTGGGTGATGAAATCGCCATTACTATTAAAAACCACGATCCGCTTATTTCCGGTATCCGCAACGAAGACTTTACCACTGGCATCCACATATATGCCGCGAGGCCCCCAGAAGGCATCCGGTTTCTCTGCTTGCCCGAAATAGCCCCACATGGTAATAAATTTTCCATTGGCATCGAACTTCTGGACGCGATGATTCCAGGTATCTGATACAAAGACCGATCCATCCGGCCCGACGGCAATTCCCCAGGGTTCATTGAATGTCCCTCCCGGTGCTATCCCTTGTGCTGCATCAGCAAAGGATCCCCAAGTGGAATAGACACTTCCATCCACGCCCAGGTGCTGGATGCGATGGTTGCGGGAATCAGCCACATATATGCTACCGTCTTTTGCTACGGCGACTGCCCGCGGTGCATTGAACAAACCGGCTTCCGTTCCTGTTCCGCCAATCACAATATCTGCCTGTAGCGGTATTCTGGCCGCCTCGTAGGGATCCGGCTGTTCCACCACGGGTTGTGGAGCCAACCCCAAATCCCAGATTTGCGCGGCGATATCCTTGCGTATATAGAGTTTCAGACGCTCTGACGGCTCCCAGCTTTCAAGAGTCAGAGCAGTGCTGCCTGTAGCTTCTGCATAAAGCGTGTAATCGCGGTTCAGCCAGATATCCAAGATTCCCGCACGAATCTTTGGATCCATAATGGCATTCTTGATCCGCTCCCAGGTCAGGTTATAGTAATCCTGATTCGGCCACCAGAGGCGCATGTATTCATAAGAGTAAAATTCTTTTTCCAGTATCGGGTCAACCTTACCATAATTGGGGCTGCCAACAATGATCACAGGAACATCCCGCAAAGTCTTGGATGGCTTCTCACCGAAATAATCCAGGTTGGGGAAGTCACGCAGGTACCACCAGTAAGGGTAAAGCGAAGAATTGTCATATGCCACTTGCAGGTTCTTTCCCCCTGCCATCCGCTGTGATATCTCCTCCACCTGCTCTAGAACATCCTTGGGGCCGCGTGCTGCATGCGCATATACCAGGAATTCCTTGGCGGTATCGTAATTGATATAGTTCGCCAGATATGCAGAATGGGCTGTCAGCACGACCAGCAGCATAAGAAATGCGACCAGCCCCATGCGTCTGTACGGATACTCCGGCCAGCGCCGGACGACATAGATCAGCCCCGAAAGGGTGCTAATCAGGAAAATGGTAGCAAAGATGAATGCCATGGTTGCTGAAAGCTGTTCGATCTCTTTTCCGGCAAATGGCGGGGTAGGTTGAAAAAATGCGGCGAGAAAACGGGTACCTGCAACGGCCAAAAGGATGACCGCACCGGCCGCCAGAGCTCCCTGACGATTCAACACCTTTTTCCAATCCGTTCCTTCCAGAGACCGGCCAAAAGCCAAACCAGCCAACAAGATCATCGGCCAGGTAATATGGACGGTCAGCCACGGCATGCGTTCACCCGCGTAGGAGTATGCCAGTAATGCGGTCAATGACCAGTAAACCAGCAAACTAAATAAGAAAACGGTTGTGATCTGCAACTTTTCATCCACCGGGTTTAAGGATGCTTCAGGTGTATTGACCGGTTTGAGAATTTCGACTTCCTTCACCATTTCGCGGGGTGTGTTTTGAATAACCACTGACAGGTCGCCCGGCAAATGATTAACCGCGGAATCAGTGATGCCCTCCGATCGCACTTCCCCACCTGGTTGTATTTCTTCAGCGATCCTGGTTTTCTTGCTGATCAGTCGGATCAGTTGAGAGATACCCAGTAAGGAGCCGATCGCAGGCAGGAACTCGTACATCGGTATCTGTACCAGAGCGTAATAATAAAGCGGTTGACTGCCGCGTTGGACGCCCTGCTGCTCCAACCAGTAACCGAGGGAACCAATGATGCCGGTAACAAATCCCTGGCCATTGGTGAAGATGGTGGTGTAAAAAAGGATGAAAATTCCGTAAAAGATTGTGGCTGCCTTCCACCAAGTTTGCCTGCGCCACCAGATGCCCAGAACGATCGAAATACCGATGATGATACCCAGTACAATACCGGTGCGTACCATCCCTTCTGATGAATAATCCATTGGATCGAAACCCAGTAATTTGACCGGTAATGCAGCTAGCTGCGGCAAGACGAAAGTGCCAACCAGCATCAGCAGATCGAAACTTCGCTCACGCCGGATGGTATCCATACTCACTCCGCGTACCACCTGGATTGCGCCAAAAGCCAACATCAGAACTCCACCGCCCAGCAAGATCAAAGGCAGCTTCGAATACATGAAGGGAACTACGGCCTGGGTGGCAAGTGCCTGGTCAATGGTAGGTGTCTGGGCTTTCCCAGCCAGCAAAAATCCACCGGCTGCCACCCCCATCAGAAGGCCGATGAGCAGGGCTGGAACGGTAGTGATCGGTAGTTCTTGCCAGTTGTGTTTGAACAGGCGCTGGACGAAGATAACCAGCAGGAAAAACAACAATTGCGCACTATAAATGAAGGAGGTCTCTTTCGTAGTGAACTGCAGTGCAGTGACTGCTGCAAGCAGCAACAGGTGCTTTTCACTTCCTTCTTCAAAATACCTTAATAATCCATACAGCGTCAACAAACCCCACAAGGCAACAAAAGCCTCATTACGAGTGTATCTTCCATAGAAAAGCATAAAGGGGGAGATCAACAGAAATACACCTGAAAGCAAGGCACCCAATCTCCCCAGATAGCGGCGGAATTTCCATGCCATCATCACAGATGCGATCGAGAACAATGCCGCCGGTAGCCGGGAGGTGAAGTCGGTATCGCCGAACAAGGTGTAACTCAACGCTACCAGATGGAACTGCAGCGGCCCGTGGGTGATGGGATCATGCCGGTAACCTTGTCCGGTGTATAACTCCCAGGATGGCCGAACATGGTTGACTTCATCATGGCTCATCACCCGCTCACCCAATATGGTGAAGCGGCTGACGATTGCCAGAATGAGCAGCAGTGTATACAACGCTTTTTCAAGGTTGAAGTTTTGTAGCGGGAGAGGCAGTTTACGGTCTAACCAAGTTTGTGCGGGCAGTCCGTTGGATTCATTCATGGTCATATTCGCTCTTCCTAACTGGTGTATTGAGGTGTATTGTATCCCACACCATCAATTGCCGCAAAGTGTCACACCCCATACCCGCAGGTGGATTTTATGTATATACTAGGATAAATATCATCAGGAGGTACACATTGAATCGCTTTGCCAATAGTTGGAAATTATTCAAATCTGCAGTTGCAGTTCTGGCTGCTGACCGGGAACTGCTGATCTTCCCGATCCTATCCACTGTCGGGATCATCATCGTCAGCCTGACATTTGCCCTGCCGATGTTCCTGTCAAGTTTTTTTGATTCCATCTTCAGCCGTGAAGGAGGTATTGCCGGGCTCGTGGTTGGATTTGCCTTCTACCTTGTGCAATACCTGGTGATCTTTTATTCAAATACCGCTCTGGTCGGCGCAGCGATGATCCGGCTGGAAGGCGGCGACCCGACAATCAAAGATGGCTTTCGCATTGCCAACAGCCGCTTAGGTACTATCTTCGGATACGCACTGATCGCAGCAACAGTTGGGGTGCTCTTGAAAGCCCTTTCCCGCCGGAAAGGTGCTTACCGCGTTATCGGTTCGGTGGCAGGGACGGCCTGGAATATTGCCACCTATCTGGTGGTGCCTGTACTCGCTGTGGAAGGTGTCAATCCGCTTGAGGCGATCAAACGTAGTGTCAGCCTGCTAAAAAAGACCTGGGGAGAACAGCTGATCGGGAATTTCGGATTAGGCACCATCTTTGGGCTGGCTACCTTCATCCTTCTACTGCTGGGTGTACCAGCTATCTATTTATCCTTCAATGCCCAGTACATTGTGTTGGGAATAATTCTTATCTTTGTGCTACTGCTCCTGCTTGCATTTCTTGGGCTGGCCCACGGCTGCCTTAATGGGATCTATACCGCAGCTGTGTACCAATTTGCTTCCTCTGGCAAGTGCAGCACTTTCTTCGATGACAGCATGGTGCGAGGTGCTTTCTCCAGCAAGTAATATAGTGCCAGGTTCTTTGTTAAAGCATTTACGATCAGCCAATCTGTAACAGGTTGGCTGATCGTTTGATTGTTTCTCATTTCTCATTATCTTATACTGGTCTTAAAGCAAAGGAGATTGAAATGGGAAGGGTGATTCATTTCGAGATTAACACTGTTGACACGCGAAGAGCAGCAGAGTTTTACTCACGTGTTTTGGGATGGCAAGTGCAAACATGGGAAGGTCCTATGGAATACCTGCTCTGCCTGCCTCGCAGGTGGGAACACCCCCGCCAACCTAACTGCTGATGCAGGCTATGCATCCATTACGGCTTTAATGGCTTAGGCTTTTTTTATATTTGTCCTGGTTTGAATAGCCATCACATCCAGATCATTGTGTAGGGTAATAAAAATTCGGATCGCATCCCACGGAGCGCTTTCAAAGGAACCTACGTGAACAAAACGCTTCGGGTATGTATTTCCTTTAAGTAAATGCTGCGGATCCGGCAGCAACGCACCGTGTATGAACGCCACGTGGATTTCTTTATCCTTGAAGAGCACCTGGCAGATACCAGCCTTTACCGGACCGCCGCGCCGCGCATCATAATACACCACCCCCTGCCGGCGCATCTCCTCCACAGCCTGCGGGTTCACCAATGCGACCAGATTATGAACCTCTACCAGGACATCCACATATCTTTCCGGTAATCCGCGGTAATGCTCCACCAACTCTTGGATTGTCAGCATATTCCCTCCCGTTTATTATACCCATTCCTATACCAGCCATTCTCACTCCCCAATAATTCATCCCTATTGTGCTTGACAGGAAAAAATCCCTCATCTACACTACTTGCATGCTTGCTCGTGTATTTTCATGCGCGGTGATCGGGCTTGATGGGGTCATCGTGGAAGTGGAAGTGGATACCGGCGGAGGGAACGGCCTGCCCGGTGTTGTTATCGTGGGTCTGCCCGATGCCTCGGTTCAAGAAAGCCGCGAACGTGTCCTTTCTGCCATCAAGAATGCCGGCCTTTCCTACCCGCGTAAACGCATTACGGTGAACCTCGCCCCGGCTTCCGTCCGAAAAGAAGGCCCGGCATACGACCTGCCGATCGCTCTGGGAGTTCTCATCTCCGGGGATGAACTGGATCCCGGCTGCCTGGATGGCTCTGTCGTTCTGGGTGAGCTCTCGCTGGACGGCAGCGTCCGCCATGTCCGGGGTGTGCTGCCGATGGTTGCAGTTGCCCGTCGGGAGGGATACCGCTCCGTCATCGTTCCGGAGGTGGATGCACCGGAAGCCGCGTTGATCCCTGGTATGGAAGTTATCCCTGTCCGCAACCTGCGCGACCTCTTTCTTCACCTGAAAAAGATCAAACCCATCGCACCAACTCCTCCGGTCGACCCGGAAAGTCTTCCTGTGCAGGTGCAAACGGATTTTCGCGAGATCAAAGGCCAGGAGCATGTAAAACGCGCTCTGGAAGTGGCTGCTGCCGGGGGGCACAATGTATTAATGATCGGCCCACCCGGTGTTGGTAAAACCTTGCTCGCTCGCGCCCTTCCTGCCATCTTGCCGCACATGACAATCGAAGAAGCGCTCGATGTGACACAGATCTATTCCGTGGCAGATCAGCTGCCTCCTGACACCCCACTCATCCGCAACCGGCCATTCCGCGCGCCACATCACACCATCTCACATGCCGGCCTGGTAGGAGGAGGCAACTGGCCGCACCCCGGGGAGGTATCCCTGGCCCACCGCGGTGTGCTTTTTCTGGATGAACTACCGGAGTTCGGCACCCGTGTGCTAGACGTACTGCGCCAGCCGATCGAAGACAAACTGGTGACCATTAGCCGCGCCCAGGGTTCTCTTACCTTCCCTGCCAACTGCCAGTTGATCGCTGCCATGAATCCGTGTCCCTGCGGCTACTACGGCGACCCGGTTCGGCCTTGTACCTGCTCCAACAGCACGGTATCCAAATACCAAAAGCGGGTATCCGGCCCACTGATGGATCGCATTGATATCCACATTCATGTTCCCAGGGTGGAATTTGAAAAGCTCAGCGATGACCGTCTGGGTGAACCCAGTTCATCCATCCAGGAGCGGGTGGAGACAGCCCGTTCACGACAGCGGGAGCGTTTCTCCTCCGGTGAGAAACTAAGTTTTTCGCTTTGTAACGCAGATATGGGTACAGGTGAAGTCCGCCGCTTTTGCCCGCTGGATGATGTCTCGCGGGGACTAATGAAATCCGCGACCAACCAACTTCAATTAACGGCCCGCTCTTACCACCGCATCCTCAAACTTGCCCGCACCATAGCCGACCTCGCTGGAGTGGATGCTATTTCAGTAATTCATCTGGCTGAGGCGCTGCAATACCGCCCCAGAGATGCTATGATGTAGCTAATCAAATGATACCGGTTGAACATTTCGCTCCGGTGCGAGGAGGAGCATGAAAAGTAAGAAAGGTATAGATGCTCTGAAGTCCTGGCGGACTTCCATCCTGAATACATTTTTAATCGTGGTATCTGTGGCTGCCGCGATCATGCTGGTGGCAACCATCTTTGAAGCCCGCTCAAAGAGTGGACTCTGGTCGATTGTCATTTTTTACGGCATCCTCACCGTCCTGCTCATCGTACTGGCGATTTTTCGCAATATTAACCTCCGGGTGCGCGCATGGGGTGTCCTTATTGTTCCATATATCATCGGTATCATCAGCCTGGCTAGCCACGGATTAGGCAGCAGTGGAAAGATCTATCTCTTTGCCCTGCCTGTTGGGGCTCTCATCCTCATCGGTCCGGGTTCTGCAGTCCTTATGGCTTTCTTCAGCCTGGCAACCATGGCAACTTTTGCCATTTTCTCTCAGAATGGCATGCTCGCACTCTGGCTTCAGACAGAACGCACTTCCTACCTGCTGGATGATTGGATCTGGGAAACTGTTGATTTGGCTATGCTTCTGGCCATCATTATGTCTCTGTTGATCCTTTTCTATCGTTTTCAACAGAATACGATCAAAAAAGAACTGCAGGCACAAAATGAACTGAAAAATACCCAGCGGCTATTAAAAGAACATGCGCGCACTCTGGAAGATAAAGTAGCCCACCGGACGGAGGAGCTTAGACGCACCAACAAGACCCAGTCCGCCCTGTACCGTATTGCTGATGCAGCCAGTTCCTCCGGAGATATGCAAACCTTTTACCGCCAGGTACATGAGATCATCAACGGACTGATGTATGCCGGCAACCTTTTCATTGCCTTGTACGACGATCAAACCGGATTGCTCAGCTTTCCATACTTTGTGGACGAAAAAGACGAAGCAATCTCCCCCTTGCCGTTATCCGAATTTCCGGGCCTTACCAGTTATATCATCCGCAGCGGGAATCCTGTCCACCATGGGTGGGAGAGCATCTCTCACCTGATGGAAACTGGCGAGGTTTCCCTGTATGGTTCTGATTGTGTAGATGTCCTAGGCGCTCCGCTCAAAGTAGAAGGCAAAACCATCGGCGCGATCTTCGTACAATCATACACAGCCGGGATCACCTACACAGACCAGGATGACGAGATGCTGCTTTTCGTTGCACAGCACATCGCAACGGCTATCACCCGCATCCGCGCGCTGGAAGCGGAGCATCAACGAAATGCTGAACTCGCCATGCTTAACGATCTGGGTCAGGAAATGGCCAAGACGTTGGATATACAAATGATCATCCGGTCGGTAGGGGATAAACTGCGTGTCAGCCTGGGCACTCGTTCATTATTGATTATGCTGTTGGATGTCCAGACCAACCTCATCCACATCCCTTATGAATATGATGAGGATGAAGGCGGATTTCTGGATTATGTGGAACCATTCCCCCTCGGAACTGGTCTTTCTTCCAAAGTGATCACCACAGGAAAACCGCTCCTCCTCAGCACCCTTGAAGAGGAAATTACGAATGGCGCATATTTTCCACCGGAGATCATCGAAAAAGGCCAGGGAATGTTCTCACAATCCTGGCTGGGTGTGCCGATCATAGTAAATGACCGCACCATCGGTCTTGTGGCAGTTTCAGATCCTCGGCAGTATGCCTTTTCGATGGATCACCTGCGCCTGCTTCAGACCTTTGCATCCAACCTGGGGACCACAATAGAGAATGCTCGGCTGTTCGAGGTCGAGCAGCGCCGCAACACAGAGCTGGCTCTCATTAATAGCATTCAGCAAGGGCTGGCATCCCGGTTGGATTTTGCCGGTATTGTTGAACTGGTCGGCGATAAACTGCGCGAGGTATTTCATACACCCGACCTGGGAATCCTATGGTACCTTGAGAAGGAGGGCTTGCTGCGTCACCTGTATGAGTATGAGCATGGTGAGCGCTTGGTAATTCCAGACCACGCCCCGTTATCAAATGGACCTTTTTCCCACCTGTTAAAAACTCACCAGCCGATCATCTGGAATACGACAGCTGAAGGGAACTCGATCTCACCAGTGGTGGATGGCACCGATGCCAGCCGCTCCGGTGCGTTCATACCCATCATCAATGGCGACCATGTGGTCGGCAACATCCGTATTGAAAGTTTTGATAAAGAATATGCCTTCAGGGATGCCGAGGTCAATTTGCTGATCACCATAGCTGCCTCGCTTGGTGCTGCGTTATCCAATGCGTACCTGTTCAATGAAACCCAACGATTGCTGAAAGAGACAGAGCAGCGAGCAGCGGAACTAGCCGCTGTCAATACCGTCGGTTCAGCCCTTGCCAGCGAATTGGATGTGGACTCACTGATTCACCTGGTTGGCGAGCAGACTCGGACGATATTCAACGCTGATATTGCCTATGTCGCACTGCTTGACTCATCCGGCATGACGATCTCCTTCCCTTATACTTATGGAGAAGAACTCACGCCCATCCAATATGGGGAAGGCTTAACTAGCACGGTCATCCAAACCGGGCAGCCGTTGCTGATCAACGATGACTTGACTAGCGCGACCAAACGGCTTGGACGTAAAGTAGTCGGTAAATTTTCCCTTTCGTACCTCGGTGTCCCGATCATTGTCAGCGGGCAGGCAGTTGGTGTGCTTAGTGTCCAAAGTACGGTTGAAGAAGGCATATTCAATGAAACGGATGGCCGATTATTGGCCACCATCGCTTCAGGAGTCGGGGCTGCCCTTCACAATGCGCAATTGTACGCCCAGGCCCAGCAAGCCCGCGCTGATGCTGAACAGGCTAACCAGGCTAAGAGCGCATTCCTGGCAAATATGAGCCATGAATTACGCACCCCACTGAATGCCATCATCGGCTTCACCCGTATAGTTCGCCGCAAGGCGGAAGGTCAGTTGCCGGAAAAGCAGACGGAGAACCTAGACAAGGTACTAATCAGCGCGGACCACTTGCTCAATCTTATTAATACTGTGTTGGATATTGCCAAGATCGAAGCCGGTCGCATGGATGTACTGGCTTCTAATTTCAGAGTGCAGGCTTTGATCGATCTGTGTTACAACACTACCCAGCCACTGGTGAAGCCTGGCGTCACTTTCCTAAAAGAGGTTGCCGAAAACCTTACGACCGCGGTTTCAGATCAAGACAAGATCCGCCAGATTGTCTTGAATCTGCTTAGCAATGCGGCCAAATTCACCCATGAGGGATCTATTACCCTGTCAGCTGAAAAATGCAACGATCTTCTATGTATCAATGTGAAAGACACCGGCATTGGCATCAGCCCGGAAGCCCTCACCCGCATCTTCAATGAATTTCAGCAGGCGGATTCCAGCACGACGCGGCAGTATGGGGGAACGGGACTTGGCCTATCTATCAGCCGCAATCTGGCACGTCTACTTGGGGGGGAGATCACCGTCACCAGTGAGATCGGTAAAGGGTCAACCTTCACCCTGACACTGCCACTTCACTACCAGAGCCGCCTGGCAAACGAAGAACCAGCTCTTGCCGGAACGCCCGAAGAACATTCCCATGTCTCTGTCACAGCTCCAAAACGCGAGGATGGCAAGAAACGGGTCCTAGTCATTGATGACGATCCGGATGCGGTATACCTAGTACAGGAAAGCCTGGGGAATGATCTCTTTGAAGTGATCGGCACCAGTGATGCGCGTCGTGGGCTCAATCTGGCGATCCACAATCAACCGGATGCCATCCTCCTCGATGTTCTCCTGCCCGGCGCTGATGGCTGGCAGATCCTCTATGATCTGAAACATCACCCCGAAGCATCGGCTATCCCCGTGATCTTGCTGACGATCGTGGATAAGAAAGCTCTAGGCTTCCAGCTGGGTGCCACCGATTACCTGTTGAAACCGCTGGATCCTGCAGCGGTCAGGGCGGCGCTCATCCATGCTATCGGCGAGACTTCGCATTCACAAAAGACTGTCCTGGTGGTGGATGACGATCCAAATGTTCTGGATGTAATGAGCCAGGTCCTGACGGGAACTGAATTCATCGTCCAGGTGGCTGAGGATGGCGTCAAAGGACTGGCTTCTCTTCGCATCACGAAACCGGATATCATTCTATTGGATATCATTATGCCCAATCTGGACGGTTTTGGCTTTTTGGAAGAACTCCACAAAAGCCAAAACCTTTCCGGTATCCCTGTGATCATCATCAGTGCGAAAGAATTGTCACCTTCCGAGATGGAGTATGCTAATCGGAATGCCCTGAGAGTCTTTAAGAAGCAGGGTTATCAGAATGAACAGATAATTGAAGTGATACGCCAGGCATTAACGCCGCATGCTTCCGGTACTTCTGAATCCAATTAACAGGTGATCATGAAGAAAATATTGATAGTGGAAGATATCGACTTGAATTTGGATCTGATCCTCCAATTACTGGAAGATGATTACATCTGCCATATTGCCAGGGATGGGATCCAGGCAATCGAAATGACGAATACACTGCTCCCAGACTTGGTTTTAATGGATATTTCGCTGCCCTTACTTGATGGCTATCAGGCAACACAGGCGATTCGTCAAGCAGGGAGTACAATGCCGATCATCGGTTTATCCGCCCATGCCATGCAAGGTGACAGAGATAAAGCCTTGCAGGCAGGGTGTACCGATTACCTGACAAAGCCGGTGGATGAAGCTCTATTGACCGCCTGCCTGAACAAGTACCTGGAGTAGCGATGGAATCTGCCCGTATACTCATTGTGGATGATGAACCTTTCAATTTGGATTACCTGCAGCAGGAGTTGGAAGATGCGGGTTATTCGGTGATCACCGCTACGGACGGGCAACAAGCCCTTCAACAGGTTGCCGAGGCTTCTCCTCACCTTGTTCTGTTGGATATCATGATGCCTGTAATGGATGGCTTTGATGTCCTCAGGCAGTTGAAGAAAGACCCAGTAACAGCCGATCTACCAGTCATTGTGATCTCTGCAAATAACAGTTTGGATAGTGTCGCTCGAGGTATACAACTTGGCGCGGAAGACTACCTGCCAAAACCATTTGAACCAGTCATCCTTCACGCGCGGATATCATCTTGTCTGGAAAAAAAGCGCTTGCGCGATATTGAGAAACAATACCTGTACAGTCTGGAACATGAGTTTGAGATTGCCCGCCTTATCCAGGGGGAGTTCCTACCGCAAGTCCTCCCCGAGATACAGGGGTGGGAATTATCGGCATATTTTCAGGCGGCACACGAAGTCGCAGGAGATTATTACGACGCTTTCACCCTGGTGGATGGTAGCCTGGTATGCGTATTGGGGGATGTTTGTGGAAAGGGGGTTGGCGCAGCCCTCTATATGACCCTCTTCCGCACATTGATCCGTGTGCTCACTGGCGCTCCTGCGGGTATCGATCAGGATAATACGCACCCAGCGCTTATCCAACGGACCATCAATTCGATCAACGATTATGTGACCGGTACTCACGAAGACACGAATACTTTTACCACGCTTTTTGTGGGGGTATTGGATCCCTCCACCGGTAATCTCAGCTATGCCAACTGCGGTAATGAACCTCCCCGCCTACTGCGTAATGGAAATTTGACACGATTGGAAAAAACAGGACCTGTAATTGGCGTATTTCCCGGACAGGAATATACATCCAGCAGTATCCAGTTGAACAGAGGTGACCTGCTGTTGGCCTTCACAGACGGTGTCCCAGATGCCATCAACAGCAGCGAAGAGCGCTTCGGGAACCTGCGGTTGTTCCAAACGATCGTGGCACGCTCATTGCTCCCGGGTGGAGTAATAGCGAACCTCCGTGCGGAACTGGAAGACTTCACCCGCAACACCCGCCAATTCGACGACATCACTATGCTCAGCCTGCAAAGGTCCCTGTGATAGTATGTCACCACTTATGAAATCACCATTGTTACCAAAAACGGCTAACTTTCTATGGAACCATTCATCAATGGTCATTCTGGGTACCATCCTAGCTGTTATCAGCCTGGTAATCTACATCTGGTGGCCCCTAGTGCAGGAGTACATGCGTTACTTTGATCCTGCCATCCCTCTTTGGCAGCAGGTCGACTGGCTGCTGATCGGGATATTCCTGTTCATGTCCATCCAGATCGCCTGGAGCGCGGACCTTCGCCGCGATGGCATGCTGGTTATTGTTGGTTTTGTTGGGGGATTTCTAATAGAGAGCTGGGGGACGCATACCCGCCTGTGGACTTATTACACCGGTGAGCAGCCTCCAATCTGGATCTTACCAGCCTGGTCGATCGCCGCCCTGGCCATAGAGCGCATGACCCGCCGATTAGCGAATATCAATTTTTCCATACCCAAGGTCAAATGGATTTATATCCTAATCTTTTCAGCCTTCATTATTTATCAGTTAATCTTTACAGCACCGACACTCAATCGACCTGCCAGCATATTCGCGCTGGCAGGTGTTATCGGTGTCACAGTGACATCTGGCAATCAGAGGTATGATCTCCTCACATTCCTCTGCGGTGCTGCCCTGGGTTATTTTCTCGAAACCTGGGGCACCACGCGAGAATGCTGGGCGTATTACTCAGGTCAACGTCCACCGCTATTTGCCGTACTTGCCCACGGGTTTGCATCGGTAGCATTCTGGCGCATGACTATGCTGGTCAGATATCTGCTCCGGGAATCCACCCGTAGGCTGGTTATTAAACCGTCAACACAATAATTCCACAGATAGTTAATACCATACCTGAGACCATCTTCCAGGTGAGCGGTTCTCCGGCAAAAATAATCCCCATCAACGCGCCAAATAGCGGAGAAGTGAAGGCTATCGGCATGACACGGGTCAAGGGAGCACCTTTCAGCGCTGTATAAAAGCACAGCATACCGGCTGCACCTGCAACAATGCCGCCACCGATGATCATATACAGCAAAGCTTTACTTCCCGCCTGTGGTACCAGTTTCCATTGCGGAAAACTTACTACCCCCAGAATCAATAACGCAGTCGCTGTCCTTAAGGTAATGCCCATCTGTGGTGAAAGATTGCCCAGATGCAGCCCCTTTTTTTCAAAATACCCACCAATACCCCAGGCTGCAGCAGTCAGTAAAGCATAGATCTCAGGTTTCATTGTTCCTCCAGTTCGATGATATCTCTGAGTATATATCCAGTTGTGCCACCGTCAATCAAAAACTACCAGGGAAATTCGCAAACAAAATATGCAACATATACGATTTTTCTTATAAAAACACTTGTATTTTCATTTTTATAGCGTATAATATAGCTGTAAGTGGAAATAAGTGGATTAAAGTGGAACGCCGGCCCTCCGGCGTTCCGTCATAAATAGGAAGATAGAACATATGTTCCTTGGTCAATACACCCACACCGTTGACGAGAAAGGCCGACTGACGATCCCCATCCGGTATCGTGATCTGCTGGCTGACGGTGGATTTCTGACCAAGGGCTTTGACCACAACTTGATGGTTCTCTCCACATCCTCCTTCACCGATCTAACCATGCAAGCAAATGACCTCAGCGTGACCGATCAAGATTCGCGCATGATGATCCGGCTGCTCTACTCAAACGCGGTTCAGGTGGAATTTGATAAGTTGGGCCGGCTGGGTCTGCCGCAATTCCTGCGTGAAATGGTGGATATTCAGACGAATGTCGTTATTGCCGGCGTCGGGGGATTCTTTGAAATCTGGTCTGAAGACCGCTGGCGAAACCAGCATCTCATGATGAAAGACAGCGAGAAGACAGCCCAGCAATTCATGGCTTTCTCGCTAAAGGTGAAGTAATGATCACCGCGAAGGCGTCCCGCTCACCCCGCCTTTCGCACCAACCGGTACTTTTCCAGGAAGTATTGCTGGCGCTCGCCCCGATTGCGAATGGGCTCTATATCGATGGTACTCTCGGAGCGGGTGGACATGCGGCAGGTATCCTTGAACTCAGCTCTCCCGGCGGGCTTTTGCTCGGCCTGGATATGGATTTGGTCGCCCTCGATCTCGCCCGATTGAATTTGCATGACTTTACCTCGAGGATTGAGATCACCCAATCCTCTTATACTGGCATGGTAGAACATGCTGCCAGACTGGGTTGGGTTGGCCGGGTGAACGGCATCCTGCTGGACCTCGGACTATCTTCTATGCAACTGGATGATCCCGCTCGCGGGTTTTCCTTCCGCGGTGACGCCCCTCTCGATATGCGCTTTAACCAACATGCCGGCTCTACAGCCGCGGAAATACTAAATAACTCCGATGAAGATGAACTTCTGCGCATCTTCTGGGAATATGGGGAAGAACCTCATGCCCGCAGGCTGGTTAAGTCCATCCTGGCTCACCGCCCCGTCAAAACCACCCTACAGCTCGCTGATCTGTGTGAGCAATCCATCGGGCGGTCAAAATCTGGCATCCATCCTGCCACTCGCGTTTTTCAAGCACTGCGCATTGCAGTGAACGGTGAACTCGAGAATGTGGCTTCGGTCTTACCACAAGCTTTGGACCTTCTTACACCCGGAGGTAGGTTGGCCATAATCACCTTTCATTCACTGGAAGACAGGATCGTTAAACATTTCTTCCAGCGAGAGAGCAAAGGCTGCATTTGTCCGCCATCCATACCTGTTTGCTCCTGCGGGCATAAAGCAAGCATTACTATCCGTAAGCCATCGTCGATTACCGCCTCGGATGAGGAAGTAAACAGCAACCCACGTTCACGCAGCGCCCGGCTGCGGGTTGCTGAAAAGTTGTTGGCATAAGGTTTGCAAGGCATACGTGTTGCGATGATCAAGAAAAATTGGACTCAGGCATATAAGATTGTTCCATGGCGCGGCCAGCTTCAGTGGCTCGGTATTATGGCTGCTGCCTTGCTCACCATTATCCTAATCGCATCCATATACCTCAGCATCTCATCGCAGGCAGGTATTGCTGGTCGTGGGCTTCAGGTTCAGCAGCGCGAGAAATCAGATACGATCGAATCCATTGCCCAGCTTGAAACAGACCTGGCTCGTGTCACATCCTCCACTGAAATGCGCCAGCGCGCAAAGAAACTTGGGTTTGCCTCCATTGCACCACAGGATTTTACTTATATTATCGTCCCGGGCTATGCCGGCCGTCCGTCCGCTGATCTTTCACCTCACACTGCGGATATGGTTCCCCCACCGATCATTAAAACTGCCTACACCCAATCCATCTGGGATTGGATGTACAGCAGCTTCGTTCAACCGGCTTATGGTGAGTAGAGGACCCCGATGACCTTACCTCATTACCGCCGCTACCTCGCCATTGGGATCATCCTGACCCTCGCAGGCGTATTAATCTTTGCGCAAATGATCCATATTCAAACTAGCGCTAAAGCTGAGATCGTTACGGATTACGGCGAAACCTGGTCGTATGTCCCGATGACCATCTTCCCTGAACGCGGGAAGATCTTCGACCGACAGGGAAATTTACTGGTTGGCAACCAGAAGCTTTATGAGATAGGCATTAACCTGGTGGATGTCGACGATCCTGAAACGATCGCACGCGTCCTTGAATCGGTGGTTGGATTGAATTACGAAGATACCCTGGAGAAGGTCAAAACCAAAGCATCGGCGGATGCGGCATATGTTGTTCTGACTGACTTCATCCCCGCCAGCCAGGCAGGCCAGATACTGGATCTGATGGACACCTACAGTGATATGGCGAAAGACCCCAAGTATGCCAATCAACCAGCTCCCAACCTGGATGGTGTCCTGCTCACTCCCCATCTGCAGCGTAGTTATCCTGAAGGCTCGCTGGCATCCAATATCCTGGGTTTCTATACACTGCAAATCAGCCAGACAAGCACAACAGCGGACCGTCATGAGATCCGGGTTGGGAATGGCTATTACGGCGTGGAACAGAATTACAATGATCTGCTTGCCGGTAATCCGATCGATATCCGCGCACCGGTCAATCCCAACCTGGTGGATGAGATCCCTGATCTACCCCCCGGCAGCGACCTCGTCCTCACAATTGACCGTGAGATCCAATCCAGCATGGAAACTGTGCTGGATAAACACGTTAAAAGTTCTGGTGCAGAATCCGGAACTTTGATCGTCCTCAATCCTGAAACTGGTGAAGTATTGGCCATGGCGAATTCCCCCCGCCTTGATCCAAGTCATTATTGGGATCAGGACAAGAAGTTCCTCAGTTCAGTAAACTACAACCGCGCGGTATCCTCCACTTATGAACCGGGATCCATCTTCAAAGTCATTACCATGGCCAGCGCTTTGGATGCCGGGGTGGTCACCCCCGACACAATATTCCGGGATACCGGGGTTTGGGAAGTCGGCGGCTACACAATTTACAACTGGGACGGCAATGCCTGGGGTGATCAGACCATGGTCGGTTGCATGCAGCACTCGCTCAATGTTTGCCTCTCCTGGGTCGCCTCTCAACTGGGGCCGAAAGCTTTCTACGAGTACCTGAACCGCTTTGGTATTGGCCATACAACCGGTATCGACCTGGCAAATGAAGCGACTTTCCCATTGCGTACCCCGGAAGATGGTGTCTGGTCTGATGTGGATCTGGCTACCCACTCTTTTGGCCAGGGCCTGGCTGTCACTCCGATTCAGCTGGCAAGCGCGATCAGCGCGGTGGCTAATGATGGTGTCATTATGGCACCCCATGTATTAAAGTCCATGGTTAGCAACGGACGGCAGTACAACACAACCCCCCAGGTCTTGTCCAACCCGATCTCTGCGGAAACAGCCCATACCCTGACGGACATGCTTGCCATTTCTCTCGAATCCGAATCGTCCGATGCTTTGGTGGAAGGATATCGTGTGGCAGGGAAGACAGGCACTGCGGAAATTCCAACAGAATACGGGTATTCACTGGGTGTCACTAATGCATCTTTCGTCGGCTGGGGGCCAGTGGATGATCCCAAATTCTTGGTTTATGTCTGGCTCGAGAAACCCTCCGCTTCCATCTGGGGTTCAGTGATCGCTGCTCCGGTATTTCGCGATGCGGTGAAAGAGCTGGTAGTTCTCATGAATATTCCTCCGGATGATGTCCGGGCAAATTTGGTCAAGTAGGAGAAACCGTGCTAAATCTGGCAGATGTTATCGAAGCATTAACCGGAACGAGACCGGCAGGCGTTAATTCTCTACTGACCGAATCCTTCATCGATTCACGCCTCTGCATCCCTGGTTCCATGTTCATTGCCATCCCCGGCGAGCGGACAGATGGCCATCAGTTTGTTGGTGCTGCATTCCAGAAAGGCGCTGTGGTGGCACTCGTCCAGCAAGAGCTGAACTCCCAGTACCCCACTGTTAAAGTTTCATCCGGTATGGTTCTTTCAGCAGCCGATCTTCCTGCCTTGCCTTTCTGTATCCAGATAGAGAATACGGTCCTTGCCCTGCAGAAAATTGCGCGCTTCTGGCGCAGCAAGATGGATCTGCGGGTGATCGGAATCACCGGCAGCGTGGGGAAATCCACCACCAAGGAACTTGTGACGGATGTCCTTTCCTATAAATATCGCACATTAAAAAACCCCGGCAACCTGAACAACGAAATTGGCCTGCCATTATCTATCCTTCGCTTAGGCCCCGGTTATGAGCGTGCAGTGCTGGAAATGGGGTTCTACGTTCCCGGAGAGATCGCCCTACTATGTGAAATCGCCCGTCCCCAGGTGGGTGTTGTGACCAACATTGGCACTGTGCATGCGGAACGTGCTGGCAGTCAGGATGTGATCGCCCTTGGCAAATCTGAACTGGTACAATCGTTACCTTCTGCGCCAGACGGAACAGCCATACTCAACTTCGATGATCCGCGTGTCATGTGGATGAAAGAAAAAACCACAGCGCGCGTATTGACCTATGGTCTGAATCCGAAAGCTGATATCTGGGCTGATCATGTGGAAGGGGAAGGTCTTGAAGGCATTCGCTTTACCCTCCACCATCACGGAGAGGAATATCCACTACGCGTACCTCTTATCGGACAGCATTCTGTGCATACCGCCCTGCGGGCAGCTGCAGTCGCCTTCACAGAAGGTATGTCATGGGATGAGATCATTATCGCATTACGACACAGCCATACCCAACTCCGCCTGGTTGCTGTGTACACCGAAGTTGGCGCACTGGTTTTGGATGATACCTACAATGCCTCGCCCGAATCCACACTGGCTGCATTAAATTTGTTGGAGGAATTGGACGGCCGCAAGATAGCTGCCTTAGGCGATATGCTGGAACTGGGTCAATATGAACAGGAAGGTCACGAACTGGTCGGGGCCCGTGCTGCGCAATTCGCTGCAGAACTGGTTACCATCGGAACCCGCGGCCGAATAATCGCCCGCGCCGCCCACGAAGCAGGAATGTCTGACGGCAATATCCATTCTTTCGATACAGCAGCAGACTCAGTGGAGTATTTACGCAAAACATTGAAAAAAGGTGATGTGCTCCTTGTAAAAGGCTCCCATAGCATGCGCATGGACCTAATCGTCAACGCACTGGAGAAGCAAAATGAATGAGACCTCTGTAGCACTTACACTGAGCGCCTTCACCTTTATTATTGCAGTCATCTGGGGCGGACCGCTGCTGCGTACTTTACGCTTTTTCAAGATCGGCAAGGTCATCCGCGTTGAAGAGCCGAATGCCCATTCCACCAAGATGGGTACCCCTACCATGGGCGGTGTGCTAATCGTCATCCCGGTTCTTTTCGTGACCATCCTGCTGAATGCCGCTTCGCTCGTCGGCTTGAATCTGTATGGAAGGTCCGTGATCCTGCCCATTGTGGTCATGGTCACGTTCGCCCTCCTCGGCGCACGCGATGATTGGGAAGGTATTCGTGGTGTACGGCGCGGTGATGGGATGCGCATGCGCACGAAATTACTGCTGCAGACTGTTCTGGCGATCGGTGCAGCCTGCACGCTGCAATTCATGCTGAATGCTCCTGACTTGCACTGGCCGGCTGCCAAACACCCGTTGGAACTCGGATACTGGTACATCCCCATTGCCGCTTTCATCATTGTAGCCATGTCGAATGCAGTGAACTTCACCGACGGCCTGGATGGATTGGCTGGTTTGATTTCAGCTACCTGTTTTGCAGCATATGGTGTGATTGCGCTGATGGCCGGGCAAGTATTTTTGGCGCGCTTCTGCTTCACCATCGTGGGAGCACTTTTTGGCTTTCTCTGGTTCAATGTTCACCCAGCCCAGTTGTTTATGGGCGATACCGGGTCGCTCGCCATCGGTGCCACACTGGCGTATGTGGCACTCATGACCGGTCAGTGGTTGGCATTACCGCTCATAGCAATTATCCCGTTGAGCGAAGCGGTCAGCGATGTGCTGCAGATTTTCTATTACAGAATGACCAAAGGAAAACGGCTGTTCAAAATGGCACCGCTTCACCTGCATTATGAACTTTTGGGGTGGAGTGAAACGCAGATCGTTCAGAGATTTTGGCTGGTTAGCCTGATGGGTGCCATGATCGGCATTGCCTTTACGATGGTGTGATATGAATAATTGGCATGGATTGCACGTTCTGATACTGGGAGCCGCCCGACAAGGGTTGGCCCTTGCTCGCTATCTGTCTGAACAAGGTGCGCAAGTATCACTGAATGACCGACAGACCGATGAACAGTTGGAACGTACCAAGTCTTCGTTGGCTAATCTACCCATCACCTGGATCACTGGTGGGCATCCCCTGACAGCGCTTGAAGGTATCGATCAAGTCTTCCTTTCTGGCGGAGTGCCGGTAGAAAATCCCATCGTCAAACATGCGCTTGAGACAGGTATACCCGTCTCAAATGATACTCAGGTATTCATGGAAACAGTCCCCGCGCCTGTGATCGGTATTACTGGCTCTGCCGGAAAAACAACCACCACTACATTGGTCGGCCGCATGGCAAAAGCTGCTGCCGGTACGACCAGGTCCGCATGGATCGGTGGGAATATCGGAAACCCCCTGATTGCCGATGTTTCCAGGATCCAGGCTTCCGATCTGGTTGTTCTGGAAGTCTCCAGCTTCCAGCTGGAACAAATGACGATCTCCCCTGCGATCGGGGCGGTTTTGAATATCACCCCCAATCACCTGGACAGGCATGGCACGATGGATGCATACACCGCCGCCAAGGCGCGCATCCTGCAGTTCCAATCATCCAATGATGTCGCCATCCTTAATCGGGATGATGCCGGCTCCTTTGCACTGGCTCCTGCCTGCAAAGGTCGCATCCTTTCCTTTGGGATGCAGCAAGCCGCCGGGCTGGGCGGGCAGACCTTCATCAGCAATCACAGGGTTTTTTATTCCGACCAGAAAGCGGCCATTTCATTATTGGATATCGCAGATATCCAGTTACGCGGTAATCACAATTTAATGAATGTCCTCGCGGCCTGCTGTATTGCTATGGCTGCCGGTTGGGACCAATCTGCCATTCGCGAAGGCATAGTGGATTTCACGGGAGTACCTCACCGCCTTCAATTCGTCCGTGATTTCCGCGGTGCGAAATGGTACAACGATTCAATTGCCACTGCCCCAGAGCGATCCATGGCAGCTATCCGTTCATTCTCCGAACCGATCATCCTGCTCGCCGGTGGACGCGATAAAGACCTTCCCTGGCAAGATTTTGCCCGATTGGCTCATGAACGGGTCACCCATATGATCCTGTTCGGTGAAGCCGCGCCAAAGATCAAAACCGCGCTGGATAGCTGCAATGTCGGATCCAACACTCAGACCCTGGATGTTTGCTCTGGACTTGCTCAGGCAGTGGAAAAAGCTGCTGGATATGCCCGCCCCGGGTATGTGGTCTTACTATCGCCGGGAGGCACCAGTTTTGATGAATTCCTGGATTTCGAAAAACGTGGAGAGGCGTTTACAAAATGGGTACAACTACTTTCGTAAAGTCCTCAACGCCCCGTACCCCGGGTAACCACGGTCACCGGCGCATCCATATCGATGTACCACTGCTGTTGATCGTCATCTCCCTGCTTTCCTATGGATTGATGATGCTTTACAGCGCCAGTTGGGATTATGCGGTTGTCAGAGAAATGGCTGCCAGTTCTATTTTCCTGCGTCAGCTGCTCTGGGCAGTGGTTGGGCTGGTGCTTGCAGGTATCGTTTCAATGATCGATTATCACTACTACCGCAAACTGATCCTGCTCATCGTCGGATTTACCGTCTTCCTGCTCATCCTGGTGCTCATTTTCGGCCGTGCAGACGCAGACACCCCGGCCCGTGGCTTATTCAAGGGATCCATCCAGCCGTCTGAGCTCGCCAAGCTCACCATTATCTTGTACATGTCCTTCTGGCTGGACTCGAAAAAAGAACAGATCCGCACTTTTGGGTTTGGCTTCTTCCCTGTCGTGGCTATTCTGGCAGTTTTCTTCGTGCTGATCTTTGCACAGCCGGACTTGAGCGCCGCCGCGACCGTTGTTGTGATCGGCAGCATTCTTTACTTCCTCGCTGGAGCAGACTGGCGTCAGATCACATTGGCGATTGCCGGCCTCGGAGTAATCGGCTGGTTATTCCTCAAAGTCTATACCACCGGCGCTGCCCGCCTGGCATCTTATCTGGCCGGTCTGGCTGATCTTACCAAGTCTAATTACCATGTGATGCGCGCGATGGAAGCTGTTATCCGCGGTGGATGGTTTGGGGTGGGTATCGGTCAATCCAGCGTCAAATTCACCGGCCTGCCCGTCCCTCACACCGATAGCATCTATGCCATCGTCGTGGAAGAAACCGGGCTGCTTGGTGCAACGGTTGTGATTGCGCTATTCAGCCTGCTCCTCTGGAGAGGTATCTCTATTGCCCGAAATGCGCCAGATAAAATAGGTTCATTACTGGCTTCCGGTATCACGTTTTGGATCCTTTTGGAAGCCATGCTGAATATGGCCGTGATCATCGGCCTATTTCCGTTCGCCGGGAACGCCCTGCCATTCTTTAGCTCTGGCGGGTCGAACCTGGTGATCACACTAATCGGGATTGGTGTTCTGATGAACATTTCCCGAACCAATATGGCAAATGAAGCCAAAGATGGGAGCGTCTTCAGTGCGGTTGTTGATCTGCGCAGGTGGAACGGGCGGGGGCGTGTACCCCGCGCTGTCAGTTCTCCAGAACCTGAACAGCAGGACTGAACAAGTCCTCTGGGTAGGCGGAGAAGGCGGCATGGAAGGGGAGATGGTCAAACGCGAGGGAATCGCATTTGAAACCATCCCTGCTGCCGGCTTGCATGGTATCAACTTGAGAAACCTTCCCGGCAATCTGCTGCGGTTATTCCGCGGGTACATTCGATCAGTGCGGATCTTGCGAAGTTTCAAGCCAGATCTGTTGTTCTTCACCGGTGGCTATGTAGCAGTTCCCATGGCATTTGCCGGTATCAAGATCCCATCCCTGTTGTATGTGCCAGATATCGAACCCGGGCTGGCTCTACAGGCGATCGCGCGCTTTGCAGATGCGATTGCCGTCACAACCGCGAATTCTGCGACTTTTTTCTCCCGTGCCAGGCAAGTAAAAGTGACAGGCTACCCCACCCGTTCTGGACTCAATCGTTGGGATCGTGCTAAAGGACGTGAATTCTTTGGCATCCAGAAGAATTCACAGGTGCTACTGGTTTTTGGCGGCAGCAAAGGCGCACATTCCATCAATCAGGCTCTGGCCAGTATCCTGCCTTCACTACCAGGGTCAGTTGAAGTGATCCATATTTCCGGTCCAGCTGATCATGCGGAGCTGCAGGGGATCCAGGCATCGTTCCCGGTTGAGCTACAAAACCGCTATCACCTCCTCCCCTACCTGCATGAGATGGGAGCTGCCCTGGCTGCAGCGGATCTTGTGGTATCACGCGGCGGGGCATCAGTGCTCGGTGAGTATCCGCTGTTCGGATTACCTTCCATCCTCGTTCCATACCCCTACGCCTGGCGATACCAGAAGACAAATGCAGATTACCTGGTCAGTCATGGTGCGGCAATAATCATCGAAAACTCTACTTTATCCACCGATTTGCTGCCTGTGGTCACTTCACTGATATCAGACCCGCAGCGCTTGTCCTCCATGCGGCAGGCAGCTTCAGCGCTAGCCCACCCACAGGCGGCACGTGAGATCGCCGATTTCGCATTCGCAGTGGCATCCGCGGGAAGGAGGACCGGGTAATATGGTCAGCCTGTCCTTCCTCTTCTGGTGCTTTATCCTTTTGTTCGCCATCATCGGTATGAACCGCGGTTGGGCTAGGGAGCTTTTACTGGCATTCAGCCTGGTAATTGGAATTTGCATGGTCACCCTGATGCAGGAATTCCTCCCGGCTGTCGATGATCTGGTAACGGACCTGCTGCACGGCGGAAACGTCATCCTCCGTTCTGCCCTACTGGCACTGGCCGCCTTCCTGGGATACCGCACTCCTAACCTGCCGCGAGTTTCCACCTCTCCCCGCCTCATTCGTGGATCGTTCGCGGATCGCTTGGTCGGCCTGACACTCGGCGCATTGAATGGATTTCTGCTATTCGGATCCTTGTGGTTCTACATGCACCACGCGGACTATCCCTTCCAATCCATCCTCTCACCAGATTCAGGCAGCGCTGCCGGTGATGCCGCCCTGCGTTTACTGACCATCCTACCTCCCGTATGGTTGGGAGCACCGTTGGTTTATTTCGTTTCGGCCGTAGGTCTCATTGGCCTGATCGTGGTGTTCCTATGAAACAACACATACACCTCATTGGTATTGGTGGCACAGGGTTGTCGGCCATCGCCCGCCTGTTGCACGAAAGCGACTATATGGTTTCCGGATCCGACCAGACACAGGGCCCGCTGGCAGATGCTCTCGTCAGGGATGGTATCCAAGTTTACATCGGTCATCAGGCAGAAAATATCGCAGGTGCGGACATTGTCGTTCGTTCTTCAGCGATTGGGGATGATAACCCTGAGGTTCAGGCAGCCTACACCGCAGGTATTCCCGTTCTCAAGCGTTCGGATTTCCTCGGTCAGTTCATGCAAGATAAGGTATCCATCGCCATTGCCGGTACCCACGGGAAAACGACGACCACCGGTATGATCTCTTATATGCTCCATCAGATGGAGCTAGACCCTTCGTTTATTGTCGGCGGTACTGTCCAGCAGTTGGGAACCAATGCACATGCCGGCAAGGGTGGTTTCTTCGTGATCGAAGCGGATGAATACGACCGCATGTTCCTCGGTCTCAACCCCAACATCGCTGTGATCACCTATCTCGAACTTGATCATCCCGATATTTACCCGACCTTCCAGGAGTACCGGCAGGCGTTCTTCGAATTTGCCTCCTCCATCCGCGTTGGCGGAACTGTTCTCGTGTGTGGAGATCAACCTGATCTGCTCAAATTCTCAAAAGACCTATTAGCGGCCAATATTCCCTGCCAAACCTATGGATTGGAATCCTGGAATGATTATCAAGCCCGAAATATCCGACTTTCAGCAGATGGTTACTTTACTCTGGATGTCTGGCAGCGGGTAGGTGCTGAAAGCCATATACTCTCACAAAACATCACCCTTGCCCTACCCGGCAAGCACAATATTCAGAACGCGCTGGCTGCCCTGGCAGCAGCACACATATTAGACCTGGATATTCAATCGGCTGCACATCACGTCGCCTCTTTTACCGGTACTGGTCGGCGTTTCGAAATTACAGAGGTTGTGCACGGCATCACTTTGATCGATGACTATGCGCATCACCCCACCGAGATCCGAACCACCCTCGCTGCTGTCCGTTCCCGCTTTCAGCAGGCTCGCATTTATGCCATCTGGCAGCCTCATACCTACTCCCGCACCCGACTGCTCCGCTCAGAATTCACCCATGCTTTTTCCGATGCCGACCAGGTATTCATAACGGAGATCTATGCCTCTCGCGAACCAAAGGAAGCATTCTCATCGAAAGAACTGGTAGATCAGATGGATTCCGCCCGAACCCGCTTCATTCACGGATACATGGAAGTGGTTCCCCTTCTGAAACAGGAATTACAGCCGGGCGATGTTGTGATCGTGCTTTCCGCAGGTGATGCTGTGGAGATTAACCCCGCCCTGGCAGCCGATTTGAAGGGATCGCAGAATGACTGATCGCATGGCGCCCCTGAATGAAATGCTAGGCGGCCGTTTGCTGCGTTCTGTCAGTCTGGCACGCTACACAACAGCTCGCATCGGCGGCCCGGCAGAAGCGCTTTTCATTGCTGATACCCGCCAGGCACTGTTTCAGGCGCTGCTGGCAGTATGGTCCACAAATACACCCTATCACCTCATCGGTGAAGGATCGAATTTATTGATCAGCGATTCTGGCTTCCAGGGCTTGATCATAGTGAATAAAACCTGCGAGATCGAATACCATCTGGATGGTCAGATACCTCTGGTCATCGCTGATTCGGGGTTCAATCTGGTCAAACTCGCACGTCTTCTGGCTGAACATGAACTGGGTGGTTTCGAATGGGCGGGCGGGATCCCCGGCACATTGGGCGGTGCTGTATATGGAAATGCCGGTGCTCATGGCGCTGAAATGGCTTCCGTTCTTGAATCGGCAAGCATATTGCACCAAAATGGAAAAACGGAATCCTGGCCATGCCCACGTTTTGAGTATGGGTATCGCACCAGTATCCTGAAACGATCCACCGAACCGGAGGTGGTCCTTCAGGCGACCCTCCGTCTGGAAAGGAAACCGGAAGAGGAGATTCGCGCGCTTATGACGACCTTCAACAACCGTCGAAAAGCAACCCAGCCCCCGGGAGCCAACCTGGGTTCGATCTTCAAGAACCCGGTGGGAGATCATGCCGGCAGGTTGGTAGAAGCCGCAGGTTTGAAAGGTTTCACCATTGGTGGTGCTGCTGTCAGTGAGAAACACGCGAATTTCTTTATCAACGCGCAGAATGCCTCGGCAGATGATTATTACCACCTCATCTGCCATGTCCAAACAGAAGTCCTTCGTCAGTTTGGCATCGCATTGGAAACAGAAATTGAAATGATCGGTAATTTTTCGCAGGAGAATCATCATGGCAAGCAAAATTGATCTGGTAGTGATATTTGGTGGCAGAAGCGGCGAACATGCAGTCTCTTTACGCTCAGCGCGATCCGTGCTGAGTGTCATAGATACTACCCGTTACAATATCCACCAGGTCGGCATTACAAGTTCCGGTCGCTGGGTGACAGGGGCGAATGTGCTCGAAGCCCTTGAGCAAAACGATATATCCCACCTTCCCGGTGCTGCCATCTTAGGTGATCCTTCGCGTCCCGGCCTCTTCCAGGTAACTTCATCCCCGGATGGGGAGAAGCTCACATGGATTACCAAGATGGATGTTGTTTTTCCCGTCCTGCATGGCACATACGGAGAGGACGGCACACTTCAGGGGCTTCTAGAAATGGCAGATGTCGCTTATGTCGGGGCTGGCGTGTTAGGCTCTTCCGCTGCTATGGATAAAGCCTTGTTCAAAGATGTCCTGCGTGCCAATGGCATTCCGATGGTTCCTTACATCCTTGCCACTCGTGTGGAGGTCGAAAATGACCTGCCTGCCATCATCAAAGCCGCGGAGAAGCTCTCCCGCTATCCGTTATTCGTCAAGCCCGCGAACATGGGATCATCCGTGGGTGTCAGTAAATGCCGGAACAGATCCGACCTGCAGGAAGGTTTAATCGATGCCGCACGCTACGATCGCCGTATCCTGATCGAAATGGGCGTAAATGCGCGTGAGATCGAAGTAAGTGTGCTGGGGAATGATCGCCCTCAAGCTTCAGTTCCCGGTGAGATCAATCCAAATGCTGATTTCTATTCCTATGCTGCCAAGTATTTGGATGACAAATCGGACTTGCTGATCCCCGCTGCCATTTCCTCCGATCAAACAGCCCGGATCCAACAGCTGGCAATCAAAGCCTACCAGGCTGCTGATTGCGCCGGTATGGCGCGGGCAGACTTTTTCCTGGACAATGACACCGGGGAGATCTACCTGAATGAGATCAATACGATCCCTGGCTTTACCAGCATCTCCATGTACCCAAAACTCTGGGAAGCCTCTGGGCTTACTTACCCCCGGCTGGTGGACCGATTGATCGAACTGGGCATGGATCGCAAAGCCGAGCGCGACCGTACGGTGCGCACCTATGGGAGGGGATCATGAGCCCTGAGAGAAGATATATGTCGCGCGCCGAGCAAGTCCGCGCAAGGCGCCTGCATGAGATGGATCAGCGGGTCACGACAGCCACAGATATTGTAAAACGCCCGGCTGAATATCAACCCGCCATTCAATCCCGCACAGGCGACACCATGCTGCCCATCATTCAGAAACCTCGCCAGCGTACCCGCCGCCGGATATTCTTCCGCTCTGCCAATGGGAAGGAATTTCGCCTACCCTCCATCCCGATTTTCAATCCGGGTTGGCGAGTGGTCTCTGCTTCTATCTTTATTGTCTCCGCTTTCCTAATCTACACTTTCCTTTCATCACCATTCTTCAATGTCAGCAAGGTCTCCTTGCGGGGCGGGGACCGGATTACGAATGAAGAAATGGAAAGCATTCTGGCTGTCACAGGGAAGAATGTATTGACGCTCAGCCCGAACTCACTGGAAAATATCGTAAAAAACACTTATCCGGTAGTTGAAAAAGCCAATGTTTCCATCGGTTTCCCTGCGACAGTTTCTGTTCGCATCACAGAACGTGTTCCGGTTCTTATCTGGGAACAGGATAGCGATCTACGCTGGATATCGGCAGATGGCGTAGCATTTGAACCGAAGGGTGAAGCAGAGGGATTAACGACCATATTCGCGAATGGAAACCCTCCCTCAGGTGGCTATAACCTGAGCCTGGTCAGACAGGAAAGCAGCAAACCACTGGCCAGTTTACTGGTGCCATCCAGCCTGGCTCCTTCTCTTCAGGTAGAAGAAGCACCGACGCCAAAATTCATCGACCCCAACCTGATCCCTGCTATTCAAGGTATGGCAAACCAGGCGCCTGCTGGTGTTTCACTGATCTATGATCCCACCTATGGCATCGGCTGGGCAGATCCCAATGGCTGGGAAGTGTATTTTGGGCTGACACCGGCTGAAATGTCAGAAAAACTTGCAGCTTATGCGGTAGTTGTAGAGGAATTATCCAGGAGAGGTATTCACCCCGATTTGATCTCCATGGAAAACATCTACGCACCGTATTTTCGGATGGAGTGAGTATGGAAGAACAAATTGTAGTGGGATTAGATATTGGCACCTCCAAGATCTGTACCCTGGTGGCACGGGTTGAAGGAGAAAAATCATTGCGCATTCTGGGGACAGGGATTGAACCTTCCCTGGGGATCAAACGCGGGACGGTCATTGATATAACGGCCGCGACCCAATCTATCACCAGATCCATACAAAAAGCTGAACGTTCATCTGGTTTAGAGATCACATCCGCAATCGTCAGCCTTTCCGGGTCGCATATTTCTTCTATCAACAGCCGCGGCGTGGTCGGAATTGCAGGAAGAGTGATCGATCGCGCGGATATCGCCCGCGCTCTCGAAGCAGCGCAAGCTGTTGCCATTCCGCATAACCGCGAGATTATACATGTCATCCAACGCAGTTTTACTGTGGACGGCCAGGACGGCATCCATATGCCGATTGGAATGCATGGCTTCAGGTTGGAAGTGGAAGCGCATATCATCACTGCAGCTTCAGCCACGGTTGAAAACATCCGCCAGGCGGTTCACTCTGCCGGTGTAATTCCCGCTCAGTTCGTTCTAAATCCTCTGGCAGCCGGGGAAGTAGTGCTCTCCGAAACCGAACGCCAGATGGGAGCGGTGGTCTGCGATATTGGTGCAGGCACTACCAGTATTGCCGTCTATGTTGACGGAGATGTCTGGCATACCATGGTTTTACCCCTGGGTGGCAACAATATTACCAATGATATCGCCCATGGTTTGAAAGTTCCGCTGGCAGAAGCGGAAGAGATCAAATTGCAGCACGGGTTCAGCGTGATGGCTGAGGTCAGCCCAGAGGAAAATTTCACCATCCGCGCTTTCGGTGAAGATGCGCCGGTTACACGATCTAAACTTGAATTGACAGAGATCATTGAAGCCCGAGTTGAAGAGATTTTTACCTTATTACTGCAAGAGATCAAACGTTCAGGGTTTGATGGACTGCTTCCTGCCGGGATGGTGCTCACCGGAGGAACAAGCAATCTGCCAGGGATCCGCACCCTCGCTACCCAGGTCATGGGAGTACCTGTGAGAGTGGCAAGACCTGAAAACCTGCTGGGGCTTTCCGACCAGCTTCTCACTCCCGCATTTTCCACCAGTGTTGGCTTGCTGTTTTGGGCATTGTTGATGTCCGATACCGTCCTTCCTCCCAGCCATGGACCGCTCACTCATGGACCTGTGTGGAAAAAGTTGATGGAATTGCTGAAACGCCTGCTTCCATAAAAGGTGGTATCGGATTTACAAATGTGTTTAACAAGGAAAAAGAGGAGAATAAAATGGACGCTCACGCTCAATCATCACAGGAATCCTTTGCACGTATCAAAGTAGTAGGAGTCGGTGGCGGCGGCTGCAATGCAGTTGACCGCATGCTGGAAGAAGGCATGCAAGGCATCGAATTCGTGGCAGTCAACACGGATGCTCAGGCACTCTCCATGTCGAAGGCACCCCAGCGAGTCCGCATTGGTGACAAGACCACCCGCGGTTTAGGCTCTGGCGGTAACCCTGAAATTGGCCGAAAGGCCGCAGAAGAATCCGCAGAAGAACTGTATGAAGTCCTAAAAGGCACAGACATGGTCTTCATCACAGCTGGGATGGGTGGTGGCTCAGGAACTGGCGCTGCCCCGATCATTGCCCAGATAGCTCATGAATGTGGTGCCCTCACCATCGGCGTGGTCACCCGCCCATTCGGCTGGGAAGGATCACCCCGGACAAAACGCGCTGAAGAAGGCATCAATCGCCTGAAAGAGCATGCCGATACCCTGATAGTCATTCCCAATGACCGCCTTCTCAGCATTGTCGACAAGCGTGTCAGTATGACCGAAGCTTTCACCAAAGCTGATGATGTCTTACGACAGGGTGTCAAAGGGATATCCGAAGTAATCACGGTTCCTGGTTTGATCAACCTGGACTTCGCAGATGTCCGCACCATTATGTCAGAAGGTGGAGCAGCCCTCATGGCTGTAGGCATGGCATCCGGTGAGGATCGGGCTCGTGTGGCTGCTGAGCAAGCCATTGCCAGCGAACTCCTGGATATCACCATCAATGGTGCCCGTGGTATCCTCTTCAATATTACCGGTGGTCCCGGGCTGACCCTCTACGAAGTCGATCAGGCTGCGGCCATCATCCGAGAAACTGCCCACCCTGACGTGAACCTGATCTTCGGTGCCGTGATCGACAAGGAGATGCGTGACGACCTGCGCATCACTGTCATCGCCACAGGTTTTGATAACGCCGGTACCCTTAGTTTCCCGCGGAGAGAAGAGAAGCCTGCTATCCTTGCGACTGTACAGCAGGCACTGTCAGCAGATAAACCCGTTACTCTGGATCGTCCGATCCAGGCGGCAATGGAATACACACCGCGCACCATGAATACAGATGACACCGATGTGCCGGCTTTCATTCGCCGTCGTGAAAAACAGGGTCAGAATAACAACCGCTAATCTCAAGCTGTAGGTTATTCCAAGCCGTACGGAAAATCCGTACGGCTTTTTTCTAGGTCCACCTTAAATAATTCAATACTGTAATAAATCTTTAAGATAAAGGAGTTGTAAAGCACAATCTGGCATGTTAGAATGAATTCTAACGATGCCTATATAAAGGGGGTTCAGTATTACTACCCCTATATATAGGGGTAACAGGTAACAGGAGAAAACCGTGCGTTGTCCATTTTGCGGTTATGCTGAATCCCGGGTTTTGGATACTTCTCACGACGCTCGTGGTGAAGTACGCCGCCGGCGTGAATGTGATAGTTGCCACCTACGTTTTTCCACCCTTGAACGGGCTTTGGATTCCATCCCGCTGATCATTAAGCAAGATGGCAGCCGGGAAGAATTCAATCGGGAGAAGTTGTTGAGAGGGATTAAGATCGCCTGCGCGAAACGACCAGTTTCCGCTGATGATATGGACCATATCGCAGGCGAGGTGGAGAGCTATCTTGAGAACTTGGGTAAACCCGAGGTACCTTCAAGGGTCATCGGGGACCGCGTCATCAATCGACTGAAACAACTGGATTTGATCGCCTACATCCGCTATGCCTCAGTCTATCTGAAACTGGGAGATTTACGAGCCATTCGCGATGAGATTGATGAATTATTGGAAGGAACAGAATGAGCACAGATAAGGATTCCACGATCACCCAAAACGGTTTGTTACCGACCCCACCCATGCCGCTTGAGGTACCTGAGGTGAACTTCTCGGAGAATGCCCGCCAGGTATTGGTGAAACGCTATGTTCGAAGAGGAGCAGATGGCAGCCCGGTTGAATCTGTAGAAGAAATGTTCTGGCGTATTGCCTATCATGTTGCCAAAGTAGAATCCGCCTGGAACGGAGATATTGAACTCCGGGCGGTGGAATTTTTCCGATTATTGACGAGCAAGAAGTTCTTTCCTAACTCACCTACATTCACCGGCGCTGGCACACCTCTCGGACAGCTGGCTGCCTGTTTTGTGCTCCCCATCAGTGATGACATGGGAAAAGCCACTGATGGCATTTTCCAAACACTGCGTGATGCTGCCCTCATCCAACAGACCGGGGGTGGAAATGGATTTTCTTTCTCACGGTTACGCCCAAAAGGTGCGCTGGTAAAAAGCTCCGCCGGTCAGGCAACCGGCCCGGTCGGTTTCCTGCGTGTTTATGATCACGCTTTTGGCGAGATCGCCCAGGGTGGTACCCGTCGCGGAGCCAATATGGCTGTCCTTCGGGTGGATCATCCGGATATTGAGGATTTTGTCAATTGCAAGACCAATGAGAATCAGATCACGAACTTTAACATCTCGGTCGGGATCACGGATGAATTCATGCGGGCAGTTGAAGCGGATGGGGATTGGAACCTTGTTTTCCCAGACGTAGGGCATGAGGGATATAAAAAACAGAAAGGTTCTACTGAAAAGCTGAAGCAATTGGGCGTTCCCCTGAAGACCTACAGAACCGTTCGGGCACGAGAGTTATTCAAGCAAATAGTTATCCAGGCTCACCACAATGGCGAGCCCGGTATGCTCTTTTTGGATGCTGCCAACCAGTCCAATCCCGTTCCACACCTCTACCCATTGGAAGCCACGAATCCCTGCGGGGAGCAATGGCTGGGCCCGTATGAAAACTGCTGCCTGGGATCAGTGAATCTGGCAGAACATTGCGGTCCGGAAGGAACAGTGGATTGGGAAAGCCTGCGGCAAAGCGTTGTTAGCGCCACAATTTTCCTGGATGATGTGGTAGAAGCTAATGCCTATGTACCCGCAGTACCACAATTACAGCTGGCAGCTCATAATGCCCGGCGTATTGGCCTGGGTATCATGGGGTTGGGAGATTTGATGTACCATGCCAATATCCGCTATGGCAGCGATGTTGGCATGGAATTTGGCGCGCAAGTAATGGAATTCATCCGCTACCACTGTATGGCTACCAGCATCGAACTGGCCCGCTCCCGGGGAGCCTTTCCCGCCATTCAGGGAAGCATCTATGATCCTGAAGCTTTTTCCTGGCAGGCGCCTGCTCCATTATCACCGTACACGCGAGATTTCGATCGACCTGCTTTAGATTGGCAGATGATCACCGCTGGCATCCGCTCCACCGGTATTCGCAATGCCGCTCAAACAACGATCGCACCTACGGGTACGATCGCTACTGTTGCCGGATGCGAAGGGTATGGTTGCGAGCCGGTGTTTGCTTTGGCATATATCCGCCATGTGAATGACAACGGGAATGACCTGACTCTGGCATATGCCAGCCCGGCTTTTGAAAAAGCGCTGCAATCCTGCGACCTTACCAGTGAAGCCCGCCAGGATGTGATCGCTCAGGTGATGCGTGAAGGCACCTGTCAGAACATTGAACAACTGCCTGAAAATATCAGGGATGTCTTTGTGGTGAGCGCAGATATCTCCGCGGAAGAACATGTTTATATGCAGGCATCACTACAACGTTTTGTAGATAATAGCCTTTCCAAGACCATTAATTTCCCCGCAGGATCCACGCCAGATGATATTGCCCATGCTTACACCCTGGCTTGGAAACTTGGATGTAAAGGGATCACCGTCTATGTGACCGGTAGCCGTGAAAAAGAAGTTCTTGAGACAGCCTCCACAGCCAGCTCGAAAAATAATTCCATTGAGCTTACCCTGCAACCAGATCTATGGCAGGAATCAAAGAAACCACGTCCACGTTCCCTTCACGGGTCAACGTACTCCATTGAAACACCACTTGGAAAAGCTTTTATTACCATCAACGAGAATGGTGGTTCTCAACCCTTTGAAGTATTTGTCAATACTGCCAAAGCCGGCTCTGATACTGCCGCTGTCTCCGAGGCGATTGGCAGGTTGATCTCTTATACCTTGCGCCTGGCTTCCCCTGTGGAAGCTGTTGATCGCCTGAAAGAAGTGTACGAACAATTGGCTGGTATCGGCGGGGGAAGGTCACTGGGGTTTGGCCCCAACCGGGTTCGTTCTTTGCCTGATGGAGTTGCCAGAGCCCTGAATGATTACCTGAATGAGCGCGGGCAGGCTTCGGAGGTTGAATATACTGAAGTAGACCTGGTACCCATGCCTGTTGAGCAAATCATGCTGAAGATCGGTGATCTCTGCCCCGAATGCGGGCAGGCGGCTGTAGTGAACGAAGAAGGCTGCCGTAAATGTTATGCCTGTGGCTTCAGCGAGTGCTGATTCCGGGTTCATGGAACTATAGGAGGTATCTATGTCAACATCCACATCTGCCAGGGTAGTTCCTGCAGCAAGATCTTCTAAATCTTTTACGCCATTTTCGGATCAACTGACCAAGTCTCTTCAGGATGTATCCCGTACGATCGATCAGAATAAGGCCACCATGGATGCAGTTCAAGAACTAGGGATCAACCTCGCCCAAACTGTTGGCGTTCTCTCTGCCAGTGTTTTGAAGTATGCTAATTTGGTCAATACCATCCTGGATAGTATCCTGCCCATCATCGAGAAGTTACCTATTCTTCCGCTGAAGACGCAGCAGTTCCTCAAGGATCTGAATACCTTCGCAGATAAATTCCTGGCAACTGCTCAAAACGCGCAGAAAATATCAAATTCGGTTGAAACCGGGCTGGTCGCCGGTGATATCAATGCGCTAAAAACACATACCGCTGATTTGAAGAAAGTGGTTTCTTCGGTAAAAGCCATCCTTCCAGATAAATAA
This sequence comes from uncultured Leptolinea sp., assembly GCA_903828565.1. Taxonomy (GTDB): domain Bacteria; phylum Chloroflexota; class Anaerolineae; order Anaerolineales; family Anaerolineaceae; genus PNON01. The sequence continues at coordinate 68,608 of CAIKMQ010000032.1, read as the reverse complement.
AGCCACAGGGCGCAAAAGCATCCTATTCGTTATCGCGTCAGGCTGCGGTATTTCACCCGGTGTGGTGTTTCCGCGGCGATACCCAGGCGTTTCTTCCTGTCAACCTCGTAATCTGTCCAGTTGCCCGGTTGCCACCAAACCTGGCTCTCCCCTTCGAAAGCCAAAATATGTGTACAGATCCTGTCCAGGAACCAGCGGTCATGGCTGACCACAATGGCGCAGCCGGCATACGCTTCCAGGGCTTCTTCCAATGCCCGCAAAGTATTCACATCCAGATCATTCGTCGGTTCGTCCAAGAGGATTACATTACCCTGATTTCGCAGCATTTTTGCCAGGTGAACCCGATTGCGTTCACCGCCGGAAAGAACACCCACCTGCTTCTGCTGATCAGCATTCTGAAAATTAAAAGCGCTGACATAAGCCCGGGAATTTCTTTTAATGCCGCCAAGGTCAAGAGTGTCCTCACCTCCGCTAATCTCCTTCCACACGGTATTCTCTGGATCAAGCGCTGCGCGGCTTTGGTCCAAGTATGTTAGTTTAACCGACTCACCTTTTTCAATACTCCCTGAATCCGGGTTTTCTTGCCCGGTGATCAACCTCAGCAGAGTCGTTTTTCCGGCGCCATTCGGGCCGATCACCCCAACGATACTGCCGTGCGGAATATCCAGGTATACATGTTCAAGCAGCAGGCGATCTCCGTAAGCTTTGCTTACATCCTTGAAGACTAGTACTTTATCACCCAGTCGTGGACCCGGTGGAACATAGATCTCGAGTTCTTCCCGCCTTTTTTCGGTTTCCTGTGTCAGCAGATCCTCATATGCTGTGTATCGCGCTTTTCCCTTGGATTGCCTGGCGCGCGGCGACATCCGGATCCACTCCAACTCTCGTTCAAGAGTCTTCAAGCGCTTGCTCTCACCCCGCTCTTCCTGCCGGATACGTTCCTGTTTCTGCTCAAGCCAGGATGAATAATTACCCTGCCAGGGGATGCCATATCCTCGATCCAATTCCAATATCCAACCCGCTACATTGTCGAGGAAATAACGGTCATGTGTTACGGCAATGACAGTACCGCGATACTGCTGAAGGTGCTTCTCCAACCAGGCAACCGATTCAGCATCCAGGTGATTGGTTGGTTCATCCAACAATAAAATGTCCGGTTCGGTCAACAATAGCCGCGTTAGGGCAACACGCCTCCGTTCTCCGCCTGAAAGGTTTTTTACCGGCGTACCACCCGGCGGACAGCGTAAGGCATCCATTGCCAGATCCAGGCGGTTGCTCAATGTCCATGCATCCCGCCGGTCCAGCTCATCCTGCAATTTTGCCTGCTCTATCAGTAGCTCATCAAAATCTGCATCCGGTTCACTGAATTTTTCATTGACCTGGTCATATCTTTTCAGCATATCCACCAGAGGCTGAACTGCTTCTTCCACCACTTGCTGTACCGTTTTCAAGTCATCTAAATGTGGTTCCTGTTCTAGCAACCCTACACTATAACCGGGTGAAAACACCACCTCTCCAGTATAACCGTCATCCATCCCTGCAATGATCTTGAGGAGCGTGCTTTTTCCGGCTCCATTCAAACCAAGAACACCGATCTTCGCGCCAAAATAAAAACCCAGAGAAATATCACGCAACACCTGTTTATTCCCGGGCGGAAAGACACGCCCCACCCGCACCATAGAAAAGATTACCTGCTTATCGTTCATTGAGAGTCCCATTATTAAAAAAGATGGTTGGCGAGCCAACCATCCCATTGTACCCGAACATCCGGTATCACGGATTGATGAACCGAACAAACCAAGTTCCATCCTCTTTTTGTTGTACCTCATAGATGGAATCGATAATCTCATAGAACACCTGCCCTGGTTTATACGCAAAAGCCGAGCCATCCTCATACATGAAGCGGATAGGTCCCGGGGGTGACAGGCTCGTCCAATTGACCCTGTAAGCCTGCCCATCCCTGAAGAATACTGCCGGTTCTCTGATCACATACAGCAGGTTCATCTCAATGATGTACTTTTCAACGTAATCGTGCTCAGCTGCCAGCATCACTACATTCTCAAAGCATAACTGTTCACCGGTCAACTTATCTGTTGCCGGGTAAAATTTACCGGATCCATCCGCGTGATCTTGCTCTCTCAGGTAACATCCCTTAGCCGGATCGTATGTCCAACGGACCCTGTTCAGGTAATTCCATTGAATCTCCAGTGCTTCACCCTCCACGCCCTGTGGTTGGATCGCAGGATCAAATGTCATTGGGCCAAATTCTGGTAGACCTTTATGCGCTGTCCGCTCCTCAGCCAGATCCTGAATAATGCTAAAACTCAGCTTATCTTGAAAGGTTGTGGCAGTGAGCTGGGAGTAAACTTCCGGAGCAGCCCCAGCCATAATGATGAACCCGTCATACATAGTGCGAAGCTCTTCGAAGGGTAATCGCCCGGATCGGATGGATCCCAGTCGCACGGCCTGCGCGTCCTGCGGCCCATAATTCCCGTAAAACACTGCCAGGAAGCGGGTTTCACCATCACCGATAGCCAACTCATATACATGGGGAGCAAATGAAAGTCCGCTCTGGGGCCTGACTGAAATCGGGAAATTAGATACGGATACTAAAGCAGGTGCGTATGTCAACAAAGCCGGGTTATCAGCTGGTAACCCTGTAAGGGGGTTGATCTCATTAACCACTACCGCAGGTGTGAATGTTGCGGTAGGTTCGATGGTCAGTGAAGGCAGGATGTTTATTTCGGTGGTTGTTGTGGCGGATGCGCCTGGTTCATCCGTTGAAATGCTCCTCCCGGTAACATTCTCTGTCTGATCAGCAGTCTGAGTTGAAAGCGGAATATCCTCCACGACTGAGGGCGATCGATATGTACAACCTGCCAGGGTGATGAGAAGTAATGTCACAATGATTCTTCGCATTTATGCTCCATTCGGTATAATCAGATTATAACAACTCCAACAGTCCGATAACAACCACCGGAAGATGGAATACGAGAATATGAAATACTCAAGAATCGACCATCAATCGTCAGCTATCTTGCTGGTATCACCGGGCATCCAAGCAATTGGCAGCGAAACCCAATTGCTTGATGTCGTATCTGCTTGTAGCGAATTTATATGCGATCGGATCTTATTCGAGAAGGGTAGTTTTACGTCGGATTTTTTCCAACTATCCACCCGATTAGCCGGTGAGATTCTGCTGAAGTTATCTATGTACCGGGTGCCGGCTGCCCTGATCTGCCCAACTGAAGAGCTCCCAACCGGTAAGTTTTACGAATTCGTGCTTGAAACCAATCGGGGTAATGCTTTTCGCATCTTTACAGATCGAGCCGCTGCAGAAAACTGGTTGGCAAGTCTGAAAATATCAAGATTCTGAGATGGGTTGGGGATTTTTCATATATAAGGTAGAATAACTGAAATTCGGCTTCATCAGTCTCTTTTGGGAGAATACCGTGCAAACCTGTTCCCGTTGTTACACCCAGTCACCCGACCATGCTATCTTTTGTTCAGGCTGCCAGAGCGATCTGCGCGATTATTCCAATACGTCTGTCGCATTGAAAGAACTAAAGGACAATCCGCGGGTCAAAATGATCCGTGTGAGCGTCTACCAGGATTCATGCCCGGAGTGCCACTCCAAGCAGGGCACCTATGAAAAGGATCATGTCCCGCATCTTCCGCACCCCGGCTGCTCCCATGCGGAAGGCTGCCGCTGTTACTACGAACCCTACCTGGAAACCCTATACCCGTAATCAATGCAGCCGAAGAATCCTCCGGCTGGTTTTATAGATCAATGATTTCTGGCTATATCGTAATCATGTCCCCCACAATTCGTGCAATGCCAGTCGTTATGTCCACCCATCAAACCATGTGACTTATAAATCCATTCGAAAATGGTGTCCTTCCAGCAGTGCTTGCACCAGAACCATTTTTGTGCCATATCGTAATCCTCCTTATTGTATCCATAATACTGATTATTACTTGATTGCCACATGTTCTTTTGTGGTTCTTTACCTCTCAAGTCACCTAGCATAATCTTATCCTAAATTATCCCACCCAGGTGGCTAGATGTGTTTATACTTCTCTACAGCCAATCACTTAGGCAATTTCTGATCGTATGCAATATCCTGGGTAACAATGCTTTTTGCTTTTCCATAGCGTTCCCTTGATCGCTCTATTATTTTTCGAGAGATTTGCTCATTTGCCTGAATCGCTGGTAACGTAGTCCGGATGGTAAATGGCAACAATCCCTTCCCTTGATGGGTTAATCTGGCAGCGCAATGCCAGTTCGGTAAGTTTACTAGATCTACTGCATCAAAGTAAGGCAAGAACTGAGATTCCATTATGCCAGCATCTGAATGACCCAACCGGAATGTTAGCAGGGCGCCAACATTTCCCAGAATACTATCCGTGATTCGTTGATCTTTAATTTGTGACATGAATTGATTCGCTAGTATCAATCCAATTTTATATTTCCTTGCTTCTGAAAGTAAAACAGTAAAGTTCTCTGTTGCCAGATTCTGGAATTCATCAACAAAAATGAAGAAGGGTTCTCTCTTTTCAACTGGTGTTTTTGCCCGGCGCATAGCCGCTACCTGAATTTTAGCCATTAAGACCAACCCCAAAAATCGCGAGTTCGCTTCCCCTATCAATCCTTTAGCAAGATTGATAAGTATGATCTTTTTATTGTTCATAGCCTCTTCAAAATTGATTGTTGACCGCCGTTGCCCAAAAATATATCTTAGGTAAGGATCAAAAACAAAATCTGTGAATTTGCTACTATAATAATCAGCTAGTGAGATCCTTCCATCAGATGATTGGGTAAAATAATTATTACCCCTTAAGACATTATCCATCCAAGTTTTTAACTCTGGAATACTCCCGGCTGTTGCTTCCCACCTTCTCCAATAGCCTGGGGTTTGAAATATTTCATAAAATTGTAGGAGAGTTCCCGGGTTATCTGAGTCAGACATTGCTAGAAGCATATTCATTTGCATATGCCGGTAGAAAGACGGACCCGTATAGTCATTAGCTGTCGTACCATATGTATCCTCTAGCATTCGTTTCATGATGGCTTGCATTTCCCGAACAATGAAATGCTTCTCATCTGTATTTTGTACTTCCATCAGATTCAAACCGACAGGATATTCCATATCCGCAGGATTGATGATCATTACATCGTCGATCCGATTTTCAGGAATATAACTGATAATTTCCTCAAATAAATCTCCATGCGGGTCGATCAATGCGCACCCATGACCGGCATAGATATCGGATAACAGCATAGTCTTCATCAACGTGGATTTTCCGGTACCTGTTTGCCCCACCAGGTACATGTGAGTAAATCTATCTTGCATTGGAAGATATACATCTTGGGCAATTCCCAGGTAATTATTTTCGCCTAGTAGCAGTCCATCCATTCCATTTATTGCTGCTGGGCCTAATTCAACTGGTAGTTTTCGGCTTCTCTGTGAGTGCAACTCGATTCCGGGGATACCCTCACCGGTATCTTCGGGAAAGTGAAATGCATTGACCGCTTCCTGACCAGGCATGAGATATCTCAATCTTTCCAGACCTTGACTGGCTATCGTTTTTCCCCAGGGATGTTGAGATAGAAATGCCGCATTACTACGAGCCAGAGAAGTTTCTGTATTATTTTCTGGAATAACAACATCATATCCACCCATCTGTAAAAACGACTTCTCGGAATAAAGCGGGTTTGCACCTTCCCCTATCGGCCCTGTGATCGCGACGCCGGCTGCTTCTGCCAGAGATGGCGGGATTTTTGATTGGGCTGCCAGTGTGACAGTCACCTTAAAAGGCGCATCTTGTAAACTAAGTGATTGTTCGACCAAGCCTTGCGTAATCATGTAAGCTCGATGTTCCTGTACCCGTAACAAGTTTGCCCCTTGTTCCCCAGTATTAAACCCTTCACTGATTGATATCTCCTTCTGGAAAAGATCAACTTCATTTCGGGTTAAGTACTCCGGTTTTAATAGCATCGTATAAACAATAAGTTTTTGTTCAAGTAGTAAAACAAGAAGCAAACGCTCTAACTGTCCCCGATGGGGTAGGAATGGATGGACAAAGTATACCGATCGGCCAGCCTTTTCGTCTTTTTTCTTGTTTTGGATATCGAAACCTAAACTCCGGCCATACCGGGGCAAGTCCAGGTTTATCCTTTCTTCTCTCCTCCGAATATCTATCAGATTGGCCTGATCCCAATCGAGGGGTTTCCATAAAGAAGAAAATTCCTCTTCAGTGCACACCGGGGACCAGTAATAATCCGGGAAAGTGCTGCATAACTGAATGAACAACTCCTCAATTTGATCAATGATACGTGTCTCCACTCGGCTGGAGGAGGTATCCGTTACTTTGCAGAATATGCAAGTCTTTATCTTTCCGCCCATGGGGGAATGCGGATCGGGTAAAGCAATATACCTGATTGCATAAGTTGTATCGTTGATTGGCTGGTAGAGGGTATTGATCAGATCGATCTGCTTATCAATTACCGATGCGCTCGAGCGGTGTTGATCATTTTTGAGCCTGACGGATGGGCAAGATGATAAAGCAATCGCAGCTACAGAATGGTATTCAGGCGCTCCTGAAGTTGCTGTCGTTTCGAACCTATGAAAATGAATGTTTTCAGTGAATTTCATTACAACCCCTTTCTGTTACTCACATGGTTACGCTTCAATTATCTCTGGTAAAGTAAGTATATGAAATGCAAGTGCTTCTTTTTCAGCGGCTTTATGAGAGGTCCTAGCTTTTTCTATTATCCTCTTCATTCTCTCCTTTACGTAGGGATGTTCTCTGAGGTATAAGGGCAGGTCTACCTGGCCAGAAATGATCTCCTCCAGACCAAGCTTTTCATACACAGCACCTACCAAGCCATACCCCCAGTTTTCTGTCACTCCGAGCTCGTGCGCCAACTCCCGCCGTTCCATACTATAGATCAGTGCCAATCTTGCCACTTCAATCTCATGGTTTGATAAATGACTAAGATTCTTCCTCCCATCTAGTTGAAGAACAGGCTTCCCAGTGACATGGAGATCGTCTAGCAAATATGCAGGTATCCCGGGAGTACACACACTGTGGTTATTCATAATAAAATCAACTGCCCAGCCAATAGAATCGCGTATCTCTTCTTTCAGGATTAATCCACGTACACGATGGTGCCCAGAAACGCTGCGATCTACAGTGGATAGTTTGTTTTCCCCTAGAATAATTACTCTTGTTCCCTTACTGACTAGCTGGTCAAGATGATCTATCCATTGAGCGGGTAGATTTTCATCGAGAATAATACTATCCAAGCGATGGAATGGTAACTTAAGCCAATTGAGTAAATCCGTAATATCAGCTGCAGAAAACATCACCTGAGTACGCCAATCTCTGGCAAGAAGCATAGTGATCCAATTTCTTGAATACGGATCCTGCTCTACAATACCCACACTAACTGTTGACATGCTTTTCTCCAGCAAGGCTTAGTTAAAAGATTTAAATTGCCTTTTTGATCACATATCACTACAATACATGTATTATATAGTAGAAGGAATAACATATCTACATATTATCCTGGGAATTACTGAAGGAGGGGTATGAAAAAACAAAAACCATATTTCAAACAGACTTTCATCAATTCCTGGTATTTTATCCGCAGTTTTCTGGGCGAGTGTTTTCTGGGTGTGAAATACCGCTATAAAATGCTTCCTTACTGGATTGATAAACCCACCAAAATTTTCATGAACACCTTCCAATTATTAAGCATATTAGGATTAACCACCCTCATTTTTTATTTCCGTCAAATTACGGTCTATATAGTGAACCATCCGGCAGCATTATTTCCAACCTCCATTTTTATGATGTGGATGATCATTAGTACCATCATTCGTTTAATCCATATTCCCTCCAAAGAATCCATGTTGCGTATTGCAACCAATCGTCTAGTTTCCATTGATAAAAAACAGCGGGTACTCCAAAATAATATTGAAGCTGAAAGCCTTCAAAACATGCTAGGGAAAGGAAAAGAAAAGTATATTGAAGGTCACTTTTTAGGTCACCTTTGGGAACATATTTTATATAAAGATGGCGGAATAAATGGTCTTCGTTTGTTTACACTCCCGGGACATTCAGATCCTCTTCCGATTATCAATATCAATATCGATGGTTTGCTTTCCACTCAACCTGAAGCAGGCGGTCATTCTAAGGAATTCCTTAATAGCTTATTGTTGGTACATGTTCGTACAAAATATGCAGGCTTCAGTCCATCCGGCCAATACATAAATAACGGTGAAATGATATTCAGGCGTCCGTATAGCCGATATTTAACCAGGCTGCGAAATACCAATAATGATTTCGACTTTGACTTTATTGGTTACAACGCCTGCCTGGACGAATTGGCCATAGAGGAAGGCACATTAAAGAGTATCTCTTGTACTTTAGAATTGTACGGGAATATACTTGACAGTTCAGACATGCTGGTCAACGAACTTTATCTCCAATCAGCCTCAGATCATTACGATCCTGCAATATCACCTGGCGTAAAAATGAAAATGTTGCCGTGGAGGAGTAAAGTACATACACTAGGAAACCATTCAGCCAGGATATTGACACACCCTACCCATCGGGCTGCTGGTTTTGGAATATCAGCACTCACTGTCTACCATGATGGGAATGAATATCTTGCAGTCAGGGGAAAACGAGCATCCAACGTGGGGACTTTCCAGGAGGATTATCATATTCTCCCGGCAGGGATGGCTAACTTCCCATGTGAGAATGATTACCTGAATCCTAATCAGGGTGATGTTCACTATAATCTCCTCGGTATGATTGAGAAAGAATTTCTGGAAGAATGGTTTGGAATAAAATATGATGGGGTAGAAACTGAGACCCCAGCCATAACTCGTCAAAGGCTGCAAAATGATGCTCTGAATCTCCTATATGGAAATGGAGAATACCAAGTTGAAATCTACTTAACTGGGATCGTATTTGATCTTCTGAACTACCGTCCGGAGATTTGCGCCTTGATCTTTTTCCGCAATCCGAAATGGTCAAAAAACCATAATAAATACACAGGCGTTTCAGATACCCGGGCTTGCATCTGTCCCGAATTTGATGAAATAAACCCTTATGTTATAAAAAGAGTGATTGATGAAACTGCTTGTAATGATGCTATGCCGCCTAACCAGTCGTGTCCAGGTGGGATAGCTGCATTTCATCTGGGCGTTCGGAAAGCCCGGCAACTAGCGCTTATAAGAAGATAGAGTGTAATGTGACTCAGCCGAAAGTAGTTCTATTTGATATCGAGGGGACTCTCAGCCCGGGAAAAGGACTACCCTATGATTTAGAGTCACTTAGTAATGTAAGAGCATTTATGTACGAACACCCAGGCATAATATTCAGCCTATGTACAGGACGCTCTACAGCCTATGTCGAAGCTATCACTCAAATACTTGATTTGGCCACCCCCTTTCCGTGCATTTGTGAAGGTGGCGCCGTTCTCTACTTCCCGCAAACTGATATGACTCAACCCCTCGCTAAACCGGTTGATATTAGGAAGGTAATAGCGCCCTTGCTTGGTCTGGATTATAGATTTGAGCCTGGAAAGCAGGTTTGTGCCAGCATATACCCATCAGGAAACACAACGATCTCGGATATTTTCCTTGCGATCAATCACTCAACCCTGTCAGATAAATATCTAGTTGTATACTCCTCTGCTGCGGTTGATGTCACTCCCCATGGTATTGACAAATACTATGGCGCAAAAGCAGCCTGTAATGCATTAGGTATCAGTCTCTCTGAAGTTCTTTTTATTGGTGATGCCAATAATGACCTTCGATTGTTGAAAGCCTGTGGATATTCTGCTGCACCATCAAACGCCGAACAACAAGTCAAAGATTGCGTGAAATTCATTTCTCCAAAATTAAATGCTTCGGCTGTAGTCGATATTCTTCAATTCTACTTTAGTCCCTAGCTACCCGATGGATTTTTTACTCTTTCAACCGTTTTTTCGCGGTCAACAGGCATACTAAGCTGAGGAGAACCATAGATTTTCGTAAGCTTTTTTATCCAGCGATTGTATATAAAAGAATTCCAATTTTTTATAATTTGATGAAAAATAAATATGTGAATAAGTAAGGAAAGTACAATAAGTACAATAATACCCACCTCAAATCCATAGCTAGTAGATGTTAGTTTTATTACTTGGTAGTTAATTACCGGAATTGTTCTTAATGTATTCAAACCGATAATCATTGACAACCACCCTAATAAAAACAATGGAATTATAAAAGCCGGGTGATAAGGGGTAATCATTTTACCATTCTCAGCAGCGTACTCTTGCAAAGTCCTTAATCGTAAATTATTAATGATTCTAAATTCACATTCGTCGACAAAATACTTAAATAAGTTGTAAAACCAATTTTGGATCGCAAGAATCCAAAAATATCCAGTAGTTACAAGCAACAAACTTAAACTTAATAACGTATTACTAATCACGAATCTCCCAGTTTCACCATTATTTACAGAAAATAGCGCAGCCATAAAAGCAGCGTAACTTCCAAGAATTGACCATCGTAAATTATCTTCATGGAGTCGATATCGGTTAATGTTTCTATATATCTCAAAGTCTTGTTTAATTATTCTTTTTCTATTATTCATTTATACCTCCAGGAGAATAGCAATTTGAAATGAATGATGGCCAAGCTTTATCTTTATCGGAGATTATAGGTGAAGTCGATGGCCAATTAATATTGATTGTTGGATCATTCCAAATAATTCCTCCCTCGTAATCGGGCATATACTTTCCAGTTACCTTATAAGCTATAAGGGATTCCTTCATGGCATAAAATCCATGCGCATATCCTTTAGGAATATATAGAGCAGTACAGGTCTCCATTTCGTTTACTTTATACTGGCCATATTGGGGAGAATTCTCATTTAAATCCACGACAACATCATAAATCGAACCAAAAACAACAACGAGAAACTTATCTTGTGCATATGGCTCTTTTTGGAAATGAAGCCCTCTTAGTACTCCCTCGTGGGAGAACGAATAATTATCCTGAAAAAAGTCATTCCACCTTTGCCCTGTATTCTGTAGATACTTATCCGAAAGCTCCATAAACCACCCACGCTCATCTGGATAATGCATTATTCTTTGAGATATGATGTGCTTTAATCCCATATATTGGGGCATCCTTTTTTAATCCTCTTTTCTACACTTTACCTAGTATTTCCGTTTCGTTCGGGCAGAACCCCTTACCTCTTGCAAACTAATCAACTCCCCAATCTCATACTGGGGCGGAATAACTGCGCTAACCCTCCTAAACCTCAATATAGTTGGAAAATACCCCATTCGGCCATGTAATTCAGCTAGCAATATCCCAGCAATCACCGCAAGCGAGGGAAGGTTAATTATTATTTGTTCATTCTGCCACTCGGCTGCCGATAATCCCACAGAGTCAACCAACTGTATTGTTTGTTCCCAATATGACATCTCTTCATTGAAATCAGCTAATCTATTGATGATCAAATCAACATGCTTACCTGCCTTGTTATGAATCACTTGTAGGCTCTCTTCTGAAACCGGGTGTGAAAAATTTACAAGGATCATTGATACCTCTCTAACCAAGTTTTTTCATCAACACTTCGGGAAGTGTACTGAGATTTCTTCGTGTAATGATGGTGATTCTCTCTATTGCCGCGCGATCTGTAATCCCCTTTGGCTGCTGAGTGCTGGCGACCATTACTTTCTCACAATATACTCCAGCCTTCTCTCGGCTGGAGACTGAAATCAGCTCATACAACTTTTCGCGTGTGACTTTGCCAGATTTACACGAGATCACAGCCAATTTCCCATTCCTGATCACAACAATATCTAATTCATTTCTCACTTCCCCCGGCTGCCGCAAGTTCTTTGCAATGTATACATCTCTTTGAACCTCATCAAAACAACCTGATCTGGAGAGCAGCAGCAATACATCCTGCTCCAGTTGATCTCCTTCTCGTGGAGGAATAGCATTCACTGGCCCAGCGCCAAAATTTGGTGAATTGCTACTTTCTATACCATGTGCCATCAGGTATTGCTGTATGGTTAAGTTCACTTTTAGTGGCCATAATTGAGGATTTTCACCATTATTTGGGAATGTAATCACTAGCTGCTTCTCTGTAGCGATATACATGGTTGTCATTCCCAATTCAGATGCAGCCTGTTGTGCTGCAAGGCTCATTAATTTCGTACCTCCGGTAATATTAAATGATGTATTCTTTCCGTCAAGTTTGTGATCTCGGGCATATTCGATCAATCGAGATCGTATATCTTCAGGATCGTATGCGTCAATCAATAATACTGGGAACAATTGTATAGTTCTTAAATTACTATCTGCGCGAATAAACCTGTAGAGCTGTTCTGCCAAATCACAGGTAGTTGTTGATGCTACCAACCCGAATTGATTGAACTTTCCTGGCCACTGGAATAGAGGTAATAAAACGGGGATGGGTTGTTCTCCCATGAGTGACAGGTGGATCATCTGTATACTACTCCTCTGCTCGTGTAATCATCCCAGCATGAATATCGGACAAGTTAAATAACATTGTGTAGTAACCTTTAAGTCAGAATGATCTGAATGGGCTTCCACTTTCCTTTCAATTCGATCGAAAGGATGGTTTGAAAATCATTATCGCGGATTTCTCCCTTCAATGACCACTCATCTATGGAGAACTGTAAGCGGCCATCACCTGTGGTAGTCAATAATTGCAATTCTCCAGAGCTGATCGTTTTCTTCTCTAGGTCGAAACGCACCCTGTTGAGATTTGGATCACTGATTGTCACGATCTTCTTTTCCGGGTAGACAGCATAATCCGAGGCATCTATGGTAAAGAAATAGGTGCCATTATCCAAATATGGTTTGATAGTTACGGGAAAATCCCTGAAGGTGGCATCATGCTTATGGATCACTTCTGTTCTTTGAGTTACCTTCTGTGAGCCAACAGGTATTTCCAACTTATTATTCCAACGCTTTTTTCTCTCTTCATATTCCCTGAGCTGGCGAATTTGTTGTATCACTTCACCCTTCGCTTTATAGTACTCCACCTTCTTTTCAAAATTAGCCAACCAGTGCTTACGAGCAGAGTTACGGAGAAGATCACGACCTTGAATTTCTACAAACTTTCCGAAGAAACGCAATGTAACATCAAAGCCCATTGACTCAACCGCAGTTAATAAATCTCCATCGGGTTTTATCTCGTTTTCCCAGTCTTCTTGTCTGGCTAGTTGATTGAAGATGCTATCCTCAATTTTTCGCACCAGGCTGATCTCAAACATGTTTGCTTCTGTTTCCGGCAAAGCTAACTGGTGGATAAAAGCTTTATAGATCTCAATCCGGTTTTCTTTAGTAATGGTAGGTAATGCTGTAATCTTCTGAATCTGGGAGATTAGAAAATCCCATTCCTGATTTTTACTAAGATACTGGATCAATTTACTGATTGCTTGATGTTCTTTTAAGTTTGCTGTTGTATAAACCCTTATACTCTTAAGCATCGCTATAACAGTCTGACTATTGGTTTCATCTGACCGCATTGCCAGGAAGCCTGCATCCCAAAACCTCTGCTTCTCATTCAACACTGGGAAAACATATCTTGCCAGGGTAAGAGGTAGAGTCTGAGTATTACCCCCATTATTCTCCCAGAGCGTGATGATCTGATCTGTCTGACCGGCTCGCGATAACCATTCAAGGTTTTGAGGATATTTGCTCACTGTCGCTTTGGCTAAATAATACAATTGGTGGCTTACTTGTCCATTGTCTTCCCAAATTTTTATTGCAGCTTTTGTATTACCGGCATTCATATTGCAGAGTCCAGCAACCGCCTGGATATCTGAATATCCATAATCTTCCAGGTCACGAATTAATGACCCCAATCTTACCCAGTCTTCTCTATTCACGCTATTTGCTGGAAGCTGGCTAACACGACTGTTGAATTCCCTGTAAACCTCCCGCCATTGATTGTTATGGCCATACGGTAAAGTTTTCCGATTGATTATCGTCGATAGATATTCTGCAAACTCGAGTATCGGTGCGGTATCAAGATCTGAGAGCATAAATTTCGCCAGCTGCATCCTATCGGCACGGTTTTGACCTTGGATTTCCATCAACTCCTGCCAATGCATTCCCTCCCAGAAACAATCATTTGCCAGTTGGACCTCCTCGATATCAACAAATCTGAATCCAGCTTCCTTGTATCGTTTTTCGAACTTCATGGCATAAGCTTCACAAAATGTTGCTCTTCTCGTATCATCCAGATCCCGATAATATGATCTTGCTCGCCAAAGAAACTCCGGATTTTCTGAAGTTATTCCACGATTCATAAATTCGACAGCGATCTCTTCTGGTCTCTCCTCCTGCATCTCCCGCACCCCTTCAGGGGTTCCAAGTCCAATCGGCCTGGCAGTGTATTCGTGCTGCGGATCTTGATCAGATTCCGGACGAATTTTCCATTGCTGTCCTTTGATAGCCAGGGCATATTCACAAAGTTTGTCCGCTGTTAAATTCATCCATAGCTTGGTGTCGCCATCGTCAGACTCTAGAGCGAACAGGAATTTTGTCGCACGTGTTCCAGCAACATATAGTTTATTAAAGAAATACTCAACATCAACGCTACTTCTTGTCTCAGAGTTCTCAATAACTGACCAAGCCTTGTCAGGGCATACATCTCCAAATTTGTATAAGATCACTCTTTGGAATTCCAACCCTTTAGCGCCGATCGCAGAGATTACATTTTTGGGGCAGCGTTCATCTCGGGCATCATCCGGGAATAGTAGACAGAGTTCATTATCCCCAAGAAAAAATTCTTTTTCACCACCTTCATCACATGGGATCAAGAGAATGGTATCCCGAATATTTTTTCTTAGGTCTTCTATATTTATCTGTGAAAGTAAATACTTTTGTGGTGCAAAGCCCATATTTCCCAGTCCCCAGTAATTCTGAGGTTTTGTACTTTGATCGAAAAGACGATTACGTACCAGGATCAATGCATTTGTAATTTCAACGATTGGCTTGGTGGAACGATAATTGATCAGTAAATCATCCAGTGGTTTGATCTTAATCCCCAACCTGCCCAAAGGGTCAATTCCCTGGATTATTTCATTATGAAACATGGCCTGAACTTTCGCCCAGCGGAACCCGCTTGGGTTCAACGTCTGAAGGGGATCACCAGCGAAAGCAAAGGGTAAACTTGCCTGTTCATCATAGTTAGATAAACGATAATTTTGGTAAATTGATGTTTTTAAGATTAATTGCAATTCTAGCCGAGTAAAATCCTGAGCCTCATCGCAAAATATGGCCGTATATTCACCTTCAATATTCTGTTCAGCCTCCAAGACCGCTCTTATTAGATCTTGATCATCCCAATAACCCTCTTTTTCAAGATAATCTTTATACCATTTCCAAACATTTTCATAGATCACCCTGAAATCTTTATTTGAAACCGTTCTATCTCTTTCAGCGATGATCTCCGAATTGTTGTACATTTCAGGATCCAGGTAACAATCCAGTTGGTAGCCTTTAATGAATGTTCGGATCACATACCAACAAATATCCGCAGAGTATTTGCGTACGGCCGGGTTGTGGTTCTCAGAATAGATGCGTTTAAACTGGTGAAATGAAATTCGTCTGGCATCATCAAAAAAGATTTCATATCCCGAGTCATCCGGTAGTTGCTCTCTTAGAAATTCTCTGAAGGGTCTGAGCATATTTCCAAGTTGTTCTTTGATCCTTTTTTGCTCAGTCGTGTTTGTAATCGCCAGGCGCGTAAAGACCATCTTACTCACCCGGTCTGCAGCAACTTTGAGCAGTTCACTACTATATGTCAGAAAAACCGGTCTACCACGTAATCCCATCTCCTCCAGTTCGTTCTCATTCCGGTATTTAAAGATCCGGGTGCAGTAATCCGTGAAGACATAGAACAGGATTGTTGATTTTCCACTCCCCGCTCTTCCATTGATGAATATTGGTAGTCTGTAATCACGTGGCCCCTCTGAGGATAATGAATAGAGAATTCTTTCTTCCTCCGCTGACAATGCGAGATTTACCCCTTCATCTCTTTCAATATCACGCCACAAATCCATATCTGCCAATATGTAACCAGGATACACCCGGTTAGAGCACCGGGCGATCTCGTTAAACCCAGAATGGAATGTATCTTCCTCTTCATAGAACGGGTAATTCTCTGAAACCAATTTATTTAGGTTATCATCACTTTCATCGATCACTGGTGAAACCAGGAATACCACCTGACGGTGAAAATCATTTGCCGTCTGATCTCCATCATCACTCCGAACCCGAATCAGGTGCTGGCTAAATAAGATACCCCTATCTCCTTTCCGCGCCAAAATAATCCCGCGGGTAGAATCCCAAATACGGTAGTAGGTACCATCTGTTGCTGTAAATGGCTTAAACTCTGATATAGTTGTGATATTGCCTGCCTGCATCTGGCAAAGAATACTATCGAGGATCGCATGCATCGTCTCCCAGCGGTCCGAAAACTGCGCTTTATGGAATTCTGATACCCACTCTGAACCTTCGTATACCACCCAATTCTCAAAATCCCAAGTTGGTCTTTTTAACCATCCATGATAAATTGCCGGTAAGTCAATGATCTGCCGAGCTGTTGAGGTGGTCAAGGCTTCGACTCTGTTCTCTCGAAGCCAGAGACGAACCTGCTCAATATCCGGGCTATATGAATACCTCCCCGCTGAGATCTCACCCAGAAACTGCTCATAATGTCTATCATGTGCAAAAATGGTATGCAGATATAACACTTGGGTTCCATCTACATCTAGTAATTCTGCGACGATACGTAAGTCGCGTTCTTCATGTTTTAGATATCGTGTTCCATACCTTGCAGGAAACCGGGGAATCTGTTCATTGATAACTTCTCCTACTCTTTCCAGAGACTTACATAATCTACTGATGCGAGAATCGAGATGTTCCTCACTGACTTTTTCTAAAAACTCGGATGATTTATAAATGTACATACAATCCTCCTACTATGAAAAGTGGATTGAATCGATATATCAGCAGATTACTAGAGAAAGTATAGTTATTCGATATTCTTTACATCGAAGCGGCACAGTAAAACAAAAGACCTATCAAAAAGGATATTCCCGTCCGTATCATAATCGGTGCCAATGATCTGTAGATCCCTATCCCCTTGCAGGCAGGCTAACGTAGCTCCGAGTGTCATGCTTTTTGTACCGCCAGTGACATCTGTGATCGTATCTTTGGGAGTTTTATTATTGCTCAAGATCCGGTTCACGGTTTCTCGTACTTTTCGCGTTACAGCACTATCTTCGGTCACAATGATCTTTTCCTGATGGAACTCCACACCGGGTAATACTGTCTTCAAGTAATTCGTAATGGACTTATAGTACGCATGGGTTCCGTTCAGCATACCTTCAGTGGTATTTCCGGTATTTTCGGTCGTGATCACCCAGCAGTGTCTCAGTTTGGTTTTATGACTGGTAATTGTCTTCACCAAATGACCGAGGTTGGAATTCTGAAAATCCAACTGATCATATGTACCTTCCTCCAACAATTTTATAAAACTTTTCTTCTCCTGCTCATCTCTGGGTACGCGATTGTACTTTGAAAGCATCACGATCAATCCTTCGCGTGCATGCTCATCCTGGTCATTCGCATCGTCCAATCGATCCATTCGGTAGTTGTCAATGACTATTGCTTTTGTCCTTAATGCGCTCCAGACCACAAATACAAGGGATATGAAAATTACCATGCTAAAGATAATCTTGACCAGAACAGAATTGATACCAAATAACCAGTCTGAAATCACATTAAGTGCCATGGTACTGAGAGCAGTAGCTAAGAGCCCGACGCCTTTAAACAATCTGTACTTTTTCACGAATTCCTCCTTGCCTGCAACTGATTATAAACAGCCTGTGAGTCTTCCAACCTCGTCTTATTGGTCAAAACATCAGTAATTAGGAAAACCTGCCATACCCGGCTGCTGTCTTCGCCCCTGCACCAAATTCATTCAGACCAGTTTGGAGCCAGTAAAAGGCCATATTCCTTATGCGATCAGAAATTTGGGGTGCCCCCCGGTTCTTCCCTACAGCAAAACGGAATCGCGTGCCTTCTTTAATCGTTAGAAAATATACTGGTATTGGGCTGAGCGAGTCGCGTGGAGCTACCCCCTGGTCTTTGTAGTACTCACTAAAATGTGAAGTCATCACATCAATTTCGAAAGCCGGTGTTCCCACAGGGATTGCATCAAAAAAAACCGCTCCTCCTGCTGAGTTCTGAGTTCCAAATATCTTGCGAAACGCTTTAATATTGGTAATAGCCTGATTTGGTTTTCCTGCTTGGTTCCCTGGTAGCACTCCTTCTAGCATCTTAATCCACGCCTGGAAGCTCATATCATCAGGATCTGACATCTTCGTGTCGAGTTCGGAGAGGCTGTGAGGTGCGGCCGCCCCGAGCTTTTCGTAAATAGCCCATCTTGCTTTTGCCCTCGCCAGGCCTTTTAAACCGCTACCTCGTAGAATTGGTAATCCATGAAAGTCAAAATCACAACCGGCTTCCAGGATTCCCTTCTTTCCCATGCCAGTTATCAGTCGCCAGCTTGACGTCATTTCACGTTGAATGGCATTGTACCTGGTTACCTGATTCTCCCACCGTGTTGTCAACGCCGAAATTAATTGCTGATCAATTTTTCTGGATAACCTGATTACTTCATTAAAAGCGTTCTTTTTATTCTCTGCTCCCAATTCACCAGCAGGATTGTATGGTGCATATCTTGTGAAAACTAAACCCGGGTTGCTTATAAAATCGTTTTGAATTTGATTAGCGTTATTCAGGATATTTGTGTAAATTCCGGATGTAACATAAGGGATCGGGTAAGCCATGCTCACTCCCTCTGCTTGGCTTCAGCAAATCGTTTCAGCCACATCAGGTAAGCCACCAATTCTTCTTTTGCCAGGCGGTACTGATCCATGTTAGCCGTATTCACCAACCATTTGATGAGCTCTCCTTCTCCTATACCGGGATTAAGCCATTGGTTCAACTGCTGCCTCACCCAATCTGAGGTATCTTCCAATACCCATTGATAGTGCCGCTCCTTACCTGCTCTCGCTTTGTAGAACGCAAGCGTTTGCCCCAACCCATTGGATATAATATCTGCAGCCATTCCGCGGACAACCTGGCAGTACTTCTCCGTAGTCTCTCCCGCTCCGTCGCGGTGTTCTACTTTATTCCAGGCATGGGATGCTCTCTCTTGATCGAGAGAGCGCTGCGCAGGAATTACCTGTTGAGCTATTCCCTGGTCCATTACACACCTCCCATTCGAATTGCCACAATCCCCTGGCCGGTGGTGTTGTCGCCGCCCAGCTGGACTCTGGTAATCCCATAACCAGCGAAACTTTGTAATATTTCGTCTGCGGTTTTATTTGCGCCAGGGGCGCGGGAGCGGGAGGCATACACCGGGGCATACATCAGCGTTTCTGCGGGAAGATTCTCGGTGACCCATAATGCGCGATTCGATACTGTATTCGTATCCGGGTTAATTTTAATATGGGTTTGCACTTCAGTGGATGTCTGGGTGAAATCCCGGAAGCTGTTCTCATGCAACAGGACCAGTTTCCTCTTCAAAGAGTCTTTTATATATTGATATTCATTCGAATCTGGAATGGCATAATTTGCCAACCACTCGGCAATTTCCGACACCACTTCATTTCGCTCGCTTGTAAATGTATATTCCTCAAGGACGATCTGTGCCTGATTGGGTATGTTTACTCCTGCGCCTGAACGCAAAGCCATTTGCGGGTCAGTTATTTCCGGTATATTCCAATCTGGGACCTGCTGGGAGCATCCAGTTAATGATCTTCTGAATCCCTCCAATACTTCTTTACAGGTCACCCAGGCAAAAGTCCCGTTCAATGAGCGGACGGGGAAAAGTAAGATGCGCGCATCACCGAAGGATATTGAGGCAGCATATGAAGAATCTTCAGGCCCGAAAATTTCAGGAATATCCAGAGTTCCTGCTCCACCATTGACCAACAGGCATTCGCTTCGCAGGCAGCCCTTCAGCCCGCTGGCCTGAACCATCGGATACCCGGTTACTTTCTCCCTCTGGATTGGCAGATCTACCACACCCAGACTTCTCCCAGCTCCAGCATGCAGCGGAGTTTCTACATACAAGAATAACATCTGCTTTTTCTCAAACATTTTTCCACTCCTTTAAGATGATTTGTCCAAACCCAATTTCAGGGGCATAATCTGTAATCGCAGATTGAATCAGGTTTTCCCTTAAGCTCGCTGGGCCATCGGTAGTAAAGTAATAAACGCTGCCAGCCGGTACAAACCGCTTTCCGCTGCGGTGTATATCCGCTGAATCTCTGGACGCTGTCATATCAAAGCCCGCGACGATCGATGGCCGGCCAACTGCGGCAGCGGCTATTTCCACTTTGCCTGTAAAATACTTGTTGACATCAGGTTTCCAACCATCCTTAAAGTAGGTTGGCGTGGTGAAGTAAAGGAAGAATTTTGGCGGTAAAGGGTTCGGTATTCGTTCCTCCTCGTTCACCGTGATCATGCTGTACCTGGCAGGACGGGATTCACCCCCCAGTTGTAATAATCCTGAGGTTGGCCAACCTGTATACCCTACAAAGTCCACCGCCAGTCCAATCCCCGCTTTGGTACGGATAAAATCTGCCTGGTATAACATACCGTCTTCAGACCTTTTTAATGCCCGGTCAATCGCGATACCTTCCCTCATTTCCCGTTTAAACAACTGGTCTGCCGGTGTAGCCCGAACCTTTTCGCCAGCAAAATACCTCTCCAGGTCTTCATCATTCAGCCATAAACCGGACTCACCTTTGGTGAGCGCTTCATCTAATCCGATCATCATCGGTAATGGGTAATTGCTGGCTGCACCTTCGGGAGGAACCTGCGGCAGAGATGCCCGCCGAACAGTGTGCTCGTTTGTATCCAAACTGACCGCATCAGCCGGTACCGGGAAGTACCGATGAACGGACCTCCCTGGCTCATCCCATTCTGCCAGATATGGCCCCCGCAATCTGAGGTTGGCGAAATCCGTGGCCGTCCCAACGGCGCGGATTATTGCATCTTTGTCACCCAGATCGACCAGCTTCAATCCCAATTCTTTGGATCGGATGGCTCCCTGAATTACCGTTGGAAAAGGCGGGAAGATACTGTGCGCCGCATGGTCTCCGCCCCGGGTAAATGGTTTCCCATCCCGAAAAAGCCAAACATCTTCCGCTTCTATGAAAAGTCGGTCAGTCATTAATCCTCCCCTCCCTGGCTGATAAAGCGTGCCAGAATTAGCCATTTAGCCAGATTTTGCATCGGGCTGATATTTTCCGGCCGCCGATACCTCATTGACTGCATCCACCCGGCCAACAAAGCCGTAAACCCTTTTTCATCAAAGTCTTTTTTCAGTTTGTGACGGTGAACCAATCTGCGAATCAAAGCCTGTTGTGGCCCAAATTTGAGACCCGGCGTCAGCGCTGCCTCTTCTGAGATACCGTACGCCAGTTTCGTGGATACATCCCCACGGAACATTACCACAGCCTGGCTCAAATTCGTCTGCAAGTCCTGCCACCGGCATACTACCTGATACGGCGCTCCGCTGCGCTTTTTTACCGCAATACAAACCGCGTCTTTTTTTAATTCGGCTGTCTCTGCTAACTGGATTACCTGCTTAGCCGTGTGTTCAGCCTTAAAGGCATCTTGCAGGGAGATCGATAACTGCGACTGGTGATGTTGAATGCTAATTCCGGCTGAAGCTGTTCCGCCTGTCAGTTGATTGAACCTTTTGCAGATTAACCTGGCATATTCTACCGCGTTCGCCAGCGGGACTAACGCCAACACGTCATCACCCCCGCAGTAGACCAACGCAGCGTGGCTGTTCTGCATGAAAAGGTCTTCGGCAGGATCCATGCCGCCAGGTTTTCGAACAAACGCGGTGAATTCGTCCAGTTTGGCGCTGAAATCCAGCGCCTCCTCCAGGCTGAAGCCATTGACCCGCTCTCCCATCGAGTCGCCGTCGATCGCCACGATGGCGTAATAGGTAGAGGGACTTTCTTTCGCTTCTTTATAGAGTCTTCGCAGCGCTGTTTGGACTCTCCCAATCCTTTCCTGGTCTAATTCAATTCCCAGATTTTTCCGGAGATACTCTTGCGTGATACATGACAGGTAGAGTAAATCCCCGTCTACCACAATGTCAGGCTCAATGATCGTGTTATCCACCAGGCATTGCTTGTAGTCACCATACGCGTCGCTTGCTCGCACCCGCGCCAGAAAATCCGCGCTGGCAACATCGCTGGTGGAAGGAAAGCCAGCCTTCGCAATTCTACTGAACCGTTTCACCGTCCCCAAGGCGTCCAGCCGCTCTCCCTGACGCACCTTGATGGCGCCATAATGCCGCGAGAGTTCAACCCAATACTGTCTGGCATCCATTGTGCTGGTTCGCAAAGCAGAGCGTATGCCGCCCAGTGTATCCTTATATCCACTTTCATCCAGCGCTCCATCAAAACATCGCAGCCTTTTATTTGCTTCCAATGTTTGGTTTGCCCTCAGTACGGCTGACCGAAAACCATCATCCCCCTCAGCCTCTATCCGCGCAGCTGCCCAGTAGGTCTCCCAGTAATGCAGAACCTGCCGCTCCCAAATTTTGCTCCACAGAGGATCTTCTCTGAATCGAGCGATTACCTTCGCTTCATTAGAGATTTCTCCCCACCTGATATCGAATGCACGCTTTAGAGTATCAGCAATCTCACGGCATTGATCGTATGGTTCGATTCTTGCGACAATCTTGTTTGGGATATCTCCCCGATCCGTCTCTGCAGGGAAGATCATTGTTGTGCCAGGTTGACCTGCCAGAGTGTTTGCTACCGCTTTTGAAAGCTCGACCAGGATCTGGCTGCCGGCCCGCAGGTCTGCCGTCTTTCTAGCTTCTTGAATGAAGTCCTGGATCGGGCTGAAGGTAAAAATGAAAATCCCCTTACTCATTGATTCCACCCTTCTACCCGGATATCAATTCCGGGCAGGTTGTCGATGAATGCATTTAATTCATGATAGTTTGCGTGATTGAACCGTGATGGCAAAGTAACAAGTTGTGTTCTGTACCCTTCATGCATTTTGACTACCCTGGCATGCATTGGAGACGCCTGACGGGTACCCCCATGTACAAACCCTATCCAATCACCATGATTAGCTTGAACTTGCTGCATTAACCAAGTAACTTCAGCATCCGCGTTGAGGGAAACATGATTCAATAGCCGGATCCGAGCGCTGGTGCTGGCACATGGAAAGGCGCAGGGGCCTGCTGGTAAGGCTTCCGGGGCAATACCAAGTTGACCTGCCAACACGCCTACTGCCTGTACTGCATTCGAAACAGTCTCCTGGATATACATGTTCCAGGATCTCAGACCTACAATCGCGGGTTCTGTGGGTTGTAATCCGCCATATCCCCGCCGTGATCTTGATCCGACTGCTCCCAATGCGATAAACAACCGAGTAACCGCAGTTATCGCCTGCCATTTTTCTTCTGTCATCAACTGTCTGGGTCGTACTTCGAGTTGGATGGAACCACCGGTAAAAAAATATCTACTCCCTTCATTTTTATGCGGTAACAGATATTTTCTATTGATTGTGATTGGCTGGTCTTCTGATCGCAGTACACGAATCACTATGGCCGATCCGGTTTTTGTATCTCCAAAGATGGCAGTCTCCAATTGATGCAGCCCTGCCAGATTGTCATCACCGATCACCCCACCAGCGCAGGCTCTCAGCCAGTACCGCATGGCTCCGCGAAAAGCAGGCGCACGCATTTCTGGTGCAGAGTTCGCGGTATTTTCAGCACCCCGTAAAAGCATCGGGGACACCAAATCCAATTGAACAGAATAAGGCTTGTAAACTCCAGACGACATACTCCCTCCTTACTACTGAAGATGATAGACTAACTATATAGCATTTTCTTCCTTTTTCAAGTATATAACCCGTTGATTTTCTGTGGAATTTTCCAATTCCTTTATAATTGGTTATAATGGGATCAACGGGGGTAACCCGAAGCAACCTATTCCAGCTGGTTTTCCATTCGGCGGATCATCTTCCCAGCACCCCTCTCCCCGTGATTTTGCATCAAAAAGGAAAAACCAAAGGTTTTATTAGGCTACTGGTCTTCATACTATGCTAGTATTATGGCATCAGATACATCAGATACATCAGATACATCAGATACATCAGATACATCAAGTGTAACAACAGGAGGATCTATGTTACAGAAGATTGCAAATCATTTCCGTCTTGTTTTTCGCCTGCTGCGTGATAAACGCGTAAAGCTCTGGTTGAAGATCGGCCTGCTTGGCATCCCGGTCATCTATGGCATCATCCCCTTTGGTATTGAGATACCAGATTTTGTGCCAGTGGTCGGCCTGATCGATGATATCTTCGTTGCCGCCATCTGCTCCTGGATATTTGTGCACTCCGCCCCTCGGGCAGTCATAAATGAGCATAATGCCATGATCAATGGCACAGTCAGTTCCGATACCCATCAGGGAATGGACCTTGAAAGCTTCCGCCATCCCCAGGAGATACACGATCTCGGCATTGGTTTTGTGATCGTTCTCGCAGCCATGTTAATCACAGGCTATTCTGGCGGCCTGTTGCTGGCACTAAGCCTGGGTGGCGCCTGGGCAGCGGTGGCTGCTCAACGAAAACAATTGATGTCCAATGCCATCCTCTGCACTGAGAACCAAGTACCCGAAGTATATGCAAAACTCCAGGATGCTAAAAGAAATCTACCCGCCGTTGATATTCAAATATTCGTTTCACAGAATCCTACGATGAATGCATATACGTTTGGCATGAATGAACCATATACGATCGTTCTCACGTCTGCCCTGGTAAATTCACTAGAACCTGATGAATTGCATGGAGTGATCGGGCATGAAATCGGGCATATCCTTTTCCACCATGTCAGCCTGATTAATATCATCTCGAGATCTATTATCGGGTTTGAAAAATTCTTCTTCCTAAAGTGGAGCCGCTCCAGTGAATACTCAGCTGATAGGATCAGTCTTGTCTCCACAGCGAATAACCCCAACCCACTGGTATCTGCTCTCATAAAAATGGGCTCAGGCATCACCAACCAGAAGATAAATATTGAAGCTTTCCTCCAGCAAGATGATCCAGAAACTAAAATTGCCGGATCCGATTTTGAATGGCTCAGCACCCACCCATATATTCGCAATCGTATTCTCAGTCTCCTGCGAGCTGCAAACTCCATGGAAACACAATTTACGAACCCAGATTCACCGACGCTCAAAAGTGATGCAATACCAAGCTAAAACGTGAATCATCATTTCTCAAATATTCGTACCAGATTCAATTGCTTTTTGGGGCGGTTTATTCCATAATAATGCTTGTAAAGAAACTTGGTTATTCTGCTAAGAAAAGGGAGTGATTGCAGCATGGCACTAAGAATTCTAGCGCACCATCGGGTAATGAATCTAACCTTGTTAGCCTTGCTTTTAGCAGGGTTATTATTCACACCGGCTCCGGTATCTGCCTCACAAGTATCTTATGACTACGTCATTCTGGTGGATACCTCCGGCTCGATGAACCGGGGTTCACCCTCCTTGTTTTCTCAGGTCAAACAGGTGGCCAGCGATTTTGTGAATACGATGCAGGAAGGGTCGAACGTCACTTTGCTCACGTTCGATAGTGTTCCCCGCAAGATCGGTACCTGGCAGGGGATTACCTTCGCAGAAAAAGCGGAACTCACTGGGAAGATCAACTCCCTCCAAGCGAATGGCGATTCCACCGCACTGTGGGATTCGGTTTGTTTTGGCATGGAAGAGATGAAAGCCATGAGTTCAACCAGTGGGCAGCACGTTCAGCTTTTTATCTCTTATACAGATGGTGAAGATAATATCAGCCACCATTCACCGCAAGAATGCATTTCCCAGTATGAAATCCTACATCAGGAAGGCTTCAGCTACTGGATCTATAATGCCATCGGCGGCGTGGATGTACCTGATGAAATCCAAAGCAAAGCAGATATCATCGGCATCGAACATAGCCATAACCCCCTTCCCATTCGGGTAGTGCAAATGCAGCCGTTGGAATTAGATCTTTCCAATCTCTACCTTTCAGGGCGCTCTGCCCCTTCCACTGCGTGCCTGGTCTTTTGGAGTTCTGATCCCGGCGTTTATGGCAACCAATTGGCATTCAACCGTGAACCAGAATTGGATCACTCTTTACCTTCTGGAAGCACGATCCAGGTATGTGCCGAAGGAACAGATTGTGTTCGCCAGGTGCAGATCTCCACATCGAAAACTTGCCTATCCCTCGAACTTGTGAATTACCTCAGCAGCAGACTCACCCAGAGCGATTATGGAGCATACCAACTCGAACTGCCATTGAGCATTCAGGGTTCTTCCGGCAGCGGCCAGATCTTCGTGGTACCGAATATACTACGGGTGAAATTCTCATTGAACCTTCCACCAACACAGACCCCTACGCCCACAGTGACACCCAGCCCTACAGCCACACCCAGGCCAACAGCCACCCTGACACCGACCATCACCCCAACACCTTTGCCCACACCCATCCCTCCCAGTGTGATTCTTCGTCAAAGGATCAAGTGGGGAGTAATTCTAGTCGCGGCGCTATTCTTCATCATCCAGTTGATCGCGCGGATCATTCGCAAGAGGCAGCCTCCTAAAGTAAGCGGTATCATGCTGTTCTGGCAGGGAGATAACCCGATAAGTAAGAGTGATATCTATCTCACCCCCCTTTCTTTAAAAAAGAAACCCGGTGCTGTTTTGAAGGTAGGCTCATCCTCCGATTGTGATGTGATGATATCTGGGATGGATCCCATCCACCTTCAATTGCGCATGACCAAAAGTGTGGATGAATTACAGCTGATCATAGATCCGGTGGGAGTGGTACACACCGGCATCCTTGAAGAGATCACCCCTGGAACCACTGTGGAATATGAAAAAGTCTATACAGCGGGTGATATCAGGTTCTCATTTCAGAAAGACCCCAATGTTTAACCTTTAGGAGGAGATATGGATAATTTAGATCAAAATCAAAAGACACAGGTCACAATCACCCCAACCCTGTTCCTTTTCCTCGGTTCCAGTGCCGGCAAGATCGCCTGGGAGGTCAAGAAACTTAATAATCAGGCTTTTGGAAAAGATCGTGCTGGAAAAGATATCCACATCCCGATCTACCGCTACCTCTGGGTTGATATAGACCCAGCCGATACTCAGGTAGAGAGCATCCTCGATCCTGAAGAACGGATTGTGTTTCAAGATGTTTCATTCGATCCTCCCAAGATCATCCGGAACATCGATGCTTATCCCCAAGTGAAAGCCTGGTGGCCAGCTGCCGGTGAACCCGGCCGATTATCCGGAAACGGATCTCCTGCTCAGAGGCGCTCAACTGGACGTTTATCCTTATTCCATTATTTTAATAGCAGGTTCTTTACGTCATTCGAGAATGCGATAAACGCTATCACCGTCGCAGCAAATGCAGATGCCACCAGACAGATCGACAGCCCGCATTATTCGTTTAATGTATTTGATTCACCCAAAGTCATCATGGTTTTTTCGCCTTGCGGCGGTACCGGTAGCGCGCTCTCTTTCGACATGGCTTATTTGTGCAGAAGTAAAATGACCCACCCAAAAATCATCACTTATCAGGTCATGCCGGATGTGATTACCAGCGCCGGCGGAACCCCGGATCATACCCGATCTGATAATGGAAAAGCGAATTGTTATGCCTGGTTCAAGGAAGATAATTATCTTTCAGAACATACAGAATGGCGGGTAATGTATGATGAAAAAGGCGGTCACAACGTAACGGTTCAAGATAGACGCCCCTTTGACACCCGGTTTATCCTGGCAATGTGTAACACCCGCGGTAAGAGATTATCCAAAGATACGGATATTTACCAGATGATAGCCCAAACGATCTTCATCAAAACTGGCTCGCGTATCGACCAGATGAATGGTGCCGCGGATACAGACTGTGAAGTGTTTGACACAAGACATCCAGCCAGGGATGGGAAACTACGGCTGTACAGCTCCATGGCTTCTGCCAGCCTGGTCTTCCCTGAAAAAAGGATCCTTGAGTATGCACGGGAAAAATACGCAGCTGATGTATTGACAGTTGCCCTGGGTAATACCAATGCAGTGGATCTTGCAACCAATACTCATGCCCTGCTGGATACCCTGGGATTAACCCGTGACATCCTGGGGAAACGATTAAAGGCGAATGAGGTAATCCCAATGGAACAGCGTTCCGCCATTCAGCATGCCGGTGAAGTAGCAATCGTTCAGACACTTCTAACAACGCAAAAAGCCTCCATGGATTCCTGGCTTCATCAGTTTCAGCAGGATTTGGATGAGGAAAGAGACACGATCATTACCGAATTAAAGCAGAAATTTATGGCAGAAATTCTGGATGATGCCATCAGCGTCAACCTGCCAACCATTCTGGCTATTCTTCAAATTCTTAAGAACAGTCTGGAACCGAGTTCATCCTTACTTCGTGAGAACTGCCCGGTTGAGCTTATTTCGATGAATGATGTTCCCACTCGGGAAAAGCAATATAATTCAGCGCTTGAGCAATTAATAAGCGTGGATAATGATTTCGTAGATATAGCGCAGAAAAACCTAGATAAAAAAGCCTGGCAACTGAGGCTTACCTCTGCAGGTAACAGCTGCATCAAAACCCTTGAGGAATTATATAAGCAAAGAAAACAGAAGGTAATCATAGATGCAGTCATCAGCATCTTTACAGCATTGCGTGGTGAATCCGATTCAGCTTTGCAATCTGTTGAAAGCATACAAGCAATCTTTATCCAAAAGAACAATGAAGCTCAGGAAGCTGCAAAACAGTCTCTTGAAAATGCCAGGGTTGCAGTAGAGCATGGCTTTTTCCTTAGGCAGGAAATTGAAGTGGACTTGGCCAAATTCTACGATACAGAACGGGGCCAGCTTGAACCTGCGCGGATCTTAAGCATGCTCGTGCCAGCAGAGATAAAAAAGGATGCTGAATTATTCCGAAAATGGTGTGAAAAACACTTGCTGGAAAAATTGCGATCACAGGGAGAAATTGTATTCCAGCATAAGGTCAACTCCGCCAATATCTTGGATGCTTTTCGCTGGCAAATAGCGAATGAGGGTGGCACCGAGGAGGATGTTTGCAATGCAATAGAGAAAAAGGTCGATGATCTCCTCATTGGTCTCGCACCGTTTATTTCTGTTAGTATTGCTGGAACCGGATTGAATGAAGCCAGTTTCACCACTCGTAAGACGATCTCCTTCGGTATCGCCAATCCGCGGGATGATGCGTTGATCCCCCAAAAATATCGACAACACGCTGAATATCTACTAAATCGCCAGGGATTTCGCAACCGCATCGATGTCCTCATTGAATCTCATGGTTACCCCGCCTATATCATCTCTGATATGGAATCATATAAAAATCTATATTTCGGCAAACTCAATGATATGAACTATGACCAAAGCTTGCATATATTTCCTGGCGCTCTCGCCGCAGAAGATCTATTTCCACAGGCAGATGTGCAAAAAGCTGCAGAAGATCTCTTTAACCAATGCCTGTTGTTAGGTTTTATTTATGAATCAGGTAATATGTATTATAAAGACTTAGGCAGGGCTCATGTTCCAGGTATGCCAAATCTGAGAGCAGACTCATTAGGTCAGGTAGGTGGTTGGGATAACGCAATTGGATATTTGAGATTGAATCAACTCATACGTAGTGAGCTAAAAGAGGCAATCGAAAGCGAAATGGGTGAAATTGGTCAGAGAGGTTTCATCCGCATCATAGAAACTACTGTTGCCAATTTACGAAATGCAGCTGCAGAGAACCCCAATACGACTAAATCACAACGATACCTCTCCCTCGCACAATGGGGAGAGGCCTGGTGCAGATCATTAAGAAACCAGTAGTTTCTGGGCATCCCTGACGGGATGCCCTTTTTATAGGAGAATTATCCATGAATCATCCTACCGTGGTACTTTCCGCCGGTGCAAAAGCTTGCGAAATTGCTCGACAGGTGGAGCATATCCTGCTGCCTGTAGTCAAAACCCGGTCGGTTTTTTACCGTTTTAACTACATGGATCCGAAAGCAAATCCTCTACCGGTAACCGAGACTACTCAACAGATACAAAACGATCTCATTGGAGTGTCTCAAGCAACGAATTGGATCAATATTGGGGTCAATGTGCCCGACTATTTCAGATCCAACTGGGTGTTATTCTATTGCCCGCAATGCGACAGCCACCAGGAGGATTGGCAAAGTTTAGCAGACATTCTCATGGCTGTGGCACAATCACCCCAAAATCCGAGCATCACCGTGATCATTGCAAGGGATCTTTCTGGTGATGAGGAGGAAAAAACAACTGCATATCAGAAATTTAAGGATTGCATCTTATTCTTTCATGCTGCTCTGGATGGCCTTCCCAATAACAGCATTCCACTGTTGATCATCAATGCTGAAAGACACAATCACACTGCCATTCAGGATGAACAAGAACTAGCCATTCTGGCGGGTAACATCCTCCTTTCAGCCATGCAGCCCGAATACCTTTCGCGTCTTCACTCCATGATAGAAGATCATGATAGAGTCTGTTCTGCTGCTTCATCTGTGCTCCTTTTGGATGCTGAAGAAATTCAAAGGCAGTGCATCTTTCTCTCGGTACAGGAGTTTCTTGCTCGAAAGATCCAACCGGAACTTGAAACAGAACTGACAATCAAAACGCGCTCTGCCCATGAGATCCAACGGCTTCCCGGTTTTAGTGTCTGGCTACAATCCATCTTCCCTCAGTTGTCGAATCAGGTGAGCCTTTCTGTTTTGATACAAAATATGGATTGCAGTGTATCTGCCCAGATCAAAGATTTCATCATCCCCGAACTGGATTTTGAGGACCTGCCTGGTTCCACCTGGCCAGAGCAGGTCTACAGATCTCTCGAATCATTGAAAACTGGATACCATCCATTGGTCCATGAAGCAGCCCAACATCTAGTGTTGGAACAGACAACCAGGATCAAGCTACAGCTATCAGAGATCATCAATGCGCTGTTACTGGACCCTTCGCTGTACCCTGGAGGTATCAAGAACTCCATTGGAGTATTAAAGGAGATCAAAGCATCCACAAAGAAATATTCTGAGGATCAGATTAGGTTGTTGAGCAACACTGAGGGCAAGCTGGAGAAACTACAGGCAGAGACAAATGAGGTTGCCGCAGAGATCCAGGAGTATTTGCAGAAGGCACCAAAGCCACCGGCCCTCTTTAAAAAGATCCCCTGGCCAAATGTAAGGTTTTGGCTATCACACATCTATGTGATCTGGCATTATAAAAAGAGTTTTGCCCTGCTGCAGTTGGCAATGCAAAAAATGGTCAGGCTCACTCATCAACTGGCCGGTGAACAAATACTGAAGATCGTGCTTTCAGAAGCAAGTGGTTTTCAAAAAGAGTTTAGTGCATTACTGGAAACAGGGATCGCAGAGTACCAGAGTTTTCAGGAAAAGATCAATTCCCTTTCCATCGATCAGGACGTGCCCTTGTTTACAGCTGAGGAACGGCACCCGCTCTATCGTCCCAGTTTAAGTGAACACGGCCTGGTTGGTTGGGCAAGTAAGAAATGGGTAGCGCCGATAGATACCTGGCAAAATGATCTACTCATATACCTCTCAGAAATTGGATGGCGGATAGTAACCACCCAGGAGATGTTCGAATGGATACAGGGGCAAGCTTCAACGGCTTATAGTCCAATCCTCAAGTTAACCATTGAAGACATCTTCTCTCACTGGCAAACAACCGAAACGGGAAAGGTCGATACTCAACGATACTTAAGCGTAGCTGAAAACAGCCTGGAACCTCTTGTCTCTTTCAGTGGGGATATGAATACTGTTCCAACTTCTATTAAACTTGCGTACATTGCAAACCCTGAGTGGCGATTCTGCCAGCCAATATTGGATGGTTATAGCCCCGTTCCATCTAATAGCACTCAGGTTGTTATCTTTAGCCAAATCGTGGCAAACGTGAATATCCAGCAAATGGGTTGGTTATTCCAAAAGGAGATAATCCACCGAAAACCTGTGATCACCAGACCCTTGCCTGACCAGGGAAAGAACATGATCCAGAAAACATTCCGCTGGTCCTACACCCCTAAAGGTAAGAAAGAAGCTGTAGAACAGGAAATTCAGGTTGAAATAGATCTATCTCGTTATGAAGAATATCATCAGAAGGAAAGAAGTATTCGGGAATACCATAAGTATTCCGAAGCAGAAATGCCTGAGGTTCATTCGTTGGCGCTTGCTTTTCAAACGCTTCATGCAAAACACCGTTGGTCTACCTATAATCAGGCAGCGAATATACTCACCTTCGTACAAACATGTTTCCCCTACAGTGATGATAAAAAAACTACTGGTAAAGATGATTGGCCGCGCTACCCTATCGAAACCATCGTAGACGAAACTGGTGATTGTGAGGATGTTGCAATTCTTTGTGCTGCAATACTATCCCGTATGGGCTTCGGGACTGTTCTTGTAGAATATCCACACCACCTGGCTTTTGGCGTTCAAGCCGATCCATCCATTAAAGGTGATTATCTCATCGAGGAAGGTACTGGTAGAAAGTTCTACTATGGTGAGGCAACCAATCAAAACTGGCTTCTGGGAATGATCCCTGAGAATTACAAAGGAATAACGCCAACTGCATGGTACCCCATCCAAATTTTGGTATCTGAAACAGGCGAAAACTAACCCATTTTTCTACTCTTCCACCATGCCCGCGCCCAGGCTTCTGCCCCGGCGCGGTCTTTTATGGTGCCTGCTGCTTGTTCTTCCCGCATCACCTCAAGCAAGCGCCCCAACTCAGCTCCGGGTGGAATGCCCAGGATCTGCTGTGCATCATGTCCGTTTATGTATACCTCAGGTGAGATGATAGTCCCGCGTTCATGCTGCCAGGCGTCCAGCAGGCGACGGCAGATGCGCAACTGCTCCACCGGGGGTGCAGCCACCAGATGACCATCCTTCTGCAGGAACGAATCGATCATCCACAACATCAATGCGTCCAGACCCCCTGGACCAGCTGCGCGAAAGAACTGGTATACCTCGCGATCACTGAATTCGATACTAACTGGTGATCGCTCACGCAACCATTCCATGGCGTGCATTGCTCCCGCAAGTGATTGTTTCTCCACGTTGGCCAGTACCAGGTCTTCTGCCAGCACAGCCATTCTGTTCTCATCTCCCCCGGATAGGCATGCCAGTGCCCAGAGTGCCGCTCGTGGACGATCCTGCTGCAGACGTTGCCGGCTTTCTAATAAGAGTACTTGTCCTGCTTGGCCTAGCTCTGATGTGATTACCCCGCTCCAGATATTTTGTTCTCTATCACCTGAATTCTGGAAGAGTATCAGCAATCTCTCGAGCAAACGCAGACGCGCCAGGCGATCTTCCCAATCAGGTGTATTCATTTGCAATGCACTGCTTACATGCGCAGCGAGTCCTAGCATGTGCAGCAAACGGATGAATGTTGCTGGTTTTTCTTGCAGCCCCTTCATAATTTCATCCCGCCGGCGTTCCGGGGAGACATCCTGCAGGTGGGTACGGGAAGCAACTACCTGTTCCAGTGTATCTTTCTCGACCTGCAGTTGTAAATCGGCTGCCAACCTCGCAGCCCGGATGCTGCGCACCGGGTCAGTCTGCAGAGAAAATTGGCTGCAGGTCCGCAATTTTTTTGCTGCCAGATCTTGCGCGCCGCCTAGCGGATCGATCAAACGCTGAGGTACTTGAATATCCACCGCGATGGCATTGATCGTAAAATCCCTGCCCGCCAGGTCTTCGTCCAGGGATTGCCCTCTGCCGCGGGTAATATCAATATACAGCGGGCCTTTCCCCTCACTCTCGGTGATGATTCTGTATGCCTGTCTTTCAGCATCCAGGGTGTAGAGATCGGCTCGCAAGGCATTCGCCAGCTTGCGCGCGATCTTCTGTGCATCTGCAAAAACGCACAGGTCTATGTCATTCCCAGTCTGCCCTAGCAATGCGTCACGGACAGCCCCCCCCACCAGGTAAACATCCTGATCTTTTGCTAGAACATTGGCGATTTCATTTAGAATACTGGGGAAAGGCATGAGTGTACTCTGAGGTATATGTGAGAGAATGATCTTTTCTTTCGTGCGGGAAGCCCTGGCAGCAATATACACCTGTTCAGGTGAACCTCCAACGGATACGATAGAACTCCCAACACGTGCAAACCATTTACCGGCAAACGGATGCTCCCCTCTCACCTGCCGGATCATGATTACTCCTCCGGGCGGTATTTTTCTAAATCCACAACACCGATAAATGGCAGGTTGCGGTAATACTCATCAATATCCAGCCCGTATCCGAAGACAAATTTGTTTGGTATGGTAAATCCCCGGTAGCGGATTGGAACCTCTGTTTCGCGGCGTTCGGCTTTATCCAGAAGCGTGCAAACTACCAGGCTCTTGGGTTTACGGGTGGCCAGCATGCCAAGCACCGATGCGATTGTGCGCCCGCTGTCAACAATATCCTCCACCAGAATCACATTTTTCCCTTCCAAGCTATTGCCAAGATCCAACGTGATGCGCACCTGTCCGCTGGATTCACGAGCTCCGGAACCGTACGAGGATACTGCCATAAAATCCACTTCAAGTGGAAGGTCGATCTCCCGGATCAGGTCTGTGAGGAATAAAACGCCACCACGCAGGATGCAGATCAGCAGCACATCTTCCCCCTGGTAGTCGTGAGTGATCTCTTTACCAAGCTCAGCCACTCGTTGTTGCAGCTGCTCACGGCTGACAAGCACCTCGGAAAGGAAAGATCGATAATCCTGCATCCTGACTCCTATTTACCCGGTACCTGATGGTGCTGCCGGCAGCGTGCTTCATATAACTCAGCCGCCCCAACGATCACCACCGGATCGTTGTATCCCGCCGGCTGCCCGTTGACCAGTCGCTGAGTCCGGCTGGCTGGTTCGCCACATACCATACAGATCGCTTGGAGCTTATCCACCTTTTCAGCTTTCGCCATCAAAACTGGCATTTCGCCGAAAGGTTCCCCGCGGAAATCGCTATCCAGACCAGCAACGATCACTCGTAAACCAGAATCTGCCATTTTTCCTACCAGCTCGGTGATCCCTTTGTCAAAGAATTGGGCTTCATCGATCGCGACAACCGTGGTCTCTCCCTGTATCAATGCAGGGATATCAGTGGACGACTTCACAGGCACTGCATCAAACTCTGAGCCGGCATGCGAGCGGACTTTCTCAACAGCAAAACGAATATCGATCGCGGGTTTGAATACCTGCACCTTCTGCCGTGCAATGGTTGCCCGTCGTAACCGTCGAATCAGCTCATCCGTCTTCCCGCTGAACATGGAACCGCAGATCACTTCAACTGAACCGGTCGTATGCGTCATTCATCACCTGTATAGTGTGGTATAGGAACAGGCAGATGCTTTGATTGCATCTG
Source organism: uncultured Leptolinea sp. (assembly GCA_903828565.1). Taxonomy (GTDB): domain Bacteria; phylum Chloroflexota; class Anaerolineae; order Anaerolineales; family Anaerolineaceae; genus PNON01. The sequence goes on along the minus strand of CAIKMQ010000032.1, from coordinate 33,038 downwards.
CCTGTTAAGTGTACAAGAAATCTCTTGTTCGGGCAACTGTTGTGCCGTTGAGTTTCCGTGCGAATTATTCCGCGGATTCTCCGGCTGTCTCAGGGATTTCGTAGCCCAGAGCGCGCAGTTTCTTCTTGGCATCGATCAAAGACTTGCGGCCAAATCCTTCCACTGCCAGTACAGCCTCCTCGCCTTCAGCCAGTTTAGCCAGGAAAGCGCCAAATGTTTTGAGATCAGCTTTATCGAGAGCAGCCAGGGCACGAGTACCCAGTTCCAGATCAGAGATCGGCCGGTCGGGAGAAGTGCGCTCCTGGGCACGGGCAACCTTCTGGTTGACAAAATCTTCGCGAGCCTGGATCTTCTTATAGAAGCGATCCACCTGGCCTTCGATGTCGATTAGGCGCTGCTGCTGTCCCGTGAAGAAGGGATGGCATTTGGAACAAACTTCGGTGCGGATGGTTTTGCGGGTGGACCCGGTGGTCCAGGTATTTCCACACGCGCAAACAACCTGCGCGTCCGGGTAATAATTGGGGTGAATATCTTTTCTCATCTCAAATCCTTTTCCCAGGTGGCAAAATCCTGCCTGGTTATCCCTGTGGAGGCAGAATGCTTACGCGCTTCTTGCCATCGGGCAGGGTCACAAATTCCACAATGCCATCCGCGGTTGCGAACAGGGTATCATCTTTACCGACGCCAATATTAACGCCCGGTTTGATGCGGGTGCCGCGCTGGCGCACAATGATGTTTCCGGACAGAACGGCTTCACCGGCGTATTTTTTTACGCCCAGCCGTTGAGCGTTACTATCACGACCGTTGCGGGATGAACCGCCACCTTTTTTGTGTGCCATTTCTCTTACTCCATGAAAATTGAATCAACCATCAGCTTGGTGAATTTCTGCCGATGGCCAGTCTTTACGCGGATGCGTTTCTTTGGGCGATACTTGAAGACGATCAGCTTGGGCCCTTTGATCTCTCCCGCTACAGTTACCTTGACAGAAGCTTTTTCTACGTACGGGGTGCCGATGGAGATGTTCTCGCCATCTACTACCATCAATACGTTGTCCAGGCTCAGCTGGGTTCCAGCTTCAACGGGCAGTAAATCCACTTCAAGCGGGCTGCCTTCGACGGCTTTATACTGTTTACCGCCGCTTTCAACAATTGCGTACTTCATAACTTTCTCCAATCTTCACTTCACCGTGATCCACGCGTTTCCGCCCGGTCATGGGGAAGTTGGGGATACATATAGATACCCCGGTCGCACCGGGGCACGGTTTGTTTATTATAAAGCATGGTCGCAGAAGTTGTCAACACCCGCTATGATCGGGAGTGGCAGTATTGATGAGGTCAGTAAAATACATCCGAAATGTGCCGGCTATAGGCGCGACTAAATGAATGTTATTGATCTGTACACCGATCCCCCACAGGCGGTAACACCCGCTTACATTACCTATGGCAATGGACATTATAGGCGAAGCCATGAAGGAAATTAGGTAAATTAAATGAATATTTGATTTTATAAATCTAATTAGAAAATCGCCCCAAAAATGAATTTACTCATTTCTAATGGAGGGTAAACGGATCATAATGAGATGCATTGTCCCAAAATAACAGTAATAGTTAATCCTCGCTTTCTGTAATTCTACGCTCGGTTTTCAGGTTTATTTCTCAATAGGAGCGCCAATCAGGACACCCCATTCTGCCCATGAGCCATCATACAATCGAACGTTTGGATATCCGAGTAAGTAGGTCAGAATAAACCAGGTGTGGTTGGACCTCCCGCCAATAATACAATACGTAATCACATCCTTACTATATGTAACGCCCATGTTTGAATATATGGACATCAATTCTTCAAAGGATTTGAAAGTTCCATCTTCATCCAGAGACAGATCCCAGGGTATATTGACCGCGCCAGGGATATGACCACCGCGCTGACTAGCTTTTGCTTCATATTTCCACGAATCCCACAATTCCCCGCGATATTCTTCGGGCGTTCGCACATCCACTAAAATGATCTCCGACTTTCCAATTGATTGGAGAACTTGATCGCGTAATGCTCGAATACTCCAATCTGGTTCAACCGTTTGGTAGGTTGATGGAATGGCAGGAGAAATATCTGTTGTCATAGGACGGCCTTCTGCAATCCACTTCTCGCGATTTCCATCCATTACCCGCACATCTCTATGGCCGTATATTTTCAAAAGCCAGAATGCAAACGTTGCATATCCATTTCCACGAGTTCCATAGAGGAGGATAGAAGAATCGTTTTCGATTCCCGAGCGAGATAATAACTCTTCCATTCCACGCATATCTGGTAAATCCTTGCAGATGGGATGCTGGAAATTAGTGTCCCAACTCCAACCCACAGAATCTGGGATGTGCCCGGAATTGTAATTAGCCAGGTTATATCCCACCTCGACTATGTGAACATCAGGATTTTTGAGGTTTTCAGCAACCCATTGCGTCCCCACAAGAACTTCAGGGTGAGCATAACCTAGCATAACAGCCTCTTTTTCTGAACGAGTAATTACATGTATTAAATAATTAAGTAATTTGTATGATATGTATATATTATATCAGAGACAACTATGGAATTTTCAGTATATCAAATGGGGGATGATGTAACCCAAAAAATGACACCTAATGTGTAGTAAGTTCATCTCATCAATCTATCACTGGACTGCTAACTTGAGTGTTTCCTGGTCATATTACTCCTGGATGGTATGTACCCCCAACTTGCATTCATTTTTTTAGTTTGCTGCGTACTACAGTCACGCTTATCTGGTTCTTTTCAAAATTCGGGCAGGCTTTGGTACCTTTTAGTTTACCACCCCAGTCGTATCGCCAATCCCTAATATCGCACTTATCTATGGTTTCTCAGTCTGCGCGTGATTATGATATGATGAAATCATCGCCAGCAAATAAACATTTAAATGCAAGCTGATGAGAATATAAGGCACCTATGAAAAAAAGAACGATCGCTCAAAAATACTCCGTGCTTATCCTTCTGACACTGCTTTTGGCCGTACTCATCCAGGCATGCAGTCCCCTGGCAGCCTCACCCACAACAACACCCGGGAATCCACCTGTTGCGGATACAGCCATCGAGTTAGCAACGGCAATCCCTGCAACAGCAACAGCTGTACCCTCCGCTACTCCGACTGTCCCGACGGTCTGCGGCCAGAGTGATCCGATGTTCATTCTCGGCCTGGGTGTGGATGAAAATGAACAAGCCGATGCCATCCGCCTGATCCGCGTGGATTTTCTCAGCGGGCGCGTGCTGGTACTTTCCTTCCCACGCGATACCTGGCTGCCCATCACTGGCCTGGAAGAGGAAGGTATTACTGCTGGCCGTATTAATTCCACTTATGGGTACGGTGAAGCCTTCAACGGATCTGGCAAAGGCGCAGCTCTGCTGGCGGATACTCTCAACCGCAATTACGAAGTCATCTTCGATCGCTGGTTCTCGGCCCATTTTTCACTTTTTGTCAGTTTTGTTGATTCCCTTGGCGGGGTCGATATTGATCTGGCGCAACCTATCGGCGGGTACGGTTTCAGGGGCAAGTTACACCTCAATGGCCGTGAAGCTTTGACCTATGTGCGCCAACGCGCAAACGACAGCGACCTCTACCGCATCCAGAGACAGGCAGAGGTCATGAAAGGACCCTTCCGTAAATTAAGCCAGCCGCAGAACATCACCGCATTACCCGAACTCGGCGCTAAATTGCTGGATGAACGCACATTCCTTACCAATCTCTCCCTCAGCGATGTGACCTCCCTCGCCTGTCTTGCCGCAAGCCTGCAAGAAGAAGACATCGTCTTCCTCGATATTCCCCATGAATATGTACCCGGCATCGAAACAGAGACTGGCGCTTTCATCCGCATTCCAGCTCCGGAAGTGGCGGATATTATCCGCAAAGCATATATCGAGGGAAAGTATTAGGGATTGATTACAGGATCCAACTGTAACTAGAGTCTGCGTTTTGCCAATAAATAAGCAAAGGGTAGAATCCATGCCCTCGCTCATCTCGTTCTCCTTGTCATATTAGTTCTACCAGCTTTCCTCTGTGTCCACTAGACCGAGGTAGGTTCATTACCTTTATCGAGTACTTCAATAAGTAGGTATTTACAGTTTCGAACTTTATTTGCATTAGCGATTTACTTTCTTGCCTGTTGGTGAACCGCGTTATTGACAGCGATGAATTATTTGGAACAACTTTGTATCTATACCCAATGCACATTCAGTTTTGTGAGGGGAATGCTTTGGGATCAGCCAGGTAAAACTCACAAGATGTCTGTGAGTCACACATATTAGTGTTCTTGACTTTTTCAGTGTAAAAAAGAAAACCCCTCAGAAAAAGAGGTTTCGAAGGCAGAACAGTTCTAATTAGGTGCCCCCGGCGCGGGTCGAACGCGCAACCTACTGATTCGAAGTCAGGCACTCTGTCCATTGAGCTACGGGGGCAATACGGGAATTATACCCGAAAGACAACTTGCTTAGCGGGTATTATAGAAATTGTAGATCGCCTGCGAAAGTTCAGATACCATCTTGTTCACCGGATCCCACACCACCTGCACGGGATGATGCACGAACACCGAAACAATATAATCTCCGCCGGGTGAATAGATGATGCCACTGTCACCCATTGTATGGATTAGACCGTCCGATTCAGTCGCATACGCGTGCTTATGCGCAATGCGAGTGCCTTCAGGCAGCCCGGCCTGTAAGAGAATCGCCACCGTTTTATTTCCCGCCAGGAACTCGATCATCTGCTGGCATTCTGCCTTACTAATCTCGCCGGGGAAAGCAGCAGCCAGTGCCCCACCGCCTGTGTTCGAACACAGGTAAATATCCCCCAGCAGCTGCCCAATATCTGAGGGTGTTGTCTGGCTGAAGGGATCCGGGTCGGTAGAAATATCGGTGCGGGTATTGGCAGGTGTCTGCACCCGCTGTAGAAAGATGGGTTTCGCCATGTAAGCACCCAGGAAAGTATTCTGAAGGCCTAACGCTTCCATATCCTGCGTTACCTGGATGGGAGCGACATTCTCCGCCATTACAGTTTCCATCAAGATATCTGCCGGGTCATTACCAGATTGCTCGATCATCAGGCTGATCTGATTCAAGATGTATTCCGGTGCCGGCTCATCCAACCGCCTGAAAGCAGCCACCATAATGGGGATCTTGATCGTACTGATCGCTGAGAAAGCGATATCCGGCTCAGTGGATAGCAGGGTCCCGTTCTGGTAGCCGAACTGAAGCGTCTCGTTCGTCCGTAAGTCTTCCATATAAATATCGACGATGCCGTCGAAACCGTTCACCTGGATTACCTGTTGGAGCAGAACTGACAGGTTCGCTAGTGAGGGTCGGGGAGCGCTGGTATTGTCAAAGGTCAGGTTCACGACCCTGCTCGTAGGGGAGCGCAGGGCTGTGGTAATCAAAACAATAGCCCTATCTAAGTTCAGCACGCTCCCGGGTTGACCCGGTAAAAAGCCTGTACTTCCCGGTATGGGGATAGGCGGTGTGGGTGGTTGGTCGTAACGCGATGCAATCTCAGATTCAAGGAATAAGCGTAACCGGTCTTCATTGATCGTAAACTTTAAAGGCACGGGGGTGGTGGGAAGAGCCTGATTCCACAAATATTGCCAGAAACCAACCCAGAAAGGCTGGCTCGTTCGCTGCATATCTGCCGCGGTGAGCATGCCCTCCAGATCCAGTTCAAAGCCGGCTACATCCGGTTTCACCTGGATGGCGGCATCGTTATAACGCATCTCAATCGGCATGGAATATGCTACCAGCAGCCGTTGAGCTGAGACTTGCCTGTCCAGCCCCCCGACCGGCACATCACCAATCAGCAGGCCGGATGGAAAGTTGGATCGCACCCGGCTGTAGCCGATCAGCTGTGTGACGGTCAAGATGACAGCACTAAAGATCAGGAAAACCGAAAACCAGCGCAGAGCGGAAAATGAGCGTCTTCTTTTCAAGGGTCCTCTTCTTATTCTGCGCTGATTCTACCAAATAAATCCGTTGTCAGCGGGTTCCAGTAAAACCGGTCGATTGCCAGCCTATTTACGGACGTATCCGCGTCCGAGGATGTAATTCTCCATCTCGTCAATGGTAGTGGATTTCTCGTCGATCAGGTTTTTTACCACATCACCGATGGAGATGATACCCAAAAGTTGCTTGCCATCGACCACAGGCAGGTGGCGGATATGCTCCCTGGTCATCCAGGCCATACAGTCATCCAACGTCTGTTCAGGTGTCACTGTGTGTACCTCGCTGGTCATATACTCCCTGACGGGGGAGATGAGGTCACTGGAGCGGTTCTTGGCGGTTTTCCGGGCATAGTCTCTTTCCGAAACGATTCCGCAAACCTCTCCGTTTTCTTCAACCACCAGGGCGCCGACATTCTTCTTCGCCATCATGATCAATGCATCCAGGATGGTGGCTTCTGGGCTAATGGTCCACACACTACTGCCTTTTTGCTGTAATATCGTACTTACCTTGATCATTCTGCCTCCTGTAAGACTACCTGTAGAATAAAAATAATTAGATAAGATAATTATATAGTTGTTTAGCTCACATCGCTATGGAAAAAGCACAAGTATTTCTTGGTTCTGATGTCAACATTCCAATGGAACAGGATGCCACTTTTAATGATAAAATTCCGTAAACATTCGTTTGGAGAAGGATATTAATGAAGAAAGCTCTCATTACCGGTATAACAGGGCAGGATGGCTCCTATTTGGCAGAATTTCTGCTGCATAAAGGGTATGAGGTTCACGGCATCATCCGTCGCGCCAGCACATTCAATACGCGCCGCATCGACCACCTATATACCGATCCACACAATACCATCAACACTATGAACCTGAACCTTCATTATGGTGATGTTACAGCACAGGACACGCTTACCGATGTGATCTACAATATCAAACCAGAGGAGATCTACCACCTGGCAGCGCAATCACATGTACGTGTGTCTTTCGATATGCCGGAATATACCGGTGATGTCACCGGGTTGGGAACCATCCGCATCCTCGAAGCCATCCGCAAGTCCGGCATCAAGACGCGTTTCTACCAAGCTTCCTCCAGCGAGATGTTCGGTGGGGCAAAACCCCCGCAATCTGAAACCACTCCCTTTGAGCCGCGCAGCCCGTACGCCGCAGCCAAAGTCTACGCCTACTGGGTCACCCGAAATTACCGCGAAGGCTACAATCTATTCGCGTCCAATGGTATTCTCTTTAACCACGAATCCCCCCGGCGCGGGGAAACCTTCGTCACCCGTAAGATTACCCATGCCCTGGCAGCCATCAAAGCCGGACATCAGAAGAAGCTCTACCTTGGCAATTTGGATGCCAAACGTGACTGGGGCTACACACCTGAATTCATCGAAGTCCAGTGGAAGATCCTCCAACAGGAGCAGGCGGATGACTATGTCATCGGCACGGGTGAAACGCACAGCATCCGCGAATTTCTGGATGAAGCCTTCGGCTATGCGAATATGGATTGGAAGCAATATGTGGAGATCGACCCGCGCTATTTCCGCCCGACCGAAGTCGATTGCCTGCTTGCGGATCCTTCCCATTCACGCCAACGGTTGAACTGGGAACCGAAAGTTCATTTCCACGAGCTGGTGCGAATCATGGTGGATGCTGATCTCGAGTTAGTCGGCCTACCCTGCCCGGGAGAAGGCCGGCAAATCATTCAAGACAAGTTCCACGGCTGGCACAAGTGGGAACACCAGGTCATCAGTATGGGCAGATAATAATTCAGGCACCGGTGCACAGCCGGTGTTTTTTTTATTCAAATTTCATCTCGTGGATCGCATTTGGTTCATGTGACAATACATAAGAGAGAACCGACCTGGCACATTCATCAGGGCTGAATGACGCACTATTAACTGATATATCATACATACACCAGCGATGCACCAGGGGGAACTGCCGGACAGCTTGCCCGAGTGTTCGATCTCGCCGCTCTTTTTCGCGCTTCTCAAGAACATCCAGCGGGCATTCCACTCCAATCAGATAAGCCCGGGTATTCCGACATACTTGTGCTAGATCCAGAGCCCAGGCCTGCTCCACCAGCACATGATCCATGCACACATCCCAACCGGCTTCACATAGTGTCACAGCAGCCCGGTGCATTGCCATCACCAGTTGATGCCCGGTCAGACCTGCCGTATCCGCTTTCCCAAGTACATCATCCCACAGAGGCTGCTCGAGATATCTACCCGGCAACATCCAGATGAATCGATCGAGCCCTGCATCCAGAAATGACCGGTCTGCCAGCCGTTGAATAGATTTGACCAGGCTTGTCTTTCCAGAAGAAGAGGTTCCATTGATCACCAGAAGAGTTCCGCTCATTCCTGTTTCCTGCCTTATCGAATTGTGCAAGTATAATTATTATATTCACATACACCAAAATGGCAGACAGGAGGATTTATGGCTGAAGTGATCGGCGAACTAAACGCAGAATCTACCTTTGGGGAGCAGCAAACCCGTCGGCTTCTGGCACTGAACCTTCCTTCAGATTACACTGTGTATGTAGAATCTCCCATTCGCGGAAATCGTGAGATCACTTATCCAGATTTCGTCATTCTAGCAAGTTATGGATGTATTATCCTTGAAGTAAAGGACTGGGTCACATTAACCAAGGTGGATCCACAGAGCGCATTCATCCGCACCCGCTCAGGTGAAGAGCGTACGGAGCAGAACCCAGTAAGTAAAGCGCGTGAGTACGGTTTTGCACTGGAAAACATGATTAAATCTAACTGGCCGGATAAAGCGGAAAAAACCAAGATCCCATGGAGCTACGCGGCCATCCTCTATAATCAGCCGCCATCGGTTATCACACAGCTAAGGAAAGCCTGGGGGGATGATTTTGTGTTCGGGAAGGCAGAGCTGGAGAATCGTGATATCCTGCTGTCCCACCTTCGCCGTACCATGCCGGCAGACCGTGCCCGGCCACTCACAAAGACCGAGCGCGATCATATACGCGCAATTATCAACCCTATCGTACACATTACGAAACCAGATCATCCCTCTATTGTTTTGGATGAACCGCAAGAGAGGCTCATCGCGGAACCTGTACAAACTCCTACACTGGCAGCATTAATTTCAGCCGCACCGGCAGCAACTCAGGGTTCATTCATCGAACCTGAAGTAGAGGAAACCACAACCACAGACCTGCCTGATGCTGCCCGTAAACTCATGCAAAACACCGGCATACGGCTGGTGCGCGGATACTCCGGTAGCGGAAAAACGCTGGTCATGATCCAGCGGGCCAAATACCTCGCCGCTTTGTACCCTGATTGGAAGATCGGTATACTAACCTTCAATAAACTACTGAAAGAAGAGCTGGATGGTTACTTTACCGGCAGCCGGATAGAACCGCGCACTTTCCACGGCTTGTGTCACCGGATAATCCGCTATGAGGAAGATCAGGAGCAGGATCTGAGCGAGTGGTTGAAAAATCAGGGAATGCGTTATGTGATCCTCCACCAGATGGGCAAAGAGAATGTAGAAAAAGAGATTAATTGGATCCGGGATGTGGGCTTGCTAAGCCAGGCTGAGTACTTGAAGGCTGAAAGGCATGGGATAGGCCGTGATCTACCTCTTAGCGAGGACCAGAAGAAGAGTATATTCTCCATATTATCTGCCTATCGGGCTTATCTTCAGCAAACACATAAATGGGATTGGCCAGAGCTGCCCTATATGGCATTACAGAAACTAGATGCCGGTTTCCCATTCGAAGCCTTTGATGCGCTGTTGATTGATGAAGCGCAAGATTGGGCGCCGGTATGGTTCCAACTCGTCAAACGACTGATCAACCCCGCCAGCGGCTTGCTTTTCCTTGCGGATGATCCCAGCCAGAGCATCTACCGGTTATTTAGCTGGCGGGAAAAAGGCATCCCTGTCGTAGGTCGTACTCGCTGGCTGCGTGTACCTTATCGAAATACTTTTGAGATCTATAAAGCCGCCTATGCCATAATCGATGGCTTCCCTGAGATCCAGGTATCTCTTGGTGAAGAAGGTGAACGGGTTCAACCGGATCTGCAACAGGATGTCATGCGTGCAGGGCCGCGGCCAATCATACGCCGCCTGCCGGGTATCACAGAGGAGAAGGATTACATCCGCAATGCTGTGGATAGCTATCTATCACAAGGTTTTTCTCCCAGGCAGATAGCGGTATTGTGTAAACATAAAGAAGATATTAGCAATCTTACAAGCCGCCTGCAGGGCACTGGTGTACGCCTCGACACTTGTCACAAATTCAAAGGGCTTGAAGTAGAAGTTGTGATTATCCCCTTTATTCAAAAAACATTCCTAGATTCCACCCAGGAAGCCGGGGAACGCCGCCTGCTCTACATGGCCATGTCCCGTGCCCGCAGCCAGCTGCTCCTCACTTACAGCGGAAAGCTTCCCACTCTCTTCCAAGCCCTGATTCAGAAAGGGCTGGTGGATCTGATCTCATGATTGCCATTATTTAAAGGAGTGGCTATGCCTGCCTACGTCATCTTGGATGTGAAAGTAACCGATCCTGAAACATATTCCCAATATAAAGATCTTGCTCCAGCAGCCGTGGCCACATACGGAGGTATCTACCTGGCGCGCGGTGGGCGATCAGAGACATTGGAAGGTGATTGGCTGCCAGGACGCATGGTCATTCTTCAATTTCCGTCACTGGAAAAAGCAAAAACCTGGCTGTCTTCTCCAGAATATGCCCCGGCACGGGCGCTGCGGAACAGCGCATCTATCACTCGCATGGTAGTGGTGGAAGGGATTGAACCATAAGCTTCACCAATTGCCTGTGATATAATCTATTTACCTCCAGGAGGAGTAAGCCTGTCTACCCGACAGAAAAGACGCGCCGCGGATGAAAGCGCCACGGGACTTGCAGGCTGAAGGTCACCCGGTTGTACTGCCGAAGAAAGGGAAACCCGTAGACCGGCACGGATCCGCCCGTTACAGCGTTTGAGTGCGCCACATGGCGAATTGAGGTGGTACCGCGGAGATTAACAACTTTCCGTCCTCATGGACTGGAGGTTGTTTCATTTTAAGGAGGACGAATGGCAGCAAAAGAAATGGCAAAGGCATACGACTTTAGTACCACAGAGCAGCGTTTGTATGCCTGGTGGGAAGAGCAGGGGTATTTCAAGCCGATCAACGACCCATCTGAACCTGGGCATGACCCGAAGCGCAAACCTTTCGTAATTTCCATACCCCCGCCCAATGTAACAGGTGAACTACATCTGGGACACGCCATGTTCGTCTCCATGGAAGATCTGATGATCCGCTACCACCGCATGCTGGGAGAACCAACCCTATGGATACCGGGCAGTGATCACGCCGGAATTGCCACCCAGCTGCAGGTGGAAAAGATGCTGATGGCTACTGAAGAAGTCCGGCGCGAAGACCTGGGGAGGGAAGAATTCGTACGCCGTACCTGGCAGTGGAAGGAAAAATACGGCGGTATGATCTTCAACCAGATCCGCCGGTTGGGTGCCTCCTGTGACTGGTCTCGCACACGCTTCACTCTTGATGACGGCCTCTCTCACTCTGTGCGGGAAGCATTTGTCCGCCTTTATGAAAAAGGCCTGATCTACCGTGGCCCGCGGATGATCAATTGGTCCCCAGGATTAAAGACAGCCGTCTCTGACCTCGAAGTGGAATACTCTGAGGAGCCTGGCACCCTCTACTTTTTCAAGTACATGGTGGCAGACGGCAGTGGCGACTTTATCCCTGTGGCTACCACCCGCCCCGAAACCATCCTGGCGGATACCGCCGTGGCAGTCCACCCGGAAGACCCGCGTTATATTCAATACATCGGGCGGGAAGTGGTCGTACCTATTCTCGGCCGTGCAGTTCCCGTGATCGCGGATGAGTATGTGGACCGTGAGTTTGGTACCGGCGCGCTCAAGATCACCCCCGGTCATGACCCGAATGATTATGCCATCGGTCAGCGCTTCAACCTGCCGATCCTCAGCATGCTGGATGAGAGCGCTCACGTCACCGCAGTGGGAGGCCAATATGCCGGCATGGACCGCTTTGCCTGTCGCAAGAAGATCTGGGCAGATATGGGAGCAGCCGGGTTGGTGATCAAAGAACAACCACACACGCTCAATGTCCCCCGGACACAACGCGGCGGTGAGATAGTGGAACCGATGGTATCCACGCAGTGGTTCGTCCGTATTCAGGGAATGGCACAGGCCGGGCTGGATGCTGTCCGTGATGGACACATCAAGATCATCCCGGACCGGTTTACAAAAGTGTATTACAACTGGCTGGAAAACATTCAAGATTGGTGCATCAGCCGCCAGCTGTGGTGGGGGCACCGCATCCCCGTCTGGTACTGCCAGGATTGCGGTGAGATGATCGTCAGTCGTGAAGACCCCAGTGTTTGCACAAAATGCGATAGCCGCTCGCTGGAACAAGACCCTGATGTGTTGGATACTTGGTTCTCATCCGGTCTTTGGCCATTCTCAACTCTGGGATGGCCTGAAGAAACGCCTGATTTCAAGTATTTCTATCCAACCGCCATCCTGGAAACGGGTTATGACATCCTCTTCTTCTGGGTGGCCCGTATGATCATGGATGGACTGGAATTTACCGGGCAAGTGCCATTCAATACCGTATACCTGCATGGCTTGATACGTGATGAAAAAGGTGCCAAAATGAGCAAGACCAAGGGGAATGTCATTGATCCCCTCGGTGTGATGAATGAAATGGGCACCGATGCCCTGCGGTTCACCCTGCTGGTGGGTTCTACACCAGGCAATGACATGAATCTGAGCGTGAAAAAGGTGGAAGCCAACCGCAATTTCATCAACAAGATCTGGAACGCCGGCCGCTTTACAGTTACAGCTCTCAACAGCGCTCCGGCCGTTGCTCAAAATCCTCCGCAGTGGACTCTCGCCGACCGTTGGGTACAGGCTCGCCTCAATCAGGTCATCCGTGATGTGGACCGGCTTTTCGCAGCCCATCAGTATGGTGAAGCCGGCCGACAGATCTATGAATTCTTCTGGAGCGAGTTCGCAGACTGGTATCTGGAGATTGCGAAAGGGCAGCTCTCTGCCGGCGGTGATTCGGCATATTACACAGCACAGAACCTTGTGGCCGTTCTGGATGCATGCCTGCGGATGCTGCACCCCTTCATCCCCTTCATCACCGAAGAGCTATGGGGTATTTTGCGGGATGCCTGCCAGGATCACCTGGCTCAGTTCACACCTCAGGCAGGCTGGAAAAATGCCCTGATGATTGCGGATTGGCCGATTATGCGTTCGGAATGGAATGCCGACCCCAGCACCCTGGAAGATTTCACACTGGTAGTCGATATAATCCGCGCCATCCGAAACTACCGAACAGAGAAAAATGTGAAACCCGGCACGAAAATCGAAGCGATCCTTTTTGCCGGTAGACGACACGATCTGCTGCAAACCCAGGCCCGGACAATTGCCGCTCTCGCCCATCTGGACAGGGAGAAATTGGATATACGGCAGGAGATTGTCAAGAATAACGGACAGCCCGGTTTGATTGTTTCAGGTGTGGAGATCTTCTTGACTCTGGATGAGGAATTGGACCCCGTTACCGAGAAACTAAGAATCGAAGGCGAATTGCAGGAGGCTGAAACACAGATGGAAAGATTGCGATTCCTGCTTGCCAGCCCATTTGCTGAAAGAGCCCCGGCAGCAGTCGTTGAAAAAGAACGCCAGCGACTTACCGCCTTTGAGCAAGATGTGGTTAAACTCCGACAACAGCTTACAAAGATCCAGTGACCCCGAAAGAGGAGGTCGGGGAATCCCCGCTTCCTCTTATTTCCTCTCGCATTTTTCCAGGTTTTTACATAATGCGAGTAAAGTCACCATCCTCAACTTGCCTGCATGATAATCTCAGCTAGAATACATGTAGAGGATTTGTATGCCGGACACACGTGAGTTCATTAGTGTTGGTATCGATATTGGTACAACAACTACCCAAGTGGTATTTAGTCGCCTGCATTTAACACAGACAGCTCGCGCCGGGCAGATTCCACGCGTAGAGATCTCTGAACGCGAGGTTCTCTACCAGAGTGAGATCGTTTTCACCCCCCTGGTGGATTCGGATACCATCGATGCGGATACCCTGGCCGCAATGCTTCGCCTTGAGTACAATCGGGCCGGCATCCCGGTAAACCAGGTGGAGACCGGCGCGGTCATCATCACCGGTGAGACTGCGCGTAAGAAGAACGCAGAAGCCATCCTATCTGCGGTTGCCGGGTTGGCTGGTGATTTCGTGGTGACAGTTGCCGGCCCGTCTCTGGAAGGGATTATTGCCGGGCGTGGCTCAGGCGCTGCAGCCTTCAGTCGTCAGCACTTCAATACTGTAACAAATGTGGATATTGGAGGTGGCAGTGCCAATGCTGCAATTTTCCGCAATGGCGGTGTGATCGCAAGTGCGGCAATGAATTTCGGCGGGCGTGTGATCGAGCTGGATCCACAATCCGGGAAAATCTTGCATATCACACCCGCGGGTATGAAGATCTGCCAGTCTGCACAGGTAGCCCCGGCTGTCGGGCAGGAACCTTCCCTGGCCGAGCTGAGGGCAGTCACCCGCGTGATGGCAGACTTAGCTCTGGAATTGATGGAAGGCCGCACCAGCCAACTCGCTTCCTCGCTATACCAGACACCTCCATTGCCCGTCCCATCCACCGGTCGGCCTGTGATGTTCTCTGGCGGGATTGGTTACTATTTCTATAATCCAGCTCCCTGCAACTCACTTCTGGAAATTGCCAGACACGGAGATATTGGTCCGCTGCTAGCTGAGAGTCTGCGGGCACACCCGAATATTGCGGCATATCACAGCATACTACCTGCTGAAACACAACGAGCCACGGTGCTCGGTGCTAGCAGTCAAACCATGACCCTTTCTGGTTCCACCATCTGGGCGCGCGCAGACTTGCTGCCGCTCCACAACCTGCCTGTTGTTCGGGTTGTGTCAGATCCGGCACAAACGGATCCATCTCTCATCGCGCGGAGTATTTCAGCTGCTCTCCAAAGCATGGATATCACTCCCGGATCGGATCTATTTGCCCTGTCGCTGGAGCTCGATGCCAGGTTGGATTATCCCAGCCTTACGCGGGTAGCTGCCGGTCTGGCTGATCTCTATCGCGGATTCAGCCTGGATCACCCTGCCATCATCGTACTAGAGAAAGACCTGGCGCAGGCAGTTGGGCAAACTTTGCAAGGTCTCCTATCAGACAGGCCAGTCCTGGTGATTGATCAGGTAGGGATGAGCGAAGGTGATTATATTGATATTGGCGCACCGCTTATGGATGGGCGCGTGGTACCCCTGGTAGTTAAAACCCTGGTATTCTTTCACTAAAAGGAAATTATGCACCTGAGAACGAAACTGCATGGAAAAGCCTTCGATTTTCCCGATCTCCGCGTATTGATGGGAAAAGCGAACGAGGAAAAATCCGGCGACCATCTGGCAGGTATTGCCAGCGAAACCGCGTTGGAAAGAGCTGCAGCGAAATTCGTTTTGGCTGAAATCCCCCTGTGGGTACTGATGGAAAACCCCGTAGCCCCACCTGAAAGTGATGAAGTGACCCGTGTGATCCTGGATGGCCTGGACCGTTCGACCTATGAAAACATTAAAAGTTGGACGGTCGGCGGGCTGCGGGAATGGATCCTAGATGAAAGTACGGATGGGGAAATGATCCGCCGTGTATCCGCCGGGTTGACTTCGGAGATGGTGGCTGCGGTGACCAAGTTGATGTCCAACCTGGACCTGGTTTATGCAGCCAGAAAAATGCGGGTGGTCAGGCACTGCGCCAACACCATCGGACTGGAAGGTACGCTGGCATCGCGCCTGCAACCTAATCATCCGACCGATTCACCTGAGGGCATCCGGGCTGAGATCTATGAAGGCCTCTCATACGGCTGCGGTGATTCAGTCATTGGCATCAACCCGGTGGATGACAGCTATGCATCTGTTGCCCGCCTGCTGGATATGACCTACGACATTGTAAAGATCTGGGAAATTCCCACTCAAACTTGCGTATTGGCGCATGTTACGACTCAGATGCGCTGCATGCAAAAAGGCTCACCGGTCGGGCTGGTGTTCCAATCCATTTGCGGATCGCAAAAAGGCAATGAGTCCTTTGGTATTTCGGTAGGTATGCTGGATGAAGCCTACGCACTGGCAAAGAAACACTGCTATCCGTCCGGACCCAACTTCATGTATTTTGAGACCGGGCAGGGATCCGCACTCTCAGCCAATGCCCACCACGGCTGGGACCAGCTTACTCTGGAGGCGCGTAATTACGGCCTTGCAAGACGCTACGAGCCATTCCAGGTGAACACCGTTGTCGGTTTCATTGGCCCGGAATACCTGTATGATTCTGCCCAGATCCACCGAGCCGGGCTGGAGGATCACTTTATGGGCAAGCTCACCGGCATTTCAATGGGTTGCGATGTCTGCTATACCAACCACGCACGCACCGATCAAAACAGCAGTGAAAATCTGGCCGTTCTGCTGACTGCAGCCGGTTGTAATTTCTTCATGGGCGTACCCCTGGCGGATGATTCCATGCTCTCCTACCAGAGTACAGCATTCCATGATACGGCAGCGCTCCGGCGTATCTTCAACCTCCAACCGGCACCTGAATTCGCGGCCTGGCTGGAAACCATGGGAATTACCCGCAACGGGAGTCTCACTACCCGGGCTGGTGATCCAACGATCTTCTTGAGCAGGTGAAACATGGATGACCAGACGCTTGATTCGCTTGTTCGTCGTGTTACTGAAGAACTCTCCGCCCGCGGGTTGATCAATCCCGATCCGGCATACAATCCACAGGGATCGTCTTCATCAGTAATGAAAGACCCCGTCACCAATTGGCCGGGGGTCGATCTGCCTGACCCGGCAACACTGGCAGAACGTAACCATCCGGGAGTTCTCTCGCCCACAGATCCCGAAGGTCTTTCCGCGCTGATGAGCGTCACCCCCGCGCGAATCGGAGTAGGCAAAGCTGGTGCGCGTTACCGCACACATTCCTGGCTTCTTTTTCAGGCCGATTTCGCAGTAACTCAGGATACCCTGTCCCGCGATGTGGATGCTGACCTGCTGGAACAGTACCATCTGTTCACTGTACAAAGCGCAGTTTCCGGCGGACGGCAGGAGTATCTCCTTCGCCCGGATCTGGGCAGGCAGTTATCTTCTGAAGCCATAAATCAGATCACCAGTCGCTGCCAAACTTCTCCAAATCTGCAGATCTGTGTGGGAGATGGTTTGAGCGCGGCTGCGATCGAAGCCAACCTCTCCCGCATTCTACCTGTGATCGTTCAAGGAGCTGCCAGCGCCTCCCTCACCGTCGGCACACCCTTTTATATCCGTAACTGCCGTGTTGGTATCATGAATGGTATTGGTGACCTGCTGAAGCCGGATGTCCTCATCCTGCTAATCGGTGAACGCCCCGGCCTGGGACGGGCAGATTCGATGTCCGCTTATATGGCGTACCGGCCAAAAACAGGTGATACGGATGCAGAGCGGGATGTGATCTGCAATATTTATGATGGCGGTACCAATCCACTGGAAGCCGGTGCGTATACAGTGCAATTGGCACGCAAAATGATCGAAAAACAGGCGTCCGGAATAAGATTGAAACAGATGGAAGGAGCATAAGATGGCAATTCTCGATCGGATCACAGCTAAAGCACTGGCTGTTCGGGTGATCCCAAATGTGGCACCCGACTACTCCCGCCTGCTGGGTTTATCATCCACACAACACAGCCTTGGGTTGATCACCGCGGATAATGATGACGCGCTCTATGTGGCTATCGATGAAGCCACAAAAATGGCGGATGTTCATGTTGTCTATGCGCATTCTTTTTACGCAGGCGCCCGGCATTCCTCCGGTCTTCTCTCCGGCGAGGTCATCGCCCTGCTTGCTGGCCCTTCACCCGATGAGGTCAGTTCTGGCCTGCGTGCCGCGATCCGCTACCTGGAGGAAAATGCCTGTTGGTATTCAGCGAACGCAGACGGTTCCATTGCCTTCTTCCCGCATATCATTGCACGTGCTGGTGTCTACCTGGCCAAACTTTGTGATGTCCCTATTGGCACACCGCTGGCTTACCTGGTTGCCCCGCCTCTGGAAGGCAGCATTGGCCTGGATGTGGCCCTTAAGGCTGCCAATGTGCGTATCTGTTCATACACTGCCCCGCCATCCGAGACCAATTTTATGGGTGCCATCCTGACCGGCAGCCAACCGGATTGTCAGGCGGCAGCTGCTGCTTTCCAGATTGCCATTCTGGAGGTGGCAGCGCATCCCATAGAGTTTTCATCTTAAAAGAAAAAGACCGCGGAATCCCGCGGTCTTTCATTTCTCTACTGATTCTTTACTTCTTCAATCACTAACCGGACCATTTCCGGTAAAGCGGCTTCCACCGCAGGTGTTAAACCAACCTGGGTTTCCAAGCTTTCTGCTTCTACACAGTAAATCACAACTTCCTTCGGGAAGATGTTCGAAAGCTTTGCCGCAAAGAGCAACTCCGGCAAGCCAATCTCGTGGGGTGATGTCTTAATCGAGAGATATGCCGGAACCTTCTCACCTGTGATCCGGCTGATCTTTCCGGGCTTGCCATTACTGCGAGCCGCGTCCAGTATCACCAGTTTATCAGTCCCTGCAAGGTATTGCAGCAGGTCCAGTCCGCAGGTTCCGCCATCCACGATCGGGATATCAGGATGAATTTCGCCTGATTCCTGCAGCAGTTTGACGGCGTGGATTCCCACGCCGTCATCTGTCAGTATCAGGTTGCCAACGCCAAGGATAAGAGTGCGTCCCATGGTATCGGTTAGTCCATTACGATCACTTTGGTGATCTCTTTTCCTTCCGGATCCAACACATGCACGGCGCAGGCCATGCAGGGGTCGAATGAGTGGATGGTGCGGAGGATCTCTACCGGCTGTTCAGGGTCTGCGACCGGAGTGCCGACCAAAGCGGCCTCATAAGCACCCGCAAGTCCCTGGGCATCCCGCGGAGAACCATTCCATGTGGATGGAACGATGGCCTGGTAATTGGCAATCTTGCCATCCTTGATATGAATCCAGTGACCCAGCGCGCCGCGGGGAGCTTCGGTCCAGCCCCAGCCCTTGGCTTCAGCCGGCCAGGTGGAAGGATCCCAGTGTACGTTTTCATGGATCTTCAGGTCACCACTGCCGATGTTGGCAGCCAGTTCCATCGTCCAGGGTATCAACTGTTCAGCCAGGACGGCAGTTTCGACACAGCGGGCTGCAACACGACCGAGGGTGGAGAATAAAGCGGTAGCTGGAGCACCCAGTTTACCGAGAACAAAATCTACATAGAATTGAACACGCTTGTGACCGGAAACGTAGGCGATCAGCATGCGGGCCAGAGGTCCAACTTCCACCGAATTATCGTCATAACGCGGCGCCTTCAACCAGGAATACTTACCCTCGGTATCGAGGAACTCGTATGGCGGCTTGGGTCCGGTGTAATTCGGATTGGTGGTCCCTTCGGATGGATGTAACCCTACGTTTTCATCCTCATAATTGAACCAGGAGTGGGTGACATATTCTGTGATCTTCTCGCCATCCAGCGGAACTACCTGTGAAAGGTCACGGTTGAGAATCAGGCCGCGCGGTATGAAGAGATGTTCAAGGTTGTTCGGATCAGCGCCTTCAATCAGTGGGAAGTCACCATAGGACATAAAGTTGCCCAATCCTTCACCCAGACCGGCCCATTCCAGGTAGAATGGAGCGACAGCCAGTACATCGGGTACATAGACTTTGTCCACAAAATCTTTAGCTTTACGGAACAGGTCCAGTAACTGGGCGATCTTATCAGCATTGATAGCCGCCTGGCTGTTCGGATCAACCGGGATTGCCATGCCGCCGACCAAGTAGGTCTGCAGGTGGGGGTTCTTAGCACCTAAAATAGCATGAGCTTTAATAACCTCACGCTGCCATTCGAGGGCTTCCAGGTAGTGCGCCACAGCCATCAGGTTGGCTTCGGCAGGGAGTTTATAGGCAGGGTGTCCCCAGTAGGCATTGCCAAACAAGCCAAGCTGGCCGCTATCCACAAAGGATTGGATGCGCTGCTGAACACCACGGAAGTAATCTTCACTGGATTTTTCATAATCAGAGATGGACTGCGCCAGCTCTGAAGTTGCTTTGGGGTCAGCACTCAGTGCTGATACGATATCTACCCAATCCAGGGCATGCAGATGGTAGAAATGAATGACATGGTCCTGAATATACTGGATAGCCTCTATGATATTGCGAATGAGGCGGGCATTCTTCGGGATCTGGATCCCAAGGGCATCTTCAACAGCTCGCACGGAGCTGAGTGCATGAACAGTCGTTCAGACACCGCAGATTCTTTGCGTGAACGTCCACGCCTCCCGCGGGTCACGTCCCTGCAGAATCAGTTCAATCCCGCGGAACATGGTGCTGCTGCTCCATGCCTTCGTCACCACGCCATCCGCAACTTCGACCTCAATGCGCAGGTGGCCTTCGATGCGGGTGATCGGATCAATTGCGATTTTTGCCATAGTCTCTCTCCTTATTGGATGGAATTACTTTTTTCCAGCTTCAGCTGTTGGTTCAGGGAACATCGGCAGGAACCGGACAGCGGCATCGAACATGATGATACCCAGGCAGGTCAAGCCGACCGATACGGCGATCTCAGACCACGCGGGCAGGTACAGCGCGCCATCAAAGAATGTCAGGGCGCTGTTGATGCGGTTCATGATCAAACCGCCCATCGCGTAAAATGCAGCCCAGATGATGCCATTGCTTGTATTCCGGGTCTTGGGATCCGCGAACATCAACATGGGGATGACAACACCACCCATGATCTCGATGATGAAGAGGACGGATGCCAGGTCGCCTTTCAACAGGTACACATAATCACCGGATACGACTAATTCACCTAGCTTGAGAACAAGGTACAACCCGAGAACCCAGGGAACGATCTTCGTCAGGCTGGAGAGCAGTTTCAATTCAAAACGGTACCCGTATGTACGTGCTGAGTTGTAGGATTCAAAAACCACCATCCCCAGTCCGGCTGCGATCGCCGATATGTAGTAGAACACAGGCATAAGGGGTGAATACCACAATGGGTGGATGCGGTAAGGCATGATGGTCAGCATCGTGCCGAGGGTTGACTGGTGCAGCGTGGAAAGTGTAATACCGGCAATGATCAGCGGCACTTGAATACCGTGGATGATCTTCAGGGGTACTTTCCAATGAAGCGCTTCGAACACTACCGGGCTGAACTCCAATGCCAGGACAGCGGAATACAGCATAACGCACCAGCCGATCTCGAACAGCGGAGAGTGAATATTGTTATAGATTACCAGGTGCCAGATGCGCAGCGGGAAGCCCAGGTCGGCTAGGAGCGTGAGAGCGGCCAGGATATAGCTGATGAAACCTGTCAAGAGTGTTGGCCGGACCAGTGGATAGAACTTTTTTAGATTGAAGATATAGACCACGGCAGCGATCGTGAATGCACCGGCTGCCAGGCCGATACCTGCCATCATGTCAAAGCTAATCCAGATGCCCCATCCACGGTGATCGCTTAAGTTGGTGGTTGCGCCAAGTCCGGCAATCCATCGCCAGGCAGCAACTGAAAGGCCAAGCGCCCCGACGATCCAGATAAAGATCATTCCCGGGCCAACTTTATAGCGGCGGAGGCGGATATCACCCAGTTTAATGGCCATCTTGCGCCTCCTTGCCTTCATTGCGGTGAGTATAGAAGTAAGTGGCTGTCAGGAATGCGCCGACTATACCCACTACCCACGGCACCGCTTTCATATAGGGCCAGTCGATTGAAGGTAGAGATCGGTCATCCAATTCGGGCAAGCCGAGAAGCAGTGGATTGACACCGGCAATGTAAAGAACATCTGTACCGCCGGCTTCATGTTCACCGTAAACGGTATTGACATAGCGTTCAGTGTCTGTCACACGGCTGTGAGCAACATCCAGCATTTCCTGTCTGCTGCCAAAGTTGATCGCCCCTGTCGGGCAGGCATCGGCGCACGCAGGTCGCTCTCCGCCAGCCAGTCGATCAGCACAAAAATCGCATTTTTGGATCTTGGGCGCATTGGAATACCACTGCGCTTTGGGGATGCCGAACGGGCACGCAGCCATGCAGTACCGGCAACCAATGCAGCGTTCTGCGTGGTACACCACCGGGCCGGCATCGGTTTTTTCCAATGCGGCGACCGGGCAGACAGACGCGCAAGCCGGGTCTACACAGTGCATGCAGTTGGCTTTAACAAAGGACGTTCCTTCTTCACCTTCGTATAGTTTGATCAACGTCCAGGTGTCAGCGCTCAGATCCAGCGGCTTTTCCCAGATCCGTTCCGGGTCAGTGACTGGTGGCAAGCTGGAGCGGCTTTTACAAGCCACCTGGCAGGCACGGCAGCCAACACACTTCGTGGCATCATATAACATGGATGCCTGGTCGTTGGCTTCCTGCTGTTTGGCCTGGATCTCCAGTTGGCCCAAAGGTGAATCGACTAAAGCTAATCCACCTAGGCCGGCGCCCGCAGTTTTTAAGAAATCTCTACGGTTGATGGGCATAATCTTCCTCCATCACCCTATTTCTGATCGCCGTGCTCATCAGGTCCGAGTTTGGCGTCTTCGGTTTTTTGTTCGTTGCCAGCCTGACGGGTCATCATGTCATAGGCAAACGCGCCGGCAGCACCAACAACAACACCCAGCGTACCACCCGTAATGGCGGCGCCAAGCGGGGTGATCTCACGTTCGGGTGGAACAATACCGGGGTACTGTTCTGGCGGTGTGAACTTGGCCAGTTCGATTGGAGTATACGTCTCAAGGTCCCAGAAACCGGGTTCCGAACAGCCAATGCAGGGGTGCCCTGCGCCGATCGGCCAGTTGGTACCTTCATTGAACCGGACGGATGGGCAGTTGTGGTAGGTCATTGGGCCTTTGCATCCCATCTTGTACAGGCAGTAACCCAGCCGGTGTCCTTCATCGCCCCATTCACGAACGAATTCGCCAGCGGTAAAATGGCCGCGGCGTTCGCAATTATCGTGGATGAGATGGCCAAAGGCAAACATCGGCCGGTGCAGGGCATCCATCTCTGGCAAAGCGCCAAAGGTGAGGAAATGCACCACGGTTGCAGTCAGGTTGACCGGATTCATTGGGCAGCCGGGAATGTTCAGAACCGGTTTGTCCTTGATGAGATCCATCACACCAACAGCATTTGTTGGGTTGGGGTTGGCCTTTGGCAGCCCGCCAAAGCTGGCGCAGTTACCCACGGCAACGATCGCGATCGCGTTCTTTGCCGCCTCTTCCAGTAACTGGACAGAGGATTTTCCGCCGATGCAACAATAACCATTATCTTCATCCAGGGAAATCGAGCCTTCTACCACCAGTAAATAACCGCCAGCCGCAATGGTTGCTTCTTTGGCTTCTTCCGCGCGCTTGCCGGAGGCTGCCATGATCGTCTCGTGGTAATCCACTGAGAGGATATCGAGAACCACTTCGGCTGCTGTCGGCGCAGAAGAACGCAGGAAGGCTTCACTGCAGCCCGCGCAATCCTGCAATTCCAACCATACGACTGGGACCCTTGCTTTGCTGGCCAGCGCTTTGCTGATCAGCTCCTCAGAGCTCTTTGGCAGTGCCAACGCCCCGGCCATTAAACTACAAAAGGCCAGGAAGTCTCGCCGCGAGAGCATGGACGATACCTGTGCATCTGTTTCTGTGTGAGTCTGAATTGCCATAGAACCTCCTTGCAGGAAATTAAATAGAACAACTCTTACTGCTTATTCAATTGTGCTTACAACGGCATTACTCGGGAACAACTGCTTGGTACCATTAATAACATTAAAACTTGATTAGAAGAATTTTAGCACCTTATTTGGAGAAATACAATAGTTAAAGGAAGATTAAACATCCTACATACATGAAAGATCAATGGATTCACCAGATATGCTACAATCGTGTCATGCATCCCCCGACAGCCATCTATGAAAAGATCGCTGAGCATTTTCGCCAGCAGATTCTGGTCGGCATGTTAACCCCGGGGAGCAGTTTACCGACCCTCCGCCAGGTAGCTGCGGACTGGGGATGCACCATCGGCACAGCACAACACGCCTTCCAGCTGCTTTCTGATGAAGGTTTGATAAGCAGCCTACCAGGTTCTGGCTCCACCGTTCGCTATAGAGATTTATCCATTTCTCTGCCGGGAATGTCTCACCTAGTGCGCGCCACTGAGGAGTTCGCAACCCGGGCTCTCCAAACAGGTTACTCTTACACAGAAATCGAGATCGCTTTGCGTGAAGTTTTGGACCGCCTGCGTGTAACAGAGCTTCCCACACGGATGGACTCACCCACTGGCGTCATCCGCTTTGCCGGCAGCCATGATCTGGCATTATCCACTCTGGCCGCCAAACTTCCCCAGTATCTGTCGGGGATCACTTTACAGCTCTCTTTTTCCGGCTCATTGAACGGATTGATCTCCTTAAGCAAGGGTGAAACGGACCTTGCCGGCTGCCACCTATGGGATGCAGGCACGAACACCTATAACCTTCCATATATACTACGCATCCTTCCGGGAAAACCTGTCTGTTCTATCACCCTGGCGCACCGCTCTGTCGGGTTGATCCTTCCTGCGGGTAATCCGCTGAGTATCCACCGTTTGGAAGACCTAATCCACCCCGGGACCCGCTTTATTAACCGCCAGGAGGGATCTGGAGCACGGGTCTGGTTGGATGCTCATCTGGAAAAAGCCGGTATCCCTACAAACCAGATCTACGGGTATTATCACGCGGTCAGTACCCACACAGCAGTCGGTTTGGCAATCGCCGAGGGGTCGGCAAATGCCGGCTTCGGCTTGCAGGCAGTTGCTCACCAGTATCAGCTGGACTTTATTCCCCTGACAGAAGAGCAGTATGATCTGGTATATCTGGACACTTCCGCTCCATCCAATACAATTGAGGGATGGATGACATGGTTATCCACCCCGGCTGCTCGCGCAGAGATAGGTAAGATCCCTGGATATTCCACCCGCGATACAGGGAAACAGCAATTACCGGTGATCTGAACACCGGAGAAAACTAAACAAGGAGTACAGCATGGAACACTTTGAAGATAAAATCCAACGTTATGCCGATCTGGCAATCAAGATCGGTGTGAACATCAAACCCGGACAGCGCCTGCTCATCCGCGGACCATTGCTTTATGGAGCCCCCATCTCAACCGCTCCATTGGTGAATGCCCTGGTGAAAAGCGCTTACCAGGCAGGCGCACGCCGTGTGGATGTGCTCTGGGGCGATGAATCCAACGAGTTGGCTCGCTTCCAGTACGCCCCGCGCGATTCGTTTGCAGAGATGGCTGCCTGGAAAGCCGGTGCGGCTTTTGAACATGTTTCGCAGGGCGATGCCGTCATCGGCATTACCGGCATCAACCCCGACCTGCTCAAAGGTTTAGATGCGGACCTGGTGACCAGTTATACGCAAGCCATTCAGAAAGCACTGGCTCCTTTCCAGAACCTCACTTCCACCAACCAGGTACAATGGCTGGTGCTGCCCGCCCCCACCCCGGGTTGGGCTGCCAAAGTATTCCCTTCGGTTGCCCCGGAAGCGGCGATGGAGAAAATGTGGCAGGCTTTATTTGCCTTCAGCCGATTGGACAGGCCGGACCCGGTGGCTGCCTGGCGCGAACATACAGGCAATCTAAAAACCCGCGCCGCCTATCTGAACGCCAAACAGTATGCCAGCTTCCATTACCGCGGGCCAGGTACCGATCTCACCATCGGTTTTACCGGTACGGCAGTGTGGACCGGTGCCAGTGAACATTCTGCTGGCGGGGTGGAATTCATCGCGAATATGCCCACCGAAGAGGTCTTTGCCGCACCCCACCGCCTGAAAGCAGATGGCTACATTAAGGCTTCGCTGCCCCTCAATTACAGCGGAACCCTCATTGATGATTTTAACCTGCGTTTCGAGAAGGGCCGGGTGGTGCATGCCACCGCGAAAGTCGGTGAGTCTGTGCTGCGCAAGCTGCTGGATACCGACGACGGCGCCGGTCGCCTGGGAGAGGTTGCTCTCGTACCGCACTCATCCCCCATCTCACAATCTGGCACGCTCTTTTACAATACCCTGCTGGATGAGAACGCCTCTTGCCATCTGGCTGTTGGGCGCGCCTACCAGACAACCTTGTTGGGCGGTGGTAACTGGTCTGACGAGGAGTTCAACGCTCAGGGTGGAAATACCAGCCTAGTCCATGTGGATTTCATGGTCGGCTCCAGCCAGCTGGATATTGACGGGATCCTGCCGGATGGCAGGGTGGAACCGGTTTTCCGCTCGGGTGAATGGGCGTTCAACGCCTGATCTTCATCCCCAAAGTAGTAAAAGCCTGCCAGACGGCAGGCTTTTTAATTCATAAGATATTCATAAGCTCTTCATGCTGTATTCACACCCTTTGGATATCATGCTCCTGTAAGTGAAAACAAGTATTACAGGAGAAAATAATGAAACGAACACTTTGGATCGTATTAACAGCTTTTGCAGTTCTCGCAGCAACTGCCGGACTGGCCAGCCCGGTCAGCGCGGCTGCCAGCATTACTTCCGCACCCTCGACAGACCTGTACGGTTACGGCCAGGGCGGCGGGCGCGGACCCGGTATCGGAGTTCAGGAACCGGATCCCATTCTCGCCAGTGATATACTGCACGATTATGCGGTCACCATCTACAGCGAAGCGCTGGGTATCTCTGTGGAAGAGATCGAAGCCCGCATTGCTGCTGGTGAGACCATGGCAGGTATTGCTGTGAGCGCAGGTTACACTCTGGATCAGTTCCAGGACCTGCGTGCCCAAACCACTACACAAGCGTTAGCTCAGGCGGTTGCGGATGGTGTGATCACCGCAGAGCAGGCTGATTGGATGCAATATCACGGTGCTGAATTCAGCGGCAGCAATACCGGCTCCATGCAAGGGCAGCAGTCCGCACCTCGAGGCGTTGGCCGAGGCAATCGCCCGTAATCGATCAAACCAGATAAGCGGATGGCATCAGCCATCCGCTTTTTCATTTTTAATACACTCAACAGCCAGCTATTACGGGAGTATTAACACAGGTGTAATATTCCACCACGAACCCCACTCATTTTGCGTGTTATTGACCATCGCACCATCTTCAGAAAGGCTCCACCCGAATGTAGGCGTCTGGAACTGGATATCCCGAACCGGGACACCGACCATGTTGATTGTGTCACCATCGGTTTGCTCAATACCGGGCCAATCATCCAAGATCAGCAGGCCGCCGTCTGGCACCACGGTCAACGCACCCACCGGCACGCTGCGTATCTGCCAGTCCGCTCCACGATCGGCGCTGGTGTAGACCCAGGCCAATGGTTGGTCATACGGCATACTCATACGCTTGCATTCCACTTCCACATAGAAAGTATCACCCGCCCGCGAGGGGTATTGGGTGGCGCAAACGGCGTCAAAATCAGTTAATATTCCCGCCTGTTCCGGCGGGTCTGGCAGATAATAACGCTCCCAGGTTACGCCGCCATCCAGGGTGCGGAAGAATAGCGCGCCGGCAGCCACCCCGTTGCACGAGCCGGTCAGCCACCCGGTTTGGGCATCCATAAAATAAAGCGCGTTCTTCTGACAAGACATCACCCCGCTGCTGTCAGCATACGGGTCAATGATGCGCTGCCAGCTGCTGCCGCCATCCTGTGTGCGGAAGATCGCCAGGTAGTCGTGATTCATACCGGCACCGACATGCGCCATCAACCAGCCGTTGGTTTCATCTATGAACTGCAGATGCGAGATACTGAAGGCTTCGCTCAATCCATCCACTGGTATCGACACGGCCTGCCAGCTGGCCCCGCCGTCTGATGTATGCCAGACCACCTGCTCTGCCAGCGGCGGTAAAGCGGTGTTATAGGGTGCCACCCAGCCGCTTTCCAACCCGGCGAAACCGGCAGCCAGAAGCACAGATCCCGGATCCACCCCTGCATCGTACGGCAAGTGGGTATCCTGCCAGGTGAGGGCACCATCAGTGGTGCGCAGCACATGCAGCGTACCGCCCAGGCGGCTCAGCGCCCAGCCCGTTTTGGCGTCCATCATCCACAAATGCTCCAGTACCAAAGGCGTTCCGCTGCCGCCCACTGCCGGTGTCTCTGCTGTGGCGGATGGCGTTTCGCTGGGAAGCAGCGGTGCCTCTGTGGGTGACTCTGTCTGGATGAACTGTGTCGCTTCAGGTGCAGGCATTTCCACACGGCTGCATGCCAGACTGACAAGGATCAGTACCACGACTGTCAGAGAGAGTTGTATTTTCTTCTTCATGCCAATAGCATACCCCCACCGTGCGGATTTCGCAACATACCAGTTGTTCAGCACCCCTTTCAGGGTTAGAATCAGCATTATGACGAACCCCCGCAAGATCCTGCATGTGGACCTGGATGCCTTCTTCTGCTCGGTGGAAGAGTTGAAAGACCCATCCCTGATTGGAACACCTTTTGCGGTGGGCGGTTCTCCTGACGGCCGCGGTGTCATCTCCTCCTGCTCGTATGCCGCCCGGCAGCTGGGAGTGCGCTCAGCCATGCCCACCCGCCGCGCGTTGACGCTCTGCCCGG
The DNA here is from genome assembly GCA_903828565.1 of uncultured Leptolinea sp. GTDB lineage: Bacteria > Chloroflexota > Anaerolineae > Anaerolineales > Anaerolineaceae > PNON01. The sequence continues at coordinate 4,433 of CAIKMQ010000032.1, read as the reverse complement.
GGCTAAAGTTGGTGCACGGCAGCCACTCGGAGTACGGCGCCTGTTCCGACCGGGTGATGGCCATCTTTCACGACCTGACCCCGTTGGTGGAGGAAGTATCCATCGACGAAGCCTTCCTGGATGTCAGCGACCTGCCACAATCCCCGGCGTTGATCGCCCGCTCCATCCAGCAGCGCGTGGCGGATGAAACGAACCTGCCTTGCTCCATCGGTGTGGCTACCAACAAGCTGGTCGCCAAGATCGCCACGGATGCCGGCAAGGCCAGCCACCGCGGCACGACCGCCCCGCGAGCCATCACCGTTGTACCTCCCGGCGGTGAGCAGACTTTTCTCGCGCCGCTGCCTGTGGGAGCCATTTGGGGTGTCGGCGCAAAAACTGCCAAGCACCTGAATTCGTTGGGGTTCATCACGATCGCGCACCTGGCAGCGGCTGACCCGGCTGAATTGCGGCGCCTGCTGGGCAAGACCGGCGCTTACCTGGCGCACGCCGCCCGCGGGGAGGATGCTTCACCCATTCATACTTCGCATGAGTTGAAATCGGTCAGCCAGGAAACAACTTTCTTCGAAGACACCTCAGACCGCAAAGAACTGGAAGCTACCTTTGCCTGGCTGGCGGAAAAAGTAGCCCGCCGGCTGCGGCAGAAAGGCATTGGCGGCAGCGTGGTACGCATCAAAGTGCGTTACGCGGATTTCTCTACCTACACCCGCCAGGTGCGCCTGGCATCCCCCACCAATCTGGAAAGCATTTTGCTCGCCACCGCGCTGGAGCTTTTTCACGCCTTCTGGCAGCCCGGCCAGGCCGTGCGCCTGCTGGGTGTCGGCGTGGCAGACCTGGAAGAGGGCTGGCACCAGATGTCCCTGCTGGAGCCGCAACAGGAAAAAGAGATCCGCCTGCATGAAGCGGTGGACGCCATTCGCGCGCGGTACGGCAAAGAATTATTACAGAAAGGTAAGACCCGCCCTTGAAAACCATCCATCCTCCTCTGCCCCAGACCTACTGGGTGGAACCCGGCAGCCTGCTGGCCGGCCCGCACCCGCTGCGGATGCCCGGCGCGCCGCACCCCGCAGCACTGCAAGCGCTCATCTCCGGCGGCATTACTGCTTTTGTGGATCTTTCTGACCCGCTCGAGGTATCGGGCGCGGCGTACTGCGACAGCTTTGTTGATTTTGCGGGCGGCGCCGAGATTCGTTATTACAATCTGCCTTTCAGGGATTTTGCCACCCCGACTGTGCCTGAAATGCGCGCTATCCTGGACCTGCTGGGCACACTGCAAGCGCAGGGGTCACCGGCCTACATCCACTGTTATGCCGGCGTCGGGCGTACCGGTACGGTGGTGGGCTGCCTGCTGGCTGAAAGCGGCTTCGCGGGCAACGCCGCGCTCACCCGGTTGGAGAAATTGCGTTCCGGATTGCCGGGTACGCGCTTCCTCAGCCCGGAGACGGAGCGGCAGCGGCTGTTCGTGCTGGCCTGGCCGCCTGCCCGCTAAGAATTACCCCCTGCGCAGCCCAATACTTTTGGTATAATACCGCCACCGCCACCTTAGCTCAGATGGTAGAGCAGGCGTTTCGTAAACGTCAGGTCATGGGTTCGACTCCCATAGGTGGCTCTGTATTTTTAATGAGGCACAGGTACATGGTGCGTTGAGAAGGCAGCCTATGTGCTGCGCCCCCCGATACACACCCCGCGCAAGACAGCCCGACTTTTATTCACCCACGCGCAAGCCTGGGACGCAAACAGCCCACCCCTTTTTATTGCTATTCATTTTGTAATGTAATGTTATGATCGCGATTTCCGCATGGTTCTTTAAGATTCATTTTGGCTTTGCTTTCATTATATGAAGGAAGCGCGGGTTGAATAGCTGGCAGTTGTGACAGGTGGTTCGGGAACAAACGGGGACAATTGGGAAACAATTACTTTGCGTGATGGTGCGTTGGGAACGCACCCTACGAACTGGCTACGATGCTGAATTTGGTGCGTTGGGAACACACCCTATGAACTTACATACTTATAATAGGATATTGCTCGTCGTATTTCGCCAATTTCCTTAATATCTCGAACTTGAAGTACTAACAAACCATTTTGCCTAATACTAGGCGGCGGCATCTTTAAACCAGTGGATAGAAATAATACCCATTTCACACCGCCAAATACCGCCATAACAGCAGGTATTCCGCTTATCCTTATTAATCGAGGTGTTGTTATTATTTCTTTGAATACTTCGCCATCACGCTTATCAATAATAAGGAAACCATAAAGAGGATAATCCGATTCACAGGGGGGGATTTTAGATTTCAGTAATTGGCGGATTGGATTGATATGCATTTGGTTTTTTACATGACTAAATGGCATATTACGGGCAATCAATATACGCCAAAAAACAGATAAGAGATAAAGCTTAAATCTCGAATAATCTACCCCCTTTATTGTGAATTCGCTAACAATCCTTTTTAATTTGGCAGGAAGTAAGTTCGAGTAATTCTTTGAATAGAATGATTCGTATTCGGAATTTAAGAAACGCTCACACCCAGTACACAATAAATACTCATAAAACCCTTTTTGTATATACCGACCCCCAGGTACAGTATCTTGAATAACAGACATCCTATGCTTTTCATCATAAAGTGTTTTATATTCAAACTCAGGAATTATATGGGATTTGCATAGTATTTTAATTTCATCACAAAAACCACAAACCCCTGTATGGGATTCAATGTTGCTCTGCAATAATTTTCTCATGGTGAGTGCTTATGTTTCTCTCATAATGGTGACTAACGGAATGCTTTCCTCAGGTTTCATAATTTACCCCAATTGGTTAAATCAACTTGACATATATTCGTCAATCACCTGGTGAATGTAATCCAAAATTCCATATACCTCATTCATTACGGTTTTGAGATTTTTGTAATCAATATACTGGTTTTGATTAAAATATGTCTTTCCATTCTTATCAACCATGTACCGAAATACATCGGCTTTGCTATCAAATTGTTGGATTTCATTAAACACTTGGGTAATTTTCGGAAAATCAATCCCATCCATAAAAAACTGATAAAATTTTTGTTTATGTTGTTTTACACACTCCAGAAACTCTTCATTTTGAATATGATCTATTATGATTTCTTGATAGACTTTTTGCCAAATAATGGATAAATTATGGCCACCACCCGGAATTTTCCCAAAACATCGTAAATAAATATTCTTTAGGCTGACTTCTAAGGATTGACGATACAAGTACATGATTGGAAAAATATAGGTATCCAGCACACGAATATTATTCTTCTTCCCCTCTCGAAGAGCCTTTTTTACTAAATCATCAGCAGTATTTTTAAAACCTTCTTTCACACCCCAAAGCGCTTGGTCTGGGGATTGCCAGCCGAATGTTGCACAATCATCTGAACTTGTTGAATTCTGGAAAAGATAATTAGCCATATAGATGCCATTTCAAAGAATAGAATTATTTATTAAATTACAAAATTCCCAAAGGTTAAAAAGTCTTGCAGATCACTTTTTCAATTTAACCCACTCAGTCTGCCCATAATGATATTCCTTAGAATGATTCTCGCGATCATGACCAATAATTAATTTTCCACATAGACCACATTTATAGAGGTCATAATCAGATTGGATCGGTATATCAATTATCTCAATTGGTTCAGTCAAATCATCGATAATTTCATCAGTCGTTTCTTCAATTGAAGGAATTATTCTATTTGACCCACTTGGTTTTTCTTCAACAATGGAAATTTCTTCCTCATTTAGTCCATACAACCTGTAAACGATGTCGTCAATTTTTTTTTCTAACCTACCTGTATCGATATATGGGTTTTTCCTTTTTTCATTTAATATTTCATCTACGATTTTTATAATAGGATCCATATCATTTTGATCAATAATTGGGATAGGAATAGTGCTTAAATTGTTATGACTTATTCGAATGTAGCCACCTGCGAGTGCGAGAGAGCTATACCAATTTTTGTACCAGAATGAAATTAATTTACTATTCATTAACGCCAGAGCATATTTTAAAGGAAGTTTATTTATACTTGTGACAATTGCTGTTGATTTACCTGCTAGGCAGGAGCCATCTTCATCAAAAGCACACTCCAATTCTTTTGTCATTCCACCAACAATGATTTTGGCGCTTGAAGCTTGGACAAATCTTGTCGGACTATAATTCATTAAATCTTCGTCGAGAATAATTGGTGCTTGATATTTATCCTTAATGTATTGAGTACCCTTCACTGCCCATAGCATTGAATATTTATCAATAGTCCCTGTATTTATTAACATTTTAAACTTATGAGGAGAATTTGGTTTAAACTCCTTAACAATTTTCTTTATTTCATATGCATCATTTACTGTTGCTGGGCTTGAAAAAGAATAATATTGGCCTATTGCTGGGTAATTGAGACACTTTAGAATGATTGAGAGAT
>CAIKMQ010000031.1 GCA_903828565.1 uncultured Leptolinea sp. | reverse complement strand
TAGAGGATAACCATTCCTATTACAACTACATCTGGGAAAACCCCATCAAGTCCATGATGTGCGGGAAAGTGGACACCTTTGGCGACTTGTCAGGTTACCTGGTAAAGATGAACTTATACCTGATCGCCAAAGCGCCTCTAAATTACCTCATTGAAGTAGGTTACAGCCTGGTCAATTACTGCATGCCTGCAGTCAACCGTTACGCAGATTTTGGTTATATGCCTTTGCAGATCTTGTGGAGTCTGTCTCACTTCTCTGTGTTGGCCCTTTTAACCGCAGGTTGCATTTTTTTGGCAGGATTGGGGATCACTTTTCTGGCTTTTCCCCGGTTTGTTAGGCAAAATTTTCTCCAGGGATGGACGGCAGCCAACCGTACCCAGGCCTGGACAATGGCCCTGGGCTATTTCACCATCTTTTATACGCTTGGACTTACCATCCTGATTGAAATGGGGGAGGCGCGCACCCGCCTTTCCACCGAACCATTCATCCTTTGCATGGCGATTCTGGGTGTGGATGTATGGTTGCGAGTGCGGCGCCTTTTGAAAGCCAAAAAAGGTCTAACCAACCACCTTACGGATTAGGTTAAGGTAATTGCCTCCCAGGATCTTGCGGATATCCTCCGGTTTGAAACCTGCTTCAGACAACCCGGCAGTCAGCTTTGGCAGATCGGAAACATCCTTAATTCCCTCCACCTGTTCTTCATAGCCGTCAAAATCAGACCCGAGACCTACGTGTTCAACACCGATACGCTTTGCAATGTATTCGATATGGCGTACAACATCTGCCAGGGAAGCTTTTTTAGGGTCACTATTTATGAAATAGGGAACGTATGTAACGCAAACGATGCCGCCATTCCTGGCAACCTGGTCAAGCTGCTCATCACTCAGATTCCGTACATGTTCAGTCACCGAGCGCGCACCGCAGTGCGAATCCACAATAGGCTGTTCGGTGAGAGCAAGAACGTCACGTATGCCCGCAGGTGCCAGGTGTGCTACGTCCAGGATGATCCCCAGGCGGTTGCATTCCTTTATAAAATCCACGCCAAAACTGGTCAATCCGCCGCCGGATCGTTCTTCATATAAGCCATCAGCCACCTGATTGCGCCAGTTCCAGGTCAGACCGATCTGCCGCACTCCCAGGCGGTGCAGCATGCGCATCACGCCAAGATCACCTTCCAGGGATTCAGCCCCCTCGAGAGTGATCATTCCACCGACCTTGCCCTCTTTCTTTACTTTTTCAATATCGTCCGCACATTTCACTTGCATGAAAGAGTCAGAGTTCTGTTCCAATGCCTGGTAAAAGGAATCGATCACGCGGACAGCTTCATGTGTCGCACCGGCAGGCAGGTAGCGGTCACGAACAAAACAGGCAAAACACTGGCAGGTCATCCCGCCTTCTTTCAGGCGGGGCAGGTCGATATGGCCCGGGTGCTGGTGCTTATCGATCGCTTCCTGGGAGGGCGAATATCGTTCGCCAAACTTGAAGAGCCCTTCCTTCAAGCCCAGCAATGTGTCGCAATGCCCATCGATAATGATGCTTTCATGATGGAGGCGGTTGATCTCAGC
>CAIKMQ010000030.1 GCA_903828565.1 uncultured Leptolinea sp. | reverse complement strand
CGGTGTGGCCGACACCGACAGCGACAGCGATGGGGTAGCAGACTGTAACGAAACCTGCGATAACGATCCTGCCAAGACTGACCCAGGTGTCTGCGGTTGTGGTGTAGCCGACACCGACAGCGATGGGGATGGTGTAGCAGACTGTAACGAAACCTGCGACAACGACCCTGCCAAGACTGACCCTGGTGTCTGCGGTTGTGGTGTGGCCGACACCGACAGCGATGGGGATGGTGTAGCAGACTGTAACGAAACCTGCGACAACGACCCTGCCAAGACTGACCCTGGTGTCTGCGGTTGTGGTGTAGCCGACACGGACAGTGATGGTGACGGTGTTGCCGACTGCAATGAAACCTGCGACAACGATCCTGCCAAGACTGACCCAGGTGTCTGCGGTTGTGGTGTAGCCGACACGGACAGTGATGGTGACGGTGTTGCCGACTGCAATGAAACCTGCGACAACGACCCTGCCAAGACTGACCCTGGTGTCTGCGGTTGTGGAATACCTGACAATGACACTGACGGTGATGGAGTTCTGGACTGCAATGAGATCTGCGACGACGATCCTGCCAAATCGGATCCGGGTGTGTGTGGTTGTGGTGTACCCGACACGGATAGCGACGACGACGGCACTGCGGACTGCAATGACCTTTGCCCGGCTGACATCGGCAAGGTTGATCCAGGTGTCTGTGGATGCGGTGTAGCCGATACCGATGTGGATGCTGACGGCGTAGCTGATTGCGTGGATAACTGCCCGCTGGATTACAACCCTGACCAGGCAGATACCAACGGCAATGGCCTTGGTGATGCCTGCGAAGGTGGTGGCGGCGGCGGTGGTGGTGGAGCGGCTCCTCTGCTCATCCCGGTAACCGGTGGATCGTTGATCGGCAGTGGCATTGGCCACAGCTGCATGACGACCGCTGATGGACTGGTGATCTGCTGGGGCTTGAACACCTCTGGCCAGTTAGGGAATGCAACTTTCATTGACAGCGCGATCCCCGTGTTCGTAGAGGGATTGGATAGCGTCCTTCGCCTGAGCGTTGGCGCCAACCACAACTGTGCTTTGAAGATCGATGGCACCATCTGGTGCTGGGGTAGCAATGTCTACGGCCAGCTCGGCGATGCCAATACAATGAACAGCAATGTACCTGTCCAGGTTCAGGGATTGCCCGGCCTGGCTACAGATATCACTGCCGGTGAGCACTTCAACTGTGCGAACATTGAAGACGGCAGCATCTGGTGCTGGGGAAAGAATATGTCCGGTCAGTTGAATGACGGCACTCTCACCAGCCAGAAGAAAGCTGTAGCCGCGGACTTCTCCACACTGCCAACCCAGATCTCGGGCGGCCAGAACGACCTGGTCGGTGAGAATGGCGGTCTGGTATCCCTGTGGAAGAATAAGCAGTCTTTCGGTATTGAAGGGTTAAGCAATATCCTCAATATCTCCGGCAACCGCTTCACGATTGGCGGATGCGCAGCCGGGCTGGACGGCAAGGTGAACTGCTGGGGTCTGGATAATACCCCGGTGGAAGTAGCTGATATCGTGGATGCCATCTTTGTTGGCACCGGCCAGGCGAATGCCTGCGCCATCGACCTGAACCAGGAAGTCTACTGCTGGGGTGCAAACTCCAATGGTGAGCTGGGTAACGGTAAATCCACAAACAGCACCGGTGGCGTGAAGGTGATTGGTCTTGATCCGATCACCGCGCTGGGTGTAGGCGCACATCACAGCTGCTCGCTGCTGCCGGATGGCAATGCCATGTGCTGGGGTGACAACACCTGGGGTCAGCTGGGTAACGACAGCCACACCGACAGTAGTAAACCGGTGCTGGTGATCCTACCCACCATGCCGAGTAACTGATCGTAAAGAACATTCATATAAGAAAACTCCCACCCGAAAGGGTGGGAGTTTTCTGTTATTCTTGAAAGGTATCTTACCCTGTTTCTACCTCTAGAGGACAAAGGGAGAGAGTTACTTCGAAAGCTCACTTTCGATACTGCTGATCAACTGGCCGGAGCCCGCGAAGAGCTGGCCGTTGACGATAAAGGATGGTGTTCCGGTCAGGCCGGCATTCCTGGCATAGGTCATATCTTCATCCACCTTGTAGAAATACTTGTGGGAATTGAAACAGTCATTGAATGCGGTCATATCCAGGTTCAGGGCTTCCGCAAACAGCACCAGGTTATCCTTATTTAACCCGCCGATCTTCGCATTATCCTTGTTCAAAAATACCATGTCGCGATACTCAAAGAACTTGTTTTGATCACCGGCGCAGTATGCCCCCTCCTCTGGAGCGAATTGCTCTTCAGGAGACCAGGAATAAGTAATGTAGCGGAATTTCACTTTCCCGGTGGCTATATAATCAGTAAAGATATCGGTCTCTGTCACTTTGTTTCCTGCAGTACCCAGAACATCTCCCACGGTGAAAGTAGTGCAGTGAATGCACTGGAAGTTGGATATCGCTTCCACCAGTACGGGAGCATCATCATACCCCATCGTATTGCCTTGTTCGTTCGGACGTTCCAAGATCAACGGAAAGATCAGTTCGGATATCTGGCCTTTCCCTGTGACTGCTGCAGCCGGCTGCACTACAGCCGGCGCTTGCCCGGGGATTTGTACTGCTGCATCCACTGTCCCATCCGTTGTATTCGAAGAAGCTATGTATTGGTTGACACGCGGAGCGATGACGACACCGGTTGCGATCAATCCGATGCTAAGCAGCATTCCAACCAAAATGCCCAAGATCCACGGAACTGCCCGGTAAAATCGGTTTTGTTCCGCATGATTCTCGTATTTTGACATACAACCTCCAATGGTAGTAAAAGAATTCTACGTTCATTATACTAGTCCGCTGTCCATCTTCAATTGCATGCAGAATCTTTAAATCTATATATAATTTATAGAGAGAAAGTTGCAGGAGGAAGTCATGGATATCATGGTTCGCAATGCTTCCATCGCGGATGTGCCGGGGATTTCGACCATTCTGCGGGAACTAGGCTGGTTCGACACGATCAAGGCGGAAAAAGAAGCTGCCACTCTGGTCCGCATCGAAGCGATCGTCAAAGCCGCCCAAAATGAAAAATGCCAATCTGTCTATGTGGCTGAAGGCGATGATGAGCGGGTGATGGGCTATGCCAGTGTCCATTGGATCTCGTACGGCTACCTGCCCGGCCCCGAAGGTTTCATCTCTGAGCTGTATATCCTGGAAGCTGACCGCGGGCATGGTGTGGGTACGCTGCTGTTGGAATCGATCAAGGTGGAAGCTCGCGAACGCGGCTGCTGCCGGCTGCGCCTGGTGAACATCGCCAAGCGGGAGTCCTATCACCGTGAGTTCTACAAGCGCCTGGGTTGGGAAGAACGCCCGGGTGATTTCTCCTTTGAATACCTCCTCTAATACGTCCTGATAAGTAAAGAATAACAAGCCCCGGTACTTCCGGGGCTTGTACTTATTTCCAATAAGTTTGATCTAAAGCCAGGTACCGCAGTTGTGGGAATGTGCTGAGCGGATTATTGGCGTAACCCAACACATAAGGTTTCACCAGTGTCAGATCCAATGGGTGCATCAGGAAGATGGCAGCGGAATCATCCACGAGGAATTGTTCAGCTTGAGCGTACAACTCCATCCGGGCAGTCACATCGGTTTCCACACGGGCTGCTTCTACCAACCTGTCGAATTCGGGGTTGCTGTATCCGCCGTAGTTCATCCCTGCATCCGAGTGAAAAAGGACATCTGTAAAATTCTCGGGGTCGGGGTAGTCGGCACACCAGCCGCCGCTCACCAGCTGGCCGTGATGTCCGGCACTGATCTCATCCGTGGCAATTTCCGGGTCCATATTCTGGACGGTCACCGTTACTCCCAGGTTCTGCTGCCACATCTGCAGCATGGCGGCAGCATCCGCGTTCGCCGCGCTACCGTATCCGCTGTCAGTATAGATGATCGGTGGCAGCTTCTTCGCTGAGCCGTAACTGGAAGAGGCCAACATCTCTTTTGCCGCCTCGGGGTCGTACTGCTGCCCCTGCAGGGACAGGCTGTAGCCGGGAATGGCAGGTGGATAAATCCCCTTCGCAGACAGAGCAGCATTTCGCATGACCACTTCCACCAACTTCTGCCGGTCAATGGCCAGGCTGAAGGCTTTTCTAACCAGTGGATCATCGAACGGGGGGCGTGTCGTGTCAAACTGGATGTAATAGGTGCATAGAGAAACACTTGCATGTAATTCCGCGTTCAGAGGGTCAGCAGGGTCTGTCACCCGGCCAAGATTGTAACTGCCAATGCCGGTCAGATCGATCGAACCGGATTCATAAAGCCGGATGCCTTCGCCGGTATACAGGGTCACCACAATGTTGGGGATGGCCGGCATCCAGCCGGTATACCCTGCATAGCGTTGATAAACCTGCTTTACCATCGGTTCCCAGCGTACCAGGCGGTATGGACCTGCGCCATTGGGCGTGCGGTACCAATCTTCCCCCTGAGCAATATTCTCACGGTCTACCACGAAGGCGGTTGGATAGGTAAGCTTCTGCAGGAAGTAAGCTTTGGGGGCATCGATGGTCACACGCAGTGTATGTTCATCCACTTGTTCCAACCCGCTAATGTGCGCCGCCTCACCTGCATGCATCTCTTTCACGCCCACGATGTCACCCAGATAAGTCAACACCGTATCCGAATTAAGCGCAGGGTCCGCTGCACGTTCCCAGGAATAGACTATATCCGCGGCAGTCAGCGGGCGGCCGTTATGGAAGGATGCGGTTGGGCGGAGATGGAAGGTATATACCAGCCCGTCAGCGCTCAACTCCCAATCATCCGCCAGGTCAGGTGCCAGGCTGCCGTTGGGGCCGAAGGTCACCAGGCCGTTGAACACCAGCGTATCCCCGGCAGAGTGGGTCGTAGCCGGGTCATTCTCACGCGGGTTCTGGCTCTCACCCCCCTCCAGGATCAGTACCTGGCTGCGCGGAAAACCGAGTACCTGCGGGGTGGAGGTTTCAACTGAGTCAAGCATTTGCGTGATGATATTCTCCCACCCCGAAAAATTTTCCGGCAGCGAATAGATCATCAGGCAGATCCCCTGTTGATTGACGATGAAAGTATAAGCACGTACTTCGATGGTGTAATCGTAATCTGTAACATACCCGGTAAAACGGCTGTACCAGGCAGGTAAGCCGCTGCGGGTGGTGATCTGCTCATCGGCCAGATATTTTATATCTTCCAGCCCGATGATCTGTCCATCGCGTGCATCTTTACCACTGGCCTCCAATCCGGCGGGGTTGACGGGGACGGTAAAGAGGAAGCCAAATAATTCGGTATTGCCGAATTCATATTCCTGCAAGTTTCCGCTGCCTTCCGTAACCGTGGCGGTGACTCGTGCCGGGGTCGTGATGCTGAATCCGGAGATCTCGTCGACGAAACTATCACTGGATGGAGTTTCCGGTGCGTAAGCAGTCGCCGTCGGAAAAGGTGGATAAGACGTAGGTGCCTGTGTGGCTGCTGCTCCGTTTTGAACAGACGGTGTGCTGAAGAGCAGTGCCAGTGCCAGGGCTAGCGGAATTGAGATCGTCAGCAGCTTTTTCATTGTGCACCTCCCTGTCCAACACTGGTATTCTTGCGTTTCTTGCGCATGAATATCAGGACGAGTATGATCACGATCATGAAGCTGGCGCAGGCACAGGTTGCTGCGATACCCAGCGCAGTCTTCAATTCAGGGGAGGACAGCCATCCCGCCTGAGCTGGCGTAGGCGTAATTGCCCCCGGTTGGCGGTTATCGGCAGCAGTGTTGTATTCGGAAGGGACGAGGGTGGCAGCCGGTTGGAAACCGGACACGGGTTGGATGGTAGGTACAACAGTTGGGGTACTTGTGGCTGATTGAACTCCTGCATCGCCCGCGGGTAACCCCAATTGGGATCGGAAGCGGCTCTCGAATCCTTGCAGGTCCATATCATATACAGACAGGAAGGATGCATTCAATTCTCCACCGGAACGTAAGGCAACTAGCAGGTCCAGCAGTTTTTGCTTTCCAAATTGTGAGATCAGGTATTCCACCATTTTGTAGCTTTGGCTGTATGAAAGGTCAGCTTTATCCGGATCCTCTGAAAAGCCTCCTGAAAGCACCTGGAATGTCAGCAGGGTATCCTGGCTGACGTTCTGGTCGAAAGCCTCCTGCTCCATGGAATCGAGCCCGCCTTCGCCATACATGGCTAGCCCTTCCACCAGCCAGGTGGGTATATCACCCAAACAGGAGAATGTGAAGTCTCCCACCAGCACATGCGTCAGCTCGTGCGCCACAGTACGTTTTCCCCATTCCAGGCTGTCGCTATCGATACCGATGATCACGATATTGTTTTCAGGGAAAGCAATACCTCCGGTCCAACCGGGTTCGTAAAGGACAGCATCGCGCATGTCTGTCAGAGAGGCGTAGATGTAGAGGTCTATTGGGTCAGCTGGTGTGATGCCGGTATCTTTAGCCAGCCGGTTCAGCGCAGACACACCAGCCGTTCGCAGGGTGGCAGCAAAATCGCTCCCGCCGGCATAGGTGTGGATGCGCACCTTACCTTCTTCAGTGACCTTCCAGTTATGGCTGGTATCCAGCCAGAGTGCGTGCTGTTTTGGTGTGCGGGTGGTGTGGCCAGCTGCATCGCTTACTTCCCACTGCCACCACAGGTCTGCCCCGGGTGGTTCACCACCACTCTTGCGCATCTCCCAGGTCCAGGTTGGCTTTACCTTCGTGCCAGGTGTGAAATCAGGGAAAGCGAGCGCTTCCACCTGGCCGCAAGTATCCTGGGTGGAGCCGTAAATGAGCCTGACACTATCAATCACAGAGGCAGATGTCAACTCGGCTGAGAAAGTGACGCTCTCAGGAAAGTTGATGATAGCCTGATCATGGCGGACATCCACGGTGAGCAAGGTCCCCGCAGGATGGGGATAAAAAAGTGTGAAGAGTAAAAGAAGTATGGTTGACCGCATATCACCTCCCCTTAAACTGTGCTGACGGGTGGATTACCCCAACAGCTGGTTGACACGTGCAGCCCCGGCGATGATGCTATCACCGAGGTACTCGCCAGGGACTTTGTCGCGTAATGCCGGTTTCAAGTTAAAGATCAGTCCGCCATAACCGAACAAGACGCGCGGCTTTATTTTGGCCAGTTTTTCGTTCATTCGTGCCAGGGCTAATGCGCTCTCTTCGGTGGTGGCGCTCATGCAGACCATGGCGGGTTTTTCCTGACGCGAATAATCCACAATGTCATCCAGTGCCAGGTCAGTGCCCAGGTATTCCACCCGGTAGCCATCGTGGCTGAGCAGCACAGAAAGCATCAGCAGCGCGCTTTCGTGCATTTCGTCCGGTGCGCAGGCAGTTAGGATGAGCGGAGCAGCCCGGCGGCTGGGGAAAGCCTGCAGCAGGGTCACCAGGCGAGCCTGCAGCAGGCGGCTGGCATTATGCTGTGTCGTTCCGCGAATATCACCGCGGTGCCAGGCTTCGCCGATCGTCACCAGTGCTCCGCCGATCACCTCCATGCAGACAGTGGTCAGATCGTACATTGCGCTGGCTTGCTTTAATACTTCACCGGCTGCGTTTTCATCATTCGCGATCAAAGCCTGGTGAAGTTGGCTGGCCATGGTTTCAGGTGGAACCGGTACGTAGCTGCGGTTGCGTGGTGTAATGGCGGGCAGTACTTCAGGGTACTCGCCGCGATTCAGCATGTTGTTTAAATCACGAACAACCGCAGAAATAGCCATTCCCTGGTCCACCTGGCTTTTCACCCAGCGCAGGGTGGCAACGTCCCGGTCGGAATACAACCGGTAGCGGTTGTTTGAACGCAGCGGAGACAGCAGGTTGTAGCGGTTTTCCCAGGCGCGGATGGTGACAGCGCGGATGCCTGTCTGAGTGGTGACAGTTTTGATGGTGTAACGGGAATCTGTGGATAGCTCCGATAGATTAGGCATAGGTTTGTCAATCAATAATGGAAACATTATACAATAAAACCTGTCTGGATAAAAATGATCCAATTTAATTCGGTCATTACCTGCATCAAAACTGTGGCAAAATAGAACCATGAACAAACGCATCAAGAATATCGGCTTCTTGATCATCTGGTTGATCACCAGCGGATTTGTGATGCTTGTTCCCGCAAGTACACAGGGGATATACTCCGCCCCTGCCGGCGAGGGTACAGTCCGTCTGCTAGTTGGGGTACACCCCGGAAAGTCTAGCGCATTATCCGCACCGCATGGTGCGAATCGCCGGCACGACCCGGTCGCGGAGCAGTTGGAGAAGTTGGGCGTGATGGTACTGGATGTCTCTGCTGCAGAAGCCGAAGATCAGATCCGGAAGCTCGCGGAGGATCCCGGCGTCACATTCGTTCAATACGATGAACCGGTGTTTGCGTTGGATGTTTACCCGGATGACCCTTCCTTTTCAACGCAATACGGATTGGTCAATATCCGCGCTCCGCAGGGGTGGCAAATGGAAACCGGGGCGGAGTATGTCACCATCGCAGTGGTAGATTCTGGCGTGGATTTTACACATTCCGACCTGGCACCCAAAGTACTGGCAGGGTATGATTTTGTGGAAAACGACACGACCCCGCAGGATGTCTACGGCCACGGCACGAATGTGGCGGGTATTGCTGCGGCTGTCACTAATAACACGCAGGGAGTCGCGGGGGTCTCCTGGGGAGCGCAGATCATGCCTGTCCGCGTGTTGGACGCATACGGCGTCGGCAGTTATTCTGTCGTGGCTGCCGGCATCGTCTATGCTGTGGATAACGGCGCGCAGATCATCAACCTGTCCCTGGGTGGAAAGAACCCGGGCGATGTACTTGAATCCGCGGTGATGTACGCGGTAGAACGGGGATGTCTGGTGGTAGCAGCATCCGGCAATGACGCTTCCGGTACATTGCGTTATCCGGCTGCTTACGGAGTAACAGTCTCTGTTGGTGCTACCAACTCGCTCAACCAGCGCTGGTCTGGGTCCAACTATGGTTCCGGGCTGGACCTGGTGGCGCCGGGAGATGAGATCTTTTCTTCCACCACCGGAGGTGGTTATGGATACAGGACAGGTACCAGCATGGCCGCACCTTTTGTCAGCGGGCTGGCGGCAGTATTATGGGGTAAAGCCGGCGCTACCACGCCTTATCTGGTGGAAGTCGCAATGGAATCTTCCGCGTTGGATCTGGGTACCCCGGGTTGGGATGCTGAGTACGGTTTTGGTTTGATCCAAATGGATAAAGCACTGCAATACGCAGCCGCAAAAGCCAAACCAACCGCAACGAATTTCCCGGCCGGAGGGATGAGCTTTACCGCAACTGCCACAACAACAGCTACTCTAATACCGACTGCCACTACCGCACCAACAGCGAATGCTACTGCCACTCTGGATGCGGTACGTGCAAGCATTCTTCAGACACAGGCAGCACAGCCGACAGTTGCAGCTCAAACGCAGAATACCCCATCTGGTTGGCTGCCGGCATTGTTGGCATGCGGCCTGTTAGGTGGCGGGCTGATACTGGGGTTCGCAACCATAAGGTGGGTCAGATTGATCAACAAGCCGAAGATCGAATGATATACTCTGAATATGAACCCTGATATACAATTGCCGCATCTGCCCGATCTGAAATGGTTGGAACCTCCAACTTGCCCCTTTCCTTTCCGCTGCCTGGATGTGCGTTCCTTCTCCGCCCAAATGACAGCCGCACCAGTCGATCCGCTGGTATTGGAGCGGTTTACTGCCCTGCGTGCCTCTACAGGCGGACATGTAGTGGATCTACTGCCAAAAGCGGATATCCTTGTCCCTTGCGAACTTTCATACCCATATAATGGCAATTCTGCGGAAGGGGCGCTCTTCAAAGCAACTCGCATGGAAGAAAAATGGGATATCTACCTGATCGCAGAGCGGCTTTATTTCAGCCGCAGTTGGACAGGGGAGCTGATCTATCTGGCGGATGTCAGGTTCTCTTTTGACAGGGTGGAGTTACAGGCTGTGCGGGCAGCAGGCAGAAGCCTCAAGGAAGGTGCTATCCAGATTGCCTGTGATGTTGATTTCCTGATTAAAAGCCACCTTTTCCGCCGGGCAGCGCCATTTCTCATCCCCGCATCACTTCCTGAGGATGATTATGCCGCGGCAGCTTATGGTTATTCTGCCTTTGGCAGAGTTGCTGCTTTTGCAACCCGGGAAGATCCGCGGTCATTGGAACCGGGAGAGTGCCCTGTCGGAAGTACGCTGCCTTAGGCACGTGATGATGAAGTAAGCCAGGACGTGTACTTTACCGGGGGTTGTAAAGATCAGCGTGTACGCGGCTAAGCGCGCGTACCTGCTCTACAGCGTGGTAGGAGGAACGCACCAGCGGAGCACTTTCGACCCAGCGGAAACCGATGGATAACCCGAACTCTTTCAGCTCCGCGAATTCCTCCAGAGTGTAGTACCTATTGATGGGCAAATGCCGCCGGCTGGGCTGCAGGTACTGCCCAAGCGTCAGGATATCTACGCCCCAGTCATGCAGGTCTCTCATCACCTGGCGCACTTCTTCAATCTCTTCCCCCAGCCCCAGCATCACACCGCTTTTTGTCAGCACATCAGGGTCCAATTTCTTGGCATTCACCAGCACATCGCGTGACCACTCGTAATGGTCCTGCGGCTGAACTGCTTTAAAGAGACGCGGCACGGTCTCGATATTGTGATTGAGTATCTCCGGCCGGGCAGCCATAACGATAGCCAGCGCTTCGAGGTTAGCTTTGAAGTCCGGGATCAGCACTTCCACCGAACATCCGGGCAGCAGCTGGCGGATACGCCGAATGACCATGGCGAAGATCGGTGCGCCACCATCCATTCGTTCATCCCGGTTGACACTGGTGATGACGGCATGCTTCAACCTCATTGCTTTCACCGCCTGGGCTACACGTTCCGGTTCCTGCCAGTCCAAACCTTCGGGTTTACCATGCCGCACATCGCAAAAACCGCAGGACCGTGTGCAGACACTGCCCAGCATGAGGAAAGTAGCGGTACCGCTGCCCCAGCATTCACCCATGTTCGGGCAGCCGGCTTCTTCACAGACCGTGTGCAGAGCTTTCTGCCGCATCAGCTGATTTAACCACTCACTGGTCTCACCGGATGGAGGGCGTACTTTGATCCAATCAGGACGCCGCAAGGGGGTGGTATCGATCTTTTCGGGGTTGACGCGGTCGCGGGTGGGGGAATTGGCCATGGCGGGATTATAACATGCGTGATCGAACCGACTGCGACATGCAGAGGAGGCACAGTTATACGATGTAGGTCAAACTTCGGAACAAATCCAGGCTTCCCGGCGTTATAATAGAAATGAAACAGGAGAACGCTATGAAGATGCGTGGTTTTCTGGTACTGATGATCGCAGCCATCCTGCTGTCCGGCTGCGGGACGCCAACCCCGGTAATCCCGGATGCTCTCAAGCAGCAGATCTATACACAGGCTGCTCTTACCTATGTGGCACAACATCCGCAGGCAACACTGCCGGCCCCTCCGCAACCTTCTTTAGCTGCTCCGGCAACACTCCCCCCTGTGGTTGGCGAAACAGCCGTACCTTCTTCGACCCCGCTGCCGACGGCTACACCCCTGCCCAGCGCTACGCCGCTGCCGTCTTCCACACCTTTACCATCTTTCACGCCGTTACCTTCCAGCACCAGGCTGCCAAGCGCAACCAGCGCGCCGGCATGTATCTATGATGCCGCCATCATCGGCGAAACTGTTGTGGATGGTACCACCTTCTATCCCGGAGAGGTTTTTGA
The DNA here is from genome assembly GCA_903828565.1 of uncultured Leptolinea sp. Classification (GTDB taxonomy): domain Bacteria; phylum Chloroflexota; class Anaerolineae; order Anaerolineales; family Anaerolineaceae; genus PNON01. The sequence goes on along the minus strand of CAIKMQ010000030.1, from coordinate 37,559 downwards.
CAAAACCTGGGTGATGTATAACAACGGTACCTGTAAATGGCAGCCGTATTTTGAGTTGAAATTCATCTATGGAAAGCGCATGGGTGGAGACCCGGTGGATGTGCTAAGCAATGTGCTGCCGGGCAGCCACGCGCATCTGACCACTGAATTGATTGCGCCGTTGGCTACTGGTAAGTATTACGGCTACTGGCAGATGGCAGACGGGAACGGCAATCTGTTCGGTGATATCGTGTGGGTGAATATTGTTGTCATCCCCACACCTACCGCGACCACCACTGCCACCCGTACCCCAACCGCCACAGCCACGCGCACGCCAACGGCCACCTCCACAGCAACCGCAACGGCTACGGCAACGGCTACTGCAACGGCGTCTCCCACGGCTACGGCGACAGCAACTGCTACTGAGACCGAAACAGCAACGGCGACCCCAACGCAAACACCAACCGAAACTCCAACAGAAACCGCAACGCTGCCGCCGCCTTAGGTTTTATCGGCTCAAGGCAGGTAAAGGCCGCCGGTTGCTTCCAGCCAGTCCGCAATCCGTTCCGCGGCCGCTGGCACATCGTCATCCGAGATATCCAATTCAAGCAGCGGCAGGTGTGATTCGGCCGCCAGTCTGCGCATGAGTTCCTGCTCCTTTATAAATGGGAGTAGATCATCATACTGTGAGGGATTTCCAGATACCAGCAGTCGTTTTTCACGGGCTTTTTCAAAGGAATCCGGGGAACGGGTCACAAGCACCAGCCTGAAACCGAGGGGCAACAGGCGATCTTCCAGCCAGGAGAAGTCCAGATCCACGCCGCGGTTGGTAAGTTGCCAGGCGCGCGTGGAAATATGGAAACGGTCCACGATCCAGGAGTAATACCTTTGGAGCTCGAACAGGCGCGCCCAGGTTGCATAGGTTTCCATAGCCTGGGTTTCCTCTTCTGAGTTGAAATTGATCGGTCCGCGTCCCCAGGGGAAGTTGGTGAAACCGCACCATTCCGCGGAGATAAGAGGGGAATGGTACTCATATTTCCGCGGCCCCACGATGCGCGGATGGGAATTCAAAGCAAAAGCCAGGTCCGTCTTGTGCGTCAGGCGCGTGCCTTCCAGAATGACTTTGGGAACTAGCTTGTTGCCCATCTTATTCCACGGTGGCGAAAACTACATCTGCCGGCATGCCCGGTTTCAACTTTAGTTCGGTGTTGGGCAGGCTGATCTCAATCGCAAACACGGTCGTGCGGCGGCCATCTGCAGTCTGCACATTGCGGGGCGTGAACTCTGCCTGGTCCGCGATGCGTACTACAGTGCCGGTAAAGACTTCACCCGGGAAAGAATCTACGCTGATTTCCACCTGCTGTCCTAGCGATACTTCGCCGTAGCGGTCTTCAGGTACATACACTGTCAGTTGCAGAATATCCAGCTGCCCCAAAACCATCAGGGTCTGGCCGGGGGTGGCCATTTCACCGGTTTCAATAGAGCGTGTGAGTAGTATTCCATCCACCGGCGCGGTGATGGCAGTTTTATCCAGCTGAACCTGCAGTACATCTCTGGCGGCTTTTGCCTGGGTTACACCAGCTTCAGCCTGGGTAATGACAGCTTCAGCCTGTGAAAGGGCAGCGCGGGCAGTGCTCAATTGTAAGGAATCATCTCCGCTCAGCATTGTTTCGTACCTCAAACGGGCATCATCCGAAGTCTGACGTGCCAGGGCAACTTTTGCCCGGGCATTGAGCAGATCTGATGCCTGGTCATCTGTCAACAGATCATCCATTTCCTGCTGAATATCATCCAGATCACCACAGGCGGTATCATAGGCATCCTGGGCGACATCCCGTAATTCTGAGCTGTTCGCAGCCTGATTGGCCAGGTCGCGCATCGCTTTGGCTGAAGCGCAGTGGATCTCAGCCTGAGCTAGCCGTGTTTCTACATCCGCCAGGCCAGGGATGCCCATGCCGGAGATCAATGTTTGTAGGTCAGCCTGGGCTTGCACCAGTGACTCATTGGTCGAATCTCGCAAAGTGCGGGCAGCAGTCAGGCGTTCGGGCTTGTCGAAGTACCAGCCGGGCGTATCCACTTCCGAGATCTGCGATCTCTTCCAGATAGCCGTTCGCGATGGGGTATCAGCCAGGTGGGCAGCGCTTTCAGCCAGATCGAATTGAGTGGCGGCTGTGTCACGGGCGGCACGGGCTATACCCAGGTTGGCTTCAGCCAGTACAATCGCGGCATCAGCGGAGTTGAGCTGAGCTTGCAACAGGCTTGTATCCAACTGGATCAGCACATCGCCGGCTTTCACCGGCTGAGATTCATCCACCAGAACCTCTGCCACCCGGCCGGAAAGCTCAGAAGCAATATTCACTTCACGGGCGGAGATCGTGCCCGAGGCAGTTAATGTGCCAGCCTGGTTGGTGGTAGTACCGCATCCGGAAAGGAAAAGGGTGATTAATGGCAGGAAAAATAGAAGTCTTTTCATCTCTCTAACCTCCGAAACTATCCACGGGTGTGTTCCCGATGGACCATGGTCACAAATGCATCCTCCAGGGATGGGATCACTTCTTCCACCCGCTGAACAGAAATCCCCGATGACTTTAATGTCCGCCGGATGCTCGCTGCCATACCGGCATCTGCTGCCGATGCATGCAACAGCAATCCGTGCTGATTCACGCTGGAAATGCCTTGTACTCCCGCCAGCAATCCTTCTGCGTGGGCAGGATCGGAGCATTCCACCTCCAGTAAAACACCACCCATGCCGGCCTTCAGCGCGTCCGGGGAATCCAGCGCAATCAGGCGGGATTCGTACATCATCCCCACCCGATGGCAGTACTCCGCTTCATCCATATAATGCGTCGTTGCCAACACGGTCACTCCACCAGATGCCATTTCATATATTAGGTCCCAGAACTCGCGGCGTGAAACGGGATCCACACCTGCTGTCGGTTCATCCAGGAAGAGCATAGCCGGCTGGTGAACGATGGCGCAAGCTAATGCCAACCGTTGCCGCCATGCGCCTGAAAGGTTGGCAGTCAACTGCCGGTCGTGGCCTGTCAGCCCCGCCATGTCGATCAGCACATCCAACCGTTCTTTTCGGGTTTCCCGTTGGACGGAGTAGATACGGGCGTAGAAATCCAGGTTTTCCCGCACTGTCAGATCATCGTACAGAGCAAATTTCTGCGACATATACCCGATCTGCTGTTTGACCTCTTCAGGGTGGGATGCGACATCCACACCCAGGACGGTAGCGCTGCCTGCAGATGGCAGTAAAATTCCACACAGCATGCGGATGGTAGTGGTTTTTCCGGCACCGTTGGGGCCGAGAAGGCCGAAGATCTCACCGCGTTGAATGTTGAAGCAGACTCCATCCACTGCGGTAAAATGCCCGAAGCGGCGGGTAAGATCTTGAGCTGTGACGGCCGGTCCGGAAGCCTGGATCGGGTAGGTCATGATGCTCTACCTTCCGCGGAGAGGTGAATAAAAACATCTTCCATAGACGGCCTTGCCTGACGGAGCAGCAGAGACTCTGCGCTGAGCGAAGAAAGGATCGATCTCAGCTGGCTGAGCGCCAGAGGTGCATCCGGGATCGCCAGGCGCAGGCGGTCACCGACCATGCGCCAGGAGATGAGATCGGGCAGCTGTTCCAGAGCCTGGCGCGCGCTGGCAGCCGGCTCAGTACGGATCTCCACCAGCTGATAGGGGAAGGAGGCGATCAGCTCCTGCGGGGTTGCCTGTGCCAGCAGGTGCCCCTGGTAGAGCATGCCAACCATGTGACAACGTTCGGCTTCATCCATATATGGCGTGGAAACGACCACGGTCACACCGCGGCCAATCACTTCGGTCAGCAGGTGCCAGAGTTCCCGGCGGGAGACGGGGTCAACGCCGGTAGTTGGTTCATCCAGCAAAAGCAGGCTGGGGTTGTGTATCAGGGCACAGGCCAGGGCAAGTTTCTTGCGCATCCCACCGGAAAGGTGCTCACTGCGGCGATTGCGAAATTCCTGCAGGCGGGCAAAATCCAACAGGCGGGGGATACGCTGGTTCTGCTCAGTGGTGCTCACCCCTTGCATTTCTGCGAAAAAGCGCAGGTTCTCCTCAACCGAAAGGTCAGGGTAGAGTGAGAAATTTTGTGGCATATAGCCGGTGGTCCTGCGGATAGTTTCCGGGTCATGCCGGACATCTGCTCCGAAGATCGAGGCAGTCCCTGATGTGGGCAGCAGCACGGTGGCCAGTACGCGCATCAGTGTCGTTTTTCCTGCGCCATCCGGGCCAACCAAACCGAACAAGCAGCCAGCTTCTATGGAAAGCTGCAGGCCATCCAGTGCCGGAGAGCTGCTTTTCTGATGCGGGTAGGCTTTGACCAGTGAACTAATGACGATCTCGTTCATGGTTCTATTTTACACCCCGCCAGAATAGTAGAGGGGATAAAAAAGCCCTCCCGTTTTCGGGAGGGCTGGTGAGTCTATGCTTCGGCAGCGCGTTCGAACTGGCTGTTATATAGCTCGGCGTAGAAGCCTTTTTTAGCGATCAGTTCCTGTTGGCTGCCCTGTTCTACGATATCTCCGTCGCGCATCACCAGGATGAGGTCGGCATCGCGGATCGTACTCAGGCGGTGGGCAATGATGAAGGAAGTTCGGCCTTTCATCAGGTTGATCATTGCTTTCTGGATGAGCACTTCGGTACGGGTATCTACAGACGAAGTCGCCTCGTCCAGGATGAGGATATTGGGATCGGTCAGGATCGCACGCGCAATGGTGATCAACTGCTTCTGTCCCTGCGAGATGTTACTGGCTTCCTCATTCAGGATGGTGTGATATCCCTCAGGGAGCGTGTGGACGAAATGATCCACATGGGCTGCGCGTGCGGCTGCGTAGACCTCATCGTCGCTGGCATCCGGTCGTCCGTAGCGGATGTTATCCATGATGTTTCCATTGAATAACCAGGTATCTTGAAGAACCATACCAAACATGCAGCGCAGGTCACCCCGGGAATATTCACGGATGTCGTGGCCGTCCACAAGGATCGCACCTTGGTTCACATCATAGAAGCGCATCAGCAGTTTGACCATTGTGGTCTTACCAGCCCCGGTGGGGCCAACGATGGCGATTTTCTGCCCGGGAGCCACTTTTTCTGAGAAGTTGCGGATGATGGTCTTTTCGGGGTTATAGCCAAACTCCACGCTGCGGAATTCCACGCTGCCGGGAACCTGCGCCGGAATGTACGGGTTGGCAACATCGGGGCTTTCTTCCGCTTCGGACAGGAATTCAAACACACGTTCTGCGGCTGCGGCTGTCTGCTGAAGTACATTTGATATATTGGCAATCTGTGATATGGGCTGCATAAACCCGCGCACATATTGAATGAAAGCTTGAATATCACCAACGGTGACCAGTTTGCGGATGGCGAGGTACCCGCCAAGTACGGTGACTGCCACGTAACCCACGTTGCCGATGAAGTTCATCATTGGCATGATCAAGCCGGAAAGAAACTGAGATTTCCAGGCAGTTTTGAAAAGAATGCCGTTGTATTGATCGAACTTCTGCACACTCTTGGCTTCTCCGTTGAAGGCTTTCATGACGATATGGCCGCCATACATTTCTTCAATGTGTCCGTTCAGGTGTCCGAGGTAATCCTGCTGGTCTTTGAAGTACTTTTGCGATTTACCGATGACTCCCATCGTGAGGATCATCGATAGGGGGATGACCACCAGGGCAGCCAGAGTCATCTGCCAACTGATTGTGAGCATCATCACCAGGGTGCCGATCACGCTGACCACAGAGGTAATAATCTGCGAAAGACTCTGATTCATCGTCTGGCTGATCGTATCCACATCATTGGTGACGCGGGAGAGCACCTCTCCGTGATTGGTGCCATCGAAGTACCCCAGGGGCATGCGGTTCACCTTTGCGGCAATATCCTTGCGGAAGCGGTAAGTGATCTTAGCTGTAACGCCAGACATAGCCCAGCCCTGGATATACCCGAAAGCGGCTGAGAGGACATATAAGCCAACAAGCGAAAGCAGGATGTTGCCAATATAGGTGAAATCTACTCCCGGCCCGGTGCCGGCAATCTTGCCCATAATGCCTTCGAAGAGGGCAGTCGTGGCTTTACCGAGAATCTTGGGGCCGACGATTCCGAAAACTGTAGATGCGGCAGCAAGCAGCATGACGATCACGATCGCCAGGCGGTATTCGCCCAGGTACTTCACCAGGTTCCGCATGGTAGCTTTGAAATCGCGAGCCTTGTCCCCTTTCATAAATTGCATTGGGCCGCCGCCCATGGGGCCGCGCCGCTGGTTGGAGCGGTTGTTGCCCGATTGCTGAGACATTCCTCCGTGCATCATGCCAATTCCTCCTGGCTAAGCTGCGAAAGCGCAATCTCACGATAGGTTTCGCAGGTTTTCATTAGTTCTTCATGGGTACCCCGTCCAACCATGTTGCCTTCATCCAGAACGATGATCTGCTCAGCATGGCGGATGGTGGAAACGCGCTGGGTAACAACGATCAGAGTTGCCGGGGACTGGCTGGTGTGCGCACGTTCGCGCAAGGCGCGCCGCAGCGCGGCATCTGTTTTGAAGTCCAGCGCTGAAAAACTGTCGTCGAAAATATAGATCGGCGCACGCTTTACCAGCGCGCGGGCGATGGATAGTCGTTGTTTCTGGCCACCAGAGACATTTACTCCGCCCTGTGAGATCTCTTTTTCCATCCCTTCCGGGTCGGTAGATACAAACTCCTGTGCCTGTGATATCTCGATGGCTTCTTGCAAGACAGAATCTGCTGCGTTCTCATCCGCATATAACAGGTTGGTGGCAATAGTTCCAGAGAAGAGAACGCTCTTTTGCGGGATGTAACCAATCCTTTCGCGGAGTTCGTGCTGGGTAACCTTGCGGATATCCAACCCGCTAATCAGGATCTCCCCTTCGGTGACATCATAGAAGCGGGGAATGAGGTTCACCACGGTGGACTTGCCTGAACCAGTCGAACCGATGATAGCAGTTGTCTCACCTGGGCGGGCAGTAAAATTGATGCTGCAGATGACGTTCTCATCCGCGCCGGGGTAATGGAAGGAAACATTACGGAATTCCACGGTGCCTTTGAAAGGTTCAGAAAAAGCTACCGGTTTTTCGGGGTCCTTGATCTCTGGTTCCATATCGATCACTTCAGCGATACGGTCTGCGGATACAGAAGCGCGCGGAAGGAAGATAAACATCATTGACATCATCAGGAAGGAGAAGACGATCTGCATGGCGTATTGAAGGAAAGCGATCATATCGCCTACCAGCATTTTGGCTTCAGCCACCTGGTGGCTACCGATCCAGATGATCAATACAGATACGCCGTTCATGATGATGGTCATGGCAGGGAACATGCTGGCCATCAACCGTGTGACGAACAGGGTATTGCCGGTCAGGTCTTGGTTGGCTTGTTCAAAACGTTTTTCTTCAAAAGCCTGGCGGTTGAAAGCGCGGATGACCATCATACCCGAGAGGTTCTCGCGCATGACCAGGTTCAACCGGTCTATCAGTGTTTGCATCCGCTTGAATTTTGGCAGAGCCAGAGTAAAGAGAACCACGATCAGGCTGAGCAGCATACCAACGGCGACGGCAATAATCCACCACATGGATGAATCTTTATTGATCGCCCGGATGATTCCGCCAACCCCCATGATGGGTGCGTAGAAGACCATGCGCAGCATCATCATCACCACCATCTGCACCTGGGTGATGTCATTGGTCGTGCGGGTGATGAGAGATGCGGTGGAGAAGTGGTCAAATTCACGGTTGGAGAAGGATTCGACACGAGAGAAGACCCGTGAACGGGTATCACGAGCGAAACCGGCAGCTACGCGGGCAGAGATAAGGCTGACGATGATCATGCACGCAGCTGAAAGCAGGGTGATGAGCAGCATCAACCCGCCAACCTGTAAAATGTATCCTTGCTGCATGCGGGTGGTATCCATGCCCAGGGCATCATATTCTGTGCGCACGAGGGCGATGGCAGCCTGTTTTGACATCCCTTCGCCAAGTGTCACCAGCTGCCCTTCCACAGCGGATGATATGCGTGTGACCATCGCCTGACGTTGAGCTGCTGGCAGGGTGCCAAGAACCTGGAACAGGTCGGTTCCCGCTGGGATTTTGGAAAGATCGAAACCCATACCAGCGGCAACCGTAGCGGCTTTTGCCGGGTCGGCCAGAAGTTTTTCTACGCCGGCAAGCGCCAGGTTGGCACGGGTGAAGGTGGTATCCATCCAGGTTTGTTCATCAATCGTCAGCACGTTGAGCGTGTAGATGGATTCTGTCGCCAACAGCGGGTATTGTTTCACCAGCTCTTCCCCGGCTGTTGCCGGGTTTTGCAGTGTGAAATTCGCCTTCACGCGAGCCGCATCCGGCTCCGCCATGAACAGTGAAAGTTTTTCCAGCTGGCTGGCACGGATCGCTTCAGGTGTTGGGCTTGTAATGCCGCCCTGCTGGATGCCGTTATTGACGATGCGTGATAAATAATCCGGTAAGGCCAGGTCTGCGTTCGCCTGTACGAACAACAGTACAAGGACGAGCAGCATCTGGGGTAAATAGGGTTTTAAATACTTCAGTAACTTCATAAACGCTCCTGTTATAGATCAGGCGGTACCTTCACCGCCCGTATGATGATGTGGACACGTTGCCTGTTTCAATGCCCGATCCAGTTTGTGCAGAATGCGTAATAATTCATCTTTCTCCCGGGGAGAGAGGACAGCGTACAGACGGTTGAGAGCCTGTATCCGTGCCGGGACGGTACGCAGGATCAACTGACGGCCTGTGTCCGAGAGACGGATGCGGAAAATCCGCAGGTCTGAAGGATCGGTCACGCGTACGATCAATTCCTGGCTTTCCAAACCGCGCAGCAATGAGCTGATTGTGTTGCGGCTGACGCGCTGGGTATGGCTGAGGTGGGAAGGTGTCAACCCGGCATCATTGTCCATCTCTTCTTCGAAGAAAAGGCGCAACATCAGCCACCAGCGTGGGCCTGAAAGCTCCAGCTCTTCACCATCTCCCTGTGTATCCAGGATGTTGCTCATGACCGTCACGCGGTGCATGGCTGTGAGCAATTCCAGGCCGGTAGCGTCTTCAATATTAAACCGGTCTCGCAGCACCTGCTGGATGCGTTCCTTTACTTGTTCAGGATCCCTGTGGTTATGGTCCATGCCATCTCTTCCTTGAATATAGTAACACGTAGAACTATTAGGCGTGGAAATATACCCCTGTCGCATGAGGTTGTCAAGGGAACCAGCGGATTGTAAAAGGGTTCCGCGGGAGGCATGCTACAATACGGATGTGGAGGTGTGTATGTCTGATGCTTATATCGTAGATGCCATCCGGACGCCAATTGGCGCGCTGGGTGGCGGGCTCGCGAGCGTGCGGCCGGATGACCTGGCGGCACGTGTCCTTTCCGTGCTGGTGGAACGCAATCATCTGGATCCGTACCAGGTAGATGAAGTCGTGCTGGGCTGCGCTAATCAGGCGGGGGAAGACAACCGCAACATAGCGCGAATGTCTACGCTGCTTGCCGGGCTGCCGGTGGAAGTCCCGGCGCACACCGTCAACCGCCTGTGTGCCAGCGGGTTGGAAGCAATCACGCAGGCGGCGCGCTGCATCCGCGCTGGTGATGGTGATTTGTACCTGGCTGGCGGGGTGGAAAGCATGTCACGTGCACCTTATGTATTTGGAAAAGCAGAACAGGCATACGCATTCGGTAATCTGACCGTTTTCGATACCGCTATGGGATGGCGTTTCACCAATCCACGCCTGACTGAGAGTTACGGCACCGACCCGATGGGGGTGACGGCAGAGAATATTGCCGAAAAATACTCTATCTCCCGTGAGCAGCAGGATGCCTTCGCAGTTGCCAGCCATCAACGGGCGATCGCAGCGCAAGATTCAGGGAAGACCGCGCGTGAGATCCTGCCGGTTGAAGTTGCCGGAAAGAAAGGCGATAACTTGCTGGTAGACCGGGATGAACGTCCACGGCGTGACACCACGCAGGAAAGCCTCGCGCGCTTGAAGCCCGCGTTCAAAAAGGATGGCACCGTCACAGCCGGCAATGCTTCCGGTTTAAATGACGGGGCAGCGGGTTTGGTATTGATGTCTGAAAGCAGCTTAAAGAAATTCGGCGCAAAACCACTGGCAAGGATCGTTTCTACCGCGGTGGTCGGGCTGGAGCCGCGCCTGATGGGGATGGGGCCGGTAGCAGCCGCCCGCAAGGCGCTGGCGCATGCCGGCCTGTCGCTAGGGCAGATCAGCCTGGCTGAGATCAATGAAGCCTTCGCGGTACAGGTCCTTGCCTGTATGCAGGAGTTGGGCTTAAGTCATGAGATCACCAATGTAAATGGCGGAGCAGTGGCGCTGGGCCACCCGTTGGGATGCTCCGGTGCGCGTATTCTGGCGACCCTGCTGAACGAGATGTCTGCCCGCGCCGCGGTTAGTCCACGCCCCTTCTACGGACTGGCCGCGCTGTGCGTGGGGGTGGGCCAGGGACAGGCCATGATCGTTGAATGGCTGGGGTGATGCTAAAAAGGAGGCAGTTATGAATAAGCGATCGTTCTTCATAGTTGGGATGCTTCTGTTGGTTGCGTTGGCATGCAGCCTGCCGGCCGGGGTTATTTCTGCTCCGACCGTGGCCCCGGCGGAGCCGGTGGTGGAGCCTGCCGCGACACAACAGCCTGTAACCCAGTTACCAGCTCCGGTTGCTACCGAAACCACTGTTCCTCCTACTGTGGAACCGACCTCCTCGATTGGGCCGCTCTTCACATTCTCCTGGCTGCGGATCAACATCCCCGCAGTGGTGGCATCGGGCGGTCTTTCAGATGTGATCCCCGGCGTGAGCAATGGCGCGGATGTCTCTCCCTGGGAGATCGCTCCTCTGCACGAAAAAATCCCATTGACAGGCTACGCGCTTAGCAACACCTTCCATGAGCCGCAATTTTACATTTACCCTGTGCAGGATTTTATTGCTCTGGATCCGGCTTTCGCCGATAGGGTAGCCGCATTGCAGACGATCCTCGCGCAACGCCCGGCAGATCCTCCCTCCGTGCCATCCTTGCCACCCTGGAATGCCGGAAGGATATTCCATGCCCTGCCAGCTTATGTGGAGTTCAAAAACGGCGCGGGAATTCGGTTTATCGCCCAGTACGGGCAGTCTTTCATGCCGGTCAACAACCACGAATTGTTCTATATGTTCCAGGGTTTGACAGCGGATGGCAAATACTGGGTAGCGGCCGTTTTACCGATCCAACACCCATCTCTGCAATCAGGGCCGGATCCCTTCCCGGATGATTTCGACGCGTTCGCCGCGAATTATGAAGCCTACAGCCAAACGATCCGCACGGGGCTGGAATCACAGCCGCTGGATTCTTTCACCCCATCCATTCAATTAGTGGATGCGATGCTCTCATCCATGCTAGTTGGCCCCACCGGGCCGTAAAACACCAGGAGGAACCATGCCAGACTATTCAGCATCCTACCATTTCCCCCGGGGTTTCCTGTGGGGGACCGCGACAGCATCTCACCAGGTGGAAGGGTCGAACCAAAATAATAACTGGTCCCGTTGGGAGGTAGAACCCGACCGGGTGATTGCTGGCCAGAAAGCCGGCCTGGCATGTGACTGGTGGAGCGGCCGGTGGAAGGAAGACCTGGACCGGGCTGTGGAGACCGGCCAGAACGCCCACCGCCTCTCGATCGAGTGGAGCCGCATTCAACCCGCCCGTGACCGCTGGGATGAGGACGCGCTGGACCATTACCGCGCCATTCTCCGCGGAATGTACGATCGCGGGCTGGCACCCATGGTCACCCTGCATCACTTTACCGACCCGCTTTGGATGACCGAGCAGGGCGGCTGGGAGAATGCGGAAGCCCCGGAATGGTTCGAACGCTACGTCCGCAAGGTGATACCCGCGCTTAAAGAATATTGCACCACCTGGGTGACGATCAACGAACCCAATGTGTACGCGGTTTCGGGTTATGTCTACGGCATGTTCCCTCCCGGAAAACAGTCCATACCCACCGCACTGCAGGTGATGCTGAACCTTGTCCGGGGGCACGCCCTGGCTTACCGCGCCATCCACGAGCTGCAGCCTGAGGCGCGGGTGGGCTTTGCCATCAACTACCGCAGCTTCCAACCCGCGCGCGCCTGGTCTCCGCTGGATCGGACTGCCGCGGGTATTCAGCACCAGTTTTTTAATGATTCAATCCCTGTGGCTGCCATGAACGGCCGGTTCGTGACTCCTTTCCTGAAACAGCAGGTACCAGGCGCGGTTGCCACGCAAGACTTCATCGGCGTGAATTATTATTCACGCGACCTGGTGGCTTTCGACCTCACCCGGCCACAGACGCAATTCATCCATAATTTCTACCCCAAAGGGTCCGACCTGAGCCCAACTGGCTTCATTGCCAATGTGCCGGCGGGGATGTACGAAGCCTTGAAGTGGGCTTTGAAATTCAAGCTGCCAATCATCGTCACCGAGAACGGCGTGGAAGATGCCGCGGATGAGTTGCGGCCGCGTTATCTGCTGCAGCATGTGCATCAGGTCTGGCGCGCGGTCAACTTCAACTGGCCGGTGCGCGGCTACTTCCACTGGTCGCTGGTGGATAATTTCGAGTGGGAGCGCGGTTGGACACAACGCTTTGGCCTGTGGGGGCTGAACACAGAGACGCAGGCGCGCGTCCGCCGCAAGAGTGTGGATGTGTACGAAGCCATCTGCCGCGAGAACGGCATCACCACTGAGATGGTGCGCCGCTTCGCCCCCGAGGTACTGGACGAGATCTTCGCTGCATAGGCGAGGGCTGGTAAACTCTGTCCCGTCATGTGCTCGGGGACGCAATCCCCCCTTTTAATACCCCCCATTATCTGCGAAAATGGGGGGATGCATATTTTGGTGCGTTGCGAACGCATCCCACGAATATGATTGTGGTAATATAAAGGAGGAGGGAATACCATGGCAGACAACATGCGGTTTGAAGAGCGAGACGGCAAGCGTATATTAACAAAGTACAATGGAAATGACGCTCATGTGGTCATACCCGAGGGGGTGACGCAGATCGGGAGTGAAGCCTTCTCAGGGTGCGAAAGCCTGCAGTCGGTGGTCATCCCGCAGGGGGTGACAGCGATAGGTTATTCCACCTTCAGTGGTTGTGCCAACCTGCAGTCGGTGGTGATCCCGGAGGGGGTGATGCAGATCGGGGACGGAGCCTTCTGGGGCTGCAGCAGCCTGCAGTCGGTAGTGATTCCGCAGGGTGTGACGGAGATAGAGGATAGTGCATTTAAGTATTGCGCCAGCCTGCAGTCGGTAGTGATCCCGCAGGGTGTGACGGAGATAGAGGATAGTGCATTTCAGTTTTGTGACAACCTGCAGTCGGTGGAGATCCCGGATAGTGTTACGCAGATAGGTGAGAATGCCTTCGCTGGCTGCAGCAGCCTGCAGTCGGTAGTGATCCCACAGGGTGTGACGGAGATTGGGGAGAACGCCTTCTATTGGTGCCACAGCCTGCAGTCGGTAGTGATCCCACAGGGTGTGACGGAGATTGGGGAGAACGCCTTCTATTGGTGCCACAGCCTGCAGTCGGTGGAGATCCCGGATAGTGTGACGCAGATCGGGAGTGATGCCTTCCGTGACTGCCGCAGCCTGCAGTCGGTAGTGATCCCACAGGGAGTGACGGAGATTGGGTCTGGAGCCTTCTCTTTGGACCAGAAGATTACCGATCCGTTCAGCCAAAAGGTGGTTCTCAAATTACCTGCCAGAATCAAACACGTTGGGTACAACTTCACCCAGGAGTGTGTAGCGGAGGTGACTCTCTGGCAAGGGGAAGGAACAACATTAGGGTCTGAGCATGGCTTCTCTGATGTTTACCTTCAGATCATAGACACAACCGGACTGTTTCTCTGCCGGGTCTACATCCCTTATGAATATGTGCGGGAACTAGAGGATGCTGGGGGAGAAACCACCAACTACTCCTCAGCATACGGGTACTGGGCGACCCGGCTGCTCTCAGGCGGCGCGCGGAACATCAGCGAATATGACACCTTCTTTGCAGGGTATCCTGATCATGAGGAAAGACCAGACCAGGTCCTGTATGATAAAGCCCGGATCGCGCTGTGCCGGCTGCGCTTCCCGTATGAACTGAGCGAGGAATACAAGCTGGTTTACGAGCAGTTCCTCATCCAACATGCCAGGCTCAGCATCCAGAAGCTGGCAGAAGACAACAACCTCGAGATGCTGACCTTCCTGTTGGGGAATGTGACCATCCCACTGAAGAAGTACATCGACATGGTGGATTGGTCCGCGAAAACAAAGCGGGGAGAGATTACCGCTTTGTTGTTGGAATATCGGCACCGCACCTGGGGTGATACCGTGCTGAGATTGAGCCTGGACGATTTGGCAGTGGAAGCTGACGATGATGAGCTAGAGCCGGATTGAGAGAAGCCCAAGGTGTGTTGAATGATTCTTTAGGTGCGTCGCTGACGCACCATCCAACCCCCGCACCTGCCTTATGCGTACGTCGGATTGAGAGAAGCATTAATATCAGGTTCCCATCCACAACCCGGCATCCGACGCATTGCGCTCGTTGGATTTAGCTGCGCTCAATCCAACCCACCAAAACCTTGTAGTTTTGGGGGTTGAAAATGATGGTGTGTTGGTACCGTACCCTTTGGCAGGCGCTTGCATCGCGCGGCAAGCAAACCTATAATGCCCACATGGAAGAATATAAACCGACGAAATTGCCAGCCGGCAAGGTTTTAGTATTGCTGCTGTGCCTGGTGGTGATTGCCGCCTGGTGGTTCGAAACGCCGACCGGGCTGCTTGCCAAAGCGGATGCCGTTGGCTACGCGGTCTGCCACCGCATCCCGGCGCGCTCGTTCAGCGTGGACGGCCGGCCGCTGCCGTTGTGCGCGCGCTGCTCGGGGATGTACCTGGGGGCAGTCGCGGGCATCTTCTTTCAGGTGATCGTGTATCCACGACGCGGCGGGCTGCCGGGTTGGAAGGCCAGCATTCCCTTTCTCCTGCTGGGGCTGGCTTTTGCGGTGGATGGCACCAACTCTTACCTGCATCTCTTCCCCGGGTTGACCGGCCTGTATGAACCGAACAACACCCTGCGGCTGCTCACCGGGGCCGGCATGGGCATCACCATCGCTGCTTATCTTGTGCCATCCTTCCACCAGACCGCCTGGACGGTGTATGATGCCCGCCCACTTTTCACCAGCTGGCGCGGGTACGCCGGACTGCTCGCGGCCGGGTTTGGCGCTGCCAGCCTGATCTTTTTCGATTGGTCTCCGCTACGTTACGGCCTGGCATGGATCAGCGCCGCCGGGGTGATTTTGATACTTACGCTCGTATATTCCGTAGTATATATGATGGTATTCCACCGGGATAACCAGGCGCAAGGCTGGCGGGACATGGTGATACCCCTGGCTGTCGGCCTGCTGACAACCGTAACCCAGATCAGCCTGGTGGATCTGGCGCGGTACGCATTGACCGGCACCTGGGGCGGTTTTTCTTTATAGGAGGAAGCGTATGGACTTATTGATGGGTATCTTTTCTGCTTTCGGGCTTTCAGCCAGCGCCGGCCTGAATGCCTATATTCCTCTGCTGGTGATCGCGCTGCTGGCGAAATTCACACCGCTGATTAAACTTTCGCAGCCCTGGGATGCCCTCACCAGCTGGTGGATCATCGGGCTGCTGGTATTACTGGCGCTGATCGAATTCTTTGCGGATAAGATCCCGGCTGTGAATCATGCGAATGACGTCATCCAGAGCCTCATCCGCCCGGCAGCCGGTGCGATTGTTTTTGCGGCCAGCGCAAAAGTATTGACGGATGTGCATCCGCTCCTTTCCATAGGTGCCGGGTTGCTGGTGGCAGGCGGCGTTCATGCCGTTAAATCCGTGGTAGTGCGGCCGTCCGTGACCGCGGCGACCGCCGGTACTGGTAACGTAGTGGTCTCCACGGCAGAAGATGTGGTTTCATCTCTGGTTTCGGTCATCTCTGTAGTGCTGCCCGTGGTGGTCGCTGCCATTGTCATTGTGTTTACGGCCTGGGTGATCATCCGCCTGTATAAAAGCGCCGGCAGAGATCATCCCTCTAAGACTGGCTGAAAACTATCCGCTCTGATATATAATGAATTCATCAAGTAATTTCGGAGGAGAAAATTATGGACGTCATCGAACCTGAAGTTGTGACTGGAACACCGGAACCCAAGAATAAGAAGAAATCGATCTGGATCATCCTGGGGATCGTGGCTGCTGTCATGGTCTGCTGCTGTATCGTAACTGCAGTGATCGCCTGGCAGGCATACCAGACCAATGTCTGGGGATTGTTCTAGACCTCGGCAATAAATAAAATAACTGCGGACAGTCACCTGCCCGCAGTTATTATTAATTGCCTTTTACCAGCACACCTTTAATCCGCGCTTTCACGAATTTCCAGATAGGACAGCGGTCATAGATCGCGCTGAACAGCGCGATGCCGGCCAGGATGTACAGAGGGATGTTGTGGTTCAAAAAGAACGCCGCGCCAGCCAACCCGACAGCTAGCGCCAGGCGGAACACCCGCGCACCGGTACCCAGGGAACCTGCGGGTTGATCTTTCAACGCACCTTCAAAGAGTTTCCGTATCTGCTCCACATTGAGAGCGCCGCTGCGCCGTGAGACCAGTTTCCCGTGCTGATAGACCAGTACGGTCGGGATGCTGAATACTTTCAGTTCGCGCATCAATTCTGTTTCATCATCCGCATTGACCTTGATCACATCTACCCGGCCTGCGTATTCTGCTTTGACTTGATTGAGTGCCGGAGTCATCATTTTGCATGGCACGCACCAGGTAGCCCAAAATTCCACGATAACCGGGCGATCGTATTTAGCAAGCTTTTGTTCCCAGGTTACAAGTTTCATGTTTTTCAATCCTTTGCATTTCGATTTTTCGAGTAAGCATTTTAAGCAGCGCGTGCAGGGGTCACAACCCATCAGCAGCGGAGGGATGCACCACGGCCCTGATCTTTTCCCGCATCTCTAGGCTTCTGAACTTTTATACTCCTCAATTAGATGCAGCAGCAGCGCGAAGGTTTCATCCCATCCCCACACGGCTTGATTTATTAGGTTATTCCGGCAATAATCAAAGAGTGAAATGGAAAATGAAGCCGGATGCTGCCGCGAAGTGCTTTGGGGCTGGTTTAATGCTGGCTCAACTGAACGTCCTGCATGCTGAGAGTGATGGCGCGGCTGCCGGGACGGACCTGGAATGCATCCACCGCATGCGGGTGGCGTCACGGCGGTTGCGAGCTGTTCTGGCTTATTTTGATCCGGTACTGCCCGCTGGCATCTGCCAGAAATTCCAGGAACAGGTACGCAATGTCACGCTGGCTCTGGGCAATTCGCGTGATCTGGATATCCAAATGCAGGCTTTGCGCCGCTTCCAGCTCATGCGAGAAGGGGAGTCCCGCCTGGCCGGCCTGGATGAGCTGCTGACAGCGCTGGAGCGCCAACGGTCACAAAGCGGGGAAGAAGTACGCACATTGATCCACCTGTTCAAAGCAAACACGGCGGTTGCCACAGCATCTGAAGTACTTAAAAGGTTGGCAGTAGAACCAATGAACCAGCCGTCCACACCGCTGCGGTTGCTTGCGGATCAAGCCATCCGTACCCGGCTGCGACGATTAATTAGCTTTACGGACGTGATGCGGGACCCGCAGCAGATAGAAAAACTGCATGCCATGCGCATTGCCGCCAAGAGGCTGCGATACACACTGGAGATCTTTGCGCCGCTGGAAACGAACGGCTTTAAACCGTGGTTGAAGCGTGTGCGTGGTGTGCAGGAGATGCTGGGCGCCATCCATGATTGTGATGCCTGGGATGTGCTGCTTAAATCCCAATCGGTCACGGGTGCCGGCTATCCGCCGGGTATTCAACTGTGGATGGAAAACCGAGCCAATCACCGCGCACGTATGTACACCGCGTTTATTACCGCGTGGGATTCCCCCGCGAAAGGTTCCAGCTGGGATGAGTTGGAATTACACGTCAAAGCTAATCACCCGGCAGAGATCACCCACCGAATATCTTTTGGTGATCCGGGAGAACAACAAGGAGCAGCAGAATGAAAATAGCCATCATCAGTGATATCCATGCCAACCTGCCGGCGCTGGAAGCGGTTCTGGCGCATGCGCGCTCTTTGAAAACCCAAGGGTTCTGGTGCCTGGGAGACCTGGTGCAGTTCAATGCCTTCCCGCATGAAGTGGTGAAAACAATCCGCAAGCTGGGCATCCCGTGCATCCACGGGAATATTGACCGGCGGGTGATGGATTTACGCCCGCTGGTAAAAAGCACACCTTTTGAGGATATCCCTGAGGATCAACAGCCTTTTGCCTGGAGCTATAACCAGCTTTCAAAGAAGGACCGTGCTTATATGGATGACCTGCCCCAGGCTATGTTGTTGAAGTTCAAAGGACACCGTTTCCTGCTGACCCACGGTAGTCCGGCAGCGAATGATGACCCCATCCAGTTGGATACAGCGGAAGAACGCCTGGCAGAACTGGCAGGGATGACAGAAGCCAATTTCATCCTGTGCGGGCATACCCATCAACCATTCACCCGGCAGAGCGGAAGCACGGTATTTATCAATCCTGGCAGCGTCGGGCGGACGATCGATCACGATCCGCGGGCATCCTACTGTATCCTCGATATTCACAAAGGCAGGGTGGACGCGCAATTTTACCGGGTGGAATACAACCTGCAGATCGCGGTGGATGCCATTCGTGCCGCCGGTCTGCCGGACTTGTACACCCGTATGATGGCTGCGGCCGTCACCCTGGATGAGTGTCGGGCAATGCAACTGACGGAGGGTTCGGGCTAAGATGACCAGGAAGTTATCAACCAACAGCACCCGCGCTGCGGTGACATCTCTGGCGCAGGCCTGCATGGGCGATATGACCCATACCGAACAGGTGACGCTGCTAGCTTTGCAGTTATTCGATGGATTAGAAACGCTGCACGGGCTCGGCAACGCGGAGCGGGATCTGCTGGAATATGCCGCGCTGTTGCACGATATTGGCTGGGTCCGCGGATGGCGCGGGCATCACAAGAGTTCACTGGAGATGATCGTGGATAATCTGCTGCTGCCGTTGGACGGCAAGACCCGTCTGATCATCGGCTCGATCGCACGCTACCACCGCAAGGCACTCCCCTCAGAAAAGCATGACCATTTCGCCGCGTTGAAATTGGCTGAACGAACCCTGGTGTGCCGTCTGGCTGCCCTGCTGCGGGTGGCAGACGGGCTTGACCGGACGCATGAGTGCCGTGTCCGCGGAGTGCGTTGTTTGATCGATCAGGAAGAGGTTCTGCTTCGGTGCAAGGTGGTATGCCCGGCGCCAGAAGAAGAAAAGGCGGCTTCTGAGAAAGCAGACCTGTTTACCAATGTCTTCAGAAAAAAAGTCGTGATCCGTACGGTCACAGACTAATCTATTAACTGAAATAAGGGTTTATGACCAACTGGCCTTTTAGCGGGCAACTCACCCGAATAAATGAAAGTATTTGAAGACCACATCCAGAATCAGGCTGGCAAAGTACCACATACCGAACTTTCGGTTATGAACAAAGGCAAGGGCAACATAGTAGAGCGGCCAGGCATCCGCCGGGTAGTTCTCAGGTTTCTCTTGCGGTCGGGGATTCTTGTATACCTGCCAGACGGAAGGCAGGGCATCGGCAGCCATCACAACAAATACCAGCGCCGGGGTGAATTCGCGCGAGATGACCAGGTAAAAGACCAGAATGTACTGCAGCCCGATCATTCCCAGGGTGACATAGCGGGCAGCGGCCTCACCTATAATGACCGGCAAAGTGTGAATGCCTTTGGCGCGGTCAGCTTCCAGCTTATCGATATGCTTGCCAAAAATGACCATGGTGGTGCCGAGAGCGTATGGCAGGCTGGCGAGGATTGCGAGCCAACTCCACTGCCCTGTGATCACATAATACCCGCCGCCGACCATCAACGGACCCCACACGAGGATGACTGCGATCTCACCCAGGCCAATGTATTTCAGCGGCCAAGTATAGAAAAGGACGAAGAAGGCGCCAGCCGCCAGTAACGCCCAGCCAATCCATCCGCTGGTGAGCACGAGCGGCAAGCCGGCAGCAATCGCCAGCCCGCCGGTGATTCCGGCATAACGCAGCAGCTGCTTTTCGCTGAGCAGGCCCATCTCCAATGGCTGCAAACCGTACTGCGTGCGGAAGTAATTACCCTGATCTACACCTTTTTTGTGATCTACCAGGTCGTTCAGCAGGTTGTTGGTGGCATGTGCCAGGATCAGCCCGGCGGCGAGCAACAACCAGCGCCACCATACAAAAGCGCCATCCCGGAAGGCCAGGATGCCGGCAATGGCTGCGGATATGAAGGTCATCACCAGGACCGCCGCACGTGTAGCGATCAGCCAGCGGCTGATGATATCGAGATCCTGCCATTCTTCTGTGCTCAAGCGTGGAATTCCCCGCAGGGCTTTGCCCCACATCTTTGTGTTCATAGGTCACCGTCCGATATGAATAATAATATTTTGATAATGGTTTAGTCGCAGGATTCAAGCACCTGGTATTTTTGTCCGGTGTGGTAAGCCTGCAAGGTCCGTTCTTTGATCTGTTGGTGATCCACGATTGGCCGCGGGTAATGGATCCCGATCACACAACCGGATTGTTGTTGGATCTCAGAAGGCATTAACCAGGGCTGGTGGATATATTTATCTGGTACGCGAGTCAGTTCAGGTACCCAGCGGCGAATGTATTCACCTTCGGGGTCGAACTTGCGGCCCTGAAGGGTGGGGTTGAAAATGCGAAAATATGGGGCAGCATCCGTGCCGACGCCGGCGGACCATTGCCAACCGCCATTGTTCAATGCCGGGTCACCGTCCAGCAGCTGCTCCATAAACCAGGCTTCGCCATCCTGCCAGTTAATCAGCAGGTCCTTCACTAAGAAGGATGCGGTGATCATGCGGGCGCGGTTATGCATCCAGCCGGTCTGTCTTAATTGACGCATCCCTGCATCGACCACCGGGTAGCCGGTCTTTCCCTGTTTCCAGGCTTCGAGGTCCTGCGGGGCATTGCGCCATTGAATGTTTTGCAGGTCCTTTCGGAAAGATGTCTTCAACACTTGGGGGAAATGATGAAGGATCGAAAAATAAAAGTCACGCCAGATGAGTTGATCCAACCAGAGCGATGCATTCTTATGAGTCTGTTCATCTGTGGCATTTTCCATTGCGAAGCGCGCTTCAGCAACCAGCCCGCGGATGGAAAGCATACCGAACCGAAGGTACGGGGCCAACATGGAGGTCGCATCTGAAGCCAGCAGGTCGCGCTCCTGTCCATAGCGTGTAATGGGCCCGGCAAGGAAGTGCTGCAAGCGCTCAAAACCGGCTTTCTCCCCGGCTTGCAGAGCCAGGTTCCGCGCAGTGGATGGCGGTATCGGTTGTGACACTGGCAGGTTTTCCGGTAGTGGTGGAATGCGAAACTTACCTTCAGCACAGCAGGGCGACGGGGTGGGCAAGCTTTTCCACGCCCGATTGAAATAGGTATAGACCGTATACGGGCAGCCTGTGGATTTTTGGATAAAGCCTGGCGGGAAAACTGTCAGCCCGTGGACCAGCCAGAATGGAAAGTTGGCAGCGATTGCCTGGTCGCGTTTGCGTGCGTACGGGGAGTAATCCGCTTCGGCATAGATAGCCTGCGCGCCGGTAGTGTGCACGACATCTGCAATGACCTGCTGCGGCTCTCCCTGCATGACGACCAGTTGACTTCCGTGACGGCGCAGGCTGGCATCGAGCGCGCGTAGACCATCAAAAAGGAAGGATTTTCGTTTCTCTGCAGGATGGGAAAGGAGGGTGGGATCAAGAATGTAGAGAGGTACCAGGTGATCGCTGTGAGTGACCGCTTCCTGCAGTGCCGGGTTGTCATCCAACCGAAGATCGCGGCGGATCCACCAGATTCCTGTTGTCATAGAGGCTGCTCTCCTTCACGGTAATTGTGCTACAAAACTCCGATTTTAGCAAAGGTTCGGTATAAGGTGCAAGGGGCGGAAAGTATTTGGCCGATAAAATGGGATGAATCTACTATAATAAATGCGAGGTGAGATGATGGCAAAGAGCATAGAAGTCCTGGTGACCATCCCTTTCAATGAAGCGCAACAAGTACAGATCCGCGAAGCCGCGCACGGTATCCGTGTGAAATTCGCTCCTGCGCGACAGGTAGAGGATATCCCTGAGGAGATCTGGAATAAAGTGGAAGTCCTGTACACCGACCGAATTTTACCCACGCCGGAGCAAGTGCCGTTATTACGCTGGGTGCAATTCCATTACGCCGGCATCGATTTTGCCCTGGATGCCCCGCTTCTGCAGCGCCCCGGGTTACTGACGAGTAATCTCAGCGGTTCTGCCAGTTCTCAGGTGGCAGAGTATATTCTGCTGATGCTGCTGGCATTCGGGCACCAGCTGCCCGCATTAAATGCCAATCAGGCGGCACGAGATTGGCCGGCCGACCGCTGGGAGCATTTCGCCCCGCTGGAATTGCGCGGCAGCACGGTCTGCCTGGTGGGCTATGGTTCCATCGGCAGGCAGGTCGCGCGGCTGTTGCAGCCATTCGGCGCCCGCGTGCTGGCCGTCAAAAGAGATGCAATGCATCCCGAAGATACCGGTTACACTCCCGACGGTATGGGTGACCCGGGCGGGGATTATTTCACCCGGTTATACCCACCCCAGGCTTTGAAGAGCGTGCTGCAGGAAAGTGATTTCATCGTAGTTTGTGTGCCCCTGACCTCCGAAACAAAACACATGATCGGCGTAGATGAGCTGGCTGTCTGCAAACCGTCCGCAGTCCTTGTGAACATATCCCGCGGTGAGATTGTGGATGAGGCAGCGCTGCTCTCTGCCCTGCAGGAGAAACGGTTGGCCGGTGCGGCATTGGATGTGTTCACCCGCGAACCGCTATTGCCTGACAACCCGCTATGGCAATTACCGAATGTGATCATCACACCTCACATTGCCGGCATCAGCCGAGAATACAATCAGCGCGCGGCCAGCCTGTTCGCCGAGAACCTGGACCGGTATGCGCGCGGGTTGCCGCCGCTCAATCTGGTCAAATTGGATAAAGGATATTGAGAGTTATCTTGGAAGATATTTAAAAGAGGCATGCATAATGAAAATCCGCATGCCTCTTCTTGTTTAGTAAGAACTGTTGGAGTGAGTGATCTCCACACCGTTCACACGCATAAACTTGGGTACCACAATGGCCTGCGGGTTGCGGGCTCCGTAAGAGAGAGAAATGTTATTGGCTTCGCTCTCGCGTGAAAGCCAAGCCAGCTGAGACCCCAGAATGTCTTTCAAGCTGGGAGAAATGCGTACATTGAACGGTACGGCAATGGTTCCATCCTTTTTCAGAAGCAGAGCGCCAAATCTGCTGCTGCCCGTCAGCACACCACGTGACGGATTGACAATATTGGCATAGTGCAGGTAGGGGAAGTACAGCAGGTCCGTGTCACGCGGTTCTGATACCAGCTGTCGCAGTGAGCTTACCGGGTGATCACCACCAGCGAAGGTCAGGCTGTCATGATAGACGGTGTGACCGGTCGCGGGTTGAGCAAATTCATCTGCCTCATCCTGCAGGTAGGTAAAGCCCCTGAAAATACCTTTTTCGAATAACGGGTAGCGGCTGCGATCCATACCAATCAAGTCCTGGCGCAGCGGGAAGGTGCGGTAATCAGACGTATCATCTGCCATGTTGACCAGGGGAGAAAGAACCTGCGTACCGATCTCTGCTTCGCTCAGGAAAGAGTAACCGCGTTTCATCAATCCACCATTGAACCCGATCCAGTGCATGAAATGCAGCATGTGGGCAGTGGCAGATGCGCCGAAGATGATGTCATACTTTCCGAGGGGCAATTGGATGGGCGGGTCTTGCCGGTAGTGCTCTACCAGGAAGGAGAGGTGATCCTGCAAGGGGGTTGGATCCAGGTCGGTCTTCCTGGCAGCGGATTGTTCCGCCAGCACTTCCCACTTATCCACGGCATGTGAGAGGACGACGTTCACCTGGGCATCGGTGAATTTGATGTACTGGGTCTGATCGGTCAATGTACTGCAAATGGCCAGCACATTGATACCGCTGGAAAAGATTCCGCCCAGTCTCAGCTCACCGGTTTCCATGCCAGCAGCCGCAGCATTGAAGTACTCCAGCTTCTGCTGGCTGGACATTTCTGCAAGCGCTGCATCGAAACCGCTCTCATCCACAAAATCTATTTTGATTGCGGTCACCGTGGGGGCGTAATCCAGCGGCATGGTATGCTTCACCATCTCTGCGGCGGTATCCACCCCGCGGAGGAGGGCTTCTTGATCACCGGGGCTGGCGATCACCTCATAACTGGCGCGCCGGCTGCCGTCATACACCGTGATCTCGATCGCTATCAGGTGTTCATTGGTATTCAGGGAAATGGCCGAATTCGCAAAGCGCATCAGGCTGCTATCCTCCTCGCGGTAGAGGAAGGTGGCAGTCAGCCCCTGTTGGCGAGCATAATTTCGTAATTGTTCCAGTGTGGAAAAGACAATCTCTTTCATGTTTATTCTCCCACGCGAACGTTATCGAAACGGCAGATGGGTACACCGTGTCCCAGTTGGATGATCTGGTTAGGCTGACCTTTGCCGCAGTTATCAACAAAGTGCATCTTCCAGGTACTGGCATTGCCTACAGCTGAAAGAGAGTTCCAGAATTTGAGGGTGTCGCCTTTATAGGTGGAATTCTTCACCACGCCTTTTTTCAGGCCGTTTTCCACCAGCCAGCCGATCTCAGTTCCAAAGTGGAATTGTTCGCGATTGGAGCCGATGGACCAGGATCGGTCGCCATCCAGAATGATGCCGTGTTCGGTGCCCGCGATGATATCTTCAAGCGTACCGTCTGTGCCGGAGTCGATATTGATGTTGGTCATGCGCTCGATCGGAACCCGGTAGAAGGCTGTAGCCCGGTTTGCGCCGCTGCTGCCCTGGAAGATCTCCCGGCGGGCGCGGGCATTTGCCTCTTCCACCATCTGGCGTGAAGTGATGGCTCCGACAAGCAAACCGCGGTCGATCAGCAGGTTATCCTGGGCGGGTACGCCATCATCATCAAACCCAAAACTGCCGGGGCTGTTCGGCAGAGTGGCATTCGCGCGTGCGGTCAGTTTGTTAGAACCGTATCGCAGCTTCCCAAAATCATCCAGGGTGACGAAAGATCCGCCGGCAAATGCCAACTCGTACCCGAGGATGCGGTCCAGCTCCAACGCGTGGCCAATCGTTTCGTGGGTCTGCAGGAACATGATGGAGTGCAGCAGAATGACAGAGCGGTCATCTTTGGGGCATTCTGGCGCTGCCAGTAATTCTTTTAATTCTTGAACGATACGCAGCGAGATTTCTTGAAAGAATGCCGGGTCAAAATTTTCCCAGCCGCGGGACTCACCCCTGCGGCCCAGGCGGAATTTACGCTCCTGCGTGACCCCATTCTCATCCTGGCTGGATACTTCCACCCTGGTGAAAACATCGACAATGTTCTTTTCGATCTGGCTGCCCTCTGAATCTATGAAGTGTGCCAGGCGGCGGGTTAAGGTCAAATCTACAGACCGCTGCTGCACGGCATCATCCTTCAACCAGGCATCCACCTGTTTCATCAGGTCAACTTTCTCTGCCAGAGGAACAGTGAATGGATCCACCTGATTGGGGCTGGCGAAAGAAGCCTGCAGGATATCCTTTTCAGCCAGTCGGATGGGGAAGGTGACCCGCTCTGCTGCCACGCGGGCATTCTCCAGCGCGCGGTCGTAGATGGCAGTCAGCTGTTCAACATTCGAGGAGGCTGAGAACCCCCAGGCGCCTTTGTAGAGAACGCGAACGCCTACGCCGCTTTGGCGGGTTGCGTTGGTATCTTTCAGGTTACCGTTCCACATGGAGAGGCTATTCCTCTCTTCATACGGATACCAGCGGGTATCGACATAGGTCGCGCCTTGTGCTTGCAGGCGTTTGATCTGTTTCTTGATATCATCCAGCATGGGGAAATCCCTCCGGTCGATGGGGATGGGTAGAACTTACCTATTATACTCCTGAGGCCTTTTGCCGGAAAATCTGCCAAGCAAAACCAGATGTCGGTCCAGGAATTCTAATTTCGCCAATGGATGATTGTTCATGGAAATCGTCGAGAAAATACCAAAACCCGTGATATTTTTCATGCTACCCTGACAGTGTATAATGAATTATGCACACCCGGAGCGCACTATGGAACCTTACCTGATCACAGCTAAGAACACACCCCGGCTGATGGATTTTGATGCCAGTGACACCTCCCATTTTGAGGGTGGGAAGAAAGATGGCCTGGCTGAGCTGGCAAAGTTAAATAAAAAGCTTGAATCACTGCAGGAAATTCTGTATGCTGAACATCAACACCGGGTACTCATAGTATTACAGGCAATGGATACCGGCGGTAAGGATGGCGTGATCCGCAGTGTGTTCGAAGGGGTGAACCCGCAAGGTGTCCGTGTGGCAAGCTTTAAAGTGCCTAGCACGGAGGAAATGGATCATGATTACCTCTGGCGAATACACCGCCAGGTGCCTGGCAAGGGGGAGATCGTTATCTTCAATCGCAGTCATTACGAAGATGTGCTGGTGGTGCGGGTGCACAAGCTGGTACCTGCAAAAGTGTGGAAAAAGCGTTACCGCCATATATGCGAATTTGAGCGAATGCTGGCGGATGAGGGTGTGACGATCTTGAAATTCTTTCTGCACATCAGCCCTGAGGAACAGAAAGAAAGACTGCTGGATCGGATCACAGACCCAGCCAAGCAGTGGAAATTCAACCCAGGTGATTTGAGCGAGCGCAACCATTGGAAAGAGTACATGCATGCCTATGAGGATGTGCTGCAAAAAACCAGCAAGCCCTGGGCGCCGTGGTATGCCATCCCTGCAGACCGCAACTGGTATCGCAATTTAATGGTGGCGCAGATCCTGGTGAATGAGTTGGAGAAACTAAGAATGCGATATCCTCAACCAGTCGAGGGTATCGAGCAATATGCGTCTCAGCTGGATCCGAATGCACAATCCGCACAGGCATAGAGGAATGCATGGCACCAATAACTCCCTATACTAAACGAACCTCTTTCTACTCAATGGCAGGCGGCATGGTGGGGTTGTTGCTCTCGCTTATGCTGAACCAGATCTCCCCCAGTACCCCCTGGTATTTTTATGTCGCCTTAATCATCCTGCATCCGCTCATCGGGTATGGTATTGGCCGCTTTGAAGATACGAAAATGGCTCCGATCCAGGATATGCAAATTCGCCAGATGCAAAGTAATGTCGAGCTGCAAAAACTACTGGTTGAGAACCGCAAAGTCATTGAAGCACAGAAAACCACGGAAGAGAAGATTACCCATGCCAAACGGACCTGGGAGGCGATTTTTGATGCAGTCGCGGATGTGATCGTATTGACAGATCTCTCTGGTACGATCGTTCGCTGCAACAAAGCGGCCATTATGACTACCGGTTTATCTTACCAGGCGATCCTTTGCTGCAAATTCGATGATATCTTTGCGGACGTTTCGGGCAAGATGCCTGCATTGGATACGCATGTTTGTTTGCGAGCAATACCCGGTTGGCACACTATCACTGTCAATCCGATGACGCTGGATACCAGTGAACCCGGGAGCATTTACATTATTCGGGATACCACCGAAGAGTATCGCGTCAGTCGCGAGATCGGCCATCAGAAAGAATACCTGGAAGTCCTCATCAGCAACAGCCCGATCTCTGTGTTGATTCTGGACAATCAGCAGCGTATTCTCGCCTGCAACCCGGCATTCACGCAATTGTTTGGTTACCAATTGCAGGAAGTAGTTAAAAAAGAAGTGGATCTACTTATCGTCGGAGAGAAGGAAACCGAGCTGGCGCGAAAGATGTCTGAAGACATGGCAGGCGGCAAGAAGATCCATGATTTTGGCCAACGCATCCATCGGGACGGTACCGCGATCGATGTGGAGATTTTTGGCGTGCCCGTGAATATTGGCGGACGGGCGTACGGTTCCTTCGTGATGTATCACGATGTCAGCGACATTTTCCAGGCCAGGCGGGCGGCTGAAGCTGCCGACCGCGCCAAGAGCGAATTCTTGGCAAACATGAGCCATGAGATCCGCACACCGATGAACGGCATTCTCGGCATGATCGAACTAACACAGGAGACAGAGCTATCAAATGAACAAAGGGATTTCCTGAGTACTGCCAAAGAAAGCGCAGACGCTCTCCTCGCTCTGTTGAATGACATTCTTGACTTCTCCAAAATCGAATCCGGATATATGGAGCTGGATGAAGTAGAATTTGATCCGCGGGCCCTGTTGGAAAATGTAGCTATAGCGCTCGCCCCGCGGGTGGAGACAAAAGGCGTGGAAATGATCAGCCTGGTGCAACCGAACATCCCCTCCCGCGTAATCGGGGACCCGGGACGAGTGCGGCAGGTCTTGATGAATCTGACGGGCAACGCGGTGAAATTCACCAGTCATGGTGAGGTGGTTCTTCGCCTGGCCTACCACCGGGGAACAGAAGAAAGTATTACTTTGAAATTCAGCGTCACCGATACGGGGATCGGTATACCCCCTGAACGGCAAGGCAGCATCTTCGAACGTTTTGTCCAGGTGGATAGCTCCACCACCCGGAAATACGGCGGTACCGGTTTAGGGCTTGCCATCTCTAAGCAGCTGATTGAATTGATGCACGGAGAGATCGGGCTGTTCAGCGAGCCGAATGCCGGCAGTACTTTCTGGTTCACGGTCGAATTCAAGAAAAGCAATACCCAGGTGGATGAGACCGATTACTACGCAGATGACATTAAAGATACCCACATTCTGGTCGTTGATGATAACCCGACCAACCGCCTGATCCTCAATCTGGAATTGGAACTCTTTGGCTGCCGGCCGGAAGCCACTGAAGATAACCTGCATATTGTGGATCATCTGCAAAAGGCAAAGGAACAGGGCGATCCTTTCCAGATCCTGCTGCTGGACATGCAGATGCCAATGAAAGACGGTATTCAAGTCCTGGAAGAGATTAAAGCCTGTGAGGAGGTGAAAGATATCCACGTAATCATCCTCACCTCGATCGGCCGCCGCGGGGACGCTGCCAAGTTATTGAACATGGGTTGTGAAGGTTACCTCATCAAGCCGGTAAAGAAAGATCACCTGCATGAGATGTTGTTAACAGTCATGGGTAAGTATGAGATCGAAGCGAAGAAAGGCCAGCCTCCATCGGCGTTGATCACCGCTCACTTTTTGGAAGAGATCAGTCGGCGTCATGTGCCGGTGTTGCTGGCAGAGGATAACCCCATCAATCAGAAACTGGTTGTTCATTTATTGCAAAAAGCCGGCTGTGCCGTGGATGTCGTTGAAAGCGGCTCGGCAGCGTTGACTGCAATGTTAATGAAACCATACGCGCTTGTTCTGATGGATGTCCAGATGCCGGAAATGGATGGTTTTGAAGCCACCCGGCAATACCGGGCGAAAGAACCCGCCGGCAGCCATACGCCGATTATCGCATTGACCGCACACGCTATGAAGGGCGATCGCGAGCTGTGTATGGCGGCTGGCATGGATGATTATTTACCGAAACCGTTGGACTTGCAGGATTTCTATAATAACCTGCAGAAATGGCTTCAGGATGCGGTCGATGAAAAGACGCATGGAAATTCACCTGAGGCCTCCGATACAGGAAAGGATGACAGTAAATTGGCAACGACTCCTCCCATCGATCTGAGAACCGCCTTACCAAGATTTATGGATGACAAGGCTTTCTTCAAACGGTTGCTGCTGGAATTCACCGCAGATCTGCCAGCCAGGATAGGGGCATTGGAAGAAGCCCTGGCTCGACAGGATTATGAAAGCCTGACACGAACTGCCCACTCTCTAAAAGGCGCTGCTGCTAATTTCTCGGCCAATGCGATTGCGACAGTAGCAGCAGGGATCGAGTTGCAGGGAAAAGTAAAAAGCAGTATTGGGGTTGCTGGTTTAATAAAGGACCTGAAGAGTGCAGCCGAGGACCTGAATACCTTCTCTACAGAGTTCGTTGAATAAAGGGAGAAGCGATATGACGCGAATACTAATTATCGAAGATGACCATATCTACCAAAAAATGGTAGAACATGCCTTGCAATCGACAGATTATGAACTGTCTTTCGCCGATGATGGGGTTCAAGGCCTGGCCCAGGCAACCGTATTGATCCCCGATCTGATCATCTGTGATGTCATGATGCCCGGCATGGATGGTTATGAGGTGATCCGCCGATTGCGGCGGGATGCACGCTTTGCCAGGCTTCCCGTTCTCCTGTTGACCGCTCAAACCGACCTGGATGAAAAACTGGCTGGTTTTGAGGCCGGGGCGGATGACTATATGACCAAACCTTTTGCTCCGCCTGAACTTCTGGCGCGGGTGAGCAACCTCATCAAAAAAGAGGCAGTCGGGAAGCCCACAGAAGCACTGCAGCATACCGGCGACGGGCACGTGATCGCGGTGCACAACTTGCGCGGTGGATTGGGCTGCAGTACCATAGCCGTCAACCTGGCTGCGGCGCTACACGGCTTGTGGGATCGCCCGACCATCATCCTCGATCTGGTGCTGACCGCAGGCCAGGTAGCACTGATGCTGAATGGGTCCCTACGCCGTACCTGGGCAGACCTCGGAAATCGTCTCCCTGGAGAGATCGATGTCTTTTCACTGCACAGCATCATCAATCACCACGACAGCGGGTTGGATTTTATTGCTGCCCCGACCTTCCCGCCGGAAGCCGACCTGCTAACACCACAGCATTTTACTGCATCCATGAACCTGCTACGCGGGCACTATGAATACATTGTCGTGGACCTGCCGCATGACTTCCGCGAGATTTCTTACAACACTCTGGATATTGCCAGTGAGATTATACTCATCACCTCTCCGGAAATGGCTTCAGTCCGAGCCGCCGCCGCCGCTATGGAAACCTATAAGCGGTTGGGTTATGATATGGATAAGGTCAAGCTGATCTTGAACTGGACCTTTGAAAAGAATGGCCTGGCACGCAAGAATATCGAAACCGCACTGCATCACCCGATCCGCCATATCATCCCGTTCGTGCCGTGGATCACGATTGAGGCGATCAATTACGGCCAGCCATTCATGCTGACAAAGCCGGCCGAAGAGATCTCGTTGGTTGTGGAAAACCTGGCTTATATGGTCAGCCGGGAGGAAGACCGGGCAGCCAAACCGGATAATCCCACCAAAGCCTGGATGCGCACCACCCGGCGCTTGCGCGCGTAGCCTTAAAGTAACCCGATTCTGAAAGCGGCGTATGGACCTTTTTGATTACTCCATGGAAGAACGCATGCGCCAGGAAGCTCCGCTGGCAGCTCGCATGCGGCCGGTCTCCCTCACCGAGATCATCGGTCAGGAGCATATCCTGGGAGAGGGTCGTTTGCTCAGGCGGGCGATCGCCGCGGACAGGCTGTTCTCATCGATTATTCTCTGGGGTCCACCCGGTACAGGAAAAACAACGCTTGCCAGGGTGATCGCTCTGAGCACCAAAAGCCATTTTGAGACGATCTCCGCGGTGTTGGCAGGGGTGGCTGAATTGCGGCGGGTGATTGCTGAAGCACAGGAGCGTCGCAAACTCTTCAATACCCGCACCATTCTCTTTGTGGATGAAGTGCATCGTTGGAATAAGGCACAACAGGATGCACTCTTGCCGCACGTAGAAAGCGGTGTGCTGACGCTGATCGGGGCGACCACAGAGAATCCATATTTTGAAGTGATCAAAGCGTTGGTCTCACGCAGCCGCGTGTTTGAACTAAAACCTCTATCCGATGAACAGGTAGGCGAAGTGCTGCAGCGCGCTCTGAAGGATGAAGAGCGTGGGCTTGGTAAACTACAGGTGAAATTATGGGACGATGCCTTCAACCATTTCAGGCACATGGCCAACGGAGATGCCAGGAATGCTTTGAATGCGCTGGAATTGGCTGTGTATTCCACCCCGCCGGATGCTCTGGGAAATATCCAGGTAACTCTGGATGTAGCGCAGGAATCTATTCAGCAGCGGGCGGTTCTATACGATAAGGATGGTGACGCGCATTACGACACCATCTCTGCCTTTATTAAAAGTGTCCGCGGTTCGGATCCTGATGCGGCGCTCTTCTGGTTGGCGAAAATGGTGCAAGCTGGCGAAGATCCGCGTTTCATTGCCCGCAGGTTGGTGATCTTGGCTGCAGAAGATGTGGGGCTGGCTGAACCTCTGGCCCTGATGGTAGCAACCGCCGCCTTGCAGGCGGTTCAGAATATCGGCCTGCCAGAGGCAGTTTACCCGATGGCAGAAGCAGCCATCTTCCTTGCAACCGCACCGAAATCCAATTCGACCGGGGCATATTTCAAAGCGCTGGAATTGATCCAGAAGGATGGCGTGGGAGCCGTACCGGCTCACCTGATGGATGCAAGCCGGGACGGGCCAGCATTGGGGCACGGCAAGGGGTACCAGTATCCGCATCAGTTTCCCGGGCATTATGTGGCACAACAGTATCTGCCAGATAAATACCAGGGAGTGCGTTTCTATGAACCTTCCGATGAGGGGTATGAGAAGGGCATCCGTGAGCGGATGGATCAACTGCGTGCAGCAGCCTTACGAGCTGCATCCGACAATGATCTGAAGATGAAATAACTTGCCTTCTTTTTGCCATTCCAGATAGAGAAGAATTTACTTAGCGTTGAGGTGAACAATGACGACGATCTTGCTGATCCGCCACGGAGAAAACGATTCGATCGGGCATTACATGCCTGGTAGAACGCCGGGATTGGGATTGAATGAGGCGGGAAAGGCACAGGCCCGCCTGGTGGCTGAATGCCTGTCTGGCGTGAAACTGGAGCGGATCATTTCAAGCCCGTTAGACCGCACCGTGCAAACCGCAGCCCCACTGGTGGAGAAAACTGGTGTGCGTTTGGAAATGGATACCGACTTCATTGAAATGGACCCGGGGGAATGGACCTCGCGGCCTTTCTCAGAATTATTCCAGAACCCTCTGTGGGCACAGTTGCGGTCAGACCCGAAAGATGCTGGTTACCCGGGCGGCGAGACGTTCATATCCACCCAGGAGAGGCTCTGGCATGGAATGCAGCGTGTACTGAAACAAACAGAGGCTGGCATTGTGGCTATCTTTACCCACGCGGATTGCGTGCGGTTGATCACCGCCAGTGCGCTTCACATCCCCCTGAGCCATTACAACCGGATGATCATAGATACCGCTTCACTTACGGTGATCACTTTTCGTACAGGGAACCCAATGGTGGAAGTATTAAACAACAGGCTGCCATATTCATGGCAGCCCAGATGATCATTACCCGCAGCCGTTTTACCCGGCTAGCGCTTTTTCAATCTCTTCCATTACTTCGGGGGTTAATTTTGCTACCAGGTCGAGCGCTGCCATGTTCTGATGCACCTGTTCGGCACGGCTGGCACCGGTGATAACCGTGGATACATGCGGGTTCTTCAGACACCAGGCAATCGCGAGTTGCGCTTGCGTGGTAGCCAATTCATCCGCCACATGCTGTAACCGGCGAACCACCGCAATCTTCTCAGGCGTAATCTCCTTTTTCAACCAGGCCATGTTCTTCTGCGCCATTCGGCTGTCTTCAGGAATACCATCGTTGTATTTCCCGGTGAGTATTCCGCTGGCAAGCGGAGACCAGATGGTTGTTCCGTATCCCAGTTTGTGATAGAGCGGAGCATATTCCTCTTCCACGCGTTTCCGGTGCAGCAGGTTGTATTCCGGCTGCTCCATGGTGGGGGGTGTCAGGTGCTCCTGCCGGGCGATGGTATCTGCGCGAAGGATATCCTCCGCGGACCATTCCGAGGTGCCCCAGTAAAATGCCTTTCCCTGACGGATGAGCATGTCCATAGCGCGCACGGTCTCTTCAATCGGGGTCTCCGGGTCTGGCCGGTGAGCAAATAGAAGGTCCACATAATCCAGCTGCAACCGGCGCAGGGCATTATGGGTACCTTCCACTAGGTGTTTATAGCTCAGGCCGCTATCGTTCGGTCCCTGGCCGCCCCAGAAGATCTTGGTGGAAATAATGTAAGATTCGCGTTTCCACCCCAGTTCTTTTAGAACGCGCCCCATCACCAGCTCCGCATTGCCGTGAGCATAGGCTTCTGCATTGTCAAAGAAATTCACCCCATGTTCCCATGCGGCAATCATGCACTCGCGGGCTACATCTTCACCCACCTGTCCACCGTAAGTGACCCATGCGCCAAGTGATAACTCGCTAACCTTCAATCCTGCTTTGCCGAGATGCCTGTAATTCATGCTGCTCCTTG
Source organism: uncultured Leptolinea sp. (assembly GCA_903828565.1). Lineage (GTDB taxonomy): Bacteria > Chloroflexota > Anaerolineae > Anaerolineales > Anaerolineaceae > PNON01. Next base: position 3,221 of record CAIKMQ010000030.1, on the reverse strand, counting down.
TATATGACATATTAAAATCCCAATAAATAAGGCTTATACCCTATGTCAGGTGTTATTTTAACCCAGATGACTGTTGACTGAGAAGCGGGTTAACCTTTTTCCAGACGGGGGTTCAAGATGCGCTCGAGCGAGAACCCGAAGAGTGAAAATGACATCCCGGTGAGCAGGACGAGCGCCAGAGGTTGGATGATACGGTATTGATGGTGATAGAGTGCTCCCTGCGTGAGCCCCTGGTAGATCAATGTACCCCAGGTGGGATAGCCGGTATTGATGTTGAACAACCCCAGTGTCACTTCAAGGAAGACAAAGGACGGGATGAGCACGATCAGCTGCGGAATGACCGTCGGCAGAATTCGCGGCACCATATACCGCAAGATTATGCGGCTGCTGCTGGCGCCGTAGGACTGGGCTGCTTCTATGTACGGGCTGGAGCGGATGGATAGGAATGCAGAACGGAAATTCTTGGTGGGGCTGCCCAGGACATTGAGCAGGACGACGATGATCATGATGACCCACAGATCCACATTGAGATAAGCGTATGCCAGCACGCTGATGGCGAGAACAGGCAGCACCAGGTTGATCTCCGTCAACCGTTGTATCAGCGCATCGAACCAGCCGCCGTACCAAACGCCGGCTGCCGATATGAGCAGCGAAAGCAGGGTGGTGAGTAATGCACCCAGAAGGCCGAAGCCGAGAGTCAGTGGCATGCCCCACAGCAGCGGTGTAGAGATCTCGCGGCGCATGTTATCGGTGCCAGCGAGACCGTAGACATGTCCCAGCAGAACAAGCCGGGCTGAAATATCATTGCCTGGTTCGAAAGTCAGCCCCTCCACGCGGACGGTGTATCTGCCCGGCACCAGGGTGGGAGAGTCTTTTGTGGGATCAGCAAAGAGGCTGTGATGCGGTGGGGTGGGGTCGATCTGCCCGAAGCGGAACCAGGCTGCCAGGTGGGGATTGGCACTCACCATACGCTGGATTAGGATATTGTCATCCAAATTATAAGTTGTCCCTGTGATGACGGCGGTATTCTTTAGCTTGATTTCGCGGCCGTCAGGGGTGAACCAGGTAACGGCTGCGAAGGAGCGTTTCACTGTGTAATTGCCGTCCAGATACAACATGGCTTCGCTGGGGAAGTCCCCGTAATCGTAATCAAACTCGAAAGTCAGGTTGATCGAGCGGGTGCCATCCGCAAGCTCAGTTACCTGCTCCTGGGCCTCGCCCTTTTGGCTGTCCAGGATCAAGGTGGATAAGCTGTCTTTTTGCCTGAACACATTCAACCAGGCAGGGCTGGCCAGCTTGGGAATTACCGGTTGCCCGGTCATGGTACTGCCGCCCCAGGTGGCACCGATCTTTCCATAGGGCAGTGCGATCAGGGAGTATAACGAACCTGCCAGAAGAAGAAGGATGACAACCAGCCCGAAGATGGCAGACGGGTACCGAACCACCTGCAGCCAGGCTTGTCGCAAGGTCTGGATGAAGGGAATCCTTTTAGGGTTCAACCGGGTCGGTTTCACGGAGGTGTCTTCTTCCCTGCTCAGCGAGAGCCTTCGCGGAGGAAAGTGCGGTCTACGGCGTTTGAAGGAAAAGATGGAGCGCCAATCCTGCTTTCCCCGCAGGGATGGCTCTGATCCGAATGCGCGTACCCGCGGATCGACCAGAACATAAACCACATCCAGCATAAAAACGACCAAACCCAACACATAGGCGAAGAGGACGACCAGCGATACAGCAACGATCATCTCACCCGGATACATGCTTTCACCCCAGAAATTCGGCAGGCCGACCGTCACGAACAGCCAGCCGATACCCGGCCAGCTGAAGATCACTTCCAGTGCCATGGTCATCTGCCAGAAAGCCAGTAGCATCATGGAAAAACTGGTGAGGATGTAAGTAAAAGCTGGCCGGAAGACATACTGCCGGGCCAACCGGCGGGGCGACAAACCGACGGCTTTTCCCAGGTCTACATAATCTTCTTCTGAAAAGATGAGGAAGTAGGTCCGCCAGGCGTAGATGAATTGAAAGATCAGGCTGAGGACAATCGCCAGTACAGGCAGGGCCATATGCCTCAGCACGACCCCAATGTACCCGATCGGCTTGTCTGGAGGCAGGGTATCCAGCATTCCGCCAAAGGGGAGTATTTTCAGCCAGGCTGCAAACAATGCAATCAGGAAAATGCCGATTACCCAGGACGGCACTGAAAACAGCGGAGCAAGCAAAGTGAAGAAGCGGTCCGCGCGCGAGCCGTATTTTCCGGAAAGCCAGAGAGCCAGGGGGATGCCAGCCAGAAAGATAATGAGATTCGCCACCCCAGCCAGCAGCAGGGTGTTGGGCAGGTGTTTGAATACAAGGTCATTCATGCTGAGCATGGTCTTGCGCCCCCAGCTCAGCATGGGCAGGGTGCCAATGGCAATCTGCCGCAGGTTGCCCCATTGAAACCGCATGGCGTTTACGGTCCACTGTAAGTGGCGGGGTAGATATGGCAGATTAAGGCCCATATCATCTTCCAGAGCGAGGCGCATCTCATCCAGACGCGCATCTTCTTCTTCCGGTGTCAAGCCGGCAAATTCGTCGAGGTGATCGTAGTAGTAGCCCAGGGTTGCCTGCTGTGCCTGTTTTCGCAGGTTGGCTTCAAATTGCGGAGGTTTTGTACCAAATCCAAGCACCACCGGACGATTGACCAACACGATCGTCAAGAATATTCCTGTGAAGATGGTGATGAAGATCAGCAGGGCTCTTAATCCCAGGAAACGAAGGATGCCCCAAAGCGTGGATGACCTGGATGGCGGTAAAGGCAGGTTGCTTTCTGGGGCAGGGTTCGGTTGGGTCGGGTTGGAGCGGGTGGGTTCCATGGCGCAGGATCTTGTTCGGGTTAAGTATAACCCAGACATATGGGAACGCCTGTTTATCTCGTGGAGTAAACTGATTAGTAAATAGCCTGTTATGGAGAGGCAGGGAGCCGCGTAGCACCCCCGCAGGGAGCCGCGTAGCACTTCCGCAGGGAGCCGCGTAGCACCCCCGCAGGGGGCTGGGGAATTCGAATCCCATTTTTGGAAATCAGATCTGTGTAGTTAAAAGAAAAAGTGGTCCTGCGTAGCACTCCCGCAGGGAGCCGCGTAGCACTCCCGCAGGGAGCCGCGTAGCACCCCCGCAGGGGGCTGGGGAATTCGAATCCCATTTTTGGAAATCAGATCTGTGTAATTAAAAGAAAAAGTGGTCCTGCG
>CAIKMQ010000029.1 GCA_903828565.1 uncultured Leptolinea sp. | reverse complement strand
GGTTTTTGGTCATTTTGGTTCAATCACGTCCAGGTTAACAGATTTTCCTTCAGCTGATGCAGCAACGCGCAATAATATGCGGATTGCATTGGCTACTTTACCACCTTTGCCGATCACGCGACCCATATCTTCTTTGGCAACCTGCAATTCCAGATTGACCCTGCCGCCTGAATTCCGTTGTGCCACCTGAACTTCTTCAGGATGGTCTACCAACGAACGGGCAATGTATTCGATCAATTCTTTCAAAACGGTTCCTTTCCCGGTTACGGGTAAGCGAAGTACTAACCGGTTCTCTGATTGACTGGACGCTTTGCCTTGGCAGCAGCAGCGTCCGCGAGGACGGCTTCCAGACTCTCGCCGGCTTTCACCCGCTTGAAGCGCTCCAGCAAACCAATGCTGTTGAAGATCTGAACAACCGAATCGCTGGGCTGGGCACCTTTGCTCAGCCAATCATAAACCCGATCTTCCTTTACTTCTACAGTAGAAGGATTGGTGCGGGGATTGTAGAAACCGAGGATCTCAAGGAAGCGGCCATCACGGGGTGCTTCTTTATCCGCGGCGATGATGCGATAACTGGGCTGGGCTTTCAACCCGACACGACGAAGACGAATGCGTACCATCTAAATAACTCTCCTGTTGATTTAACTAATTTTTACCTGAAATATAGGCCAGTGGTTGAGAGGCGCGAAAGGGGCGCTCCAGTGGTTCTACTTCAGGTTGCGAAACAGGCCGGGAAGACCCCGGTTGCCTGATTTCTTCAATGTTTTCATGATGCGTTGTGTATCGCGGAACTGCTTCAGCACCTGATTGACTTGCATCACATCTGTGCCAGACCCGGCTGCTATGCGTCTGCGACGGTTCGCATTCAGGATCTCAGGATTACGCCGTTCCGCACGCGTCATCGAACTGAGAATTGCTTCGGTCAATTTTAACCTATTTTCCGTTTCCTGTGGAGATACAGATTTGGCGGCTTTGCTCAGATCGCCTGGAAGCATGTCAAATATCTGGGAAATTCCACCCAGTTTCTTCATTTGCTTCAACTGGTCTGCAAAATCATCCAGGGTAAACTGCCCGCTGGCAAAGGCTGCCGCTTGTTTTTCAGCAGTTTCTGAATCATAAGCAGCTTCAGCTTTTTGGATCAGGCCAAGAATATCACCCATTCCCAGGATGCGAGATGCCAACCTGTCCGGCTGGTATGCTTCCATGGCATCGATATTCTCGCCAGTGGAGATGAATTTCACCGGAACACCAGTGACTTCGCGGATGGAAATGGCTGCACCACCCCTGGCATCCCCATCCATCTTTGTCAGAATGAGCCCGGTGATCGTGACCGCATCCCGGAATCCTTCTGCAACGCGCAGTGCTTCCTGACCGATCATCGAATCAACTACAAGCAACGCCTCTACCGGCTTGACATTGGAACTGATGGCTTTTAATTCTGTCATCAGAGAATCATCCAATTGTGATCGGCCGGCTGTATCGATAATCATCACACTGATGCTGGATTTTTCTGCGCTGCTAAAAGCCTTCTTTGCCAGTTCTGGTGGTTTCACGCCATCCAGGGTAAACACAGGGACCCCGATGCGCTCACCCAACACCTGTAACTGGGTTATGGCGGCCGGGCGGTAAGGGTCTGCCGCAACCAGCATCACCTGTTCACCCTGTGAACGGAGATGGGACGCCAGTTTCGCAGAGGCTGTCGTTTTGCCCGAGCCCTGAAGGCCCATCAGCATGATGACACGAGGTTTCTCGCCAGTCAACTTTAACCGCTCTGGTTGGCCAAGTGTCTGGATCAATTCTTCATGGACGATCTTGATCACCTGCTGGGCAGGGTTAAGCGCGCGTGAAACTTCAGCGCCGATCGCCCTTTCACGTATACGCGCAAGGAAGGTTTTCACCACGCTGTAGTGAACATCGGCTTCCAGCAGGGCAAGTCGTATCTCCCGCAGGACCGCTTCGACATCCTCTGAGGATAGTTTTCCGCGCTTGCGAAGGTTCGTGAAGATCGTGTTGAGTTTTCCGGTCAGTGATTCGAACATCATTCATCCTTGAGACCAAAGATTCTATAATGGTACCCTGAAATGGTCAAGCAGCAGGTTGAGGGAATATAATTAATCAGATTTGGAGGAAGAGCATGCTTATATTTTTTGCGGTCATAATCCTTGCCTACCTGATCGGATCCATCCCCACAGCACTGATCTATTCCCGGCAATCTGCCGGGCAGGATATTCGCAAGCTGGGTGATGGAAACATGGGCGCTAGAAACACCAAACATATTTACGGCTGGAAAGCCGGCATTACAGTTGCCCTAATTGACATGCTGAAGGGAGGATCGGCCATCCTGATTGCCAACCTGGCAGGGTTGCCATTTTACTGGATGATAGCCGCTGGTGCTGCCGTCATCCTGGGACACGACTTCCCAATCTTTGTAGGGTTTAAAGGCGGTCAGGGATTCGCCACAACTAGTGGTGTGTTCATCGGTCTCTTTCCAATGCCTGGATTGATCGGCCTTTTCCTCTATTGCAGCCTGTATGTCATCACCCGCAATTCAGACCTTGCTGCTGGAATTGGCATGGCCTACCTGGTGGGGGTCGTCTGGTATTTTGACCGGGATGTGTACATCATTGCTGCCCTGGTCACCCTGCTCTTGTTCATCCCATTCAAAAAATGGCTAGATCGCAATCGGGTACACACAATTGAACCCTGAAAAGAGCAACCAAGAAAAAGTCACAATGATATAATCACCCTTAACGACTGGCGAGAGATGCGTAGTTAAACGCACCATCGCGTGCAATTTCGTGTTATCCCTCTTATATAGCAATCCATTCAATACATTGAGGAGAGACAATGGAACCTAACAGCCAATCTACCCCCCAGACTGGTAAGAAACAGCGTGCAGCCACCCGGCGGGAACGCTGGTCCTGGTATTTCTATGATTTTGGGAACTCTGCTTATGCAGCTGTCGTCCTGCTTGCTGTTTATTCCGCCTATTTCAAAGGGGTTGTGGTTGGTGGTGCTGAAGGGACCCGTTTGTGGGGAGTTTCGGTCGGGATTGCCATGCTGGTAGTAGCCATCGTCTCACCTATCCTGGGCGCGCTGGCAGATTTCTCGGCATCAAAGAAAAAGATGCTCATGATCTTCTCTATCATCACAATCCTCTTCACAGCTCTGCTCTTCACCGTGACCAAGGGGGATGTGTTCACCGGAATGCTGTTTTTCATCCTGGCAGAAATCGGTTACCGCTCCGGGCAGGTTTTCTATAATGCCCTGCTGCCAGAGATTGCCCATCAACACGAGATGGGACATGTATCCGGTACCGGTTGGGCGATCGGCTCGTTAGGCGGCATCCTCTGCCTGCTGATCGTCCTGGCACTGATCTTGAAAGTTGGTGGCGACACTATTACCCGTTCTGCTTTCTTGATCACAGCGGTTTTCTTTGCGATCGCCAGCACTCCGATCTTCCTGTTTTTACGGGAACGGAATAAACCTTCTCACCTTCCCAAAGGAGAAACCTATATTTCAGTTTCTCTAGGTAAGATCTGGAATACTTTAAAGAATATTGGTCAGCATCGGGATTTCGCGAAATTCCTGTTGGCTTTCATCATTTTCAATTGTGGGATTATGATCACTTTAGATTATGCTGCCATCATTGGAAAGACTCTTTTCCCAGATATGACACAGACCAACTTGATAATCTTCATGATCATCGTTCAGGTAACCAGTGTAGCGGGAGCTTTCCTCTTCGGCATAATAGAAGATCGAATGGGCGGCCGTACTTCATTGGTACTGGCACTTGCGATCATGATCGCGGCCGTCGCCGGCCTGTACTTCGTCAATAGCCTGACTGCATTCTACGGGATCGGCGCACTGGCGGGTTTTGCTTTGACCGGTGTTCAATCTGTCAGCCGTACAGTGGTCGGACAGCTTTCTCCCAAAGAAAAAGCCGCCGAGTTCTTCGGGCTCTTCTCATTAACCAGCCAGATCTCTAATTTTGTCGGGCCCCTGCTCTTTGGTTTGACAGTTGCGTTCATCGCTTTCCGCCACATGGATGCGGGAACAGAAGCTGTACTGGCCGACCAACTCGGCACCCGCCAATCCGTGGGCTTGATTATTGCTTTCATGCTGGTAGGTCTTGTCCTCCTGTTCAGTGTTAAGAAATGGAAGCAGAATCCGGAATCTCAGGATTAAACTCATGTCCATTCAAAGTCATCCATTCAAATACCCGAGGCGTCAAGCCATGCGCTGGCTGCTAAGGGCAGGAATCTCCTTTGCCTTCTGGATCTTGATGGATCTGAAGATCGAGGGGAAGGAAAACCTGCCAAAGAAAGGCCCCTATATTGCCATCGGAAATCACTTTCATTTCCTGGATCCGTTAGCATTAATCCGTTTGATCCCATCCCCAATGGAATTTGTCGGTGGGTATACCACCCCCAATGCCCCCGGGTGGACTGATGTCTTCCGTAAAGCATGGGGGGTCCTTCTCATCCGCCGTGGAGCCTCCTCGCGGGATGGCTTGATGGCTGCCCAGAGTACCCTGGAACAACAGGGAATTCTGGCGATCTTCCCTGAAGGCGGCAGTTGGGCAACCGTTCTCCGCCCACCCCGGCAGGGTACCTCCTTATTGGCTATGCGCACTACTGCGCCAATTCTTCCTATCGGTATCCACGGATTGACTGAGGTTTTCCCCTCTTTCTCTAAAGGCCGCCGGGCAACGGTCATCTTTAAGATCGGCAAACCCTTCCATCTCACATTGGATCATTCCCAATCCATGCGTGAGCAGATGGATTCTGCTGGCCATCAAATGATGCGCAAGATCCAGGAATTGATCCCAGCGGACCATCATGGATATTACTCATCAGACCCCTCAATTCGCGAAGCAGCAAAAGGTACAGAGATCTACCCCTGGGAAAATTCCTCTGAAGTATAAGTGTTGCTATGGCATTGCTATTACAACTAAAGAAGATTTCACCAGAGTTGCGCCTGTTTATCCTTGCCACAGTCCTGATCGGGCTGGGACAGAATATATACGACACTACATTTAACAACTACATCAACGGGAAATTCACGCTGACGGGCTTTGAACGCTCCTTCCTGGAAATACCGCGTGAACTGCCGGGTTTTCTGGTGATCTTTATCTCTGCAGCCCTCTGGTTTCTTTGCAGCCGCCGTCTGGCGGCTGTTGCTATGTTCCTGGGGGCTACAGGTGTCATCCTGGTGAGTTATGCTGCCCCGACTTTTACTTGGATTTCGATCTGGCTCTTCGTCTATAGCCTCGGCACCCACATCTGGCTGCCGTTATACTCATCGATCGGTATGGACCTGGCCGAACCGGGAAAAGACGGCACACGTCTTGGTCAGATGAACTCACTGCGCAACCTGGCTGCAATTCTGGCTAGTTTCATTGTCATGGTCGGGTTTCGTTATCTAAAGTTCAGCTTTCAGGTTACCTTCACATTTACCGCGATCCTTCTTTTTGCGGGTGCCATCTTATTGCTAAAAATGCCTCGACAAAAACAGCAGGCACCACGTGCTTTCTTCACTGTCCACAGGGAATATAACCTCTATTATTTACTTTCCATCCTCTTTGGGGCACGGAAGCAAATTTTCATCACCTTTGCGCCCTGGGTGCTGGTCACAATATTTCACCAGCCCACTCAGGTGATGGCATCCCTCTTTCTGGCCGGTGGAATCATCGGCATCTTTTTTCAACCATTCCTCGGCAGGATGATCGATTCGCTTGGCGAGAAAAAAGTTCTGGAAGCCGAAGCTGTTGTCCTGGTCTTGATCTGCGTTGGGTATGGATTTGCGCGTTTTGTACTTGCTGAACAGCCCGCCCTCTATATCACCTATGCCTGTTTCCTGATAGACCAGGCCTTGATGTCCGTCAACATGGCAAGGGCAACTTATGTCAAAAAGATTGCTTTACGCCCGGAAGATATTCAACCTGTCCTGACATTCTCTGTAACGATCGACCACATCTTCTCGATTGGGATCGCTTTGATCGGTGGAGTTATTTGGAATAAATTAGGCTATCAATATGTTTTTATGATCGGTGTATTGATCGCTATCATTAATTTTGTGGCAGCTGGGCGGATCCGGATACCAGCTGTGATCCCGACTCCACGGGCAAAACCAGGGGATATCCCGGTTGGTAATGATTGATCCACGCAACTTTCTACAAGCTCTGGTGTTACTGCTAGAAGAGATGTTCTAAAAAAGGAGATTATTATGGGAAAAGTTGCCATCGTTTGTGATAGTACCGCGAATATTCCTCAGCCCCTGGTGGATGAGCTGGAATTAACGATCGCGCCATTGGTTTTGATCTGGGACAATCAGATCTACCAGGATGGTGTCGATATTCACCCTGGTGAATTCTATTCACGGCTTGCCAATTCAAAGAGCATGCCCTCGACCTCCCAGGTCACCCCGGAAACCTACAAAAAGATCTGTAAGAAACTGCTTGCAGAAGGTAAAGAAATTCTGGTTCTAACCATTTCCTCCGGATTATCCGGCACAATGGATTCAGCCATTCAGGCTAAAGCGGAGTTTCCGGGTAAACCGATCGAGCTGGTGGATTCTCTTTCCACATCGATGGCTCTCGGCTTCCCTGCTTTGTTGGCGGCACGTGCAGCCAAGAAGGGTGCATCTTTACAGGAATGTAAACAGATCGCTGAAAAAGCATGCACTGGCACCGGTGTCTTCTTTGTTGTTGATACCCTGGATTTTCTACACCGCGGTGGCCGTATCGGCGGCGCTGCTGCCCTGGTTGGTAACGCTTTCAACCTCAAACCGATCCTCACTGTGACGGGTGGAAAGATCGATTCAGCCGCAAAGGTCCGCACCCAGAAAAAAGCTATTGAAAAAATGATGGATATGGTTGCAGATCGGTTAGCCACTGCCAAATCCTGCCGGCTGAGCGTACTGCACGCCAATGCCCCTACCCAGGGTGATGAGATCATGAGCGCCCTCATTCAGAGATTCCACCCCGTGGAAACTGTGTTCTCTGAGGTAAGCCCGGTGATTGGCACGCACACCGGACCCGGTACGGTCGGTGTGGCTTTTCTGATCGAAGATTAACTGGTTCTCCCTTGAAGCGCCTGCATCCGCAGGCGCTTTTTAATTGCCGATTCTAGGTGTATCAGATATACTCCAGCTATCTTTGTTTGGAGGGCTCCATGAAGAAATTTGATTCCATCGGTCTGGCTGTGCCGGAATTTTACTTGCCCCGCCCCGGAATTGACCTTAGCCGCTGGGCTGTCATTGCCTGTGACCAGTTCACATCAGAGCAGGAATACTGGGATGAGGTGCAGAAGATCGTCGGAGATGCACCATCTACCTACCACATTACATTACCCGAAGTCTATTTAGGGAAACCTCAGGAAGCAGAGCGCCTGGCATCTGTCAATGCAACCATGGATCGCTACCTGGAGCAGGCAATCCTCCGGCCGCACGAAGGTTTTGTATACATTGAAAGAACTGTGGCGGGGAAGACCCGCCGCGGGCTATTGGTCTGCCTGGATCTTGAAAAGTATGATTACAACAAGAATTCCACCAGCTTGATCCGTGCAACCGAAGGTACCATTCTGGACCGCCTGCCGCCGCGTATCAAGATCCGTGAGCATGCCAGCCTGGAATTACCGCATATTCTGGTATTGATCGATGATCCACAGGATTCTGTGATCGGCTCCTTCACCCGTATCAAGAAAGATCTACATCCCTTATACGATTTTGATCTGATGCTAGGTAGCGGACACCTTTCCGGGTGGTTGGTGGACGATGCTTCACAAATGAATAATGTTGCAGAGAACATCGCCCGGCTGGGTGATATCACCGTGTATCGCAGCAAGTACGATCTCCCTGACGCAAGAGATGTCCTGTTGTATGCCATGGGAGACGGTAATCACTCACTGGCAACAGCCAAGGCAATCTGGGAAAAGAACAAAACTACTGTCGGTATGGATCATCCATCCCGGTATGCACTTGTTGAACTTGAAAATGTCCACGATGCAGGTCTGGAGTTCGAACCTATCCACCGTGTTGTTTTTGATATTAGATCAAACCTGGAAAACGCTTTACGAAAGTATTTTGGTCAGAGTATTAGCTTCTTACCATCCATTGATATGGACGAGATGAAAACTATCGTGAATGGGTCTACCACCGCAAACCAACGATTCGGATTGATCACAGGTGGCAAACTGATGGTTGTTCAACTCCACCGGCCGGCATTGAACTTACCGGTAGGAAACCTGCAGGCATTCCTGGATCAATTTATCAAATCCGGTGGTGCCGGATCTCTGGACTACGTACACGGTGATGAAGCCGTTACCAACCTGGGCAAGCTGGAAGGTAATGCAGGGTTGTATCTCCCCGGTATGCATAAATCCGAGCTATTCAAGACGGTTATTCTGGATGGCGCGCTGCCGAGAAAAACCTTCTCTATGGGAGAAGCGAAGGAAAAACGCTTCTATCTGGAAGCAAGAAAGATACGCTAATAGACCTGGCTGCCAGAAATGGCAGCTTATTTTTTTAGAAACAGGAAATATACCAACGCAACAACACCAGCACCACACAGGATAATCAGAAGGATACCCCATGTCTGATTACTAAGGCCAGTAGCTGCCCGAGGAGCTTTATCCTCTGTCTCGCTGGAGGACGTCACAGCAAGCGTAGGCAGCACGATTGTTGACCGCGGACGTGGTGTAAATGTCGGTGCGAAAGTCGTTGTGGGGTCAATCGTTGTTGAGGATTGCGCACTACTGGCTGGCCGAATGATCAATTCCTGATCCTGCCAGATGGTGCTGTCATCCTCAGCCATCCCATTCAGCTTTCGCAGATCAGCGACGGTCACACCGTAAGCCTGGGCTATTGTCACCAGAGTTTGCCCAAAAAGGACCTGATGGATCACTTCACCATTCGCCCAGGGAGTGGCTGTCGTGACGCTAAAAATGTAGTTGGATAAATCTGCCGTTGCGTTTGGGTCGAACGTTGCACCGGGGGAATAACTACTCCCCTGGCCTTCGACCATGCAAATATCTAGAACAAAGACGTAGGTGCCATCATTATTGTCCGCCACGCCTGCCCCAATATCGGTGTATGGATTACCCCACCCATTCAGCATCACTTCCTGGTGGGTCCAATCTGACCATGCCCCATATACTGCATCACCTATGGATGCTGAACTCGCCCAGGCTTCATCGCATTTAATGGATGCCCCTCCACCGTAGCCCGCCAGGTAAGCCCGCATGGTCTCATCGCTGCCGTTCGCGCCGATATGCCCGCCCTGGCCCGTGGCAACGATCCAATCTGCATGGCCTTGCGCTGCCGCCATCACCCTGGAATTTGGTGTCAATGCCCAGTACCCATTGGCCACCCGGTACGCGTTTACCTCAGCGATCAAGTCGTACGGGCTGGGGGCAGCCAACCTTGCAGGGAGAGATGATGCTGTTTGCGTCAGGGTTATAATTAGCAGCAAGAGGAACACGAGCGATTTTTTCCGCATAGCGTTTTGATTATAATGCATGAAACTATGATGGAATCTCACCGGTTGAATATCAGGGTTACCGTATTGCTTCTTCTGGCTGTCTTGACGTTTACTGGCTGCCAACCAGATCCCCTTCCGGGTCCCACCCTGCCCGAGACAGCAACTCAAATACCGCTTGCTCCCTCCCCTTCTATCACCTCAACTACTACATTAACTCCTACCCCCACACCTCTCCCATGGGCAGGTTTCTCCGTAAGTTCCCCCCTGGCGGATATTTCGCTCACAGATCTTCGATCGATCCTATCTGAACCCTTCCTGATGCCTGCTCCCGGAGAAGATGGCGGGCATCACGGAGCAGATTTCGCTTATTACTCCCGCGGCACTCACGAAACAATGGTGGGGCTACCGATCTACTCCATGCTGTCAGGGATCGTAGCTGCAGTTACTGACAAAAAGAACCCGTATGGCAACCTGGTCATTGTGGAATCAAAACTGATGAGTATTCCACCTGGATTTCTAGCTAGCGTACCGGTTCCAACCCACTTATCCCCCTATCCGTATGATCCCCGGCTGATCTACTGCAGCTCATTATTAAATCAGCAGTGGCAAGCGGATCCTGTTTCCATATACATTTTATACGGCCACCTGGTCGAGCCAACCTCTCTCAATGTCGGCGATGTTGTGGTCAGTGGTCAACAAATAGGCGGTGTGGGAAATACCGGCATGTCAGGGAATCCACACCTTCACCTGGAAATGCGGATTGGCCCTGGCGATTCCAAATTCTCTCCAATGGGTTATTATGATACATCTGCGACACCGGACGAAATGCTTGCTTACTGCGATTGGCGGGTGAGCGGAAGGTACGTTTTGCTCGATCCGATGGTATGGATTGAAGCCTGGCTGGCGTTCTCAACCTCAGGAGGAGGATGAAAAGATCGACGGATTTTCAAAGCAATGGTGAAGCCGAGCATAAACCTCGATGGAGTGTGACGATTCTCGTCTGGCTGGCAGCCGGACTTGTACTTATCAATATCGTTTTATTAATTTTCCAATCCCGCCAACCGGTCGAAACAGAGCTACCTCTGACCTCTTCACCGACGCTGGATGTACCATTAACACCTGCACCCTCCGCCACACCGCTTCCAGTGACACAAACCCCGGCGTTCTTTCCATCCTCAACGCCTTTGATCGCTCAGGAAGTAGTCGTACCAACGCCAACATTCGATACTTTTCACTCCAGCAATTTATCGCAAGGAACGGTATTGCTATCAGTGGCGCGAAATGGATATAGCAACCTGGCAATTTTCACACCGAAAGCCGGGCTGGTAACTTTTGCCCCCCACCCATGGGATGAGTTGGACCCTGCGTTGAGCGGGGACGGCCATTTCTTGGCATTCAGTTCCAAAAGGAATGGCTACTGGAACATCTATGTGATGGACCTGACTACTTTTTCAATCACACCCATCACAGATACGCCGGAGTATGACGGTAACCCAACCTGGTCACCGGATAGCAAATACCTGCTGTTTGAAACATATACCCAGAATCATTTTCGCCTGCAGCTGGCAGAATTATCAACAGGGGTAGTGACTACCAGTTGGCTGACTCCAGCTGATGAAAATTCATACGATGCAGATTGGTCTCCCACATCAAACCGGATCGTTTATATTAGGGAAATAGCAGGCTCAACGCAGCTGGCATTCCTTTCTATTTCTAACGGGGTAATCACAGTTGATACTACAGAAGTAAATGGCGGATACCAGCCGGCAAAACCCGCATTCTCACCGGATGGGCAGATGCTTTGCTGGTCAGCAACCTATGAAGGCAGGCGTTGGCTGTTCACCGCAGACCTTACTAACCCGGGATTACCGGCATCCTCATTGGGGTTGGGTGATGAACCTGCCTGGAGCCCGGATGGATCTTCCATCCTTGGCAATATCCATGAGAGCAATTCATCCTTTCTAACCGGTTATCACCTGGTTGATGGTAGTTTGCTTATTCCACCGGTCGCAGCACCTGGCTCGATCCATGGGACCGAATGGGGGCAAGGAGAGAGCGCAGATCGATTACTTGAATATGCATCGCGCAATGCCTCCCTCCCATTGGTATCCAATACGGTGCTGACCCCTGTCGCACAAATAAACCGGTACAGTTTATCACCTTTGAGCGAGGTGAACCTCGAATATCCTTACCTGCACGACGCGGTTGACGAATCATTCACCGCTCTGCGCATACGGCTCTCTTCTGAAGCCGGGTGGGACATTTTAGCAAGTCTCCAGGCTGCTTTTCTTCCAGTCTCTCAACCTCCGGAAGCAGCCAGCGAATGGGACTGGCTGTATACAGGAAGAGCCATCCTGCTTAATCGCCTTCCCCTGGAGGTTGGTTGGATGGCAATTGCTCGTGAGGATATCGGCGACCAGACCTTTTGGCGAGTATATCTGCGGCCTCTCACACAAGATGGCTCATTGGGGACACCTGTTCACGCGCAGGCATGGGACCTGTACACTCGCTACCGCGCAAATCCTGGCGCTTACGAACATGGCGGAGAACGATCTGCCTCCCCGTTGGCTGGTTACTGGGTGGATTTGACCGAGATCTCCGCTCGTTATGGATGGCAGCGCCTCAGCGCCCTACCTGAATGGATTACCTACCTGCCTGCTTCCCGTTTTGGCATTTTTGTGAATGCGCCCGGTCTTTCCTGGGTAGATGCCATGATGGAACTCTATCCCTCTTCCATCATTCCGCAAGCTGACCCGCAACAAGCAAAGACGATAATCACTACCCCGGTGAAAACCAATGCAGGTCCGCAGCCCACCCTTCACCCAACCTGGACGCCCTCGCCATGAGATCCTTCCGTTCGGCTGGATGCGTGATTCTTTGCGTGAGTGTTCTGGCAATCACACTGCCGGGGCTTTCTGTCAGTGCATCCAATGCTCCTGTAAGTGCGTTTACACCTGATCCGCAGGCGACTCCATCACCAACACTGACGGTAGGTCACAGTGAAAGCGCCAACCTGTCCTTTCCAACCCCTGCTGCCTTACCGGTAACCGCATGGCGGCCGCCTCTCTATCCTGTTCCTTGGTCAGCAGAACCAAATGACCACTTCCTTTTCCAACGTCCAATCGCCGCGGATGAAGTCAATTGGCCGCTGCCGGATTATCGCTATGGTGGTGTTTATTTCGGGCCTAGCATTGTCCACACCGGCATTGATATTGACGCAAAGACAGGAGCCCCAGTCCTGGCTGCCGGCAATGGCAAGGTGATCTGGGCTGGTTATGGTTTGTTCTCCAGTGAAGGGAACCAATCCGATCCGTACGGTATGGCCATCGCCATCCGGCACGATTTTGGTTACCAGGGAAAAGATTTGTTCACAGTCTACGCCCACCTGAGTTCGATCGATATTAAGAAAGGCGATTTAGTTACCGCCGGGCAGCAGATCGGCCAGGTGGGAGAAACCGGGAATGTGACCGGGCCCCATCTGCATTTTGAAGTTCGCCTGGGTGAAAATAGCTTCTTTGCCACCCGCAATCCTGAACTCTGGATCGCCCCTCCGTATGGATGGGGGGTACTCAGCGGAAGAATCACCGATGAGTATGGCAAACCACTTACCCATATCAACCTGATTGTGCAATCCAAGGATACAAAGCGTGAATGGTTCGTCCGAACCTATGGAGCAGTATCGGTCAACCCGGATGACCAATTCGATGAAAATTTTGTTCTCAGTGATCTGCCACCGGGTATATACAGTGTGTACTACAGGTATAACGATCATAACCTTTATTGCCAGGTTACCATCGAGCCGGGTCAGATATCATTTATCCGTATGACTGGCATCAAAGGGTTCACGATCGGTACTCCGATGCCAGTCTTCACCCCGGCACCGGCATTTGTTTCGCCTTGACCAATGGAACGCATGTGCTATAATTGAATCATAGGAACCGTCAAAAAGAGGAGAAAAGATGGCAAAAAAGTCCCCACAGACCATGAGCACTTCGAGTAATATGGAGGTCGGCAAGAAAGCCGTTCTCGATAGAGCCCTTTCAGATATCGTAAAACGCTACGGAGAAGGTTCCATCATGCGATTGGGGGAAGCCCACCAGATGACGGTCGAGTCGATCCCAACTGGCTCTTTATCGCTGGACATCGCGCTTGGTATCGGCGGTATTCCCCGGGGACGGATCACAGAGATATTTGGGCCGGAATCATCTGGTAAGACAACCGTCTGCCAGCATATTGTTGCAGAGGCACAGCGTCTTGGTGGGACTGCGGCTTATGTAGATATGGAACACGCCCTGGATCCGGCTTATGCTTTGAAATGCGGTGTGAATGTGGAGAGTTTGCTAATCTCTCAACCCGATACCGGCGAACAAGCCCTTGAAATTGCCGAAACCCTGGTTCGCTCGGGTGCTGTGGATATCGTAGTCATCGATTCGGTGGCTGCCCTGGTTCCACGGGCCGAAATTGAAGGTGATATGGGGGATGCCAGCATGGGTATGCAGGCTCGCTTGATGTCACAGGCACTTCGTAAACTCTCCGGAGTGATCAATCAGACAAAAACTGCCGTAGTCTTCACCAACCAGTTACGGCAGAAGATCGGTGTGATGTTTGGCAATCCGGAAACGACACCCGGTGGCCTCGCGCTGAAGTTCTATGCATCCGTCCGACTGGATACACGCCGCATTCAATCCATCAAATCCGGTGCTGAGATTACCGGCAGCCGTATACGAGTGCGCGTCGTCAAGAACAAGGTGGCGGCTCCCTTCAGAACAGCTGAATTCGATATTATGTACAACGAGGGTATCTCCAAAGTTGGGGATATCATTGATCTGGCAACACAATTGGAGATTATCCAGAAACGTGGTGCTTTCTTCTCCTATGGAGATGTCCGCCTGGGACAGGGACGTGAGAACGCCAAGGAATTCCTCAGCCAGAATAAAGAACTCTGCGCGGAGATCGATATTGCAGTTCGGGAACGCGCATTGGGCGGTGAATTACCCTTGGCTTTCAGTACCGATAGCGACAGCGGAGATGCGGAAGAAGAATAATCGCACGATGATCGTGCGGACAGCGTTTATGACGGGTTTCCTCTCCCTGGTGCTCCTGGTGGGGTGTAATCCCAATCCACCAACTGATACCGGTGTGTTTTATGCCGCCACGATCGTTCCGTCCATCACTCCTGTGACCCACATCAATACACCCACAATACCATCAGAGTGTACCGATAATCTGGATTTCATCGACGATATCACCCTGCGGGATGGATCAACCGTCAAACCAGGAACATCTCTGGATAAACGCTGGCAGGTGCAAAACACAGGCACCTGTCCCTGGAATGAGCAGTATTCACTGCGCCGGACTTCAGGGCCTGCCCTGGGTGGTACTGAAAGAACTCCCCTACGCATGGTCGAACCGGGTAGCATTGGGGTATTACAGCTGGAGCTAATGGCTCCCGCTGATGCAGGCAATTACCGCACATCCTGGCGCGCTTATAACAATCAAGGCTTGCCATTCGGCGACCCAGTTACCATCGATATCATTGTTCAATAAAAAAACGCCGTGGATATTTTCCACGGCGTTTTATTTGGCAGTAACGGTTTAGGTGCCTTCTTCCCAGGAGTTCAGGTACTTCACCTGTTCTTCGGTCAGCGTATCGATCTTGACACCCATGGCTTCAAGTTTAAGCCGGGCGATCTCACGGTCGATCACTTCGGGTACAGAGTAGACCTTCTTCTGAAGGCTTGCTGCATTCTTTACCATGTACTCCGCTGAGAGAGCCTGATTTGCAAAAGACATATCCATCACACTGGCAGGGTGCCCTTCAGCGGAAGCCAGGTTGATCAAACGGCCTTCTCCCAAAATGTGCAGTTCGCGTCCATCCCTGGTGACGTACCGATCCACGAATGGGCGGACCAGGCTTTTAGATTTTGACATTGCTTCCAGTGCGGGGATATTAATCTCTACATTGAAATGGCCTGAATTGGCAACGATAGCGCCGTCCTTCATCACTTCAAAGTGTTTGCCATCAATGACATTCAAATCTCCAGTGACCGTGCAGAAGATATCACCAATCTTGGCAGCATCCATCATGGGCATCACACGGAAGCCATCCATCACGGCTTCAAGTGCAACCAGTGGATCGATCTCGGTAACGACAACATTTGATCCCATACCACGAGCGCGCTGGGCCAAACCGCGGCCGCACCAGCCATAACCAGCGACGACGAAGACCTTGCCAGCCAGGAGCATATTGGTGGCGCGAACGATCCCATCGATCGTGGATTGGCCGGTACCATAGCGATTATCAAAGAAGTGCTTGGTCATGGCATCATTCACTGCAATGATGGGAAAGTTCAGGACACCATCTGCTGCCATTGCGCGCAGGCGGATCACACCGGTGGTTGTTTCTTCTGTTCCGCCAACAACACCCGGCAGTAATTCGCGCCGATCCTTGCCGATGGTGCTGACCAGGTCCGCACCATCATCCATGGTGATATGCGGCTTGTGATCCAGGGCTGCATGCAGGTGCTTGTAGTAGGTGACATTGTCTTCGCCCTTGATGGCATATACGGGGATCTCATCACGGGTGACCAGAGAAGCAGCAACATCATCCTGGGTGGACAGCGGATTAGACGCGGTCAGAACGACATCCGCGCCACCTGCCTGAAGGGTACGCATCAGATTAGCGGTTTCGGCAGTCACGTGTAGGCACGCGGACATGCGGATCCCTTTGAAGGGTTTCTCTTTACTGAACCGGGCAGCGATCTGCCGCAGAACTGGCATTTCGCGCTCTGCCCAGTCTATCCGGCGATTACCGCCTTCAGCAAGGCTCAAATCTTTTACATCAGCTTTTGACATTCTCTCTCCGATCATAATATTATTTCAAAAGGCAATCCAGTTGTCCATCATCATTAAAAACTGTCCGATACCGGGCAACAAAATCACTGGGTGTATAAAAATGGTTCTGGGGGCCTCGCTGCTCCAGGCAATATGCTGCAGCTAAAGAACCCATCTGACCGCAGGTTACCCAATCCAACCCGCAGCGATAACCGGTTAAGAAACCACCGCGGAAGGCATCACCAACTCCGGTCGGATCAACAATCGTATCCGTCGGGAATGCTTCTATGGCATGTTCAGAGTCACCGCAATAAACAACCGCGCCTTTCGCTCCCAGGGTAACAACCATGAAGCTAACATGGGCTAGGATCTCTTCTTTGCTTAAACCAGTGGCGCGGAGTAACAGTTCGAATTCATATTCATTCACAAAGAGCGATTCCGCTCCGAGTACACCTTCTTTAAGTACCGCACCATCCAACCGGACAATCTGCTGACTCGGGTCATAGAGGTAAGGGATCTCGGCTGCCTGGCACTCCCGAGGGTAATCACGCATGGCTTCAGGTGAGTTGGGGGAGATGATGACCAGATCCGGTTTACTGCCGGGTAATTCCGCGATCTTTAATTCAGAAGCATGAGACATGGCTCCGGCATAGAAGCTTGCGATCTGCGCGTTAGCCAGGTCCGTATTGGCAAAGAACGATGCTGTGTAGGTGCCGGGGATGACTTTTACCCCGGTAGTGTCGATCTTGTTTTCTTCCAACCAGGCACGGTAATCCGAAAAATCTTCTCCAACCGTGGCTAAAAGGATGGGACGAGCGCCTAGCAATGCCAGAGTGTAAGCAATATTCGGGGCTACACCTCCACGTTGCTTGACCATGGCATCCACCAGAAAAGATAAGCTGATGCTTTCTAGCCTATCTGCTAAGATATGATCCTTGAAATAGCCCGGGAAAGACATTAAATAATCATACGCCACGGAACCGGTGCAGACTATTTTCATAGAGTAGGTAGCTCCCTTCTAACCGAATAACACAACATTAAAATACGCCTCTGACAGAAGGCGCTGCCGGAATAGTATACTCTGAGGAGTGTCTCTTGTAAAGGAACCACCTGTCGGGGGATTGGAAAACTAGCGCAGGTTGACGAATGGACTCTGCGAAGGTATGATGGGTGCATCAGGCTGGCCGGATGAGCGCGGCCCCCTAGCGGGGTCGAGGAAAGTCCGCACTCCACAGGGCAGGATGCCGGATAACATCCGGAGCCGCGAGTTTTAAGACGAAGCGGCTGGATAGGGCCACAGAAACAAACTTCCCGGACGATCCGCGAGGATTGGCCGGGTAAAGGTGAAAAGGTGGTGTAAGAGACCACCGGCGCGGGCAGCAATGTTCACGGCCAGGTAACCCCCATCCGGAGTAAGGTCAAGCAGGGACGAGAAACTGCCCGTTTCATTGAGTCCCGGGTAGACTGCAAGATCGTCACAGCAATGTGCCGGCTAGAGAGATGCTCATCCAGGAAGGCGTCGTCCCACGGGATACCCGTTTTCCGGACAGAACGCGGCTTACAGGCTGGCCTGATATCTTTCGCCTTACTTCACAGGTGCTTTCACCATATTCTCTAGAATATCGGTCGTCAAAGACTTGGGTCTTTCCAGCGGCTTGCCCATGGCCCTTGACCAGACTACATGGGTGGTGATCCCCAGAATGCGGCTGAAGCCGAAAAGAACAGTGTAAAAATCCGTTTCAGTAACCCCAAAGTGGTGCTGCAGTGTACCGTTGATCGCATCCACATTTGGCCAGGGATTTTTTACTTTGGCGGATTCTGTCAAGATACCAGGTAGGATTCTGTATATCATGTCAACCAGTTGGAATAACGGATCAGCGGTCAGATATTTGAGCGCAAATTCCCGCTGCGCAGTGAACCGAGGATCCGTAACCCGTAAAACTGCATGCCCGTAACCCGGTATCACTCTACCGCTGGCAAGAAACTCTTTCAAATAGATACGTAACTTCTCCTCAGTTGGCAGGCCATTGAAATGGCTTTCCACATCCTGCAGCCACCGCAAGCATTCTTGATTAGCAAGGCCGTGCAGTGGACCGGCGAGGCCATTCATCCCCGCAGAACAGGAGAGGTATATATCTGAAAGCGCTGAACCCACCAGGTGGCTGGCATGCGCGGATACGTTGGCGCCTTCATGATCAGAGTGCAGAACAACAAAGAGGCGCATCAAGTCCATATATGCGGGGTCGTTTTTCCCGATCATATACGCAAAATTAGCGCTCCAATCTAATTTTGGGTTCGGTTGCACAAAGATCCCATTCCGATATTTCAGATTGTAAATATTAGCTACGATCGTAGGTAATTTTGCAATCAGGTTCAGGCTGTCTTCCAGATAGTATCCCCAGTAATCCGCCTTATCAATGCCGTAATAGAATCGTCTGGCAAAAACCGATTCGCTTTGCAGAGCCAGAATAGCTTGAGAGAAAAGCGTCATTGGATGAGTATAAGCCGGCATTGGATGCAAGGATTTGAAAACATGTTCAGGAACATTGCTTCTCACCTTCCATTCCACTTCCACCTGGTCGGCTTCCTGCCGGGTGGGCATCTCACCTGTCATTAGCAGGTAGAACAGGCCTCCCGCCAGCGGGAAATCCCCTTTGTCGGATTTCGGTAACTGCTTTAATACTTCTGCAACGGTGTACCCGCGCAGGCGCAGTCCCTCTTGAGGGTCTACGTAAGACACATCCGTCACATGGATGGGAACCCCGCGGATACCGCCGTAGATCTGTTCAACAGTCACATCGGCAATGGAGTAATTGCCATGATCATGGATCAAACGCTGCATCCTTGCCCGTTCGTCTGCCAGTTTCGATGCGATCCGATGTTCGATATTCATGATGCCTTCCTTGACCCAGCTGGGGTAATCACCGGAAAATCACCAATCTGTTCCGAGATGGCAGATCCGGCTTGAATGAGCAGACGCGCATATTTCTTTATCAGCTCCGCAGTAAATCGTTGTGATGGTCCTGATATCGTGATAGCCCCAATGAGCTCCCGGCCGTTGAATATAGGAGCGGCAACCCCTGAGGCATCCGCGATCCACTCACCATGTGAGAACGCAAAACCCCTGTTGCGGATGAGTTCCAACTCTTTTTTTAGGTCAGCTTTATTCGTGATGGTTTGGTCCGTGAATACCTGCAGATCCCGATCCATGAATACCTTATCCTGTTCTGCCAGTGGAAGATATGCCAGCATCACCTTTCCCGCGGACCCTGCATGAAGAGGTAAGCGCAGCCCCAATCGGGCAACTATGCGAACATTTTGCGGTGATTCCAATCGTTCCACGCAGACTCTCTCCAGTCCATCTCGCATATACAGGCTGATTGTCTCCCGAGTGTCTGACAATAGATCCACCATGACAGGCAGGGCGACCGAACGCACATCTAGTGAACTGAGAAATACCCCAGCCCAGTTGAGCAGCCGAATTCCCAGGGCATATTCCTTTGTGCCGGGGTTCTGACGAAGGATATGCTGGTCCTTCATTTTTTGCAGCAGTCTTCCTGCTGTACTGCTGGAAAAGCCTGTGATGCGGGCAATTTCCCTTACTCCGAGCTGGGGTGTCTCCTGGCTGAAACAGTCAAGGATAACGCACATACGGTGCAGTACTCCTGTATCCTGGTCTACTTTATCATTCATTTGTTGTCCCATTATTATAGACGGTGTCCCATATTCTGTTGTATAATAGTTTACACAATACAGGCAATTCTGTCAACCAGAAACTTCCGAGGCAAACATGGCATCTCTTCCAGACCCAACCAAACCAAATGCGATTACCTTTTCTTCAGGCAAGATAAAGGTGCCGCCCCATCCAGTGATACCTTTCATCGAAGGCGACGGCATTGGCCCAGAAATATGGAAATCCACCCGCCAGGTAGTCGATCATTCGATCGAACTGGCATATCAGGGTAAACGGCAGATCCAATGGAAGGAAGTGCTTGCAGGCGAGAAATCTTTTCAAAGGAATGGCTCCTGGTTGCCGGAGGAAACGATCGCTGCCTTTAAGACTTATCTGGTGGGGATCAAAAGCCCGTTAACAACACCAGTGGGTCAGGGCCGACGCTCCCTTAACGTTGCATTAAGGATCGAATTGGACCTGTACACTAACTTGCGGCCTATCCGTTATCTGGCTGGGGCACCTTCACCGATAAAAGAACCTGCGGATATTGATATTGTCCTCTTCCGTGAAAA
The DNA here is from genome assembly GCA_903828565.1 of uncultured Leptolinea sp. Taxonomy (GTDB): domain Bacteria; phylum Chloroflexota; class Anaerolineae; order Anaerolineales; family Anaerolineaceae; genus PNON01. The sequence continues at coordinate 73,132 of CAIKMQ010000029.1, read as the reverse complement.
TACCGAAGATGTGTATACCGGTATTGAATTTGAAAATGGCAGCAAGGACGCAACCGACGTATTGACCTTTCTTGCGCAATATTTCCCTGACAGCTATAAAAAGATCAGCTTCCCGCAAAGTACAGCGCTCGGGATTAAGCCAGTTTCCCGTGAAGGATCTGAGCGATTTCTGCGCACTGCGATCGGATGGGCGCTCCACAATCAACGTTCCATGCTCACCATAATTCATAAGGGGAATATTATGAAGTTTACAGAAGGTGCCTTTCTAAATTGGGGGTATGAACTGGCAGAGAAGGAATATTCTAGGCAATGCTTCACGATGCATCAATGGCATCTGATCGCCGGCAAGAATGGTGAAGCCGCTGCAAATGAAAAGCTGAAAGAAGCACGTAATAATCATTTGCTGATCATTAACGACATGATTGTGGATGCAGCCTTCGAACGAGCTATTACACAACCGCAGGACTTTGATGTTATAGCCACAACCAATCTGAATGGTGATTACCTGTCGGACGCGCTGGCCGCACTTGTCGGCGGATTGGGTATCGCCCCCGGAGCTAATATCAACTTTGATACCGGTCATGCCATTTTTGAAGCTGCGCATGGTACCGCGCCTAGTATTGCGGGTAAAGGTTTGGCCAATCCATCCTCTCTCATTCTTTCATCTGTACTTCTTCTACGTTACATCGGCTGGAATACAGCCGCCAATCTGCTTGAGAACGGGTTGAGGAAAACCCTCGGCTGCCATATAGTAACACCGGATTTTGCTGCCCGCCTGCCAAGCTCCACCCAGGTGGACACCTCCGCATTTGCCCGAGAGATTATTCAGCGAATGTAACCTTAGAGGCTTCATGTCTGCGAAACTACTATCATCCACCTTCAGTGTTGCTCAAAAAGAATATTCCTATATTCCCATAGCTCAGGCCGTACCGAGATCTGCAGCATACCAGAAAATACCTTACTCGATTCGCATATTGCTGGAAAGTGCCTTGCGCCGAACTTTTCTAAATAAATCAGATCCGTCCGATATGAAACAATGTGCCGGTTGGAAGGCGGCGGATACTGCTCACGGCATTCTTTCTTTCGCACCCGCCCGGATCCTGCTGCAAGATCTGACCGGCGTACCGCTGGTGGTCGATCTGGCATCCCTGCGATCGGCTGCGGTGCGAGCTGGAAAAGACCCAGCATCCATCAATCCAGTCATTCCGGTCGATCTGGTGATCGATCATTCCATTCAGGTGGATTATTCTGCCACACCTCTGGCGTATTCTCTGAATACTAGCCTTGAGTACAGCCGGAATACGGAGCGATACCAGTTCTTAAAATGGGCTCAAAATTCATTCAAAGGTTTTCGCGTAATTCCCCCAGCTTCGGGTATCGTCCATCAGGTAAATCTGGAGTATTTATCACCTGTGGTGCAGACATCCGAGATTTGCGGACAAACCTGGGCATACCCGGATAGCGTTTATGGAACTGATTCGCATACGCCTATGATCAGTGGTATGGGTGTTCTGGCATGGGGGGTTGGCGGCATCGAAGCTATTGCGGCCATGCTAGGTCAACCTGTCGAAATCGCCATCCCTGACGTGGTTGGTGTGAATATCACAGGGGTTTTGCGCGAAGGTTGTACGCCATCCGATGCAGTCCTTACCCTCACCCACCTGCTGCGGGAGGTTGGTGTTGTCGATAAGATTGTGGAGTTTTATGGCTGCGGCCTCGATTCACTCAGCATCCCCGATCGTGCAATGCTGGCTAATATGGCTCCAGAATATGGCGCCACCACCTGCTACTTCCCGGTGGACTCGCAAGTACTTGATTATCTACTCCTCACCGGTCGCGAGGATCATCAGGTTATCCTGGTCGAAAAATACTTCAAAACCCAAGGCCTGTTCCGTGAGGACAACTCCCCTATCCCTGAATATTCATCCTCAGTGGAATTTGATCTGACAAAAATAATGCCTTCCCTGGCTGGGCCGCGCCGCCCGCAAGACCTGGTCGCCCTGGAGAATGCTGCATCCGCTTTTAAGCAAGTATTGCTGGCACCAGTAGATCGGCAGGGATATGGTATCTCAGCTGCGGCATTGAATCCGATGGATACACCCTCCAATCAAGCCGGAGAACAACCACTGTGCCACGGTTCAATAGTGCTTGCTGCTATCACATCCTGCACCAACACATCCAACCCAACATCATTGATCTACGCAGGGTTACTGGCAAAGAAAGCCGCTGAACTTGGTTTACGGCCGCGATCATTTGTAAAAACCAGCTTTGCACCCGGTTCACGTGCTGTTGTCCGCTATCTCGAAGATGCTGGTTTGCTCCAACCTCTCGAAGCATTGGGGTTCCATGTTGTCGGTTTCGGATGCACGACATGTATCGGTAATTCCGGCCCTCTTACTCCTGAGATCGAACCCAACATTCGCAGTAGAAAACTGGTAACCGCTGCTGTGATCTCTGGAAACCGTAACTTTGAAGGTCGGGTGCATCCATTGGTTCAAGCAAACTATCTAACCTCACCCGCTCTTGTGATAGCCTATTCGCTCGCAGGTAACATGGGCATCAATCTGCTCACAGAACCGCTGGGGATTTCCAAAGAAAATCAGCCTGTATTTTTACGAGATCTCTGGCCTGACACAAAGGATGTGGAAACTATCTCCAGAAATGTGGTGCGTCAAAGTATCTATAAGGATAGCTATGCGCATATCATGGAGGGAGATCCTTTCTGGCAGAGCATCCCCTTCTCGAAGGAGCTGGTGTACCCTTGGGACGCAGAATCCACATATATTCGCGAAGCGCCTTTCGCGGAAATTCTACCCACCCCTATCACCTCCACACATCTGCGTATTTTGGCCATTCTCGGTGATTCCATAACGACGGACCATATCTCACCCGCCGGCTTCATTTCCACAACCTCGATTGCGGCAAAATACCTGTCGGATAAAGGCATCTCTGTCGCGAATTTCAATACTTATGGCAGTCGCCGCGGGAATCATGAAGTCATGGCTCGCGCAGCATTTGCCAATCCACGCATAAAGAATGCTATGATGGAATATCAGGATGGGCCGGTTACTTTGCACATGCCAGATGGCGAAAAGATGGATCTGTACTCAGCAGCCCAACGGTACAAAACGGAAGGTGTTGGGACTGTGATTCTGGCTGGTAAGGAATATGGCACCGGCTCCAGCCGTGACTGGGCGGCAAAAGGCCCGTTGCTGTTAGGCGTTCAGGCAGTGATCGCCCAATCGTTTGAGAGGATTCATCGCGCCAACCTGGTGGGCATGGGTATCCTGCCGCTGCGCTTTCAGGCAGGTGAATCTGCCAGCTCTCTCAGTCTGGATGGGGGCGAACGGTTGATCTTCCAGGATCCGATCGATCTGAAATCTGGAGCATCCATAATGATCGTTGCGGTCAAACCTTCCAGTGAGGAGATCCGGTTTAGGGTAGACGTGCTGTTGAAATCTTTATCGGAATATGAATTATGGAAAGCCGGCGGAATCTTGCGAAAATATGCAAAGGAAATGATCCAACCTGTATAGCCTTCCTTTTGACAGATGAATTCTCATAGTTATAATCTATTTATGCATTTATCAAGCTCAAATCCCTTTCCTCTATGCATGTGTACTCGGCGGGATGACCCCTGCCGGAATTCTCTTCTGTTTCTTTAATTTCCTGGCAAATCATCCCGCATCAGACCTTGAGAGCGTGCTACCAGCCCGCTCTTGTTTGTTTAGATAAGGCCATTTGTGTAAAGGGAATAACAGGAGATGAAAATGAAAATAGCAGATAATGTAACCGACCTAATCGGTAATACACCGCTCGTTCGCCTGAATCGTGTCGCCGGTGATTCACAAGCAGAGATCTTAGCCAAATTGGAGTATCAAAACCCGGCACACAGCGTGAAAGATCGCATTGGTTTCTCAATGATCCGTGCAGCAGAACAGGCAGGCAAGATAAAACCAGACACGGTCATCGTTGAGCCGACCAGCGGCAATACCGGAATCGCGATTGCCATGGTTAGCGCGGCTCGCGGGTATCGCTGCATACTGGTAATGCCAGATACGATGAGCCGGGAGCGCCGCCTGCTGCTGCGTGCGTATGGCGCTGAATTGGTGTTATCACCAGGCTCCGAGGGAATGCCGGGTGCCATCAAAAAAGCTGAGGAACTAGCTGCGCAGAATTCCAATTACCTGATCTTGCAGCAATTTAATAATCCTGCCAACCCTGCCATCCACCGCTCCACGACAGCTGAGGAGATCTGGAACGATACTGATGGTAAAGTGGATATCCTGGTGGCGGGTGTGGGTACTGGCGGAACGATCACCGGTGTGGGTGAAGTATTAAAACAACATAACCCGCGCTTTCAGGTAGTGGCTGTGGAACCGGACGCTTCTGCAGTCCTATCCGGAGAAACAAAAGGGGCTCACAAGATACAGGGAATTGGCGCCGGTTTTGTGCCATCCATCTTGAATACTCACATTTTTGACGAGATCATCCGAGTAAAGGATGATGATGCATTTGATATGGCGCGGCGGGTTGCCCGCGAAGAAGGTCTGCTAGTCGGTATCTCATCCGGTGCTGCTGTTTGGGCGGCGGTACAAGTAGCCAGCCGTCCGCAAAATGCCGGCAAACGCATGGTCGTAATCATACCTTCTTTTGGTGAACGGTATTTAAGTACAGCGCTGTACGCCAATCTAGCCGATTGACAGGAGGAAATATGTTCCATCTTATGAGGGAAGATATCCGTTCAATATTCGAACGAGATCCGGCAGCACGCAGCATTCCCGAAGTACTTTTTTGTTACCCGGGATTGCACGCCCTCTGGGGGCACCGGCTGACACACTGGCTTTGGGCTCATGGCTTTAAACTGCTGGCTCGCTGGTTTTCCCAGCTGGCCCGAAACGCCACCGGCATCGAGATCCACCCGGGCGCAACTATCGGCAGAAGGTTCTTTATCGATCACGGCATGGGTGTAGTTATTGGGGAGACCGCGGAGATTGGGCAGGACGTGACCCTTTACCACGGAGTGACTCTGGGAGGAGTTAGCACACATAAAGGGAAACGGCATCCCACATTGAAGGATGGTGTCGTAGTCGGCGCAGGCGCTAAAGTCCTCGGAGCGATCACCATTGGTGAGGATAGCCGGATCGGCGCCAATGCGGTGGTGGTCAAGTCTGTGCCGCCTCAATCCGTGGTAGTTGGTATCCCGGGACAGATCGTGACCCGCAGCCACCCGCTTCATCATGAGCATGATCATGCAGACCTGGATCATAATATCCTGCCTGATCTGATCGGTGTCACGATCAAGAACCTGCTAGATAGAATGCAACAGGTTGAGAAACAGGTAAACCTGCAAACCATGGATTCCACGCTGCAAATGTCAACAGATGGCAGCTGGTCATTGACAGAATTTGATATTTGACAACACATTGTAAAAAAGGTAACGACGAGGCCATTATTTCTACGGCCCCGTCGTTTTTTTAAGAGGGTATTGTATTTTGCCTGGTTATTTATAAAATATAGATAGCATTTACTGTCCACATCGAATAATACTTCCATCTACGGCAATATACGCATGTTTTTCGAGATATTTATTGGTTTTTTTTACTGGAGGAAGCCATGAATAAACTAAAGAATTTCAGTTTAATAACGCTTTTCCACACTTTATCTGAGTATCTAAAACGAAGCATCAAACAACCTGTTGGTTGGTTAGTATTCTCATCCATCTTGGTGCTCGTGCTCCTGCTTCTATCTGCAAGCACCAGACCGGTTTCAGCACTTGATACTGACCCCACACACCTGCAAAACTATACCACGCAGAATGTTTCAGCGGTTCCTGTCCTTTTTCGGTACGCCTCACAAGATACCGCGGATACCGACCAGGATGGGATCACAGATTCCATGGAAGCCTACATCGCATCAACATATGCTCCCCAATTGAGATTCGATGAGGGGGAGCAGGAAAACGTATCTCAAACGGTCATACCTCTTTATCAGGTGTCTCCATTGAAGCACCATTCCGGACAGGATGGTGCCATGCTTGTTTTCACCTTCCTGTACGACAATGACAATGGTGCTGAGTTTGACCAGGACTGGTCCTTCGGCAACCTCTGGGGAAGCGCCTGTTCCCTGGCAATGGATCCTTTCGATCAGTTCTTTGGAACTCACTGTGGAGATACCGAAACAATATACTTCTTCATTGCGTCTTACAATAACTGGTCATCCACGTATCTCCAATCGATCTACTGGAAAAGACATTATGACCCTGTTTACGAAACGAATTCGGATGTTGTAGAGTATGTGGATTTTACAAATTCTAGCAACCGGACGCACCCTGTTATCTATGTTTCTGAAGATAAACATGGGATGTACGCGACCCATGATGACTGTGAAGATTACAAAACCGATGTTCTCTGGGATAAAGCTGACATCCCTTGCTGGCCAAAGATGGAAGACTGCAGTGACGGAGTGACCATGAATATCACCTATCTACCAGCACGATGGAATGTAGGCGAGTCACGTTTCGAGAATACCATGAATACCACTGCCCTAGAAGGCACCCATTATCAGGGTTATAACCCCTGGGAGAATGTCCCATTTGGGGGGCGTACTGATTACGAAAAACTATGTGTTGATCTGGGCGGTGGTCTTGGTGGTAAATGGTGCGGCTCATCTTTTGCCGGAGATGGTCATCCATGCAGTGGGTATAACTGGTGGGGAAAGACAAACCAGGGATCCTGCATGAATTACAACACTGACAGGTATGGATCGGATTATCGATCGATAGAAATGTCATACCCGGATCCTGTCTTCTGCCGCCAACAATGTGAAGGTGACCCTGCCTGTGTGTCCTTTTCTTATGTCCGCCCGGGAATTCAGGGTGACAAGGCTCGTTGTTATTTGAAAAACGCAGCGCCAAGCCCGTACCTGAACCTGTGTTGTATCTCCGGATTGAAAAGCGAGTGTTTGGATACTGGATACTGATTTAAAAACCTTCTTTTCATCAAACAACCCCGATTTTCGGGGTTGTTTTGTTCACTTGGTTACTTTTAGGTATAATACCTATCAAGGTATTCAATAAATAACTATGTCTCCCCGCAGATCTTCCCCATTGACCGTCGAGTTCATTTTACTGGGATTACTGATCGAAAAACCAGCTCACGGTTACGATCTATACCAACGCCTGACCAAACTATCAGGCATATCTGCGATCTGGCAGGTAAAACAGGCCATGCTGTATGCCATGCTAGATAAGTTGCATAATGCCAGCTTGATCAGCCCCGAAGTAATTACCACCGGCTCCCTCGTATCCCGCCGCGAATACTCTGCAACACCTGAAGGTACAGCAGCTTTTGAGATCTGGCGTCGTTTACCGGTGGAACATCCGCGCGAGCTGCGCCAGGAATTCCTTGCCAAGTTGTACTTTTCACAACAAAAGGGAGCGGATGCTGTTAATTCCCTATGTGCGGCACAATTGGTTAACTGCCGGCAGTGGATGGCAGAGCTGTCTGACACAGAGGATTCCCGAATAGACTTCCCAAAGATCCTGTTGGACTACCGCCAGCGCACTATCCTGGCAGCGATCTCCTGGTTGGAAAACATAACCATGGTGATAGGCTGATGTTTTCCATGGATCGACACCATGCCAGGGAGTACTGGAAGATCAGCGTTCTTCCCTATCTATTCTTCTTACTCATCCCAATCCTTGCCCTATTTACAAGGAACGACTGGCGCGCTTTCCCGGCGAACCTGCAAGATCCAGCGATCCACCAGGCTATTTTGCTTTCCCTGCGTACCAGCCTGGTTGCAGTACTGGTCACCCTGGTGATCGGTATGCCTGTGGCTTATTACCTCTCGCACCGTCGGTACAAACTCCATCGGATTGTGGATATTCTGGTAGATTTACCCACAGTTCTTCCGCCAGCCGTAGCCGGTGTTGCCTTGTTGATGGCCTTTGGAAGAAAAGGACTGGTTGGTATCTGGCTGGCAAAAATAGGTGTGCAGCTGCCGTTTACGGAAGCGGCGGTGGTGATGGCGCAAGTTTTCATAGCTGCTCCATTATTCATCAAAGCCGCTGCGATCGGTTTTGCAGACGTTGATTGTGAATTAAAAAAAGCCGCCGCATTGGACGGGGCTAACCGCTGGCAAGTTTTTCGTCATATCATCCTGCCGATATCGCTGAATGCCATAATCAGTGGGGCAGCGCTAACCTGGGCGCGCGCGTTGGGTGAATTTGGAGCAACATTGATCTTTGCGGGCAACTTCCCCGGCCGCACACAGACGATGCCTCTTGCTATTTACCTGGGATTTGAGATAGACCTAACTAAAGCCCTGACATTATCCATACTACTAATCATCGTATCGACTGCAACTCTAGCCATCGTTAAGGGCATCCTCCACTGGCAAGTGGATAACCATCTGGAAGAATGGGGCTAATGTTCTTCGGATATTCCAGATCGGTTCAGGAAACGCACCAATAACTCTTCCAGCACTTCAATATCTGAAATAAAGACCGATTCTCCGGCCTGGTGGTATGGGTAGATTGCCGGCTCGAGAGCCACGCTCACCACGGGTGTACCTGGATGAACATTCATTTCCAATCCATAGACCAGATAGTCATTTGTGTTGTTGTAGCGCAGCAGACCCGGATGAAGTTCTGCGAACGTCCTGAATGCTGCTTCGGTGGCGGTAATTAATCCATCTGTTGGGACTGTACCGTTCTTCTCCCAGTGATTGGTGTAGATAGCCAACCCCTTTTCCCCCTTGAAGAGCGGTGTTGTATCTATTGTGATGATGACCTCCGGAAAGATCTTTCTCTCAAGAAGCCAGGTGGAGATCCGCCTGGCGCCCAGGCCTGCCTGTGCTGTCTGTCCACCGTCACGCATCCATTCTGCGTGTGTTTTCGGCCCATTCCCTTCTTCACACTCGGAGAGCAAGAGGTAAATGGGCGGAAAATGATTGGTCTTTGCATGTGCCAGCATGGACAGGCACATACCTAATCCAACGGAATCATCCATCTGGCCGGTGATCACTTCATCCGTTACGGAGACAGGCAGTGTAGCCTTCCAATCCGGCCCGAAATGATTGATCTTATCGAGATGTGCCGCTAGAGCGATCGGTTTACGGGATCCATCGCCGGGTATATGGACTACCAGATTCCGTTCAAGCACGGAATACACCCGGACTCCCGTGGATCTACCTGCAAGAGCCAGTATTGTTGGATGCAAGCGGTCTTCAAATGTCGTAAAAGAAGGAACCTGAGCACAGCTGGCAATCAGTCCTAGTGCATGGTGCTCGATGACCTCAATCAACGAAAGGTTCCTCTATTGGTTCTGGATGCACAGTGATATCCAGCGCGTGTGTTTCCATTTTGATTTTTTCTTCAATCTGCTCTGTCAGCAAATGCGCCTGTTTAAGCGATAAGCTGCCATCCAACAGGACATGCACATCCACAAAGAGATCCGGGCCAGCCTGACGTACCCGGATCTGGTGGCAATCCGTCACCCCGGGTAAAGCCTCCACGATATTTTTTATCCGTATATCCAGTCCTATTGGCGCAGTATCTAACAAAGCCATGACAGTGCGTTTACCCAGTTGCAGGCTAACAAAAACGACGATTACGGCTACACCCAATGCCGCTACAGCATCGGCCTGGATCAGCCACTTCATACCAGGGACGTTCTTGCTTACCAACACCCCGATCAAACCCAGGATGACCACGGAAGATGACCAGATATCCGTTGAAAAATGAAGTGCATCAGCTTCCAGTGCCTGGGATTTATGCTTACGGGCTGCTCTGTACAGCATTCGGGAACGGTTGTAATCAATGAAGATGGAAGTCGCCATCACAATAAAGGACCACATCGATGCTTCCACGACAGCATCCTTGCGTACTCCGAACAGGCGCTCATAAGCTTCGTAAATGATCCAAACACAGGTGACTAACAATAACAGCGTTTCAAATAAAGCCGAAAGGTTCTCGATTTTTCCATGACCATAATGATGGGAATCATCTGCCGGTTTACCCGATAGTTTTACAGCAAAAAAGGTCACCAACGCTGCAATCAGATCAAGCGCAGAATGGGCAGCTTCGGCCAGGATGCCCAGAGAGTTGGTCATGATACCAACAACGATTTTAAATGCCGTTAGCCCGACTGCTGCTGCTACAGAAGTAAGAGCAACCTGAGATTTTTCCTTATTAGCTAAAGATATACTTTCCACGTTCTTCATCCCTTACCAGAGCCTCCAAAGAATCAGAAACTTGCTGGACTACGTCAGAGATGACACGTGAGAGGGTGGTGTTCGGCTGGTTACTCTGTGGCTGAATACCTAACACCATCACCCTGCACCCCACTTCGTCCTGTAAATACCTGCCTATTATACCAAAAGATAATCCATGCGTTACTGCAGTCAATCCGCCGATCATTTCAATGGGTATTACCTGCACGCAACCCGGTTCCCGGTCCATTTGTGCTGCATCAATGAAGACGACCAGTCTGGGTTGTGATCGTGTAATGACACCTAACAGGTTTTCAGGTGCCGCACCACCATTGATGAACAGGGATTTTTCAGAATCCTTGCAGACTGACATCAACCGGTTGATTATTGTGATACCTGCGCCATCATCACCATTTTCCACCCGGCCGACACCAACAAACACTACCGGCTGGTGGTTGTTACTCCGTGGAATGCAGATGGCTTGTTGCAGCTCGCTCTGCCAGGAGGAAACTGACATCTTCATCTTTGCCATAATAGACCGTAAAAGGTTCTTTACGCAGGGATGCCAATTCCCATTGGTCTGAATTCATATTCAGGCAGGCAAATCTGCAGCTAGCCACGCATTGCGCGCAATAGGTGCATTTATCCTTATCGTACCGCATCACAAAGCGTTTATTTACTTTATCCAGCACGATCAGTTCAATGGCATTACTGGGACAGTCTTTTACGCACAGTTGGCAACCGCTGCATTTTTCCGGCTCCCAGAATAATTGGCCGCGATATCTTTCCGGAGCGTGGATCCGCTCAACCGGGTAAAGGATGGTTGCGGGTTTCTTGAAGAATGATTTAAGAATATCACCGATCAGGCTGCCGATTTTCATATAGCAACTCCAAAGTACTTGAGAGCGATCAATACCAGTAACTGGAGCAACACAAGCACAGCACCACTGCGCCACCAGAGGCCAACAGTCTGGTCAATACGTAAACGCGCAAATAAGGATTGCAAAGCAGCGATTATAAGAAGCAGACCAAGAGTCTTTGCCAGGAAAAGGAGCGGATTTGCCACTCCCCCCAGGTAGAATGCCGCTACAAGCGTCAGGCCGATCACCAACTCAACGCTTCTTCCCAGGCGGAATAATGCATAACCCCGGCCGCTGTATTCGGTCAACGCGCCTGAGACGATCTCCGTCTCGGCTTCCGGGGCATCAAAAGGCGGCAGCTCCAGCTTGCCCATCAACCCGATCAAAGCAACGAGAAAGCCGATCGGTTGGAAGACCATCAGCCAGGGATGGCTGGTGGCATACTGCTCGATCACAGCGATATCCCAACTACCAGCAGCGATCGCCGGACCAAAGAGTGCCAGTAGAAATGGTGCTTCATAGGAAAAAAGCTGAGTAAGGGTTCGCGTAGCGCCGATGATCGAAAACCGGTTGGCAACATTTGCACCAGCCAGACCGGTACAGAGGGTCAGGATGCTGAGCAGATAGATCGTGACGACCAGATCCCCTGTAAAATGGAACGCGGGCTCCACTCCGAACATGGGTACATACAGGGCGGAAGTTAATGCCCCGGCTATGGCTACTACTGGCAGCCACTGAAATAACACCGGGTGTATGCCTTCAGGGATTACTTCTTCCTTGGCTAAGAGTTTTATGAAATCTGCCAGGGGCTGGAACCAGCGTGGGCCAACACGATTCTGAAACCGGGCAACCAGTTTACGGTCAATGTATTCATAGATCATCCCAGCTGCCATCACGGCGAGCCCGCCTGGAAAAATGAGTAAAGAAAGGATACTTTTCATATTCTCGCTCATCGGTAATACTCTATTCCATACAATCGCAGCTCTTCCCAATCCACTGCCTGCTGACCCTCACTACCGCGGATGGAAACCATGCGGTCATTGCAGGAAAAACAGGGGTCAATCCCCGATAAGATCATGGGAATGTCAGCCAGTTTATGACCCACAGCAGTTGCCATCACAGAAGCAAAATTATTGATGCTGGGGGTTCGCACTTTCACCCGGTCAGGTTTATCAGATCCATTGCTTTTTATGTAATAGAAAAGTTCACCACGAGGTGCTTCTACTCTGGAGATCGTCTCCCCTTCAGGGATCCGGCGGGGCATTTTTGTGGTCAGTTCGCCACCGGGTAAAGTGGAGAGAATTCCCCTGATCAGGCGAAAACTTTCGTAAAGTTCTTTGACACGGACAATAAACCGGGCTTCCAGGTCGCCGGTTTGTTCTGTAACGATGCGGGCAGGATATTGCAAGTATGCCGCATACGGCGCTTCCAGGCGGATATCCCGCTCCAAACCGGAGGCGCGCGCGGTCGGACCAACGGTGCCTAACCGGGCGGCGGTTTGTTTTTCCATAATACCGATTCCGCGAGTCCGACCGATGAGTGTGCGCTCGGTCGTAACCAGTTTCAGGTATAGAACGGTGCGTGTCTCAAGGTAATCCATGGCGCTGAGGATGCCGTCGCGAATGACATCATTGACATCCTCCTTCACCCCGCCAAGTACGTTAATCGAGTAATTCACCCGATTGCCGCATAACTGCTCAAGCAGGTCCATCACTTTTTCCCGGTCACGCCAGGCATACATGAATAGCGTATCAAAACCTGCTTCGTGAGCGGCTACACCCAGCCAGAGAAGGTGTGAGTGGATGCGTTCCATCTCCGCAACCAGCACACGGATCGCCTGTGCCCGTTCTGGGACCGTGACACCTGCCAGTTTTTCAACCCCAAGAGCGAAAGCCATGGCATGCACATGCGAACAGATCCCGCAAATACGCTCAAGCAGGTAAAGATCCTGGATATAAGTGCGCTCTTCAGCAGCTTTCTCAATCCCTCGATGGACAAAGCCTAACCTGACAGATGCCCCTGTAACAGTCTCCCCGTCTACTGTGAACTCAAAATGCCCGGGTTCTTTTAGTGCCGGGTGCTGCGGCCCAATCGGAACGATGAATTTATCTCCGTGCTTGGTTTCAGGCATTAGCGCCTCCTTCTACTTCAGGCTGGCCAAAACCTTTAAAATCCTTCCGCAGGGGGTAAACACCAACCGGCCAATCATCTGGTAATAACAGGTGATCTTTTACCGGTGTATCCTCAATTGAAATCCCAAACATTTCCATCAATTCACGTTCGTATAATGAAGCGGAAGGAACAACACCGCAGATGCTCGGCAGATTGGGATTGGCATGCCCCATTCTCACACGTAAAGTAGCCACAACCGATCCCTTACAAAAGTGATACAAGGCTTCCAGAACCCCTGAATAACCAAAACCCGTCTGTTCCTCGCCTTCAACAACGCGCTGCCAGGCTTTTTCTTCATTGGTAGTGTCCGCGGAACTGGAATGATCCACACCGGTGATCGCAGATAAATACCAGAAGCCGGTATCTTCCATAATACGCGCTGCTTCAACCAACTTAGCGGGTGGGAGGATCACATCGATGCGATTTTCCTCCGGACGGGTATATGCTATTGCCAATTGCGCCAGCAAAGTTTGTACTTCTTCTAAGTTTTCTTCAGTCTGTGTCACTATCATTCTCCCACCCCCTTCTTAGGTGTCGATCCGGTAATCGGGTTTGTTACGATCGCGTTCCGGTTTTTTGCCTTTTTAGGTGGCTGAAGGGATTGAAGCAGCTGGCTGACACCAAATATGATCGCTTCGGGTCGTGGGGGACATCCGGGGATATATACATCCACCGGGATCACTTTATCCACACCATTGGCCACGTTATAACACCCTTCAAACGCTCCACCGGTGATGCCGCAAGAACCAACAGCAACAACGAATTTTGGGTCTGGCATCTGCTCATAAGTCCGGATCAGTCGTTCCCGCGCCTGGCGAGTAACCGGCCCCGTACAGATCAAAACATCTGCGTGACGCGGGCTTCCCTGTAATTTGATCCCCAGCCTTTCGAGGTCATACCGCGGGGTCAGGGTTGCGAGAATTTCGATATCACATCCATTGCAGGAACCACTGTTGAAATGAATTGCCCAGGGAGAATTGATCCTTGCCCAGGTTTTCAAATCAACTAATGCGGCTTCCCATGCTTTTGGTAAATCCATGAAAACTACCTCCTCATCCAAGGATCAGGGCGACCAGTGCCAGGATCAAACCACCCAGATAAATTGCTTCAACCGGGTGCAGGTTGCCGGATCCGGTAACCAGTATTCCAAGGTGTAAGATCGCGAAGAAGAGTGCCACCAGGAAGAAAGGCTTGTAACCCGGTGATGCAAAATGCGTAGGCGCTTCTTCTCCTGATCCATATAGTGATGACTTTAATTCACTTGTTTTTGATGTCCCTGCCAGTTTTTGCCCAAGCAGGACGATCAGAAATACCAGGGGAATATATAGAAAGAAAGCGATGGGTGGTGTCAGAATGAATTCCATCGAACTATCCTAGAAGAAAAGGGCCAGCAGGTTTTTACCCGCCAGCTGATAGATGGGCTGCAGAATGGCCGGATAAAGGCCGATCAATAGCGTGGAAATCGCGAGTATCACCAGCGGTATGTTCAAACTAGCAGGGATCTTTGATCCTGCCTTCACCAGATCAGAACTCTCCCGTTGATAGAGGCGGTTAATCACAGGCGCGTAGTATGCGAGGGAAAGGACACTGTTGAGCGCCATAAAAATAGCTGCTGCTGTCATCCAGCCATCTTTTGCGATGAAACCTGCAGTAAAAATAACCCACTTGGACATAAAGCCCGCCAACGGAGGAAGACCACCCAATGCCAGTAATGCGATACTGAAAGTGAGCGCGGCCAGTGGGTACTTACCCGCTGCACCCTGCAAGTCCTTGATCTTCAACGGCCCATGCGAACCATCATGCGGAAGAAGCACAAACAGGAAGGCCCCGGCAGCGAGAAAGGCCAGCCCCTTCATGATCGCATGAGTCATCAGATGGAAGAATGCGCCTTCCGCGCCATTGATAACACCCAGATACAGCGCAAACCCCAACCCGGTGAGCAAGTAGCCGATATGACTGATGCTCGAATATGCCAGCATCCGTTTTACTTCTACCTGCCTCAAGGCAAGCAGGTTCCCAACCAGCATATTGATCGCGCCAAGAGTCAGGAATGCACACCCCCAGACAGAAGCTGGAACACCCAACGCAGATAGCGCACGCAGCATGGCTGTCAACCCCGCCGCGATCACAACACCGGAGAGCATCGCGCTCATACCGGATGGCGCTTGCGAGTGAGCATCCGGCAGCCAGGTATGCAGTGGAACAATGGCTGCTTTAATACCGAAGCCGATCAGAATCAACCCTCCTGCCGCCAGAAGTCCGGATGTTTGAGCTCCGCTCGCCTTCAGAGTATCCAAGGCCAGTGATCCACGTTCACCAAAAACGAGAGCAATCCCAAGAATTACCAGAACCGACCCCAGAGCACTTTGAACCAGATACTTGACACCGGCCTCCAGCGCCGCTGCATTCTGTCGGTGGAAAGCCACCAGGGTATATGTACTGACAGCCATGATCTCGAAGCACAACCAGAGGGTAAAGAGATCCGCCGCACTGACAAGGCAGATGATGGACCCGATCAGTATAGAAAAGAGGGCATAGTATTTCTCTTCTCCGGTCTCACCTGCCAGGTATCTTCCAGAGTACAATGTGGATAACAAACCCAGAATAAGCGTAGAGCCGATCAACACCAGGCTGATGCCGTCAAACTGAAAGGATACAGTACCCCATGTGGCGCGAACCTTCTCGCCTGCCATGGAAACCGGATAAAGACGAACAAGTGCGTAAAGGCCCCCTGAGATCACACCCATCAACAACCAGCGGCTGATATTGGGCCCGGTGTTTTTCTTTTCTAGGCTACCAGCCACCCTGCCAAAAAGGTAGATCACTGGTGAAAATGCCAGGGGTAGTATTAGTAACGTACTGAAATGTTTCAACGGCATATTATGCTCCCACTGCCAGATAGATACAGGCCAGTATCAAAGCGATTACCACATAGAGCAAATTCCAGCTGATGAGGCCAGTTTGAGTAATCCGCAGTTTTTCACCTGCAAATCCGGCGAGCCTGGTGATGGCATCATTGATCGATTCCATACCAAAAGAGGCCTGTATCGAGTGCACTGCCCAGCCCAGAGATTTTTCAAAAAAGCGAACTCGCTGTGAAACAAGCCAGGTGCCAGCCCCTGCAAGAATTACCGCCAGGGCGATCAATGTACCCGGATTCATAATGACTTCCTGTACCAGTGTGGTAATGTCCATTGCCTCCATATGGTGATATGGCATCGTATTTGCTGAAACCCGCGTTACGAATGCCACCAGCAGCCAACTGAATATACTGCCAATCACAAGGGGAAGCAACGCGGTCTTCATCGCTTTACCCGCGGGATGAACATGCAGATCTTCTCGAGGTTTCCCGTAAAATACCAGCCAGGTGACACGCAGAGTGTACAGCGCAGTGAGGCCGGCACCAGCCAGCATCAGAATATAACCCCATGCCGGTCCGGTTTCCATCCCGGCTTCCAGGATCAATTCTTTGCTCCAGAAACCATTGAGAACGGGGATGCCGGCAAGTGCCAGTGAGCCGATCACAAAAGCCAGCCGGGTGAATGGCATCCTTTTCCCCAACCCGCCCATGCGGAAAATATCCCGCGTGCCTACAGAGTGGATCACAGCACCGGCTGAAAGGAAGAGCAAGGCTTTGAAGATGGCATGGCTCAACAGGTGGAACTGCGCTGCTTCTACCGCGCCGAGTCCAATGGCATAAACCATATATCCAAGTTGGGATACTGTGGAATATGCCAGAACCCGCTTGATATCCCCGGCCACAATGGCCATCAATGCAGCAGAGAAAGCAGTGATTACGCCTACCGCAATGACGGCAGTCTTCCAGCCGGGTACTTCTGCGAACGCCGGGTAAAACCGGGCAAGCAGGTATACCCCCGCGTTCACCATGGTAGCTGCGTGAATCAAGGCGCTGATGGGTGTCGGCGCTTCCATCGCGTCCGGTAGCCAGGTCTGAAATGGGAATTGTGCAGATTTGGCAGCAGCTGCCACCAGGAACCCGAAGGCTGCAAAAGCCAGTAGCCCGGCCGGTATCGCCACAGGATTCGCCAGAACCTGATCGATTTCAAAACTACCAGTCGCTGAAAACAGAGCCAGCGCCCCGGCGAGCAATCCGGCACCGCCTACCTGGGTCATGATCAGAGCTTTGATACCACCGCGAACTGCTTTGGGATCATCATTATTGAAGGAGATCAAGGCATAAGAACTAAGTGCTGTTATTTCCCAAAAGAAAAAGAGGTATAGCAGGCTGCTGCTCAGAACCAGTCCAGCCATCGCACCAATAAAAAGCAGAATGAAGGAGTAGTATCGTGGAAGTTGATGCTCACCCTTCATGTAATCCAGTGAAAAAATCACTGCCAGGCTACCAATGACAGTGGCGATTACAGTGAGAAGGGCAGCCAATCCGTCCGGTCGAAAAGACAGGCTCCCAAATGCATCGCCCATCGGGATGCTCACTACCACACCGGCTGTCGCGAATGGATACAGGCAGAGGGCGGCCAGTGCCGCAAGAACGGAGAAAGTCACGGCTACCGGTCCGACAGTCTTTTGTCTTTTATCTCCCAACATCCAGATGGCTACTGCACCCAGCCAGGGAACGAGAATTGTACAGAGTGTCAATAGAGCAGGCATGATCATCCCTTTAATTTGGAAAGGTCGCGAAGGTCCAGCGAACCGACACGCCGGCGAACCTGCAAACCCAGCGCCAACCCGACTACTGCCACGATGGTATCAGCAACGATCAATGTCAGCGCCATGGATTGTCCCAGCTGGATCTGCCCCTGCAATTCAGCCGCCAGCACCAGTGCTAAAATGGCACCCTTTACAAGGATCTGGAGTGCGACAATGACCTTAATAAGATTACGGGTGATCAGCAGGCCGTAAATACCAATTCCAACCAGGCAGATCACTGCCATGGTGATCACCAGACGGGGTTCAATGATCATGAGCACCTCCCGCGACTTCGCCGGTATCTTCATGGCCGCCTAGCAGAGTTAGAATGCCCAAGACACCCGCAAAGATCAGGGCTACCTGCAGTACCATATCCACCGCTCGATCCTTCCATAAGACACTGGTAAATACAGCCGGGCCAGCCTCTGTCAAAGCAGGCTGCTGCCCCGGAAGGACCATCCACGCAAACGCGGCGATGGCTAACACCACCGCTGCCCACGCCACTGGTCGGGGAATGGACGGCAGCACTGTGCTGGCATCCTCTCCGGTGATATTGATGGCAAATACGAACAATACAGTTACCAACCCCGCGCCTACGCTCAACTCGATCACAGCGATCTGCGGCGCCCCCATCAAATAAAGTAATATGGCAGTGAACGCGCTGCTGCCTGCCAACCAAATCGCCGACTGCAATAAATGCGATGATCGAATGGCTAGCACGGCGCAAAAAATCATGCCCCCGGCTACGACAACTTCCAACATGGCACCTCCCGCAAACTACGTGCTGTAACAAGGATACTTGCCACTACCATTTTTGTCATGTGCAGTAAATCACCAACCTGATATTACCTTTTTTTAACATACCGTCATTTGGGTGGATCTTGCAGCCAATAGTTGACATTAGAACATATATTCTATATAATAACAGTATGAACATCATCTCGTACGCCTCCCCCTCCACCACCTTCCTGCCCGACCCCGCCAGCGGAAAGACCCTGGCTGTGTTGGCGCCGCACGCCGGCCGCAATTTGATGCTGGAAACGGCCGCGCGCTGCTCTCTGAACGGGCCGGTGCATGTACTGGATGGTGGAAATCACTTTAACGCTTACCTGGTAGCGCGCGCTGTGCGCCGTCACACAGAGAATATGGATGCCATGCTGCAGCGCATCAACCTGGCACGTGCTTTTACCTGTTATCAGATGGAATCACTGCTGGCAGCCGCTGCCTTGCTGGCACGGCAACGTTCCACCCCATCCCCCGCCACACTAGTACTGGATCTACTGGCGACTTTCTATGATGAGAATGTCCAGCTGGCAGAACGTCAGCGTTTACTGCGCCTTTGCCAGCGCTATTTCAAAGTACTGTCCGGATATGGCACGCTGCTCATCAGCCTGCGGCCGGCTCAGCATGACCGCCCGGATCAGCAGATGCTGCTGGATGACATGCTGGCTTTTGTGGATGATATCTGGCAGGCGGAGATCCTCACAGCTCCGGCCATTCCCCGCCTGTTCTAAGGAACCCATGGGACGCACACTTCCATCCATTACCCAGGAGTTTTTAGGTGAGCAGGAAGCTTTTGCGCGCTTCAGGCGCGCATTACGCCGCAAAGACCAGCTTGCATTAGATGACCTGTTTGCCGCTGCGCAACAGCACCTGGCGGCTGCCGCCTATGCATCCCATGCGCTGCCTTTTGAGACCTTCCTGCTTGCCATGCTTCTAGAAGAACACAAAGAACTGCTGCGTCTGCGGCAAGTGGTCGAAGAAATGCAGTTTGCAACATCCCCGCTACCTACAGCGGAAGAAACTCTCAAATGAGCGTAACTGCTGGCATCCGCTGCATGGGTTGGGTGCTGGATATCTTCGAAACGCCGCGCCAGGGTGTAGCTCTGTGGTTCCTTACCGAAGATGGCAAACGCCTTCGGTTCACCCAACCCTTCCCGGTAACCTTTTACGCCGCAGCCAACCCATCGCGCCTACAAACACTGCGCCGCGAACTTTTGCGCCAGCCGCTGCCCCCACGGCTATACGAAACACGCCGGCGGGATCTGTTCATCAACGCCGAGATACCCGTGTTGGCCATAGAAGTAGCTGAAACTTCCCGCCAGCCGTTGTTGTTCCAGTACATCAGCCGCGCCTTTCCAGACATCACCTTCTATGACGCTGACATCCAGCTTTCCCTGCGTTACCAGGCCAGCACGGGAATTTTCCCGCTGGCTTACTGCAGCATTGCCGCTGATGGAAATGGTGTCATCCAATCCATTCAGGCACTGGATACTCCCTGGGAACTCGACCCGCCGCCGCCCCCGCTGCGCATCCTCTCGCTGGAACCGGATGTTCCGCCTGCCCACAGTCAGCCGCGTGAACTTCTCATTCGGCATGATAAACACACGGGCCGTATTCCCCTGCAACCCGAAAGGCCTTTCATCATCAATATCGCTGCCATCCTGCAGTCGTATGATCCGGATATTCTGTTGACCAACTGGGGAGATACCTGGCTGATCGACCACCTGCTGCAGCTTTCAGAAAAGTGGAAAGTTCCCCTGTCGTTGAACCGTGAACCAGGACACGGTGTGGCTCGCCGCGGGGAGCGGGTGTATTTCTCTTATGGACAGGTCATTCACCGGGGTGAACAGATACACCTGTTCGGCCGGCTGCATATCGACCGTTGCAACGCCATGCTCTGGGGGGATTACGGGCTGGATGGCGTGCTTGAATTGGGACGCGTCACCGGTCTGCCATTGCAGATGTGTGCCCGCGTCTCGCCCGGTTCCGGCATTTCCGCCATGCAAATGACCACGGCATTGCGCATGAATGTGTTGGTTCCCTGGCATAAACAAAAGGCTGAAGATCCACGTAGTGCCATGGATCTGTTCTACGGCGACCAGGGCGGCCTGGTCTATCAGCCCACCGTCGGCCTGCACAGCCACGTAGGGGAGATCGATTTTATCTCCCTGTACCCCAGCGTAATGGTGCACTTCAATATTTCCCCGGAAACAGTAGGCACCCGCGCGCCCGGCGCTGAAGAAGTGCCCGAACTTGGCATGACGATCGACCGCAGCACGCCCGGCCTGGTACCCCTGACACTGCAGCCGCTGCTGCGTAAACGGATTACCTTCAAAGAGCAGCTGCTGGAACTGCCGGCATGGGATCCACGTAAGCGGCGTTATCAGATGTGCGTTTCCGCCCACAAGTGGCTGCTGGTTACCTGCTTCGGCTACCTGGGGTACAAGAATGCGCGCTTCGGACGCATAGAAGCACACCAGGCTGTCACAGCCTACGGCCGTGAGATGCTGCTGGCCGCCAAGGAAACCGCTGAAGATCTGGGGTTCGAGGTGCTGCACATGTACGTGGATGGGTTGTGGGTTAAGAAACCCGGAATGAGAACGGTGCAGGACTTCCAGCCTATCTTGGATGAAGTATCTCACCGCACAGGTATGCCCATTTCTCTGGACGGAGTCTTCCGTTGGGTGGCATTTCTGCCATCGCGCCGTGATACCCGCATTCCTGTGCCAAACCGATATTTTGGCGTCTTCCAGGATGGCACCATTAAGGTACGCGGCATCGAAGCCAGGCGCGGGGATACCCCAGCTTGCATTGCCGGCACGCAAATGGAACTGCTCAAGCTGATGTCCGCTGCCGCCAGCGCTGAAGAACTGCCCACCCTGCTGCCGCAGATGCGGACATTCCTCCTCAGGCGATTAGCGCTCATCCGGCAACGCGCCCTGCCGATAGAGGAATATCTGGTGACAATGAAACTGAGCCGCAAGCTCAGTGACTACAAAACACCCAATACGCCCACCGCGGCCGCGCTCACCCAGCTGGAAGCCAGCGGAAAATCACTGCGTCCCGGGCAAAAAGTGCGCTTTCTGTTCACTCTCGGGGAGCCTGGCGTGTGTGCGTGGGATCTGCCCGATGAGTTTGACCCGCGATGCCTGAACCTGGAACGCTACCAGGTGCTTTTTCTGCGGGCAGCTTTTACCCTGCTGCAACCGTTGCAATTCAGTGAACGTAGCATGGCAGATTGGCTCTTTGGCCGCGAGAGGCCGATTGAAATGTTACTGCCAACATTCCACCGTATCGGTCAACACCAGCTGCCGGCATTCTGCCCCACTGAAAGCTCGTGATCTACTACTCATAGTAAGTATCTTTCAACCGCGAAATGTTTGCGGAATAATTCAGCATAAAACTCACACACCGTACATAAATATTCACAAAACCGAAGCCCATAAATAAGTGAGCCAGGTCATAGAATACGCTTTGGGTATTCCGCTGAACACATCATTATTATCAATGTTGTTATTGATATTATTGATTTTTCTATTGACTATTCTTTATTTTTCTGTATAATGACTTTAACATTGAATGTTGGAGGTTGAATGAAGACTCAATTGACCCGTTGCCCGGTCTGTGATCATGACCTTACCGTCACCCGCCTGGCATGTGATAACTGCTCAACATCGATCGAAGGAAGTTTCCCCCCCATTAGCGGGCCTTTCAATAGGCTCTCTCCCGAACAGGCTGCCTTTGCATTAACCTTCATAAAATGTGAAGGGCGTTTCAACCGCATGGAAGATGAGTTGAAGATCTCTTATCCCACCCTGCGCAATCGTCTGGTGGAATTGCTGAGGGCGCTTGGGTTTGAACCCGGCAAGGAGGAACCGCCTACGGTTCGATTAAGCACTGAAGAACGCGAACGGATCCTGGATGATATGAGCGAAGGCAGGATCACTTACGAAGATGCCCGAAAATTACTTGCCGGAGAAAGCTAAACAGTATAAGGAGGTACATCACATGCCAACTGATAACGAGAAACTTAAGATCATGAAGATGGTGCAGGAAGGCAAGATCACAGCTGAAGAAGCAATAACCTTGCTGGATGCACTGGGTGCGCAACCCAAAAAGGAGCAACCCACAGATATCAATCCACCTTTTCGCAGCGGTGAGCCAGGTCGTTGGTTTCGGGTTAAGATCACCGATTCGGTCAGCGGTAAATTGCGTACCAATATTCGTCTGCCGCTCAGCTTGGTTGGAGCCGGATTGAAAATGGGTGCGCGCTTTTCTCCTGAGATGGAAGGTATCGACATCAATGCCATCAATGAAGCCCTGCGCAAGGGAGAAACGGGCTTATTGGTAGACGTGTTCGATGAAGAAGATCAGGAACATGTAGAGATCTTCATTGAATGAGCTAAATAACCGGATAAACATGAAGGAGTTAATACGATGAAACGCATGACGCTAGAAGATCTCACTCCCCTGCTTGAAAAACATGCCCTCTACCTTCAGAAGCAAGAAGGTGGTGAAAGGCTTAATCTTGCCAGTCACGACTTGCATGGTATCCAACTGGAAAATGCCAATCTGCGGGATGCCATCTTTTCTGATGCCAACCTGAAGAAGGCAAATCTGAAGAATGCCAATCTCACAGATGCGATTCTTGATAGTGCAAATTTGGACGAAGCGAACCTGGAACACGCCCGCCTTTCGGGTGCTGATCTCACGGATGCCAACCTGCGAGCTGCGAATCTTTCCCACGCTAAACTGACGGGTGCAAAGCTGGTAGATGCGAACTTGGATGTTGCGAACCTCAATGGGTGTACCCTGATGGGAACCGATCTGACCGACGCCAATCTATTTGGTGCAAATCTGGAAACCGTAAATCTGATGGGTGCCACCCTGCTAGATGTCAATTTGACTGGTGCCAACCTCAGGTATGCCAATCTTACCTGCGCAAACCTGACTGACACGAATATGACAGGCGCGAATCTGGAAGAAGCAAACATGATGGGAGTTAAACTGACTGATGCAGTATTGACCGGCTGCAACTTGAAAAGAGCCAACCTTCTCAGTGCTACTCTCACGGAAGTCAACCTGGTCGGAGCTAACCTTGCTGAGGCTAACCTGACATCAGCTAAGCTGAATGATGCTAATTTGATCGGTGCCAATCTCCAATCCGCCATCCTTAAAGACGCGGATATGGAAGATGTGAACCTGCTTGGCGCTAACCTTTCGGGGGCTGATCTCGAAGATGCCTATCTGGAAGGTGCCAATTTGAAAGATGTCGATCTAACGAACGTCCTTCACCTTATTTTACGTAAGTGATGATCAATCAGTAGAGATCTGTTATGCCTAACAAACCACAAATACCAGACAACTGGCTCAGGACGTTCATCTTCATCTGGACCGGGCAGGCATTTTCCATGCTCGGTTCCATGCTTGTACAGTTTTCTCTTATTTGGTGGCTCACGCAGAAAACCGGTTCAGCCACCATCCTTGCAACTGCCAGTCTCGTCGCCTTCCTTCCCATGGTCTTCCTGGGTCCATTTGCCGGTGCGATTGTTGACCGCAATGACCGAAAACGGATCATGATCCTTTCAGATGCGTTGGTTGCTCTGATGACACTCGGGTTAGTGTTGATCGCCTGGTTAGGTGTCTTAGCTCCCTGGCACATCTATATTGCCATGTTCATACGCTCCCTTGGGCAGACTTTCCACAGCCCGGCAATGTCCGCCAGCACCACCCTGCTCGTGCCAGAAAAACATTACGCGCGTGTGTCAGGAATCAACCAGGCCCTGGCAGGAGCCATGAATATCATTGCACCACCGATAGGTGCCTTATTAATCAGTTCGATCGATCTGCAATGGATCCTTTCGATCGATATCATTACGGCTATGCTGGCTATCGCTCCCCTCTTCTTGGTTACTATTCCCAACCCTGAGCGTCCGGTCAGCGAGACACAAAGTAACCACCCTATACACGCTCTGTTTTCAGACATCAAACAGGGATTTCTCTACATATATCACTGGAAAGGTCTATTTATAATCTTGTTGTTCGCAGTAACGATCAATCTGCTGATCAATCCGGCATTTTCTTTACTGCCATTACTGGTCACAAACCATTTTAAGGGAACCGCTTTGAATTTCAGTTACCTTGAATCTGCAGTAGGGATGGGGTTTGTAGTTGGTGGTTTAGGCTTGGGAGCCTGGGGTGGATTCAAAAGAAAAGTTCTCACTTCCGCCCTTGGTATCGGTGGAATGGGAATCGGTTCGCTGTTACTAGGCGCTGCACCCGGAACACTCTTCCCGATGGCTGTAGCCGGGGTGTTCATCCTGGGTGTAATGAATCCACTGGCGAATGGCCCGCTGTCTGCCCTGATCCAATCCCGTGTTGAACCTGCTTACCAGGGCCGGGTTATGACGGTGATTAATAGTGTGGCTACCGGCTTGACCCCCTTCTCACTGGCAGTAGCCGGCCCACTATCTGACCGGTTCGGCATCCAAACCTGGTTCATCCTGGGGGGGGTCAGTTGCCTGATCATACCGATCTTTATGATCAGTATCCCGTCTGTAGTGGCGCTGGATGCTCCACCGCCGCAAGTCTCTGTTGAACCAGTTCCAGACCTTCCTTAAATAATTAGCGCCCTGGCTACTTTCCAGGGCGCTAACACAACTTATAATTCGAACGATTGTCCGGTAATGAAATTCTCCAGGCTTTTTATCGTCGATTCCTGTGTGGCAATGATCTCTTTGACAATATCACCAATGGTGATCATCCCAATAACCTTACCATTTTCAACAATGGGTAAATGACGGATATGTTTCTCTGTCATCACCTTCATGCATTCGCCCATAGTAGCATCCAGGCTTTTGGTGAATACAGTGCTGATCATGACATCCTTCACCGGAGAATTTACATCATAACCGCCGGTTTTCGCCATGCGTCTGGCAATATCCCTTTCCGAGAGGATCCCTACTAACTTATCGCCATCCAACACTACCAGTGCACCAATATCTTTATCAGCCATTAGTTTAAGCGCCTCAAGCGCTTTTGCATTCGGAGCGACAGACCAAACCACCTGGCCTTTGATATCCAATAGATGTTTTACGATCGCCATTTAATCCTCCTGCGGATTGAGATATATAATTATATGGAGAAATCTAAAATGATTACAATAGTAATAGGTTATATATTAATATAGATAGCCAATTGGCATGTACTGATAGAAGTAATATGGATTACGCAAGTCCATCGTTGGAGGAAGATCATGCAAACAATAGATTATCGTGCTGCCAACCGGGACCTGCTTACCCCAAAGCCTGGAAAGGTTGAGCTGGTAAAAGTACCGCCAATGCGTTACCTGATGCTTGACGGCAAAGGTGACCCCAATCATTCAGAAGAATACCACGGCTCCTTCGCTGCCCTGTACGGTCTGGCGTACGGGTTGAAATTCCATTACAAAAAACAGGAAAATATAGATTACAACTTGCTGGCGATCGAAGGATTATGGTGGACGGAACCTGCAGGTTCTTTTTCCATGGAGCAGCGGGAGAATTGGCTCTGGACCATGATGCTGAGCATCCCTGAATTTATTCCCGAGCCATTGATCCAAACCTTTGGATCGGAATTGATGCGGAAGAAATCCATCCCGCAGATGGAACAAGTATATACATCCTGGCTGGAGGAGGGGGAGTGCTTCCAGATCATGCACATTGGACCTTATGCCGCAGAACCTCCCACCATCCAATTCCTTCATTCGGAGATCCAATCACAAGGTTACACTCCCCGGGGAAAACATCATGAGATCTACCTGGGTGACCCACGAAAATCCTCGCCGGAAAAGTTAAAGACCATCTTGCGCCAACCTGTCTCCTCCATTCAGAAATGACACCCGCCAGGATTCATCATGGTTAAGTCAGACCTACATCGTCTCATTCACTGTTATCTGTGGTAATTTATTTTTCTGAAAAGGAATACATAATGCTCCCATATACTGGGGAAATCGCCGCCCTATTTACATCACTCTGCTGGACTATCAGCGCAACTGCTTACACATATAGCGGAAACAAAATCGGTGCACAGGTCGTCAATCGCCTGCGCCTCCTGGTCGCAATCCTCATGTTGGTAGCCATCAACTGGATCTTTTACGGAGAGCCGATCCCACTTCAAGCAAGTCCCGACCGATGGATCTGGTTATCCCTGTCAGGTTTCGTTGGTCTGGCAGTGGGTGATGCCTTCCTGTTTCAAGCTTACAGCCTGATCGGCGCTCGTATGGGCTTGCTTTTGCTGAGCCTGTCACCTGTCTTTTCTACGCTCATTGCCTGGCTCTTCCTTGGTGAAACTCTCAGCCTTATTCAATTGATCGGAATGCTTTTAGCGTTGGGCGGTATCAGTTGGGTAATCTTTGCCAAACGGGCAACCTCCGATATTGATATTCACCCCCGCAAGGTCCTGCTTGGGGTCATCTATGGAGTGCTTGCTGCTATAGGCCAGGCAGGCGGGCTTGTTCTTTCACGCCAGGGAATGGTAGATGGATTCCCCCCGTTTGCCGGCACATTGATCCGCATGATCGCTGCCTTTATTGCCCTGTGGCTGCTTGCAGTTCTTCAGAAGAAAGCAAAGACAACACTGGTCACTGCCTGCCAGAACCCCCGGATCACAGCGCTGGTATTCTTTGGCTCGATCTTCGGTCCGGTCGTGGGTGTATCATTATCGCTTCTGGCTGTCCAATACGTAAAACTAGGTATAGCATCCACCCTGATGGCTCTGCCACCCGTCATTATGATGCCTGTCGGTTATTTCTTCTTTCATGAGAAGTTCGGTTGGCAGGCGATCCTGGGGACATTTATTACGATTGCCGGTGTAGCCACGTTGTTTATAATACAATAATTCGGATCCATTAGGTTTTTTAGTTATTTATCCATATAATGATAGTGATGACGCATTCAGACCTGACAAAGCCTAAACCACCTACCATTCGCGTATTTATTGTGGATGATCACCCTTTCATCCGGAAAGGTATCCGCGCATTTATCGAACAGGAACCAGATATTCTGGTGATCGGTGAATCTGGCTCTGGTCTCGAAGCTTTGAAATTATGCCGTCAAGATCCACCTGATGTTCTTTTGCTCGATCTCTCCCTCCCGGATATGCCGGGGATCCAGATCCTGAAGGAATTGCAACATCAATCCCTCCGGATTCGCACCGTCGTTTGCAGCAGCTACTCGGATGATGATAATATCCTGGCTGCCATCCAGGCGGGAGCTACCGGTTACCTGATCAAAACCGATCCTCCGGAAAAGATCCTTCAAGCCCTGCGCAACGCTTATCATGGAATTTCCACATTATCCGATTTTGTGGAATCGCGGGTAACTGAAATGGATCAACCGGGGAATTCACCCCCACTTGCCCTCCATCATCTCACAACACGCGAATTGCAGATCCTGCGGCTGCTTGCCACCGGCCATACCAACCATGAGATCGCTGAAAAATGCTTCATCAGTGAAGGCACAGTCCGAACCCACATCTTCCATATGCAAGAGAAGCTGAGCATTGATAGTCGCGCTAAACTGGTAATCTACTCGATCAAACAGGGTATTGCTCAAATATAAGTGATCCCGTTATTAATAAATATATTTTATAGAGCGGGTATTCTTACCTGCTGAAGATTCATCTCCGGGTCATAGAAGAATATGACTAAAAATATATCCGGGGTCACATGTCATTTCCTCGCTAAACGGTTATCCTAAAATGGTACCTGACTTTTATGTTTGGAGGAAATATGCAAATTGTCACTGACCAGGGGATGGACCTGAGTAAGGCACAAACCGCGGGAATCTCCCTGAATACAGTTCCGCTCAAGATCACGCTGGAAGGAAAGACCTACCAGGGAGCTGATTCCATCGACTATGTTTCGTTTTATAAGTTATTGCAGCAAACTGAGAGCTTCCCCACCACCACACAACCATCACCTGGTGATTTCGCTGAAGTATACCGAAAGCTGGCAAAAAAGGATCCGGATATTCTCTCGATTCATATCTCATCCGGGCTGAGCGGAACGATTAATTCTGCACGCCTGGGAGCAGAAATGGTTCCGGAAGCCAATGTCACGATCGTGGACACAAAAACATTATCCACTTCCTTCGGCTGGCAAGTGCAAGCCGCAGCGAAGGCTTTGCAGGCTGGTTGGCCCCTGGCGGATATCATTCAATTACTTACAGATATCCAGCAGGGTACCGATACACTCTTTACCCTCTCGGATCTAAAATACCTGATCCACGGCGGACGAATTAGTCATATCAAAGCTCTCATGGGTTCGCTCCTGAACATCAAGCCTGTGATTGGCGTGTCACCTGTCGATGGTAAATACTATTCCCGCGCGCAGGAATTCACTTTCAAAAAAGCTGTTCATAAGATCGCGGAACTGGCTGTACTGAAACACGGCGAAGGAGCCTCCCTCAGGGTTCAGATCATGCATGGGAACAATCCCGAAGGTGTTGAAATGCTTCAGGAAAAACTTGCATCCTATCTGAATTGTACCTTTGAAGAGACTCTCGCGGTTGCTCCTGTACTCGGTGCGCACACCGGTCCATCCGTCATTGGCGCAGGTTTTGCCCCTCTGGATCTCTTTCTTCACCCAGATCTCAACCTGCTGAACCGGGAACTTGTAGTTCTCTAACCCGGCAAACCTTTTTTTGATACAATAACTCTCTCAAGAATAAATGGGAGAGTTTTTTATGTTGGATCATCCGACCGACAACCTGACAAAACGACAGATATGGTGGCTGGCTATTCGTCCGCGCACCCTGCCTGCTTCCACCAGCGGCGTGGTGGTCGGAACCGCAGTGGCTTTGATGGAAGGAAAATTCCAATGGATTCCGGCTCTGTCGGCGCTGGCAGTGGCATTATTGCTGCAGATCGCCAGTAACTTGGCCAATGATGTTTTCGACTTTGAACGTGGTTCGGATACCAGCGAAAGGGTTGGCCCTGTCCGTGTGACTGCTGCCCGCCTGCTCACCCCCTCCCAGGTGAAAACAGGGCTTGCATGGGTAGTTGCGATCGCCGCTTTGATCGGCCTCTATCTTGCCTTACAAACCGGTTGGCTTGTGCTGGCCATCGGGGCAGCAGCTATTATTTCAGCCATCCTATATACCGGCGGCCCTTACCCCCTGGGTTACCACGGTTTTGGCGATCTGTTCGTTTTCCTGTTCTTTGGTTTGGCGGCAGTGACCGGAACTTATTATGTGCAGGCAGGCTCTACCTCTCTGGCCGCATGGCTGCTGGCTATTCCGATCGGTTTACTTGTGGTCAATCTGCTGGTTGTGAATAATCTGCGGGATATCCACACCGATGCCAAAGTTGGAAAACACACCCTTGCAGTCCGGATGGGGGTTGGAAATACCAAGATCAATTACCTGATTTGGTTGTTCCTGGCTTACCTTTCCATTCCAATTTATATACTATTGAAAATTATTCCCGCCTGGTCGATGCTGACATGGTTATCTATACCCGAAGCCTATCGGGTGACAAAGATAGTACTTGCCCGAGAAGGACGCGCATTGAATCCAGCGCTAGCCGGCACAGGGCGGCTTGCCCTGATCTTTGCTCTACTTTTTCTGGCAGCAGTTCTGTTGGGCTTCTTCCTGTAGATCGCTTAACGTAAAACCGCCCACGGACAAAGACGCCTCTCAAGCCAGTCAACACTGAAATACAAACTCAACCCTAGCAGGCTCATCATGAGCACTCCGGCATACATGGCAGGATAATCCAGCAAGGTACTACCGTTGAAATAAATGTAATACCCCAGTCCTTTTTTGGTTGCGAACAATTCCGCGACATATAAAACAGCTACCGCCGTGCCAACCGATTGTCGCAATGCTGTCAGGATCGCTGGCAGGCTTGCGGGAAAATACACATATCGGAATAGTGCCTTCCGTCCGGCTCCCAGGCTGCGGATACTCTGGATCAACTGGTTAGGGATGCCCAGTGCCTGGTCCCTCACCAGCACGATAATCTGAAAGAAAAGAATAGTGAAAACCAGACTGATCTTAGCTGCATCACCAACGCCCAGGAAAAGCATCAGAATCGGTACAAAAACGACCTTGGGAATGGGGTAAAGGATGTAAATGATCGGTGAGAACAATCGATTGAGCGTAGCTGATTGGCCGATGACGATCCCTGCCGGGGCAGCCAGCATGACGGCAAGGACCATACTTGCGACCACACGCCAGAGACTGGCAAGGAAATGAGAAGGCAGGTCTTTGCCTAACTCCACGGTCAGGGTCTGTAAAACTCTCCATGGTCCAGGAAGGATGGATAAGTGAATAGCCCAGGATAAGATCTGCCAGGAGATCAAAAGAAACGCCGTCGCAAAAAGCAATGAACTTTTCTTCATGCAACTCCCATCTTTATCTTCAGGGTCTGGCACAAGGCTAAGCCACCAGAAGATAGGCTGCCATCCGCATTACAACCAGTAGGATTTAGAAAGACGCTCATTTCGTGTTGCGGGGGTTTTCCCAGCAACCAGATCTGTTTACCCATCAATACAGCTTCTTCAATGGAATGCGTCACGAGGATGACAGTGATACCCTGTTCTTTGCACAGGGAGCCAACCAGGTTTTGTAGATCAATCCGCGTGGCAGCATCCAACGATGAAAATGGTTCATCCATTAATAATAAGTCCGGTTTTAATGCCAGTGTTCGGGCAATTGCTACCCGCTGGCGCTGTCCGCCTGAGATCTGCGCAGGATATTTCGAAGCGAGGTGGGCGATTCCCAACCGCTCCAGCAATTCTGAGACTAGTGGAAGGTTCTCTGAATCGGATGGCGCATGCTTTCCATCAGGCCCATATAATCGGCGTACATCCTGCCCCAGAGTTGCATTTTGTGCTACGGTTGCCCAGGGCAATAATCCGTAATCTTGCAAGATCAATCCCGTGCCAGGACGCGGCCGAAGGAGCTTTTCCCCATTAATCTCGATCCGCCCGGCGTTTGGTGCGCGCAGACCCGCCAGAAGATACAACAGGGTAGTTTTACCGCAACCTGAAGTACCTAGAATAGACCAGGTATCCCCGCGGGCTACCTGCCATGAAATTCCCTGAAAGAGTAGTTTACCGCGGGGATAACCGAAATCGAGATCTTTGATCTGTAGCATGCACCCAACCGGGTGGATCATTGCGGGACGGCCACGCTAACGGGAAGATAATCCCCGGTAACTGAATCCCAGTAAGATACATCAACAGCCAACAGCCCCATTTCCTGAGCCCACTGCATGGCATCATTCCATTCCACTTCAGAAGGCAACCCGGCGGCTGTAAAGGTTGGCAGAGAATATGTAGCCAGCAGCGGCGCGGGGACAAGATTCTGTTCAGTCAGAATGTCAGTATATCCTCCCGGGTTGGCATTGATCATCGCCACAGCTTCTTCGATGCCGGTCAGGAATGCTTTGACAGCATCTCCCTTGGTGTCCAAGCTATCCGTTCTGAAACTGTAAACTGAAAAACCATATTGTGGGTACATGGAATCATCCAGCACAACTTTCGCGCCTTGCTGTACTGCCAGGGCTGCCAGCGGATCCGGCATTACGGCTGCTGAAAGTTCACCTGAGCTGAGCAGAGCCATCCGTTCAGGGATTTTGGGAACCGCAATGGTCCTGATATCCTCTTTTGCTAAACCATTCTGTTGCAGCAGGCGATATGTCACATATTCGATCACAGTCCCCTGTGACACACCAATCTCTACGCCTTTAAGTTGGTCCGGGGTGGTGATACCGCTCTGCCCTGAAGCCAGTATAAAGAAATGCCCGGAATCTGCGGTTGGTTTTAATGCATAGCGAA
Source organism: uncultured Leptolinea sp. (assembly GCA_903828565.1). GTDB lineage: Bacteria > Chloroflexota > Anaerolineae > Anaerolineales > Anaerolineaceae > PNON01. Next base: position 40,612 of record CAIKMQ010000029.1, on the reverse strand, counting down.
CGATCTTAATCTGTACCTGTTCTTTATTGAAGAAAAAGGTGGACAGGGTTTCGTTAATCATCCCATCCACCTGGCCAACACTGATCAATTGATCTCTTTCAGGGGCAGAAGCAACCGGTACGAACTCAACCTGAACACCCGCTTTTTCAAAAAGACCTTCTTGCTGAGCAACGAAGATCGGTAGAGCATCAATGATTGGCAAGGCTGTCACTTTTAGAATTGGCAGGACACTAGCCTCAACCGGTGCTGCAGCGTCATCCGTACTCGATGAATTCGTTGTAGTAGCTGGAGTACAAGCAACCAGGATTAGTGAAACCAGAATCAAGATGGAAACGATAATATGACCTTTTCTCATTTTGGTCCTCTTTCGCAGGAATTTTCGTGAATTATACAACGAACCGGCATCCGGCACGAGAAAAGTTCTCAAATGGATTTTTGCCCCCTCCAACAATCATCACCTATTCTTGTGCACTTTGGATAGCATTCTGCAATTTAATCAAGACCTCTTTCTTACGTTTCAGCATTTCTTTGAAGTCTAAATTCTCAGTGGAATGTATCTCTACCCGCAGGTCAGAGATACAGGCATCAAGCAATTCCAATAGAATTATAGTTTCCTCAGAATCAATTTTGAGCGAGATCATTCTGCCCTCCATCAGAGAACCTTTTTCTGTCTTCATTAATCTCATTATAGGGAGAGTAAATACTGGAATCAAGCGGTCAGGTATTACGACGGCATCTGTATCCCTGTGCGATAATTACATAATCCCCATATTTGTATAAACATTCTATGGTAGAATTTTTAATTTAGTGCAGAAAAATATACCTGGCGACAGGTTTAATCTCAACATAATTGGAGGATTTATGGCAAAGAAATGGGTATATCTATTTAACGAAGTGGAACAGGCGCAAAAGTACACAAAAGGGGACTGGGACAAAGTTCGCGGACTGCTGGGTGGCAAAGGTGCCAACCTTGCCGAAATGACCCGCATCCACCTGCCCGTACCACCTTTCTTCACCATCACCACAGAAGCATGTAATGCGTATTCAGCCAGTGGCCAGTTCCCCGAGGGAATGTGGCGCCAGGTACTTTCTGCCCTTAAAAAGGTGGAAGCTGCCTCAGGCAAGAAATTTGGAGCTCCATCCAATCCACTACTCGTTTCCTGCCGGTCCGGTGCGAAATTCTCCATGCCCGGAATGATGGATACTGTCTTGAATATCGGCCTGAATGACCGGACTGCCCGCGGAATGGTCCGCCTTACCGGGAATGAACGCTTCGTATATGATTCTTACCGCCGACTGATCCAGATGTTCGGATCGGTCGTGCTTGGCCTGCCGGATGAAGCCTATGAAGACATGCTCGAATCCTACAAGCACTCCAAAGGTTATAAATCTGATACGGACTTGAAAGCGGAAGACCTGAAAATATTGACGGAGAAATTCAAGGACGTTACGGCCAGCTATGGCTCTGCCTTCCCGCAGGAACCGATGAAGCAACTGGAACTGGCTACCGAAGCCGTTTTCAAAAGCTGGAACGGGAAACGCGCAGTGGATTATCGCCGCGCAACCAATATCCCCGATGATCTCGGAACCGCAGTCAATATCGTCACAATGGTCTTCGGGAACATGGGGTGGGAATCCGCTACCGGTGTTGCTTTTACCCGCGACCCGCAAACTGGCGAACGTGAGATGTTCGGCGACTACCTGCTGAATGCCCAGGGCGAGGATGTGGTAGCCGGTATCCGGAATACTGAAAAGATCATAAATCTCAAAAAGGATTTGCCCGAAGCCTACCAGCAGTTCATGGAAATCACTGCCATGCTGGAAAATCACTACACGGATATGCAGGATGTGGAATTCACGATTGAAAATAAGCGCCTGTGGATGCTTCAAACCCGCAACGGTAAACGCACTGCCAAAGCTGCCGTAAAAATGGCAGTGGACATGGTCGGCGAGAAATTGATCACCAAGCAGGAAGCCATACTGCGTGTATCTCCCGAAAATGTAGATACCCTGCTACACCCACAGTTTGACCCGAAAGCCATCAAAGCCGCCAAGACCGGCGGCAGTTACTACGGCAGCGGTGTGAATGCCTCCCCCGGCGCAGCAGTTGGCCAGATCTACTTTGATGCGGACACTGCCGAACGCATGGCCAAGGAGCATAAACAGGATGTCATCATGGTTCGCCCCTTCACAAAACCGGATGATGTTCACGGTATGCTGGCAGCCAAAGGAATTCTCACTTCGGAAGGTGGCGCGACCTCGCATGCCGCGGTGGTTGCCCGTCAGTTCGGTGTCCCCTGTGTTGTGGGTGCTTCCAGCATAAAAATCGATATGGACCATCGTTTGATGGTCGCGAATGAAGTAGTTGTCAAAGAAGGCGAATGGATCTCTGTGGACGGTACGACCGGTGAGGTTTTCCTCGGAAAGATCCCGGTAGTGGCTCCTTCTCTTGAAGAACAAAAAGACCTGCTCACCCTGCTTACCTGGGCTGATGAGATCTGCGCCACCGAAGGTATCCGCAAAGCACCCAAAGGCTGGCCGACCCGAGGCCTTCAGGTTTGGGCGAATGCGGATTATCCCAAAGATGCCCAGCGCGCCCGTTCTTACGGTGCTGTCGGTATCGGTCTGTGCCGTACAGAGCACATGTTCTTTGAAACTGAACGCCTGCCGATCGTCCAACGGATGATCCTGGCTGAAACCAGCGAAGAACGTACCGCCGCCCTGACAGAACTGCTGCCTTCCCAGCGCTCAGATTTTGAAGGTCTGTTCCGCGCCATGGTGGATAATGACAAGAACAAAAATGGTTATCCTGTGATCATCCGCCTGATCGACCCGCCGTTGCATGAGTTCCTGCCAGGCGCTGAAGAATTAGCTGAGAAGATCGTCTCCCGCCGGATAGAAAACTTGTCACAATACGCAGTTGGCAAAGGTGATACTGGCGAGATCATTGAACTTCAAAAACTACATACCGCGGTGGAAGCCATGCATGAAAGTAACCCGATGATGGGCCTTCGTGGTGTCCGCCTTTCCATCGTAATGCCTGAGATCGTTGAAATGCAGGTCCGAGCTATTTTTGAGGCAGCCGCCAATGCAGCTCTGGATGGATACAAGCCCAAGCCAGAGGTGATGATCCCCTTGACAGGCCATGTCAATGAACTGAAATGGATCCAGCCGCGTTTGGAGCGCATTGCCAAGACAGTAATGGATGAGAAGAAGATCAAATTTGAATACAAATTTGGCACAATGATCGAGATCCCGCGGGCTGCAGTCACAGCCACCGAGATCGCCACCGAAGCAGAGTTCTTCTCCTTTGGCACAAATGATCTGACCCAAATGACATTTGGCTACAGCCGCGATGATGCAGAACGTAACTTCCTCATCACCTATGTGGAACAGGGCATTCTGCCCAAGAATCCCTTCCAGCAATTGGATCGGGATGGTGTTGGCCGATTGATGAGAATGGCAGTGGAAGATGGCCGCTCTACCCGAGTAAACCTCGAAGTCGGTATTTGCGGTGAACACGGTGGCGATCCCTCATCCATCGAATTCTGCCATATGATTGGGAACAACTACGTCTCCTGCTCACCCTTCCGTGTACCCGTCGCGCGTCTGGCAGCCGCTCAGGCAGCGATCAAATTTAGCAAGTAAGCTGATAAAAGCAGTTCAACCAAACATAACGCCGGTTTTCACCGGCGTTATGTTTTTATTCCAGAATACTCGGTAAGTTCTATTCAGACCGGCAATAAAACATCCGGTACAACAGATCTAACTCCACGATACTGCGGATGTATTGCCGGGTCTCCAGAAAACGGATAGTTTCAAGGAAGAGATCCGGGTCCGTACCGGACAGTTCAAGCCAGGCAGCCGCATTGCCTGGCCCTGCGTTATACGCAGCCAGAGAGGCGAACAGGTCTCCATTGAACCCCTCTGACTGTTGGTGCAGGTAATGGCTGCCTACCTTGATATTGACCAGTGGGCGGTAGATGTCTTTTTCCACATATACTGCCGGCCAGCCCATATGAGAAACGGTCTGATTGGCTGTTTCAGGCATTAATTGCATCAAACCTTTCGCGCCAACACTCGATTCAATAAACCCTTCATACAGGCTCTCCTGTCGGATGAGGCTGAAGAGGATCAATGGATCGATCTCCTCATCCGCGGCTGCTTGCAGCACTATTTCGCGGTAATAGGCTCCATACCGTACGTGGTTAAAATACACCGGGGCATTCAATGTGGCTGTTTCATCCAGCCCGGCCAGTTGCAAGACCTGTCTGGAAGCAAAGATGGCAGACCGGTACAACCCGGTATCCAGGAAATACTGGATCAAACGGAAAGTATTTACCGGATCTAGTTCATTATCCAGGCGGACTGCTTCATATTCTCCACGGGCTTCTTCATAGAGTCCCAGCCGCCAAAATTCCTGCCCTCGCGAAATCCGCGGGTCATCACTCAAAGGCCCCAGGGTATCCAGGTCAATATCCATCCCCAGATCGAATGTACTGCGCATCCAATCTTTCGCCGCCAAATGTTCAGACGGTAGATCAACAGCCAGATCCATCACCGGGCAAGATGTGATCAGATCTGTCCCCAGGAGAAGGCTGCGGGCTCTCTCACTGTAATATCCACCAGGGTCAGCTTGCAGAGCATTCTGCCACGCTGTTCTTGCCTTTGCTTCATCTCCAAGCGCCTGGTTCGACTTTCCGATCCAAAGCCAGGCTGATGCGGTTTCCATCGGCTCAGTCGCCAAAACAAGAGAACGCTGGAAGGTGTTCAATGCAACCTGATAATTCTGCTGGCGATACCGGGTAATACCTGAAAGATAGATGCCTGAGTAAGAGATTTCAGCCGAAGGGTATTCCACTGCAAGCCTCTCCCAGGTAGCTGCGGCCTCATCCAGCATCCCATTCCGTTCATAAATCCTTGCGGCTTCATAAAGATATCCCGGTGCCTGGGCATCCCCGGGAGCTGTCACCACAAAATCCATCAAAGTCTGCGCTGCTTCCACATGGTTCCCCTGATAGTACCATTGCGTATAAGCTTTCTCGTCCCAGGCTATGTTCCAGAATCTATCCCCCGGGTGACCCTGGATCAATGAATCCCAATCCTTGTTCGCCATGGGATAGTTCTTCAGGTATGTGTAGGATAAAGCCCGGTAGTAATGCAACGTGCCGTCATGCGCAGCGGTTTCCGTCTCATAGTTACTGAGAGCATCCACTGAAGCCTGGTACTGACCGGCATAGTAATCGACGATCCCGCGGTTCAGGTTATCCACCGTTTGGTTGTCATTCACCAGTGTGACTAGCGCAAAATACGAATCGCTTGCTTTTGGATAATTATCAACGCAAGTGAGGAAATGCCCATAAGCGGATTCGAAATCACCCCGGTTGTAATAGATTTGTCCGATGAGGAATTCTGCTGCTGCGCGGTCAAAATCATTCCCGGTGACGCTGAGGATTTCCTGATAGGTTTCGATCGCCTGATCGGTTCTGCCTAATTCCACCTGCGAAGTTGCGACTTTGAATAATAACCAAACCGGTGGAGTAACTGCTGTTCTCTCAACAGCAAGCTGATATGCTGAGGCTGCTTCCTCATACCTGCCCGCACCGGTCAGTGCATCACCCAGCTTTTCAAGATAGTAGTCATCCAAAACGCCTGGCCGTAGTGTCAGGTATTGCTCATAAGCACTGGCAGATTCATCAAAACGGCCTAAACCGTAAAACAAGTCGCCCAGATATTCAGCGGCCATAGAAACAGGAAGGGGTGATTGAAACTCCTGCTGTACCTGACGAAATAGCTCAAGAGCTTTGAGGTTCTCCCCCCGCTCGAAATGGATGCGGGCAATCATCACCAGTGCAGAAGAGCGGATTTCGGGGTCAGATGTCAGATCGTACGCCAGCGAATAGGCATCCAGGGCAGTATCATAATCACCGGCCAGGAATGCCTGATCACCGCGTTGAATCCGGCCGGCTGGTAGTGGCGTTGCAGTAGCCATTGGCAGCGGTGTGGCCACCGGCAAAGGGACCTCTGTGCTTGTGGGCAACGGAGTTTCCGTGGAAGTGGATAAAAACGGGATCTGCCCGGAACAACCATTCAAAACCAGGCTGAATGCCACCAGCTGGATGGTCAATTTTTTTATATTCATGCAAGGTTTATAACGGATATTATCCCGGGTGTCAAACCAGTAAAACATCAGGCGGGCTTTACGCCCGCCTGTCATGTCAGCCTATACCAATCTTAGCGAGATACGGCCCCGGTCCAGTTCCACTTTTATGATCTCCACCTCGATCACATCGGCGACAGTCAATACTGTACCGAATGCCATTTGCGAACGGTGCAGCAACCCGTCTTGTTTGACCCCAATATCTACGAAGGCGCCGAAATCCACGACATTGCGCACCGTTCCCTTGAGAACCATACCCTCAGCCAGATCTTCCATCTTCAGAACATCACTTCGAAGGATAGGGGCGGGCGCATCCTGCCGGGGATCTCTGCCGGGACGAACAAGTTGTTCCATGATATCCGTTAGCGTATGCACGCCGCAGCCGAGCTGTGCAGCCAGATCTTCAGGTTTCACCTGTGCCCGCAAGTTTTCGATCGCTTTCTTCCTGTCCGGTAGCGGTGCGTTCGGTTGCATACCGGAGCGTTCCATGACAGCTACAGCCACCGGGTAACTTTCAGGGTGGATAGCGGATGCATCCAATGCGTTCTTTCCGTTCAATATGCGTAAGAAGCCTGCGCTTTGTTCAAATGCTTTAGGTCCAAGGCCGCTGACTGAGCGAATTTGGGTTCTCTCCACAAAAACACCGTTCTCGTCACGGAAGGCAACGATCTTATCCGCCAATTTCGGGCCAATCCCGGCCACATAACCAAGGAGAGCGGGGGACGCCGTATTGATATCCACGCCAACCCGGTTCACGACATCTTCCACGACCCCATCCAGCGTGTTCTTCAGCAATCCCTGGTCCACATCGTGCTGATATAAGCCTACCCCGATGGATCGGGGGTCGATCTTGACCAGTTCCGCCAGTGGATCTTGCACCCGCCGGGCAATGGAGGCGGCACCACGCAAGGAAACATCCAGGTCCGGCATTTCCTGCCTGGCCAGAGGACTCGCCGAGTACACACTCGCTCCGGCTTCATTTGTTATGATGTACTTCACATCCGGCAGGTCTTTGATCACTTCAGCTGCCAACTGTTCTGTTTCCCGGCTGGCAGTGCCATTACCGATAGATATGAGGGTGATGTGATGCTTCGTGATCAGCTCACGAAGCACTTCCAGCGATTCTTTCCACTTTTTCTGAGGTTCATGTGGGTAGATCGTTCCTGTGTATAACAATTTCCCGGTTGCATCTACCACTCCAACTTTGCATCCGGTACGGAAACCTGGGTCGAGACCGAGGACTACCTTTCCAGCCAGAGGCGGCTGATTAAGCAAGCCGCGTAAGTTTTCAGCAAAGATCTGAATAGCGTGCAGCTGTGACGAGACAGAAAGCTCCCTGCGGACATCCCTTTCAATTGCCGGGAGTAATAACCGCTGTGCGCTATCCACGATGGCTTCCTCCAGCTGGGTATTAAAACGGGATGCAGGATCAGGCCTGAAGGCTGAGCTTATGGCAGTCCGCCAATCACGTTCTGGTAACTCAACGGTGACACGAAGGATATTCTCCGCTTCACCTCGATCGATCGCCAGCGCTTGATGTGGACGAACCTTATCCACCCGGTTTTCAAACTCATAGTAGATCTCATATACCCGGCGGTCATCCTGAGAACCATCCACTTTTTCCACGCTCAGGGTGGCGTACTGCATGGCACGTTCGCGGGTCAATCTGCGGACATCCGCATGATCGCTGATCGATTCAGCAACAATATCCCGCGCTCCGGCCAATGCTTCTTCAACTGTCAATACCTGATCATTCAGGTATGCTTCGGCGGCTATCTCAGGGCTCAGTGCGGAACGAGTTTGCTGCAGGATCAGGTCTGCCAATCCCTGCAATCCCTTCTCGCGGGCGATACTGGCGCGTGTCCGACGCTTTGGTTTATATGGAGCATAGAAGTCCTCTACAGCCGTCAGGGTAGCTGCAGACTTGATCTTCTCTTCCAGTTCCGGGGTTAGTTTTCCCTGTTCTGTAATGGATGTTAGGACAGCCGCCTTTCGTTCATCCAACGTTCGCAGCCTGTCGACCTCAGCCTGGACAGAACGGAGCTGCTCTTCATCCAAAGTGCCTGTCATTTCCTTGCGGTAACGGGCGATAAATGGCACTGTATTGCCTTCATCCAGTAGTTGGATCGCTGCGGCAACTTGCCCGGATCTTAATTTGAGAGTTTGCGCAATAATTGGGGAATAGTCGGTCACAGTTTCATCTCTCCAGGTTATAAGTGACGGGTATTTTATCACGATTAGCTCAGCCGGCTTCATAACTATCCCCCGTTAAAGCCGGCATATTGTTTATAATTAGATCAGGAGTTTTTTATGCGAATGATCGATCTTTCCACCTGGCCGCGCCAGAAACACTTTGAAATGTTCTCTCAGTTCGACTACCCTCATTTCAATATCTGCAGCAAGGTGGATATCACGGCAACGCTGCACAGTGCCCGGGAGATTAAGCAGTCTATCAACACAGTACTAATCTACTGCCTTGCCCGTGCAGCCAATGAACTGCCTGAGTTTCGCCTGCGTATCCGCAACGGGCAGGTAATCGAGCATGAACAGGTGCAACCCTCAGCTTCAGTGCTAAGCAAAGACAATCTATTCTCATTTTGCACCATGCCGTATGACCCTGATTACCAGGTATTCTCCCCAAAAGCCGAAGAGATGATCCAATTCAGGCTAGGCCATCCAACTCTGGACGATGAACCCGGGCAGGATGATCTGCTGTTCATGAGCTGTATTCCTTGGATCGATTTCACTTCCATCAGCCATCCAATTCACATGCACCCTGCAGATTCTATTCCACGCATCACCTGGGGAAAATTCACTACCGGGAACGGAAGAACCTGTATGCCGGTGTCTGTTCAGGTACATCATGGATTGATGGACGGATACCATGTTGGCCAATACTACCAAATACTGCAGGAATTGCTCGATTCTCCAGCCAACTGGATGGGTCGGGCGTAATTTAACCGAAGGAGCGTAAATGACGAAGAAATTGATCGTGGTTGCCGGAAACATAGGCGCTGGGAAAACCTCTTTGACTGAACGGATCGGCGCACGTCTGGGATGGCGTACTGCCTACGAATCCGTTGCAGATAATCCATACTTGCCGGATTTTTATAAAGATATGCGGACCTGGTCCTTTCATTTACAGGTATTCTTCCTCGGGCATCGCGCCCAACAATTTCTAGACCTGGCCAATGACCCTCTCTCTGCCATTCTGGACCGAAGTATCTTTGAAGATGCCTTTATCTTTGCCCGCGCATTGCACCACCTGGGGAATCTCTCAGAACGGGATCTGGCAGCTTACCGAAAGTTGTATCAGCTTGTTGTACAGAATCTACCCGCCCCGGATCTGCTGATCTATTTAAAGGCACCGGTGGATGTGTTGATGCAACGTATTCAAAAACGCGCCAGAAATATGGAAACCGGGATCAGCCGGGATTACCTGGCATTGCTAGAAAGTTTTTATGACGATTGGCTGCGTGATTTTGACCTTTGCCCTGTATTGACTATCCAGACGGACGATCTGGATTTTGTGCATAAACCTGCTAACTTGAACATCATAGTGGATCGGATTCAGGAAAAACTTGCGGGTAAGGAAGATCTGGTCTTTTGATAACTACCATTGCGGTGCAACTTATCCTGCAGAACAGCGTAATAGTGAGTAGAGCAAAGCTGAGGATGCCGACCGCATGACACCAGATCAGGGAATTGATTCCACGCTGTTTACAACGGTTGTTGAAGAGAATCACCGACCGGTGTTCAATCTGTGCTATCGCATGCTCGGCTCTGCGGAGGATGCAGAGGATGCTGCCCAGGAGACTTTCTGGAAAGCTTACCGAAACTACCACCGCTACGACCCAACCCGGCCTCTGCTCACCTGGTTGTTGGCTATAGCTGCCCATCACTGCATTGATGAGATCCGCAAACGACGGATGAAAACGATCAGCCTGGACGCTTTCACCGAAGAGATCCTGCCGGATTCGCAGCCGTTGCCAGAACACCAAACCGAACTACGGATGGAGAATGAGATATTACACGCTCTGCTGGATACCCTCCAACCTGAGGACCGTGCAGCCGTCGTCATGCGGTACTGGTATGGATTTAGTGACGAGGAGATCTCTCAGACACTGAACCTGACCGTACCGGCTGTAAAGAGCAGGTTGTTTCGCGCCCGCAAACAACTGGCTACAGTCATCAAACAGCAAGAAACAAATCATTCGGCAGAGATCAGGAGGCAGAATGAACCACAATCCATTTGAAAATTGGATCTTTGAAGACGAGCTCGAACCGGGGGAAGTAAAGCAGTTGAATGCTCATCTGCAAGCCTGCCCTGCGTGTAAAGCATTGAAAACGGCTGATCTTGAAGCCAAACGCCTGATGCGATCCGCGAGTATCTCCTCCCCTGAAGCCGGGTTCACTAACCGCTGGCTGGTGTTTGCCCACCGCCAGGAAGAACAGGCGCAGAAAAAACAGGTAGCCATCTTGTTTAGTATCTTTATTACACTCGCAGCGATTGCTACCACAATTCTAATAACGGCATCCCGCCAACAGGGCATTGAGATAGTATTTTTCCTTCAATCGTCACTGACTAATTTCCTACACTGGTTTCAGCGATTGGTCATTACCCTTAACTCGTTCCGGTTTGTCCTATCCGTCTTACCTTTTAGAGTTCCAGCCATCGTTTGGATCTTTCTGGTAGGCAACCTGGGATTCTGGGCTCTCGTTTGGACCTTTTCCATCTGGAAATTTCCATCCATCCGCAAGGTGCTTGCGTGAAGCGTTCTATTGTCCTCTTACTGGTTCTGTTAAGTTTTATTCTGGCTGGATGCCAGAATGCTGGCTCACCACTATCGGGCTACCCGCTCGAACGCGTTGTGTTGGGCGGAGGCTTGCGACTCACGCCCAAAGATCAGATTCCAGGAACCTTGCTGGTAATCGGGGGCACATCAGAGGTTGCGAAAGGTGCATCGATCCACGGGGATTATTACCAGCTAGGTGGAAACCTGAGCTTTAACGGAAAACTCACAGGTGATCTGCATTCGGTCGGCGCGGCTGTGACAGTCCTGCCCGATGCTGTCATCGAGGGCGATCTACAAAAATCATCCTCTACTGTGGAAGTCCAGCCTGGCGCGACGATCTACGGTGAAATGTTCGAAGATCAGCAGCCATCCATCCCTCCTCCGTTGCCTGCAGCACCCCTGATGCCGTTAGAACCACTTGAGAAGTATCAGCTGCCCTCCCCTGCCTTACCAGCTATCAAATTAACAGGCAGTATCCTCGCTTCAATCCTACAGGCACTGCTGGCTATGGTTATAGCCTTCATCCTTCCCAACCGGGTGACCCGTGCAGCAGAAAGAGCAAGCCGGCGCATCATGTCCAGTTTTCTCGTGGGCTTTATAGTCACCCTGTCAGCGCCCATTGTTTTAATCCTTATCATATTGACTCTCATTGGCATTCCAATGGCAGCTTTGGCAATCTTTTACATTGCCGCAGCCGTATTATTTGGCTATGTATCTTTGGGAGTGCTGATTGGTATGCGGCTTTCCGCAGCCTTTAGAACCCGCTGGCATCCGTCACTGCATGCCGGGGTTGGAACATTCCTGCTGTCGCTTCTGATGGCATTACTATCTTCGTTCGGCGCTCTTGGTATCATCCTCATCATCTGCACCGGGTTAATCAGTTTAGGCGCAACCCTGCGTTCGCGTTTTGGGCGCCGTTCTTCAAATTAATTTGAAATACTGGAGGAACCATGAATAAGATTCTGTTGATCCTGATTGTCGCAGTGCTGACACTCTCAACCCTCGCGTGCAGTTTCACCGTTAATGTCCCTACTATCGAAACAGGGCCTGACCAGACATATACCATCCAGGAACCAGATCCTGAAGACAAAGAGCCGGTCGATCTCTCATTGCAAGTTGGAGCGGCCAATATCGAACTTTCTGGCGGAGCAAGCGGTCTCGTTGAAGGAACCGTGATCTATAACCTGGGTGATTGGGAACCAAAACTGACACGAGCCGACCATAGCCTAGAGATCCACCAGGGGAAATCCGGGGATGTTGGTGGTTTCAATGTCAACGATATCAAGAATGAATGGGACCTAAAACTATCGCAAAGCGTTCCACTCGATCTTTCGATCGAAGCTGGCGCCTACACCGGCCGCATGGACCTGAGCGGCGTTCCGCTACGCACTCTGGAGATCCATGACGGCGCCAGCGATAACACCATTCAATTTAATACCCTCAATCCATATAAGATGGAAAGCTTTGAGTATCTGACAGGGGCTTCCACTGTACGCCTGGAAGGTCTGGCAAATGCGAACCCAAAAGAATTGAATTTTTCCGGTGGAGCAGGCACCTATACCCTCGATTTCACCGGCGAATTGCAGCAGGATATGAATGTAAAGATCGATGCCGGGGTTAGCACGATCCGCATCATCATCCCTGCCAATATGAATGTGGAGATTGATGTCATTGGTGAGATGAAAACTGTAGCCACACAGGGTACATGGACGGTCTCGGATACCCGCTATACGGCAGGCGGAGAGGGACCATTGCTCTCTGTAGAGATCAATACCAGTTTAGGAACCCTGACGCTGGAACACGAAAAGTAGAAAGCATGAAAAAAAAACAGTCCCGGTGCGAACCGGGACTGTTTTGGTTAACATATCATTTGTATAATTTGCAGTCTTGGATGATGGCTTCCACAGCCGGATCTACATAGGCCTTCCAGACCTGGTTTCGTGATATCTTCTGCCGTAATCCCGAAGAAGAAATCTCAACAACTGGTGTTTTTAAGAACACGGTCTTTTTTTTCAAACCAGGCAGGATGGTGTCGAGGGAATCCAGATCTGGCTCCCTTCCGATGCGCTGCATCACAGCAATACAGTCACATTCGGCCACGAACTCCACGGGAGTATGCCATGTCGGCAGATCCTCAAGGGAATCTTCCCCCATGATATATGCCAGAAACGCACCGGGAAGCTGCCGGTGGAATTCTTTCATAGTATCCACAGCGTACAGGGGTGGCGGGCGGTGAAAATCCACATCCGAGTAGATGAACTTCGGGTAGCGGGCAATGTTTGCCCGTACCATTTGTTCACGCATCTGTGCGGATGCAATCAAACGCCCTCGTTTATGGGGAGGGTCTGGCGTGAGCACCCAGAATACCTGGTCCAGGTGCAACTGTCTGGCAGCTTCTTCTGCCAGGATCAGGTGCCCAAGGTGCGGAGGATCGAATGTACCGCCAAAAATGCCAGCGCGCACATTACTCCTGCCACTCGAATTCATAATCGCCAATGGTCACTGTATCACCATTTTCGATTCCGGCTTTTCTTAATGCATCATCCACACCCAGCGTTTCCATCAATCGCTGGAAACGACGCAAAGATTCTTCCATCTCCCAGTACGTCATGGCGGCAGCGCGTTCGATCGCCTTTCCATGGATGCGCCAGGTGTCGTCTTCCTCGCGAGTGATGTGGAAATCACGGGCATCATCTACTGCCTTATAAACAGGGATGCTCGTTACTGTGGGTGCTTCTTCTTCAGGGGTAGTTTTTAGCAGCTCAGCTGTTTTCCACAGTAAGTCTTTGAGATTCGTGCGAGCCAGGGCAGAGATCACCTTGAGCTCAATACCGTGCTTCTTAAACTGGGCGACTAATGAGGGCACGCGTTCCGCGACATCGGGATTATCCTGTTTGTTCAAAACTACAATCTGCGGTTTTTGCCCGAGGCGTGGATCAAATAGAGCGAGTTCACTGTTGATCTGGGTGTAATCCGCCATCGGGTTCTCTTCTTCTCCATTCAGCAGGTGAATGATCACACGGCAGCGCTGGATGTGACGCAGGAAGCTGTCTCCCAGGCCGACACCCATATGAGCCCCTTCCACCAACCCGGGGATATCTGCCAACACGAGGGTATTTTGTTCATCCAAAGTCACAACCCCCAGGTTTGGCTCCAGGGTGGTAAAGGGATAGTTTGCGATTTTTGGCCGGGCATTCGTTACCGCAGCCAGCAGGCTGGATTTTCCAGCGTTTGGCATTCCAACAATTCCAACATCAGCGATCAGCTTCAATTCTAGGCGTAGGTGCCGTTCTTCACCCGGTTCACCTTTTTCTGCCGTACGAGGTGCCTGGTTGCGGGAATTTGCATAGTGCGGATTACCCTTGCCACCTCTCCCGCCCCGATACAGTACGATCTGCTGACCTTTTTCAATCAAGTCGGCAAGCACCTCCCCGCTAACATCATCCATAATAATCGTTCCGGCTGGAACATCCACCGTCAAACTTTTACCATTATGACCAGTCTGGTTGTTAATGCCGCCGCGATGACCATCCTCAGCAATGAACCGCGATTTGTGCTGGAATAATTGCAAAGTATTGATGTGAGGATTTACCCGGAATATGATATCTCCACCCCGACCGCCATCTCCACCGTCCGGCCCCCCGTGGGTAATGAACTTCTGCTGGAGGAAATGAACCATGCCATCCCCACCCTTACCTGATCTTACATATATTTTTGCTTCATCAATGAACATGATTGTATTATAACTTACAGGGGACAACATTTGGTCGTTATATGAAGCATCAATCTCTGTGATTTGTCCTGCTTACATTACCCCTTCCTATCTACAGGAATACGTGATGCTTTCAGATTAACACTCAAGATTGTGCCCAGCCCACAAATAAGGTACTGGGCTGGTTTGATTGCATAAATGGTCACCTCTCACCCGAATCGCCCTGTAATATACCCCTCGGTGCGCGAATCGACCGGGTTCGTAAAGATCTGGGGAGTATTACCGTGTTCCACAAGGATTCCACTCCGATCATGATCCATGGTTAAGAATGCGGTATAGTCAGATACGCGGGCAGCCTGCTGCATGTTATGTGTAACAACTACAATAGTAAACTCTGCGGCTAATTCACGCATTAATTCCTCAATACGCAACGTAGCTATTGGATCTAACGCAGACGCCGGCTCATCCATCAGGATAACCTCTGGCCTGGTAGCGATCGCTCGTGCAATACAAAGCCTCTGCTGTTGCCCGCCTGAGAGGGATAATCCACTGGAACGCAATTTGTCTTTCACTTCATCCCAGAGCGCTGCTTTTATTAAGCAGATCTCCACCCATTCATCCAAAGATGGATGCCCGAGGCGTTGCTGGAATCCATTGATCCGGGCTCCCCAGGCAACATTTTCATAAATTGACCTGGGAAAAGGGTTTGGTTTTTGAAAAACCATTCCAATATGCCGACGAACTTCCACAGGATCTACAGATCTTTCGTAAATATCCATTCCATGAAAAGTTATCGAACCCTCGATATGACTGCTAGGTATCAAGTCGTTCATCCGATTAAGGGAGCGCAATAGTGTAGATTTTCCGCACCCGGATGGCCCGATCAAAGCTGTGATCTTATGATCTGGGATGGATATTGTTACATCTTTTACTGCCCGGAATTTGCCATAGTATATACTGACATGCTTTACATCAATTTTGCCTGTAATAAAAGTGTCCATATATTAATACCTTTTATACCGATTCCTGAGAACAATTGCTGCTGCATTGATCGATAGAAGCAGGGTAAGTAAAACTAAAATGGCACCTGCAGCCAGGTTACGAAACTCTGCTTGGGGTCTGGAAGTCCATTGATATATTTGAATTGGCAAAGCAGTGAATCGTGAAAAAACGTTGGCTGGATCAACTGTGATATAAGTGGACGCGCCTATCACGACCAGTGGAGCGGATTCCCCCAGTGCTCGGGAGATGGCGAGAATCGTTCCTGTAAGAATCCCTGGTATTGAATTGGGAAGAACGTGGTGCCAAATAGTCTGCCACCTGGTAGCCCCGATTCCATAACTAGCTTGGCGTAAGGTATCAGGAACAGACTTGATTGCTTCTCGGGCATTGATAATGATCAATGGAAGTACAAGCAAAGCAAGGGTCAACCCTGCCGAAACTATTGTTCTGCCATTCGCAGTCTCAGGGCTGCTAAACCCAAGCCAGGCGCCACTCGTTAGTTGTGCCAAATTGCGGACAAAGACAGCCAGACCCAGCATACCGTAGATAATCGATGGAACACCGGCAAGGTTATTTATATTGGTCCTGATAACTTTGCTAATATGGTTATCACCTGCGTATTCTTCCAGATAGATGGCAGTTCCAACTCCCAATGGAAAAGCTACCATAATAGCGATGAGAATGATCCACAGAGAACCTAGGAGTGCTGTTCTAACTCCAGCTATTAGCGGATTTGACGACTGGGAATTTGAAACCAGATCGGGACGTACCCAGGAGAAAAAGACTAATCTTGTTTCTGGTAGTTGACCCACTTCCTGCTTGATTTCCTCTCGCATGCTCAATGATTGCCAGAACGACCAAGTTTTTACAACTTCAGGTTTGGCGATTTTCGCCATAACCAGGTTTACCAGGTTCACCTGTGAAAACTGCTCAAGGGGTGTATCATTTTCCAGCTGTTTCAAGAGGCCGGGGGAAACTCGCTGGCGTAAAATGCCCGCAAGTTGAGGAATATCCAAGTTTTCAAGAGTTTGCCCGGGGCCAACTAACTTCGCGGGAGGAACTCTGTAACCAATAGCTACATATCCGAACGATTGATTGATTATATTAAGCAATAAAACAATTAGAAAGATGATACCGATTAACGTCGATATTTGTAGTAGATTCTTCCATATCCGTTCACTCCGGTTTCTCGACACGAGGTTAGCTATGAAAACAGGCGCATGATTCTCTCCCATTACTTTACCTCACTCAGTTTTCGTACGACCCATTGACTAAGCATATTAAGGGATAGCGTCATGAAGAAGAGGAGCAGGCTTATACCAAAAAGGCTGTTGTAATCGATTGAATCGTAGCTTAAGTCACCACCTGACACACGGACGATATGCCCGGTCATAGTCTCTGCCCCCTGAAATGGGTTGAATGTAAATTTCGGTCCTGCACCCGCCGCCAGTGCTACAATCATTGTCTCACCTATTGCTCGAGAGATGCCTACGATGATTGCTGCTGCCAGTCCTGAGATCGCCGCAGGGATAACTACCCTGTATGTTGTTTCTATCTTAGTGGCTCCTAACCCGTATGCTGCTTCCCGTAATGAACGTGGAACAGCTGCCAACGCATCTTCACTCATGGATGCGATCAAAGGAAGTATCAGGATTCCCATAACAATCCCAGCAGATGCAGTATTATAGATTTCCACAACATCTTTACCGAATAAGACCCTTAAGAAAGGAGTGACAAAACTTAATGCGAAGTATCCATAAACAACTGTAGGAATTCCTGCAAGGATCTCGAGAGTGGGTTTGATAGTAGAACGCAGCTTAACACTTGCATATTCGCTGAGGTAAATAGCAATCCCGATCCCGAATGGTATGGCAATCAATAAAGCAATAACTGTAGTAGTTAATGTTGCCATAACCAGCGGCAAAACACCGAACAACTTGATCTGTGGTTGCCAGGTAGTACCTGTTAGGAATTTGATCAGTTTGAAATCAGTGCTACTAAAAAACGGTAGTGCTTCTTTTCCAAGCTCGAATACGATCCCCAATGTGATAAATATTGAAATGAAACCGCAAAATACCAGAGTCGATTCAATGAATCGTTCACCCAGGCGGTTACGCTTTTTCAATAATTGGGAAGTTACTTTTTCATCTATCAGCTTGGTTTGGGATGGTATCATCTTGCCTCTATCTGTAAATACTGGCAGCGGGATGCCCGCTGCCAGTATTTGGCGTAACCCTTACTTAAGGGCTTCAGCAAGTGCAGCTTTTGCTTCATCAAGAGCAGCCTGGCTGGCAGGGAAATATCCAACCGACTGGATCTCATCATTAACATATGTCAGATAGAAGGAAATGAAACCAGCAACCTCAGGCTTTGATTTAATAATAGATGCATCAGAGTAGATGAACAGGGGGCGTGCAAGTTTATAGGTTCCATCTTCTGCTGTTACCATATCTGGGGAAACACCTTCCAGGGAGACTGCTTTGAGTGCAGCCTGGTTTTCCATGTAGTAGGCGAAACCAAAATAACCGATGGCATATTTTGATCCTTCGACACCTTGAACTAACACATTATCATCCTCAGAGAATTGGATATTGGATGAACCGAGGATGTCAGCTTTTGCTGCTTCGAGATCAGCTTTTCCATCTGCATTCTTGAAATTAGGACCTAACACGGCTTCCACGAAGTAATCAAAAGTGCCTGAATCTGTTCCAGGTGAGAACCGAAGGATATCCTCATTGGGCCACTCCGGACGAACATCAGACCATTTTACCGTGCTGCTTGAGAAGATCTTGCCTAGTTCAGCAACAGTAACATCAGTCAGGAAGTCATTCTCACTGCTCACCACGACCGCAAGCGCGTCTGTACCCACACGAAACTGGATTGGGTTGCGATTAATTGCCTTGCACTTTTCCAATTCAGAATCTTTGATCTTCCGGGATGCGTTAGAAATATCGGTCTCGCCGGTAACACAGAACCGTTCAAAACCAGCACCGGTACCGATAGAGTCAATGGTGACCTCCCCGCGAAAACCTTCTTCCTTGAACCGTTCAGCCATAACTTCTGAGAGCGGGAAAACGGTCGAACTTCCGGCAGTAATAACCATCCCGGAGAGTGTTGCCGGATCATTAATGTCTGGGCTGGCTGGTGCTACAGAGGTTTCCATACTTACTAAGGAAACCTCTGTAGCAGGTACGACAGCTGGCGCTTCCGCAGGTGCAGCAGCAAGGGAGCACGCGGAGAGCATCAACCCTGCGACAACCATCAACTTTATACCTAAAGACAATTTCTTTGCCATTTTTCCTCCATTTAGATTTGATCTTACAAATAGAGGATATCAAAAGCATTTTAACAACAAGCCATACCCAGGTTAAGGGTTTGTAAACCAATCGTTAATATTCAGCTTTTATTGCAGGCAGAAGATCAAATTGGCCAAGTAATAAACGAGGAGGTATCGTTATTCTGGCGCAGGTAATTGGACCGTAAACTGTGATCCCTTTCCGACTTCACTGGCGACTTTTATAATACCACCATGCGCTTCTACCAGGTGGCGGGCAATGGAAAGTCCAAGCCCTGTACCGGAGGATGATCTCGATTTGTCGACTTTATAGAAGCGCTCGAATATCCTGGGTAGATCACCTGCTGGAATACCTTTCCCCGTATCGGCAATAACGATTGTTATGGTTTCCGCGGTCTTCTCTACCCTGACCGACACCTGCCCACCAGTGGGCGTAAATTTGATTGCATTATGAAGAATATTGATCATTACCTGCTGCAGCCTTGCTGGATCTGCCATGATATCTGGCAGGTCGGGATCCAGATAAAGATCCAGATGAATCCCTGCCTTTTCGGTTTGAATCGTCAATCGTTGGACTGCCGCCAGAACTATCTCGCCAGGTTGTATCAGAATTTGATTAAGTGGTACTTTTCCGGATTCTATCCTCGCTAACTCTAATAATTCTCCGACCATCAGGCTTAATGCATCAGCCTCTGTTTGGATCCGTTCAATAAACCGTTTAGTTGCTTTCTGATCATCTAGAGCACCATCCAATAATGTCTCAGCCATTGCTTTGATACCGGCTAATGGAGTTCGCAATTCATGGGAGATATTGCTTATGAAGTCTCTCCGCATTTGTTCCAACTGTTCCTGATGGGTAATATCCTGAAAGAAGAGGATGACAAAACCTTGTCCATCATCAGAGATAAAGATGGATCCCGCAAGAACCTGTTTCCTCTGTGCTTTTAATTCAATTCTATTCTGATTGGTTTGATGTGTTTTTATACACGTTTGCCAGAGGTCAACCACCTGATGATCCATACTTACTTCTGCTAAGGTTTTCAAGGCAGATGCCTCATCAATATCAAATAAATTAACTGAGGATTTGTTGAATAACACAATTTGCCCGCTTGAATCTACGATTAGTACTGCATCCGTCATATGCTCTAGTACTACTTCAAGACGTTGCCTTTCTTTCTCATTCTCTCTAAGGAGAGCTTCCAACCGTGAAGACATACCATTAAAAGAATCTGTCAACTGCCGTATCTCATCATAATCATGATTTTGGCTTATTTTTGGATGCGGGTTTGCTAATTGCTGAACCTCTCTGGTCAGTTCACCCAATGGTTTCGTTATCCTGGCTGCTATCCATCCGGCGATTACAATGATGAATAATGCTACCAAAAGAAGGACTCCAAGGATGACCGTTTGAAACTGCCGGATATTTCCATCTATTTCAGAAAGTGGTGTGGCTAGACGGACAATAACGCTTTGAGATGATGATTGGTTTACTCCCAGGTAAGCCGTATACATCATGCTGTATCCCGTCGTGTGGCTGAAACGAGTGGAATTACCAATCCCCGTCTTTATAGCTGACTGCACCTCAGGACGGTGTAGATGGTTTTCCATCGTAAGCCGGTCTTCATCTGATTCGCCGATAACCGTCCCATCGATGGTAATTATTGTGACTCGCTCTTGTATGATCTCTGACCAGTGACTGGCAAGGGTGTCAAGATCACCTGGGGGTATAGTTAATCGTCCTTGTCCAAGCAGATCATCGGCTATCAGGCGGGCTTCTGCCACCTGGCGACTCTGAAGATCATTGATATAGATCGACTTGAGAAAGTTGGAAGTGAGCACTCCAATCAGAAATAACAATAGTAAGAGAATTGCCGTAAAGGGGATGGTTATCCTCCATCTCAAAGATCGGAACATATCATCCCTCGAATAAATAACCTGCACCGCGGACAGTAATGATCCGTTGGGGGTTCCCAGAATCTTTCTCGATCTTTTCGCGCAACCAGCTAATATGGACATCAACCGTCCGGCTATTGCCTGTGTAATTCCATCCCCAAACTTCTTCCAGCAATTTCTCTCGGCTTATTGCTCTCCCTTTATTGTTAGCCATATAAAGTAATAGTGAAAACTCTTGAGGTTTTAATTGTAAGGGTACTGAATCCAGCGCTACCTCATGGCGATTGGTGTCGATAACCAGGTTACCAAATACCAACTTATTCCCTAGAGACACTTCTTTTTCAACGGTTGATGAATATTCAAGGAGTAATTTTTCTCGGCGTAAGTGGGCTTTCACCCGGGCGATTAATTCTCGCATGGAGAAGGGCTTGGTGATGTAATCATCCGCACCAATTTCTAGCCCAATGACACGATCGATCTCATCATCTCTGGCAGTCACCAGCAAGATAGGCATGGCCATCTCCTTCCGGATGATTCTGCAAACCTCAAAACCATCAATGCCAGGCAGGTTTACATCCAGCAGAATGAGATCCGGACGAACAGTTCGCGCCGCTTCTACGGCAGATACGCCATCGATAGCTATGCTCGTCAGATAACCATTTTTAGACAGATTGTACTCAATGACTTCTCGCAGGCTTGTATCATCTTCAACAATTAGTATTGTGGGCATATTCCATCAACCTTCAATAATGCTTAAATTATAGCGTAGTATCAGGACAATAAAATGAGACCCTTTCGAGTCTCATTTTTTTGAAAGAAAAAACTACTTTCGCGAGAATTTTTGATTCAGAATATCCACCAGAGTGGGCTGGCCAATCTCTTGTAGTTCATAGCGGACGCGCTGCATGGGTTTCTTGATCTTCAAAACACGGGTCAGGTCAATCGGGGTCGCAGAGATGACAAGATCCACATCTGCTTTTTCGATCGTCTTTTCAAGATCTTTCACCATGGCGCCGCCGTATCCCATCGCGGGCAGGATGGGGCCAGTGCTGGGGTATTTCTCATAGGTTGCTTTGATACTACCGACAGCAAATGGGCGAGGATCAACGATCTCAGCCGCGCCGAAGCGGCGGGCGGCCACCCAACCGGCGCCATAAGCCATTTCACCGTGGGTAAGGGTCGGACCGTCTTCGATTACCAGTACGCGTTTTCCGCGGATGGCATCCGGGTCATCCACGAAGAGCGGTGAAGCACCTTCGATCACAATGGCTTTGGGGTTCATCTCATGCAGGGCTGCGCGTACCTTGAGCACGGCTTCAGTATTTGCAGTATCTACTTTATTGATCACGAACACATCGGCAGCTCGGACATTGGTTTCACCGGGGTGATAAGCTTTTTCATGCCCAGGGCGATGCGGGTCTGCCACTACGATTTGTAGGTCAGAGACATAGAACGGGAAGTCATTGTTACCGCCATCCCATAGGATGATATCTACTTCTTGTTCAGCCTGTCGCAGGATCGCTTCGTAATCCACACCAGCATAGACAATCACTCCATTATCCAGGTGCGGTTCGTACTCTTCGCGTTCCTCTATGGTGCATTCGTGTTTATCCAGGTCGGCGTAAGTGGCAAAACGCTGCACTTTCTGTTTGACCAGGTCACCATAAGGCATGGGGTGACGAATGGCTGCAACTTTGTATCCCATATCGCGCAGGATGAGGGAAACACGGCGAGTCGTCTGAGATTTTCCTGAACCGGTGCGAACAGCGCAGACAGAGATGACAGGTTTGGTGCTCTTGATCTGGGTGTCACGCGTACCCATCAAGCGGAAATCAGCTCCGGCTGCCAGCACTGTGCTGGCTTTGTGCATCACATACTCATGAGGGACGTCACTGTATGCAAAGATCACCTGATCTACGGCCAATTCTTTTATCAAACGAACCAGGTCGCTTTCCGGAAAGATAGGAATCCCTTTCGGGTATAACTTTCCAGCCAATTCCGCCGGATAACGGCGGCCGTCAATGTTGGGGATCTGTGTGGCGGTGAATGCTACAACTTCATATTCCGCATTGTCGCGGAAAAACACATTAAAGTTGTGGAAGTCACGGCCTGCGGCTCCCATGATAAGGGTACGGATTGGGGACATTTCTTTTCTCCTGTGTGTTGGTTTAACCGTCCCGGTGGAGAAGTTTCAACCCGGATCGGCGGCATTGAGGCTCACATCGCTTCTGGGGCTGTGATGCCCAGGATAGCCAAACTATTGGAGATCGTTTGCCGTGCTGCAGCCACCAGCCTTAACCGATTGCTGCGTTCTGGTTCTTTTGCTTTGATGACAGGACATTGATTATAAAAGTCATTGAATGCTTGCGCAAGTTTAAACGCATAACTAGATATGGTGAGGGGTTTCAGATCCTCTGCGGCTTTCATTACTTCTGCCGGGAACCGAGAGATCAGGTCGATCAATGTGATCTCGGCAGGTTCCAAAGTCAACTGCCCTTCCATATAAGATGGCAGCTGCGCCTCATCCACCTTGCGTAAGATACTGTTGGCACGCACATGCGCATACTGAATGTAAGGTGCAGCCTGCCCGTCAAAATTCAGAGCTGTTTCCCAGTCAAAGGTAACCACTTTAGTATTTTCACGGTCCAGCATGGAATACTTCAGGGCACCCAATGCAACGCTCTCACCGATCTTCTGCATTTCTTCTTCAGGCAGTTCCGGGTTTTTTAGCCGAACCACTGCCACCGCCCTGTCAACAGCCTCCTTCAGCAGATCTTCCAGTAAAACCACTGTGCCATCTCTGGAGGACATGGTTAAATTTCCCGGCAGGTTGACGATCTCGTAGGCCAGATGCTGGCAGTGCGTTGCCCAGGAATACCCCGCCAATTCCAGGGTTTTAAAGACCTGGTTGAAATAAAGTGACTGGCGCACATCGACCACGTAGATGGATTTCTCCAGTGAGTAGTCGTTGAATTTCCGAATAGCTAGCGGAAGATCTGTAGTTGCGTAAAGGGAGGTGCCATCTGACCTGAGGATCACCAGAACCCGATATTTCTCACCCTTCTCACCGGCGAGTTTATCAATATCCACGAATACCGCTTCAGCGGGACGTCCATCCACGGCAATTCCCCGCGCGATCAAGTCTGCAACCAGGGCTTTGCCATCATCCTCTTCCTCACTGGGGAAGTAGTACTTATCAAACCGGGCGCCTAGCCGCTGGAACATGACATCAAAGCCATCCAACGACCATTGCCGGGTAAGCTTCCACAGGGCCATGATCTCAGCATCCCGGGCATCCCAGCGGGCGAACAATGTCTTGATCTCCTGTTCTGCTTCTGGATCGCTGCGAGAAAGAGTATCTGCTTCGGTATAGAGGTCCCCGAGCCAACGAATAGAATTTGCTGGCGGGATCTCGCCCTTATGACGCTTCAGGTAATTCCACATCCACTTGATTACATGGGATCCGATATCCCCCATGTAATTAGCCCGGATGACGTCATAACCGGCGAAATCTAGCATATTGCACAGCACAGACCCCAAAATGACATTCCGTAAATGACCCACATGGAAGGTTTTATGGGTATTGAGCTGTGCGTACTCCACCATGATTTTCTTTGAGCTAGACGCGGCTTTCCCGTACTGATCTCCGCTGCTTAGCACTTCTTCCACTACACGTTGGGCAAAGATTGCGGGTTTAAAGTAAAGGTTCAAATAGCCGCGGACTGCTTCCACTCGTTCAAAGCCACTCTCGGATCCAAGTGAATCCGCTACTGCCTGCGCTAGCTCCTGAGCGCGGACAGGTACATTGATCTTGATTCCCTTCTGTCGGGCCTCTAATGCAGCCGCCTGAAAGAAGGAAGTGGAAAGCCCCCACTGTCCGGCAAACGGCGTAGGAGTCCATTGCATCTCCACATCCCTGATAGGAATTTTGGAAAAGAAATCGGATACTATCGATTGGACGTAGTTCAGTTCTTTTTGGAACATGGTATGTCTCAAGGTTGATCAAAATTATAACATCAGGTTGGGGCAACAAAAAGCGGAAGCTAACGCTTCCGCCATAAAGGGTGTCGGGGTGAGTATTACTTCGCTATCGCAGCCAGGTGCTTCATCAAGCGGCTCTTGCGGCGGGCAGCGTTATTCTTGTGAATGACACCTTTTGCAACGGCTTTGTCCAGCGCGCTAATGGCAGTCGCGGTAGCTTCTGTAGCTACTTCTACTTTTCCTTCAGCAACAGCTTTGCGGGCTGCAGTCACAAATGTACGGGCGGAGCCGCGGTAGATACGATTAGCTACACGGCGCTTTTCATTCTGTTTATTGCGTTTAATCGCTGACTTAATGTTTGCCAATTTGGTCCTCCAAAATTCCAATCACAATAACGACGGGTAATAATACTAAACAACTGCATTTTTGTAAAGGTTTACAAGTTCCCAAAGGATACATACCTGATCAGTTGTGGTACTCATAAGCCCCAATATCCACAGGGTCGTCCACCGGATGCGGTTCGGTTCGAAAATCAAAATTCTTATTTCCCCCATTGATGCAGGGAGAACCGGAGATCGGCATGAAGTAATCCGTCATCCTACTGATGAACACGGGGTCAGCGGTGATGGTTCCTTCATCAGGCACTACCGTCCGGATCGCACCTGTGTTTGCATAAGAGATATTGCTCGTAATAAATGTAGTATTGGAATCATTGACAATACCCCAGCCGTCATTCCATACAGAGACATTATTTGCGACCACTGTGTTTTTCATTTCAGCCATCACAAGGATACCGGCAGGGTTGTCGCTGACTTGGCCATTCCTCGCCACAGTATTATTCGCAACAATCACCTGATTGGCTGCATGCAATTCGATGCCCATCCGGTTATCAGTGATCACATTATGATTGATCAGGATATTTTCATTGACATGGTACCGGTAGTAATCGTGAGGGATGTACCCCACCCAAATACCGGATGCATCTGCGAGAGTCGAGGAAATTCGATTTCGCGCGATAGTAATATCCCAAGATGATTCCAACCAGATTCCTGATACACCAGAATCAACGATACTGTTATCTGCAATAGTAACCTGGTGATTATCACCTTCCACCATGATGCCATCCCCTTTTGTGATCTGATCGATAATATTGTTACTTACCAAACCATCACTGGTTCCCGAAAGCCAGATACCCTGTTCTCCATTCTTTACAGACACATTGCGCGTGATCGTGTAATTGCTGCAATAAAAATCGTTCTTCTCAGCCTGCATCTCACGGGATGTCGCCAGAGCGATCCCATCACTGGTGGAACCGTATGCATAGTTGTCATGGATGTTCACATCCTGCGCATCCCAAACGACCACACCCTGAAGTCGGTGTTTTTCAAAGTATTCTGGGTCTCCATTGTTAATAGATAGATTACCCCCCACTTCGATCAATCGGCCTCCCCGAACCAGGATCGCATTGTCCAGCTGGTTATTTATAACTACATTCCCCTGGATAACGACACCTTCAAAAAGGTCAGCATCAGGCGTTGAGTTGACATTGATCCCGCGGGTGTTGTCGTGCACATAATTATTCAAGATCGAGATGTGATCAGAATTTTGGACATAGATCGCATTGCCTGAAATACTCCTTTCCATATCGTTATCAGTCATGTTATGGACATGGTTATTTCGGATCACGACATAAGAGCAATTGACCAACGCTATCCCATTGGTATTCTCACCTGAGATATCGAAACCTTCAATAATCACCGGTTGGTCGGCGGTTCCATGGACATTGATATACCGGATGGGTTTTGCCACCTGATAACTAATGGGGGTAACTTTCAAAGTCTCGGATGCTTCTGCCTTCCGGCCAAAAGCATCTGTCACCCGTACAACTACCTGATAATCTCCAGGTGTTGCGTAAACGAAATAAGGGTCGGGCAGATGTTTTACTCCCAGGTAGGGTGGTTCGCTTTGAAAATCCCAGGTATAAACAAAAGGTGGAACACCACCAGTAACGATGGTAGAAAAATGGACCTGTGTCATGGCTGGCACGGATAGATTGTCAATTTGAATTCTGATATCAAGGGGAATATCAGGAGTTGGAAATGGGGTGGCGGATGGGATCTTGTCTGGCGTGCTGGATGCTGCGGGCTGCACAGTTCCATGGATCAATGTCTGGCTGGAACAACCGGCAAATAAGAACAGGAAAAATAAACTAGTAAAGTTACGCATTGGATTACCTGTCTTATAAATCAACTGTTTGTTTAATAATCATATCAGGGATTTGTTATACTCAGAGGATGAGAATTTCTCAGAAATACCTGAATATCCTTTTACCGGCTCGTATCGGTGTTCTTTCGGATACTCACCTACCGGGTGGCGGCGTCAAACTACCCGCATCCATCAGTGAGGTTTTTCGTCAAAATCAGGTTGCCTGTATCTTCCACCTGGGAGATATAAATTCACCAGATGTCCTGGCCCAGCTTACAACTATTGCCCCCACCTTTGCAGTTCGCGGAAATCGTGATCTGCAGAATGCCAGAGAATTACCTGAAGCTTTGCTTATTAAGAATGGGGGTTTGGAAATTGGCGCTACCCACGGTCATGGCCCAATGCTGCACTATCTTTGGGATAAAGCCCAATACTACGCGCATGGTTTCGAGTTCAAAAGGTACCGTACTCTACTAGATTCCCTCTTCCCAAAAGCAAATATCCGGTTGTTCGGTCATACTCATGTGGCATATAACCAGTTTCACCAGGGAATTCTATATTTCAATCCTGGCGCGGCGTGTACCCCTTCAAAGCACGATCCACACCCATCCTTCGGCATCTTGCACCTGGAGAGTGTGGATCGTTTGTACGGTGAGATCGTTCAGATTTACGACTAAGCTTCTTTGCGTAACAATGCCAGAGCTTCTTCTACTCCCTGTTGTTCTGCTTTCAGATCGGCAAGATACTCCTCCAGCATTTGGATCTTTTCATCCCGGGTGTAGAATTGACGCTCGAAGGTTACTTCTTCTTCGCAACCGCATCCGCCATGATCGTGTCCACCACAACAATCCCCATGGTGAGATCCCTCATGACCGTGTCCACCACAGCCGCATTCATCCTGGCTTCCGCAGCAGCAACCTTCTTCCAGTACCTGCTCGCCTTCGTGTTTTTTCTTGTCTTTCTTTGACATTTTGTTCCTCCAGATATTAGTATATCAGTTATGAGATGACTCCTGTGTAATTGTCAAAACTTTCTAACTGCAGGATTGTCAAAACTTTCTAACTAATCCCTGGATTTTATGTCAGAAACAGGAAAAAATCTGCGGAATTATGAGTTTTATACTTGACCGGTTGTAGGTGAATCTGTACAATAATTACGTGTTCCCTGCGTGGGGAATAAACTTTCACTTAACCCCAAGGAGGTTATGATGAGATCAAAGTTGTATTTCGTTTTTGCCGGCATTCTAGTCCTCAGCATGCTTCTGGCTGCCTGCCAGCCCGCTGCACCAGTTGTCGAAGAACCAGCTCCGGTTGAACCAGTTGCTGTTCCTGCAACCGATGTTCCGGAACCGACAGCCATTCCGCTCGGATCTCCTGAGAATCCGATCATCATGGCAATGGCTCCCTCTGCAACCGCTGAACAGCTGACCACCGGTGGTGGTGCTCTGGCCGCCAAGTTGCAAGAAATGACGGGATACACCATTGAATTGACCATCCCCAACAGCTATGCCGCTCTGGTAGAAGCTATGGGTTCTGGCAATGCTCACATTGGCTGGCTCCCACCTTTAGCTTACATGCTGGCTAAGGAAAAAGATTACGCGAATGTCGGTCTGGTTGTCCTGCGCAATGGTGCAGATCACTACGGTGTGCAATTTGTTGCTGGCGCAGCGAGCGGATTCACCTCCTATTTCGACTCAGCCACTAATACAGTAACTGCAGATGCCGCAACCGCTCTCGCCCAGTTCGAAGGCAAGAAACCCTGCTGGACAGATCCCCTTTCAGCTTCCGGTTATGTCATTCCTTCCGGTCTAATCGCCAGTAATGGCATTAAGACCAAGGCTGCAGCCTTCGTTATTGGCCACCCCACTGTAATTCAGGCATTGTACGCTGGTGGCATCTGCGATTTCGGCGCCACCTACATTGATGCCCGTACAGACAAGAAGTTTGCTGAAGTCCCCGATGTTCTTGAAAAAGTTTCTGTTATCTGGGTCTCAGATCCCTTTATCCCGAATGACAATGTGTCCTTTGCCGCGGGTCTGCCGGAAGATGTTGTTGCAAATCTGACCGCTGCTCTGGTAGAGCTCTCGAGCACCGAAGAAGGCCAAACCCTGTTGAAGGATATTGGTTACCAGGTCCAGGGATTGAAAGTGGTTGATGATACATTCTACGATGAATTCCGCGTGAATCTGCAGGCTTCTGGCCTGGATATCACGACCCTCGTGAAGTAACTTTTCCCCTGAGAGGGAGGAGGTAACCTCCTCCCTCTTATTTTTTTCTAATCCGCTGTAAACTTTTGGAGGACAGTGCTACGCGTCGAACATCTTACTAAAGTGTATCCGAATGGTACGGTAGCCTTGAAAGATGTGAGTTTCGAGGTTCCGGATGGTGAATTTTTGGTAGTGATTGGCCTTTCAGGATCCGGAAAATCCACCCTGTTGCGCT
The DNA here is from genome assembly GCA_903828565.1 of uncultured Leptolinea sp. Classification (GTDB taxonomy): domain Bacteria; phylum Chloroflexota; class Anaerolineae; order Anaerolineales; family Anaerolineaceae; genus PNON01. The sequence continues at coordinate 11,127 of CAIKMQ010000029.1, read as the reverse complement.
GCATTAACCGCCTGATCGATCCAACGGAAGGTAAGATCTTTCTGGATGACCAGGAGATCACCAGTGCGAATTCTACGGAGCTCAGGCATATTCGCCGCAAAATCGGTATGATCTTCCAACAATTCAATCTTGTCAAACGTTCGACCGTACTAACCAATACCCTGAATGGGCGGCTCGGATATGCTAACCCATTCCTTTCTCTGCTTGGGATCTGGCCGCAAGCTGATAAAGACATGGCCATGGCAGCCCTTAACAGGGTGGGGATCGCTGACAAAGCAAAAAACCGGGCAGATGCCCTATCCGGCGGTCAACAACAGCGAGTAGGGATCTCAAGGGCTCTCATGCAGGAACCTCGTATCATTCTTGCCGATGAACCGGTTGCCAGTCTGGATCCCGTTTTGGCGCACAGCATCCTTCAGTATCTTGAGCAGATGAATAAAACTGACCGTGTCACTGTGATCTGCAGTTTGCACTTTTTAGACCTGGTGCACCGTTACGGGACCCATGTGATCGGATTGAAAGATGGCATGAAAGTCTTTGAAGGGGCACCTTCCGAGATCGACCGGGCTCGCTTCAAAGCAATTTATGGTGAAGAAGCCCAAGAAGTTCGGGCGACTGCCCTCGAATAAAGGCTGGCCATGACGTTAAAAAACAAATCGATCATAGCCGCCTTGCTTTCCCTCATCATTCCCGGGGCGGGGCAGCTTTACAAAAAGGCATATAAGCGCGCCGGGGCTCTTTTCCTGCTGACTGCAAGTGCATTTGTTACTGTTCTCTGGTACCAGCACAAAGAATGGTGGTTCGCCGCGATCCTGATTTGGTTGTGGGTCGTGTTGGATGCCTACCAATTTCCCAAAAATTCCATTACGGTTTTACCGATCTTACTCTGGCTGGTGATGGCTTACGGGATTGGCTGGCAAGTAACAGAAATGGACCCGACTGCGATTTTCCGCAACCAGGAGCGTGCAAGCATCATATTGAAACCTATGCTGCGTCCTGATTTCACCCGCCCGCGCACGGAATCTCTTACCAGTTATGTGGATATTCAGGTACCTTGCTCTCCGACACCGCCATTGGCCGAAAGAACGAATGGTAATGGCATCAAAATGAGCGTCAGCCCGAATTGCGCCAACCTCAATGAGTATGTCACATTGAATGTCACAGGCTTCTGGCCTGAGTATCCTGCAACCATGGAATGGCACTCACCAATTGGGGCAAAATCCATTCATGAAGAGTTTCAAATAAACCCGGACGGCAACGGAACTTTATTATTCCAGGTGAAGCCGATCGTGAACATCGCCGCACCGGATCAAACTCTCCCGCAGATGCACAGGATCGTGGTCATTCAATCAAAACCTCTGGGGGGAATAGATATATCTGAAACCGGTGGGCATATTCTTCGGGGGATATATGAAACACTGTCTGTGGCGCTGCTCGCCACGCTCATCGGCGCGATTCTGGCAATTCCCTTCAGCTTCTTGGCTGCCCGCAATTTGATGAGCAGCAATCCAATCATGAGGATCATTTACGTTCTCACACGTACAGTTCTGAATATTGTGCGCTCTGTGGAATCCTTGATCATGGCGATCATTTTTGTTGTGATCGTCGGCCTGGGCACATTTCCCGGGATGCTCGCGATCACTTTACATACGATCGCAGCCCTCGGAAAACTGTATTCGGAGGTTATTGAAGGGATCGATTCCGGCCCAATCGAAGCCATCCGTGCTACTGGGGCAAATTGGTTGCAAGTTGTGAGATACGGGGTGATCCCGCAGATCATCCCCTCCTTTATGGCGCTGACCATTTATCGCTGGGATATCAACGTTCGGTCATCCACCATCATCGGTTTCGTCGGCGGAGGTGGTATTGGTTTTTATCTTTACCAGTGGATACTGCTGCAGGATTACCGCTCTGTCAGTGCCAGTTTTATTTCCATTGCAATCGTTGTTATGTTGCTGGACTTCTTCAGTGCCAGGTTGAGAGAGCAAATTCGGTGAAAGCATGAGCAATAATAAACATCCCCGATTGAGATTACCTAAATTCACCGGTAGAATTCTGATCAGCCTGGTTCTCCTTGTTCTGGTCATCATCAGTATTCAGGTAACCCAGCCGGACATGGGAAAACTGATCTCTTCATTTGAAAAGGGCCGGCAAATCACTGATGGGTTACTGTCACCGGATATTCTGGAGAAAAAGTCCCTCGGTTCCTATACCATTAGCATAGCAGTGCCAGTCCCATGCAATAGCGCTCCCCAGGAGATCATCCCGGATGAAGGCCACCGGCTGGAAATTGTACCCGGCTGCGCCAACCCACGCGACCTGGTAATCCTTAATGGCTATGACCTGGGTGAAAATGCAGATGTCAATATGCGTTGGGTCTTACCCAACGGAAAACTCTTTTCGATCCGGACCGCAAAAACGGATTCATCTGGAAATCTGAGTGAAGAGATCGATGTTCGACCGATCACTGTCGCAGTTGACGGCATTCCATCCCGGCTCGAAATTGAAGTCTTTCAACCAGGTTCGACCTATTCAGCATCCAAGACGATCACGGATGTCTTTAATAATATGTATGTGACCATCTTCATGGCGCTGCTTGCCACAACGATAGGCACACTTTTCTCGCTGCCGCTCAGCTTTCTGGCTGCTTCGAATATCACACGTAAGGGAGTGGTGGGATCCGCAGTATATTACTCTGTCAGATTTTTCCTGAACATGATCCGCTCTTACGAACCCTTGGTGATGGCCTCAATCTTTGCGCTGATCGTTGGTTTTGGGAATCCCTTCGCCGGTGTTCTGGCTCTCTCTGTAGTAACTGCAGCCTCGCTTGGTAAGATGTTCTCAGAATCCGTGGAATCCATTGACCCGGGCCCCATAGAAGCGCTGCAAGCTTCGGGGGCGACCCCATTGCAGGTCGTATTGTATGCTGTAGTTCCCCAGATCGTACCGGATTTTCTATCCTTCGCAATATACCACTGGGACATCAATGTCCGTATCTCCACGATCATTGGCTTCGTTGGCGGTGGCGGGATTGGGTATTTCCTTTCTGAAAAGATCAATACCTTTAACTATTCATCTGCGGGCACAGCCATTCTGGCAATCATCATCGTTGTGTGGGTGCTAGATTTCCTCAGTTCCGAGATTCGCAAGCAATTTACATAAAACCCTGCCCCGAAGTCTGAACCGCAGTCAGCCTGGTACAAGGCTAACTGCGGTTTTATTAAACTCAGCCTGATAACAATCCACAAAATATAAGGTAGAATGGGGAAGTCATGAAGCTTAGCCCGGCACTTCTCCTATTTTTCCTGCTGTCCGCCTGCACTTTTCCGCTGGAAGCGCTGCCCACTGCCACCCCAAATATCACCCAGGCTTACGAAACCATTGATGCGGAAATTAAAACCCGCCTGCCTGCAGCTACCAAGACCGCCCTTACGGAAGAACCGATTAAGTCCATCATCCCAACGGGTGGCACACCTACTTTACCTCCCGCCACGCAGGCACCCCCCTGCAGCCGAATTCAAGCCGGCATTCCATTTGATGTCACCATTCCGGATAACACACTGGTCTCTCCCGGGGAGGTTTTTTATAAAACCTGGCGGCTTATAAATTCCGGCAGCTGCGCCTGGACAAAGGATTACACGCTGGCACTGTTCTCCGGTGAGCCTCTTTCGAAAGTACCTCAGTTCGAATTGGATGAAGTGGTAAATCCTGGGCAAAGCATCGACATCACTATCGAGATGACTGCACCGGAGAAACCCGGTACTTACCAGAGCAACTGGGTATTGCTGGACCCGGATGGAAAAGCTTTCGGCATTGGCCCAGCAGGAAATGCTGCGTTCTGGGCCCGGATCATCGTCCCGGCATACACCCAGCCGGCGCCAACCCCCACCAATACCTATATTCTCTCACCATCCATCCTCTCGAGTGGAACCATCCAATTGCAGGATGGGGCAGGGCTGCTCTTGTCGAACCTTTCCATGGTTTTACCGGAAAATGCCGATCTTTCCTACCTGCAGGGGTCTATTCTTCCTGGTAACAAAGTGGAGTTTTCAGCCTCACTGGGTGGAATGCCGGAGTACGCCACCTGCCTGGCCATGGGGAAAACAGCATCACCAATATCCATAAACAATGAGATCAAATACCATTATTTCTGTTTCATTGATGCAAACGGACACATCGGATGGCTACAGGTTTTGGGGGAAAACCCCACTGCAGTAGATCTGGAAATTCTCACATGGGAGAAATAATGGGATCCCTGTACCTGGTTGCAACCCCCATCGGTAATCTCAAAGACATCTCATTGCGAGCGCTTGAGGTTTTAGGGCAGGTGGGTTTGATTGCCGCGGAAGATACCCGTACAACCGGTGTATTGCTTTCTCATTATGACATTCACACCCCGTTGCGAAGTTATCATGAATACAACAAAGAGGGTGAAACAGATCGGCTGGTGGAATTGCTGGACAGCCAGGATATTGCCATCGTCTCAGATGCCGGCTCACCAGGATTGAATGATCCGGGTTATGAACTGGTCACCCGTGCCATCGCCAGCGGACACTCAGTCATTCCCATCCCCGGGCCCAGCGCGCCAATAACTGCGCTGACGGCTTCCGGTTTACCCACAGATAAATTCCTTTACCTCGGTTATTTACCCAGGAAACATACCGAACGGGTTAAGCTGCTCCAGTCTGTGGCTCAATTACCCTATACCCTGATCGTACTTGAAACTCCACACCGGCTGACAGATGCACTGGTGGACCTCAGGCAGGCACTCGGAAATCGCCGATTGGTGTTGGGGCGGGAAATGACAAAGAAATTCGAAGAGTTCACCCGTATCACCCTTGAAGAATCTGATACGTTTTTCCTCACCCATGAACCACGCGGTGAATACACCCTGGTGATCGAAGGACACGCTCAGCACATGGATGAGATCTGGGAGCAGAGTGTACTGGAAGCGATGCTGCGTAATCGTATGCGCGAGCCATACCAATCTCGAGAACTGGCAAAAGAAATGGCCGGTGTTTCCGGTTGGAATAGCAAAGATATCTATGATCTGATCCACATAATACGAAAGGGTTAAACCCATGATCCTTGATGACCTGACAGCCATGCAGCAGCTGGATTCCAGCCGCATGATCGATGAGATCGATCATCTCCCAGACCAACTTGAAGAAGCTGCCAGAACCGCATTCAGCCTGACTTTGCCGGCTTGGAAGGGGATCCAAAGGGTAGTGATCGCCGGAATGGGCGGCTCTGCTATAGCCGGAGATCTGATCAGCGCGTCGATAGCCTCCACTTGCCCGGTACCTGTTATTGTGCATAGGGACTACGGGTTACCAGCCTGGGCTCAATCACCGGACTGCCTGGTGATCTGCTGCTCACACTCTGGTAATACTGAAGAAACACTTTCCAGTTTTGATGCTGCGATAGAACGAAACTGCCGCGCGGCAGTGATTACCACAGGCGGAGAATTACTGTCTTCTGCTCGCTCATCCAATGTTCCGGTATGGACATTTACGCATAACGGGCAACCACGGTCAGCTATTGGCTTCGGCTTTGCCTACCTTGCAGGAATCCTCACCCAGCTTGGCTTTGCATCCGTATCTTTGGAGGATTTCATTAATACTGCCAACTGGATGCGGCACGAACAACAAAAATACCTGGTGTCCACCCCGGTAGTAAAAAACCCGGCCAAACGCCAGGCGGGGCAGATGGTCGATCGCAACATGTTCCTTTTTGCATCAGGTCAACTCACACCGGTAGCCAGGCGCTGGAAAGGGCAGATCAATGAATTGGCTAAAGCCCCCGCCGCGGCAGATCAACTGCCGGAAGCGGATCATAACAGCCTGGCAGGTACGGTCTTTCCACCCGAATTATTGGCACATTCCTTGGCATTATTTATACAATCCACGGCTGATCACCCATCCAACAGAGTCCGCTCAAATCTTACACGACGAGCCTATATGCTGGCAGGTATTCCAACCGATCATTTCACCGCCTGCGGTGAATCACCCTTGCAGCAGTTATGGTCGGCAATCCATTATGGAGATTACATCTCATACTACCTTGCCATGCTGTACGGAGTGGATCCTACCCCGATCGATGCGATCCAGGATTTCAAAAAAGAACTGGGTAAAACGAAATAATTCACTGTTTACCTTAAGCAGGTTATGGTATAATAGCCGGCGTCACGGGGAGAGGTCGCATAGTCTGGCCTAGTGCGCTCGCTTGGAAAGCGGGTATACCAAAAGTATCGTGGGTTCGAATCCCACCCTCTCCGCTGAAAAACCCGGCATATCGCCGGGTTTTCCTTTTAACCTCTTCTGTTATGAACTTTTCAAGTATTATTTCTCACTTTTGCTTCGTTGGGAGTGGGCATGTCTGTGATGCAGATCTGGCATATGTGGATGCGAATGTTCCACCCCGGCATGGCTGTGGAAATGACTGTGCCACCCTGGAATATCTTCCTCATGGTGTTGATGGTGAGCATCATGGGTATGGGAGTGCGAGTGAAGCTCTTCCTTGTGTTTATGTGAATGCTGGTGATCCTCCCGGAGCAGGATCAGTGTTCCTGTGAGCAGCAGGAACCCGGCCAGGAATGTTTGCAGTCCGGGTGTTTCATGGAAGAGGGGGATGGAGATGAGCGCACCAATAAAAGGGGCAGATGCGAATAATGCACCAGTCCGGGCGGCTCCCAACTCCCTCATAGCCAGAATGAATAAAACGATACTAAGCCCATAACAGATCGCCCCCAGTAACATGGCAGCAATTGCCGTGGACAAGGAAGGGAACCCTTCACCCAGCACAAGGCCAAAACCCAGAGAAAAGATGCCTGCGCCTAACCCTTTGATTGCCACGATGGTTAATGGATCGCGAGAACTGACATGGCGTGTCAGGTTGTTATCCAACCCCCACAAAACACAGGCCGAAAGAATTGCGAGTGCTGACCATGAGAAACCCCACCCGGTTGTCTGGTCCCAGGTAAGTAGGATACTCGCGCCAGTAATAATACCGACAGAGAGCCAGACCCGGCGTCCGACAGCCTCATGAAACAGGATCGCTGCCAAAAAGGTGGTTGAAGCGCTTTCAAAGTTCAACAGCAGTGCTGCGGTGGAAGCTGGAGTTCCGGAGAGACCTTTCATCAGGAGGATGGGAGCTAGTATACCGCCAGCAAGCACTGCGCCTGCCAGCCATGAGATCTCATGTTTTTCAATAGGTGCTTCCACCAGGTGATCTTTTCTACACTTGCGAAGAAGTAATACCAAACCGGCAGCCCCACCGCTCCCGGTGTAGAGCAGCCCGGCCATGGTGATCGGAGCCACCTGAGCTAATAGTAATTTTGCCAACGGAGCGCTGATCCCAAATAAAATAGCTGCCAGAATGGCATAAGTCATAGGACGTAGCTTATTCATTTGCATACTGCCAATTGTAACCGCAATGTTCCGGCCAGTTTTTCCCCACTCCGAGTGATGGCCTGTGATCAACCCTTCATACTAGTACTGTATCCCAAATAAAAAGACACCCCGCCAGGAATACTTGACGGGGTGTCTTTGATTCGGCTATTATCTGCGGCGGTTGAAACTTCCGCCACCGCGATTGTTATTGAAGCGTCCACCTGCGGGGCGGCTCTCTGGCGGCTTCGCAGTATTGACTTTCAGTGCACGGCCATCGATCTCTTTGCCGTCGAACATTTTGATGGCATTGGCGGCATCTGCCTGGCTGCTCATTGTGATAAAGGCAAAACCTTTAGAACGGCCAGTGTCGCGATCCTTGATGAGCTCAACAAGAGAAACTGTCCCCGCCTCTGCAAACATCGTTTGAAGCTGTTCAGCGGTTGTATCGTAACTCATATTACCAACATATAATTTGACTTCCATTTTATCCTTCGCTTTCTACTTGGCAGATGAAAGAAAAACGCCACCATCCTCATAATGAAAGATGGTGGCAAGCAATCCTCACGAATCTGATTATAAGATACATACAGTGTATCATATTTCAATGTAAATGGGTGCCTAACGTGCTAGGAACGCTGTGAGAGAAACTGTGGTAATATTATGTACTTGTGTTGAATAATTCATAAATCGTCAACGGTCAGTGCACTCCCTGATTATCTTATCAACAACCGCTCTTCATCAATAATGGTGTATCCACTCTGTGGCGCGAAAGAGCAGGCACGGGTCTCTGTTCCTTCCGTGTAAACAGCAACACCAACTAAGGATTTTCATGAGTTTTAATAATTTTAATTTCCATCCGCAGATCAACGCGGGAATATCAGCTGCTGGCTACAGCACCCCATCACCCATTCAGGCAAGCGCGATCCCTGCCATTCTTGAGGGCCGGGATGTCCTGGGCCTTGCTCAGACCGGTACCGGAAAAACAGCCGCATTCGTCCTGCCCATGCTGCAGCATCTGATAAAAGGCCCGCGCGGGAAACAACGCGCGCTCATCCTCGCACCTACCCGTGAACTGGCGGAACAAACACACACTGCCATCACCCATTTTGGTAAACTCACCGGTTTACGCAGCATTACCGTGTATGGTGGAGTAAGCGCTCAACCCCAGATCCGCGGTATCCGTAGTGGTGCCGAGATCATCGTTGCCTGCCCCGGACGACTGCTCGACCTGAAGAATCAGGGTGTCATCCGCCTGAACGATATCGAAATTCTGGTACTGGATGAAGCCGATCATATGTTTGATATGGGCTTCCTCCCATCCATCCGCGCGATCATCGGCGCATTGCCGAAACAAAGACAGACTCTGCTCTTTTCGGCAACCATGCCCACTGAGATCCGCTCACTGGCCGGTTCTGTTTTGAAGGACCCCATTACAGTGGAGATCAGCATTGAGCAGCCTCTTGATACGATCACTCATGCCCTGTACACGGTCGATCAAACCCGAAAACCGGAGTTGTTGATGGAACTCCTCAAAGATACCGGCAGCGGCCAGGTACTGGTATTCACCCGCACAAAACACCGTGCCAAGAAACTATCTGTTCAGCTGGCTCAGGCCGGGTTCAAAGCTACTTCTCTGCAGGGCAATCTCTCTCAGGCTCAACGCCAGGTAGCGATGAATGCCTTCCGCAGCGGACATGCCAGGGTGATGGTTGCTACTGATATTGCCGCCCGCGGCATCGACGTTTCGCAAGTATCTCATGTGATCAATTTTGATATCCCGGACACCGTCGAAGCGTACACCCATCGTACCGGCAGGACCGGCCGCATGGAACGTCTGGGGAATGCTCTCAGCCTGGTAACCCGTGAAGATCTACCCATGGTTGCTATGATCGAAAAGTTGATGGGAAAGAAGATCGAACGTCGCAGCGTGGAAGGTATCCCGCAGGAAAGGCCCCCCATTGTTCGGCCGGCTGCGCAGATGAAACCACGTCCGCAGAACCAACAGAACAACTCGAATCGAAACTCCCGCTATGCCCCCTCTAGGGGGTAATAGTTTTCATTGGTCTCCTTAGCCTGACCCTGTAAAAGAATAGTACAAATAGAACTCTATGTTAGATAAGTGGATAGCTCAACAACTCGCTAATAGCCGCCGGGAATATTTATAACTCCCGGCTGCTATTAATTATATAAATGCTTATCCCAGATAACAAAGAATTCGCCTATGTGGATAATACAGTTGGGGAAAAGATGTTTTATTTTCCGGCAAACCAATCCTGTAGCGGTATTAATTCTATTTGCTTTGCCAGGGCATAGGCTGCCGGCAAATCACTGTCGTTTTTCACGAGCGTGCGTCCAATGATTAGCACTGAGTTTTTCGATGCCCGGATTTGGGCCATACCTACCGGCACCTCCCCTTTCCAACCCGGCCCCGTGATGAGATAATCCCCCGCTTGTGACCCTGTGGTGCGTGTACCAACATAAGCAAAAGAAACATTGTTCAAATCAGTGAATTGGACGCTGTAGTATCGGTCCGTTATGGCAGGTACATGCAGTATTTGTGCACCTTTTCTCAGGTCGAGGACTCCGCAGGTACTGAGCGTATCATGGTTTACGCCAGTGGTCATCATTTTTGAACCAGAGGATGGAGGGTTTAGTGGGTCCATAAATAACTCCTGTGGTTCTGTGTATAGAGTATTGACCGGGATAGGTCCTTCGCCAAATCCATTCTTCAAGATCGCCCTTTTATAGACATTCAACAAAAGGCGCGGCCAATTAACGATCACCAGGAGCCATACAACAACCACGATAAAACAGAAAATGAAGGCAAGCCCGTTTTTCATAAGTGTTTTCGTTTTTATCTTTCACCCTTAACACGGAAGGGACAAAATAACTGCCTTCAAGAATGGCCTTTCCGGGCAGATATGCCCGCAACCAGAGTTTGAAATTGCCCTCTGAGGATGGCAGCCAGTTAATCTCATGACCTGGAGGAGGGGAATTTTGAATATAGATATCAACGGATCCATCAAGGTTTTTCTGCAGCCCGGAATAATTGCCAACTTTGTAACGGTTGACCGGATTAGCCACAAAACATTCTTTTGTATCTGCCATTGTCAGTGACCAGAAGGCATCACATGGCGGTAATTCACCCGGAGGAAAGTGAAGGATATAGGTTTTCTCCCCGGAAAGGCTGTCTCCAGCCCCATCCACATTCGTCCGCCAGTAGATCGCCTCCTGAGGTACGTTCACTGGGCCGGGGAAAATACGGGTAAGCGCTGCGTGGATAAAAATATTATTTCCAGGTAATCCACACCCATAAACAGTAGTCCATCCATTAATCCGTACGGCTTTCTTTTTGGCTATCATTTCAATCGTGAAAAGTGCCATCCCGTACCCCACGAGCACACCCTGCACCAGGGCATTCCGCAGAGTAAACGTATCTGTAAAGAATAAGCGGCGGACGATGACATAACCGCACACGACCCCGATTAGAGTCATCAGATAGGAATAGGTTTTGTCGCTCATGATTTCATTATATGCTGAAAAGCCAAGGACGAATGGAATAAGGTTTATTCCATATCCAACAAAATCGAATAACCTTGGTTGGTCGGACAATGTCAATCGGTCTATTTTGGGAAAGATTTAAATGGAAAGTGCCCCTCGCGCAGCACCCCCGCAGGGGGCTGGGAAACTCGAACATTTCTTTCGTAAATTCGATATTTTAAATGGAAAGTGCCCC
>CAIKMQ010000028.1 GCA_903828565.1 uncultured Leptolinea sp. | reverse complement strand
TAGGAAGCCATGATTCGGTGGTATCCAAAAGGGATAGCGCAGTGTCTCGTACTGTATTTGATACGTCTCGTATGGTTCCTTGTATCTTCCTATCCTGTGGCGCATTGGCAAGTGACCAAATAGATAGTTCAGTAACCGCATAGTATAGAAAGGATGACAATCGGTCTTCGAATATTGCATAATCAATGAAGATTGCTTCCAAGTAGAAACCAGACCTTATAGCTTGTTTATATTTCCCGATTGCTTCTTTATAGGCAGTTGATTTTTCATGGTTGTCTGACACCCGCGGTAAGTTAGCATTGCTCTCTACCATTTGTTTCACTCCTTATCCACTACATCATCACTGCTAAGAACCAACTTGATCGCCCAGGGGGGAACCACCGGGGTTTCCAGGTAATCTTCATCCAGAAAAACAAAGGCGGTATCATAAGCCGGCTTTTTCTCAGGGAAGATGCCATACCCATCCGTGAAGTAGATTAGGCCTTTCAGGTTTTCAAATTCCTTTTTCCGGGCTAATTCATCCACATAAGTGAATACCGGGCGGAAATCGGTACCGCCAAACCCGCGCAGCTCCATAGTCCGCAAATATTGATCAAAATCCTCTGCGCAGGTGATCTTATGATCTTCCTGAACATCTGTATCGCACTGGATGATGTGGATATTGACGCTGGAGAAAAAGCTTTCGCTTTGTTTGAGCAGGTTATAGGTCTTCTGGATGAATGCCTGCACAGTCTTTCCCTGCACCGAGCCAGAAGTATCAATAGCAATGACGAACTCTTTTACCCGTTTGACATCCCTGTATTCCAACGGTTCGATCAACGGAAGGTTGCCGTACAGGCGCAGTCCATAGGTGTAGAATACCAGGTCAAATTCATCCATGTTGATCTGCATCACTTCACCAAGGATGGCAAAACGCTGCAGAAATGAGGCGTAATCATACTTTTCCCGGTTGACCTGATTTAAGCTTTGCAACAGGCCGCCTTTTTGGTCTCCCCACTGGCGAGACGCGGTTTCAAGATCCACCTGCGCGCGTTCGCTGATCTGCTTCCATAAAGCTGCCAGCTCCTCTTTTGTCAATGGCTGTTGTTTAGCGGAATCTCCATTTGGATTACCCTCGCCGGGAGCCTCGTTATCCTCGCCAAGTTTCCCGTCACTCGCTTGACCATCCTCACTGTTCTCCCCCTTTTCCATCCTGTCAGTTTTTCCGCGTTGCTTCTCCCGTTCCGGTGGTTTGTACCAGATTTCATGATCATCGGCCTGAAAAATTGCCCGGATGCTAACTAACTGTTCATCGCTTAGATTTTGGTCCAGATAATGGCGGTAGATCTTCTCGGCGGTCATCAGCTTTAGCTTTTTTTGCAAGCTCGCGACGATCTCTGCCTGCTGAAACTGGCGCGCGCTGGCCGTGATGCCCAATTCCAGGCCTGTGATGGCATTTTCCGCAGCAATGTCACATGCCAGGTCCCAGCACCCTTGGTGAACTGCCATGTTGACGAACATATGGTGGAACAGGCAGTGGTGAAGTATATGCAGATAGTCACGAATGGGGGCTTCTTTTTCCTCTTTGTAGATGCGCAATATGTGCCACGGATTATAGAACAGGTGAAGGCCGTCCACCGCCATCGTGCCGACCTCCTCTACTTCTTGCGGCCGTAATTGATGGAGCGAGGCATCCAGAAATCGCAGGCTGACAAGCAGCGTATTGCGCGTTAGCCTCAATACCTCACGCGCCAGGTCCGAAGCCTGTTTTTTTCCCTCATCTACCGATTTCAACAATATTCCTCCTGGCCGCCCTGCACATCATTGGTGATCGCATGTATGATTAACTGTATAATAATTATACTAGCGAATTCACCTGGGAGGAAATTATGCCTGATTCAATTTTTCATCAAGCAGTACCGCTGCTCCACCAGATCGTCACATTCATGGAAACCCGCAGTGGCGAGGAGGTTTTGCGCGACCAGGCTGATAATGAGTTTGCGGCATATGCTGATGTGGTGGACCTGTGCCTGGCCATTTCGCAGCTGGATGAGATCATCATCAACCCCGTGATGAGTGATCTGCTCTGCCAGCATGGCGACCTGAGCGGCGACCCAGTACTGGACCTGTTGATCCTATCAAATGGCAACCGGCAAGATTACGGAGGCAGCAAAGGAAGCGGGGGATGTGGGGCAAATATACGTTAATGACCTCCGGAGATAGGTATAAAAATAATCAGAAGGATGACATCATCAAAAATAATCATCTGACTATTGGCGATAAGCCCGAATAAAATCCTGTTCAAGATTTCTAGCAAATTGAACTAAAGTCATCCACTATGAATCAAAAGATCGTTGACGAAAAGTACCACTTCATCGCAGTGTTCAATCCGCAAACAGGGGCGTATGTGCGCACCGGTATCCTCAATGAGCAGGGCTGGGATACCGGCGTGGACCCCTTCCGGGCCTCCTTCCCGCACCTGATCGATGTCGGCATCATGGGCCACTGCATCCACGGCAAGACTGGTCTGTGCGTCAAAGCCGGCGTCGGCTGCTACCAGAGCGGCTTGACCGTCACCCAGCCCAACATGTTGTTGGATGATTTTGCGTCCATCGCTACGCAGTGCCGTGACCGGGTCAACCAGTTCGCGCTGGGTGGCCGCGGCGACCCGGACCAGCACGAGCACATCGAGGACATCCTCAAGCTGTGCCGCGCGAACAACATCGTGCCCAACTTTACTACCTCCGGTTACGGCTTCACCGCGGACCACGTCCGCATGTGCAGGGAATACTGCGGCGCGGTGGCGGTCAGCTGGTACCGCAATGACTACACCCTGCGAACGATCCGGATGCTGGTGGAAGCCGGCGTAAAAACCAACATCCACTACGTGCTGGGTGGTAACACCATCGACGAGGCCATCTCCCGCCTGCAGACGGACGACTTCCCGCAGGGGATCAACGCGCTGGTCCTGCTGCTTCACAAACCGGTCGGCCTGGGTACTCAGAAGCACGTCCTAACGACCGGCGACCCCAGGGTGGCTGAGCTGTACGGCCTGATCGACCGCGGCAACCACCGCTTCAAAGTTGGCATGGACAGCTGTTCGGTGCCGGGGATAATCAATCACTGCCACAATGTCATCCCACAAGCCATCGACCCGTGCGAAGGAGCGCGCTTCAGCTGCTACATCACCCCGGACATGTTACTACTTCCCTGCAGCTTTGATCAGCCGCACAAATACGGTATCTCGCTGAGGAAGCATTCCATTGAGGATGCCTGGAACAGCGAGCCTTTCGAAGCCTTCCGCAATATCCAGGCGACCCGATGCCCAGCCTGCGGAAAGCGCGCCAATTGCCTGGGCGGTTGTCCGCTGCTGCCCGAGATCACCCTGTGCGATGATGAGGGTAAAACAATTTAAAGGAGGCTAATTATAATTTCGAAAAAGATCTGAATAGCCAATATTATACTGCAGGATCATCGACGATCTGATCAACCCTTTGCAGTTAATTCTTGAATTAACTGCACGCAACTGCACACGGGAAGAGAAAATACTGAAACAGGATGATCATAATACCACCCATAGTGAGCAAAAAACCCCAAATTTCAGGGGTTTTGGCTAAATATATATTGGGGTGGCTGATACCCAGAGGGTAGGCTCTGGGGTTCGAACCCATGAATCCCTCGATGGGACAACAACTTGAAAGAAAAACCTCCCTTTTAGGAGGTTTTATGTGGGGTGGCTGATACCCAGAGGGTAGGCTCTGGGGGTCGAACCCATGAATCCCTCGATGGGACAATAACTTGAAAGAAAAACCTCCCTTTTAGGAGGTTTTATGTGGGGTGGCTGATGGGGGTCGAACCCACAACAACTTGATCCACAGTCAAGCACTCTGCCATTGAGCTACAGCCACCAAGCGAACAGGATTTTATCACATACCCGGTATGCGTGCAAGCCACTTTTCAAGCCGAGAGCAAGGAGAGTGCTGCTTGCAACCTTTCCATAATAGCCTGCTTTCCGATAATCTCCATGGATTCGAACAGCGGTGGGCTTACCTTTTGGCCTGTTACAGCTACGCGCAATGTGCCAAATGCCTGCCCTGGAGTCAATCCAAGGCGGTCTACCTCGCTGCGCATGAAGGGTTCAGTGGCATCCTTGTCCAAGGAGGGCAAAGGCTCAAACACCTCAATGGCACTGCGAATCACATTGGCGGTCATTTCCGGGGTCATATCTTTACCAGGTAGCTGATCTGCCGTCAATTGCGGGAACGGTCGGAAGAAAAGCCCGGCCATATCGATCGCATCATCCAGCGTGGTGAGGCGTTCACGGATGATTGGCGCGATTCTTGTCAGTGTGAAAAGATCTGCGGGTAAACCTTCTCTGTCAAAGAAAGGTTTGATCCTTTCAGCCAATTCCGCATCCGTAAGCATGCGAATGTAATTCGCATTAAAATAATCGAACTTTTGAAAGTTGATCGCAGCCGGGGAAGGATTCAAGCGATCCAGTGTGAAACTCTCAATAAGTGCCTGTTTTGTGAAGAACTCTGTATGGTCATCGAAACTCCAGCCCATTAAAGCTACCCAGTTCAACACAGCTTCAGGCAGGTAACCCAGGTTCTCCAGCTCCTTGATAAAGATAGAGTGGCCATCTTTCACTAATTCAGCCGCATCTCTTTTGCTCATCTTCCCCTTGCCACTTGGTTTGAGGAATACCGACAGGTGTACCCAAACCGGCTCCTGCCAGCCGAATGAACGATGAATCATGCTGTGCAGCGGCGCGGTGGGCAGCCACTCACTACTACGGATTACGTGTGTGATCTTCATTAGATGGTCATCCACGGCGGCAGCCAGGTGGTACAGTGCCAGTCCGTCGGATTTGACCAGAATATAATCATCCAGCATGCGGTTCTCAACTGTGATCGCTCCACGCAGCAGATCGGTCATCGTCGTGGCGCCGGTGCGCGGTGTCTTGAAGCGGATTACATGCTTTTCTCCAGCGGCAACACGTGAACGCGCTTCATCCAGCGAGATATTACGGCAAGTGCCATCATAGACGACAGGCTCTTTCCGCTGCTGTTGGCCAGTCCGCATTTCTGACAGACGTTCAGGGCTGCAGAAACAGTAATAGGCATAACCCTTCTCTACCAACTCCAGAGCATACTTCTGGTAGATTTCTTTTCGCTCGGATTGCCGGTAAGGTCCGTATGGACCGCCCACGTCCGGGCCTTCATCCCAGTCAAGGCCAAGCCAGTGCAAGCCGTCGTAGATCTCCTGCTCAGCGCCTTCCACAAGTCGTTTCTGGTCGGTATCTTCGATGCGTAAGATGAACTGCCCACCGGTTTTTCTGGCGATCAGATAATCATATAAAGCTGTCCTGGCTGAGCCCAGGTGCAGGTGGCCCGTGGGGGACGGCGCAAAACGTACTCTAACTGGATCCATTCATACTCCTCTATTCGGTATTCTTTTGCCGCAATAAGACGCTTTCCACCAAACCGACACCCAGAACCATACTCAGCAGAGATGACCCGCCATAGCTGACAAATGGTAATGTAAGGCCGGTCACAGGCATCAGGTTCAGATTCACGGCAATATTCACCGCGGTTTGAAAGAACATGAGTATACCAAAGCTATACGCAATCAACGCCCCAAACGGGTCTGCAGCCCGATTACCAGCCCGGATGCATCGCGTGATGACAAAGATCAATAGAACTATAACGATCATCGTCCCGACAAACCCAAATTCCTCGGCCATAGCTGAAAAGATAAAATCAGTGTGCCGTACTTTCAAGAACCGCAATTGCACCTGGGTGCCATGACCGTAACCCTGCCCGAGCAATCCCCCCGACCCGATACTGATCAATGCCTGTTGTATATTATACGAGTTGCCATAACGGGCGTCCTGTTCCGGGAAGATAAATGTCATAATGCGCTGCTGTTGGTACGGTTCCAGGAAGGGGAAAGCAGCTACCGCCAACAAAAGTCCGCCGATAATAAAAAAGATGATGTATTTGGGTGGCAACCCTGATAGCCAGATGAGGCTGAACCAGATTACAAACATTACGATGGATGTGGAAAGGTTCGGTTGCAGTAAGATCCAGATCACCAGGCCGACAGTGATCATAAAAGATGCCGCGATCCAGCGGGTGCCTTTCTTTACATCCCGGGTACGGGCGAAATAATCTGAAAGTACCAAGATAAGCACAACTTTACCGATCTCAGATGGTTGGATATTCACGATGCCTGCGCTGATCCACCGAGCCGCGCCAAAACTGGCCTGACCGATCAGAAAGACGACCATCAGCAGGATAAATGTCGCAATATACATCACTCGCGCGATCTGTGCCCAGTAATGATAATCAATGATAGCCGTGATGAAAATGATCACCAATCCGAGGGATATAAATACGATCTGGCGATTCACATAAGTAGCCAACTCTGTATTTCCCGCAATGGCAGAGCGGATCATGGCAATCCCAAAGATGCTCAGGATGATGACTGTCCCGAACATCCAAAAATCAAAATTGCGCCAGTTATCCCTGGAAAACATGCATTAGCCCTGGTAACGCCGGCTTTCAGCCACCAGTGGAATATTGATCGTAAGACGCTGCTCCCGCCCTTCATTTTCCACCGCGATCTCAGCTTTGGCTCTGTCTATCTCAACATATTTTGAGATGACCCGTATCAATTCCTCTTTCATCATGTCGATCTGCCCTGGAGGAAGATTTGCCCGATCATGGATGAGGACTAACTGCAAGCGTTGCCGTGCGGTATCAGCGCTGGATGGTTTGTTCAGTAATTTATCCACAAAACCAGACATCCTGTCCTCCTACTTCGTCCGTTTCCCAAAAATGGAGAAGATGTTTCCCTTGCCATCCAGGTTCATCAGTGGAATTTCATCGCCATTCAATCTTTTGGCAATGTTCATGAAGGCCTGCCCGGCTTTCGAATGCGTTTCCAGCACGATAGGCGTACCACGGTTCGTGCTGGCCACAACATTTTCGTCTTCTGGGACGATCCCGAGAAGATCGATCGCGAGCAGATTGACCACGTCCTCGGCGGTCAGCATGTCACCTTTTTTGACCAGCGCTGGATTCAGGCGATTGATTATGAGGTGGGCCGGACCTTTTTGTTCAGCTTCGATCAATCCTATGATCCGGTCCGCATCACGTACGGCAGATACTTCCGGATTGGTGATGACCAAAACCACATCGGCTGGAGCGATAGCATTTTTAAAGCCACGTTCTATGCCTGCGGGGGAATCGATGATTACCCAGTCCATGTCCGGTTTTAATTCATCGCAAAGACGGATCATATCGCTCGGGGAAACTGCGCTTTTATCGCGGGTTTGCGCAGCTGGGATGAGGTAAAGTTCCGGAAATTTCTTATCTCGAATCATTGCCTGCCGAATACGGCACCTGCCTTCAACAACATCGACGAGATCATAGACGATCCGATTCTCTAGACCCAACACAACATCCAGGTTTCTCAAGCCGATATCTGAATCCATGCAGGTGACTTTATATCCAAGTGAGGCAAGAGCCACTGCCAAATTGGCTGTTGTCGTGGTTTTGCCTACCCCACCTTTACCTGATGTTATTGTGACTACTTTTGCTCCCATATACTCCCTCAGTAAGTGATCTTCATCCATGAAATGATTTTAACCGCATTTTCTTCCAGTATGGCAACTTCCGGTTCTTTTGGTTTACGTTTCGTTGAATCAAATGGTATACCTGCGATCTTCAATCCGGCCGGAATCAGTTCCAGCGCACATATAACAGCCGATGCGTCCCCGGACCTGCCGGCATGCGCTTCACCCATTAATTTACCCCAGATAATGATATTTTTATCTGACCGAATGACAGCCCCGGAGTGAACATCACCAAAAACAACAATATCACAGTTTACATCGACCAGGGTACCTGAGCGTAGGGTTCTATGGATCAATACAGCTTTGTCCATCGCCTGGTTGGATAACTTGAGACCAGTTGCTGTTTCTTTCTCTGAATGCTGGGTTGGTATGCCAAGCAATGCTGCTGCCTGGTTGGTTTCATGGTTTTTAGCGTAAATAGCGGATATCGTTATTTGATGCTCATAACAGAAATCACGGGCGTTGAACAAATCTGCGGAGCGGATTTCCAGATCCCGTAGATCGATAATTATTATGGCATTATGTAAAAATGTCTTATTCTCAGAAATATAAACTTGAATAGCCTGCCAGCTCTCGATCCAGGTAGGACCAAGGCAGGTGAACAGTAATCGCTCGCCAACACCTTTGACCGTGAATAACTCCTTTGAAGTCATCCTGACCTCCCTTTTAAGGCGTCGCGCCTGTCTTAAGATTGAAGTATGCCTTTATCACTTCCCTGACGATCGGTCCGGCAACCTGGGATCCTTCAGTTCCACCATAAACGAATGCGATAACCGCGATCTCGGGGTTCTCATAAGGAGCATACCCAACATACCAGGCATGGGCTGGCCAAGCTCCAGGCTGGCAACGATTTTGCGCTTGGGCAATATCATCACAGTATTCTGCTGTTCCTGTTTTCCCTGCAGTTGGGATCGTAACTCCCGTAAATTCTTTCTTCACTGTTCCTTCGGTCACCACCATGCGCATCCCTTCCTGTACTTTCTCAATAACATACGGCTGCACAGTGATTTTTTCACCCGTTGGAACATTATCCACATACTTGTTGATCACTGGGTCCACAGTGATATCATGGATCATTTCGGGTTCGAATGGTTTAATAACATTCCCCTGATTATCCAGTATTTCATGGATGATTGTCGGGCGCATCAACTTGCCGTCATTTGCAAGTGTAGCAATCGACATGAGTACCTGCAAAGGAGTTGCTAGCACAAATCCCTGACCCATAGTTCCAATATAAGTATCCCCCGTTGACCAGTTCTCTCCAACATTGATGCGTTTCCATGTAGGATCCGGAATTAATCCTTCTGCTTCACCAGGCAGTTCGATACCGAGGATTTGGCCATATCCGAGCGCGCGAGCATATTCACCGATACGCCAGATACCCAGTCCGCCATCATCCACCTCTCCAGGATATCCACCGCCAATTTTATAAAAGTAGACATCACAAGACAAGGCAATACCGTGAACAAAATCTACAATCCCATGACCGCTGTGATTCCAGCAAACATAATCTTTCGGAACACCGGGATCATTTTCATAGAACTTTTGTAGAATTGTGATCTTTCCAGGGTCATAGATCTCTTTCTCAGCTGTCACCACACCTTCATTAAGCGCTCCGGTTGCGGCTGCCATTTTAAACACTGATCCTGGTGGGTGTTCCGCTGAAATTGCATGATTAAAAAGCGGTCTATTGGGATCTGTAGATAGCTGGGCATAGTAATACCCGGGAATAATCCGCGCCATGCGGTTATTTTCGTAATTCGGATAGCTAACCATGGCTAATATTTCGCCGGTTTTTGGGTTCACGGCGATTACAACACCATTGGAGGAGAATGTGGTGCCAGTCCAGCGGTTCCAAAAATCGATCTCTTCCAACAATGCAGTTCGTGCTGCAAGCTGTAAGCGGGTATCGATCGTTAATTGGATGTTGTTGCCAGGAACAGCATCTTTGGGCTCTTCAATATTCCTAATCTCCTGTCCTGCCACATCGACTTCTACCAGACGCTGACCATTTGTACCCGCCAGGATATCTTGCATAGTAGCTTCAACACCTGCATAACCTACTTTATCCCTGCCTGGGACGAACCCTTTTTCAGTATAATCGGCTTCATAAATTGCTGGAATTGGCCCAAGAAAGCCAATGACTTCAGATGTCAGATTTCCCGTCGGATAGTCCCTGATAGGAGTGATCTCAACCGACACTCCCGGCCAATTGCTTTCTCTACCCTTTACGGTCATTGCGATCTCTTCGGGAACATCACATTTGATCTGGATGGGAGTATAAGGGGCATTGGTCAGACCGATCTCCACGATCTCTGTAATTCCGAAATCTGTATAACATGGCGTGAAGGCGCGCACAGTTTCGTCATTGACCTCATTATTGGATACTGGCACCCCAACGATCTGGGATAGTTCCCGGAATATCTGCTGCATACTCCCTTCATCTTCAGGTAGGTTAGCCGGTGTAATAGAAATGTTGTAAGATGGGATGTTTCCTGCCAACAAAAGACCATTTCGATCGTAGATATTTCCTCTGGATGCAGGTTCGTTTTTCACTGAAAGACGATTCTCATCTGCCATGAGGAGATAGTCCGTGCCTTGTATGATCTGTAAATCGAATAAACGGTATATGATCACTGAAAACACAATGATCATCATTCCATAAAACGTAAGTAACCGCCAAGATTCAAAATGGCCGATCCTAGACTGCTTGTTCACTCAACCTCCTGCGGAGACAGTGTATCTCCCCAATCTTTAATTACCAGATATGCAGGAATACTAACTAGGATATTCAATGTAATACTCGGTAACGAAACCTGCAAGAGGCTATCCATAAAAGGTAACTGTGCCTGAGTAAAGTATATCGTGATATATGCCGCTAACTGTTGCATTATGGAACCAAGAAACGTTAGGATTGCCATAAGCAACAGAGGTATTCGCCAGATCCTTTTACGAAGGTACTCAACCAGGATCCCTGTAACCGCATAAGGAAATAATGGGTACATCAACCGCACCGGACTGATGATAGCCAATAGGAACCCGGCTAGTAAAAACCAGTAAACTATATGCTTAGATCTCGGGTGGATACCTATAGCGATCAAGGTTACCAGCACAAGATCGATCATCCCGTAGGAAATGTCAAGTCGGCTGATGACTGATGTCTGGATGATCACCAGAAGGATTACAAGGGGTATTCCAAGTAAGGCAATCACTTTATGGGATCAACGGTTTAATGTCCAGCGGCCGGAAGTTCGTAATCACAAGTACAACAGTTAAATTTGAAAAATCCACCGACGGTTGCATCGTTGCCTGCTGAAAGAGGCTGTTCACCTGTTTTGTCACACTATTGACCTGTCCGACCATGATACTGGATGGATATTTACCACCAAGCCCGGAAGTTAGGATGATGTCACCATTCTGAACAGTCACGTCTTGTGGGAGCATGGAAAGTTGGATCTCTCCTGTGATGGAGCCTGTGATCGTAGCTTCAGTTCCGCTGTTTTCCAATTGAATATTGACAACGGATGCCGGGTCTGTGATCAATTGTATCCGGGAGGCACCTGCGGTCACGGCATCCACGGTACCTACGAGTCCGTTCTCTGTAACTACCGGCATACCAAATTTTATACCTTGATCGGAGCCATGATCAATAATAATATACTGTAAAAATGGGCTGGGATCACGCCCGATCACAGAACAGGCTATATACTGGTTTTCAGGGCTTGTGCGCGCAAAATCCAGTAAAGCATAGAGAACCTGTGCCTCTTTTAGCTGCTGCTGATAAGTGATCACATCTGTGTTTAGCCGGGATACTTCACCTTCCAACTCAGCATTCCGTTGTCGTAAACTGGCAACATCACGTGGAAGAGTGAGCAGATCTTTCAGTGCAAGAAAACGGGTAGAGATCCATCCTTGAACACCAATAATCGGCCTTGTGGCAGAATCGAAAGCAGGCGTAAGATAGCCGCTCAAAGTTAGCAGGAGGACTCCAACAATTACTATTACAACCAAACCTACCCGCATCATCCGGGGGTCAAGTAATTTCATTTTTTATTGTCATTCCTCACGCTTATTTTGAACTGATTCGTTCAAGTCCGACCAAAAAGCGGCTCAAGTTATCCATATCGTCATAAACAATACCAGCGCCACGTGCAACGCAAGTCATAGGATCTTCTGCGATCCATACCCTCAACTTAAGTTCATCACTTAGTCGCTCAGCCAGGCCTTTTAATTGTGAACCTCCACCAGCCAGGCAAATACCCGTTTCCATTAGGTCAGCCACAATCTCAGGGGGTACTTCATCCAAGGCATCTTTGATCGTGTCAATAATCACCCTGACAGAATTGGATACGCCTTCACGGATCTCTACGGAGGAAATATCCATCGTTTCAGGTAACCCGGTGATCAAGTTTCTTCCACGAATAGCGATTGTCTTTTCTATAGGTAGCGGATATGCTGAACCGATCTCCATTTTTACTTGCTCGGCTTTTAACTCTCCGATCAGCAAGTTGTATTTATTTCGCAGATAGGTGATGATATCCTGATCCATTTCATCGCCGGCTACGCGCAATGAGCGTGAAACAATGATTCCACCCATAGCTATCACTGCCACCTCTGTCGTCCCACCTCCGATATCAACGATCATGCTTCCCTTAATATCCAGAACCGGCAGGCCGGCACCGATAGCCGCTGCGGATGGTTCCTCGATCAAATATGCTTCCCGGGCACCAGCAGATCTGGCTGCATCATAAACAGCTCGTTTCTCTACTTCCGTTGCACCCGATGGAATGCCAATGACTACCCGCGGGCTGGGGAGAGGAACGATACTTTGCTGGTGAGCTTTGCCGATAAAATATTCCAGCATTGCCTGAGTAATCTCAAACTCGGAAATTACGCCATCTCGTAAAGGACGGATGGTCAACACATTGGCGGGTGTTCTGCCTACCATTTCCTTTGCTTTAGAACCGATCGCCAAAGGTTTACGTGTTTTTTTATCTATTGCTACCCAGGATGGCTCATTGATAACGATCCCTTTTCCCTTAACATTCACCAGGGTGTTGGCTGTACCTAAGTCTATGCCAATATCCAGAGATAAGAAACCCAGAAGCCAATTGAGAGGATTAAATGCCAAAGTAAACTCCTCGTTGTTTTATTAACATATCCGAAATATTATACCATGCAGGGCTTATCGGGCTATTATTTATCAGCCTGGTGAGCATTCCGCTGAAATACTGAATCCTGCGGGATCCGTATTGGTTTTCTCAGCAAGCATATATCCTCTATAATTCACATATGAATATAATCATCAGTCTGCATGAACTCCAACTTATTGACAACTCCATAGTTCGGATCAATCGCGTGCTTGAAAATCTTCGGAACAAGATGTCCACAGATCCTGAAGGGGTACAACTCTTGCTTAAAGTCGCGAGCGTCCGCAGTAGCATTGAGGCGATAAACACTGAATTAACTAAAGTTACCCGTGAGATTACCAACCGGCAGATCAAGTACAGCCAAAATGACAGTGCCTTATATGGGGGTAAGATCAGTAGTTCTAAAGAACTACAGGAACTACAATCGGAGAATGCTCATCTGAAAGAACAGATCCCGATTTTTGAAGAACAACTAATGTCTTTGATGGTCAAATTAGAAGAGACAAAAAGCGTAGAAACTCAGCTGGCTGCTGAAATTGAACTCCATACTGATCAACGCAGTCAGTTTCTTATTCAATTAGCCGAGGAGACCGCGATTCACAAGCAGGAGCTGGGTAATTATCAATCCCAAAGGTCATCTCTCTGGGAAACTTTGCCTCAGGATGTCCAGACCACTTACACTTCTCTCCGCAAAGCCAAATCCGGGATAGCAGTGACAGAAGTTAAAGATGACAGCTGCGGAACTTGTGGTGCGGATATTTCAAAGTCCGAAATTCAGCAAACGCATGGTGGCAGTATTGTGACTTGTCAGGGCTGCGGCAGGATCATTTTTGCACGATAGTCGATTTTGCTTTCTGTTGGATACCACCTGCCAATAATTTCTCCAGATCCACCAGTTCGATCCCGACTATCTGGATAACCTTCACCCTCGTTCGTTCTCCTCGATCAATAGATATTCTGGAAACCGACACACCGCTCACCGCCGATAGAAAGCGAATTAACGCCTGATTAGCTTTACCTTCTAAAGCCGGAGCGGCAAGCTTGATCTTCCAACATCCCTTTTCATCCTGTCCTACCACCTCATCCTTATGGGCATTCGGAAGTACTCGGATACTCAATCGGGAGATCGCGGTCATCTCAAAAGCGAACGGATAATGGATTGCAATCCGAATGAAACAAGCTGAACCAGGATCAATAAAACCAGAGGTGAGAAATCAAAACGCCCGATCGGTCGTATGACACGGCGCACCTGGTTCAATGCTGGCTCTACCACCTGATCGACCAGCGAACGGATGCGATTGCCTGGATGCAGGAAATACGGTAAGAATACATTTAGGAATATTAAGATGATTAGGATATCTTCTATTCTATTGATCACCCAAAGCAGAATATCAACATTACTGGTTGTCATAATTTCCTTTCTCCAAATACACAGGTGCCAAGGCGTACGTGCGTGCTACCCTCTTCGATCGCAACGAGATAATCCTGGCTGGTACCCATCGATAACCAGCGGATTCGCTCATCCCCCATATCCTTATTTATCATTTGTTGTAAACCTTTTAATTTCTTGAAAACCGGCCGGCTTATTTCTGGATCATTGCTGAAAGGCGGCATGGTCATCAATCCAGCGAGCTCTAATCCTGGAAATCTCCTGATTGCATCCACAATTATCAATAGCTGTTGATAATCAGCTTCATCCGTAACCCTGAAGCCTTTTTTCGTCATTTCGCCAGATAAATTAATCTCAAGCATGACCGGTAATACCTTTCCTTCTGTATGGGCGATCCGAGCGATCCGTTCAGCTAGTTCGAGGCTATCCAGCGAATGCATGGATTTAAAATATTTGACCACAAGAGCAGCTTTTCTGGATTGACAATGCCCGATCATGTGCCAGTTAAGTGCCTTTGCATCGGGCAGATGCTCAAAAAGGGTTTCCATCCTTTCAGGGTAATTCTGCGCCAGATCCATTGCCCCAGCTTGAATTACCTGGGCGATTTTTTCAGTGGGCTGGTTTTTTGCCACCAGGACGATAGTGATCTCATTTAAATCACGTCCTGCCTGCCTAGAGGTTGACTCTATCAGTCCTTTAACCCTGGCGTATTGGGCAGCAGCATCCCACATCAATCACCTCACCCGTAGCTGGATAAATGCACCAAAGCGACCTGTTCGTCCTTTATCCCTGCGATGAGAGAACCAATGCTCTTCATCACAGGCAGTGCAAATATTCGAGTTTTCTATGTTCTGAACACCCGCCTGCTTGAGTTGAGCTGAATTGATCTTTTTTAGATCAAGGTAAAATTCATTCCCGGTTAATTCACGGCTATTCGTAGAATCAACCACGGAAAGATCCCTAAATTGGTCGAAGACTTCCTTTCCCACCTGGTAATGATCAATACAAATAGCTGGGCCAATTCCAGCAATGAGCGCAGCCGGTTCAGAATCGAAGGTACTACTCATAGCTTTTACCAGCGTGCCGGCTACATCTTGTACCGTACCCTGCCAACCAGCATGGGCAATACCAATCGCATGATGTTTGGGGTCGTATATTACCGTTGATACGCAATCAGCAAATCGCATCAGAAGGGTGAGCCCAACGACATCGGTTACGAGGATATCTGCCTTCTGATGGGGTTGATCGATAGTTCTGCCTTCTTTTGTATAAATCACGCTTGTTCCATGTACTTGCCAGGCATCAAAAACCTTACCAGGATCTATACCGTAAGTACGCCAAACTATATCTTTATTACTGGCCAGGTGCTTTGGATCATCCCCGACTGTTCCACCCAGATTCAAGGAATCAAAAGGGATAGCTGAAAAGCCACCCTTACGAGAAATCACACGGGAAAAGACCGAATATTGTTCGAGGTTTTCGAACAAAAAAGAAGTCAAATCTCCATTATTTTCTTTTTTCATCTTCTATCGCTCGAACCAAAGCCATTTTCTTGATCAATTGTTGTCGGCTCTCCCACATCGTCTCTTCGAATAACGGCAATCCAAACCAGGCAGTTGTGATCCCAAAAAGCAGGCCGGTGATCGTTCGCAGGAGAGGTGTGCTTTCCCTGACCAAGAGCCAGGGTAAATTCAGATTTAGTAAGGACGGTAATTGACTGGCTCCGTCCAGACCTAATGGAGCAATTCCGATTGCCAGCCATAGATACCAGGGTATCCCTTTCCATCTGCGGCCAGTTAAAGCAAACAAAACTGCTGTAAACAACATACCTGCATATATCGCCACATCGCGTTCGCAGTAAGCTACCTTATATCCAAGAATTTCATTTCCTGTAAGCGCCCTGGCAGCTAGAAGATCGTGACTATCGAGGCCAGTTGCATCTTCATAAGTAATCCATCCGTCGATGTCTGCGAGTTTCCGTGGATAAGCAGGCTGCTCTCCAAAAAGGAACCACGAACGGTAAGCCAATTGATGGCAGAGAGGCCGGTATATGGATTGAATTACATTGGCTGCTGAATTGAAACCCAACTTTTGCAAAACAGGCGACAGAAATGGTAAACCCAGGTAGATCGCCAGTATCAGGATGATCACGTTCATATACTTACGGGATGCCCAGTATCCCAGCCGGTCATTTTTTGTTAGCCTGGTGGATGCTTCAACCCGTTTTCCATACCCGGGGTCATTAGTCATCAATCTAGCTTGCCGCTCCCCAGCCGATTGTATGATCGTCCTGATCGGGTCTGAGCTTTTTGGCTGTTGAATGTGGTAGGGGCCCACTTCGATATATGGGGTTTTACCTATATATTTTTGATGTGCGGCTAGATCTGATTGAATATCGATCTCAACCAGGCGAAATTCATTTACATTATACAGATGACTAATATAACCATGAACAAGGTCATCCTGAGGTTTATTTTCGCCGGTGTATAAAAAGATATTGAGCATAACTAAAGCCCGGGAATAACAACACCGCTGTACTGGGCAATCAGAGAAAAAGTATTGCTAATAAGCATAAGCCCGATGGTAATCAAGATCACGCCCATGATTATTTCTGTAACTCTTAATGCTTTTCGATGTTTTGCCAAAAACCCGGTCACCCAGGATAACCCGAAAGCTGCTACAAGGAAAGGTAATCCCAGGCCAAGGGAATAGAACCCAAGCAGTAAGGCTCCCTGACCAAGATTGCCAGAATTCATTGCAAGAGTCAGGATGGCAGCTAAAACAGGCCCAATACAGGGGGACCACCCAGCAGAGAAAAATATCCCCATTAAGAATGAAGATAAATACCCGTATTTTGCCGATAACGGGCTCATCCTTCTCAGGTCATATTCGAGGAATTTGAACCGTATCAACCCGGTCATATGGATTCCGAAAAGGATCACAACCAAGCCACCCACTTTTGCCAGTGCGTCTTTTACAGCATCCAGCAAACCACCAATTGCAGAGAAAGCTAAGCCAAGAGTAATAAAAACCACGCTAAAGCCTAAAATGAAGGCTAAGCCATGGCTTACTGTCTTCCAGCGGTCGTTAGAAGTGGCTTCGCTTGCATTGATCGCACGGCCACTCAGGTAACCGATATATGCCGGTACCAGGGGAAACACGCAGGGAGACACAAAACTTGCCAACCCGCCAATAAATGCTATTCCAATAGAAAGATCCATTATTCTCCAACCTCAACAGTCACACGGGTGGATGAACTCATTCCCTGTATCACTATATCTCCCGGGTCATATTCCACATGGGGTAATGTCCAGCGCCAGATCCACTTTGCATCATCAGGCATACAGTTCACGCATCCGTGTGATCTAGCTTTTCCAAATTCATTATGCCAGAAAGCCGAATGGATAGCTACGCCGTCAGAAGTAAAGAGGGTCGTCCAACCAATACCGGATGTATCAAAGGCTTCTCCTTTGGATGCATTCGCGCTCATATGTAGAGAGACCAGTTTTCGCCAGATCGGGTGATCACCAGGAGGTGTTGCCCATCCTTCGTTTAAACGCGGACCTGTCGCCACCCGGCAATAGTAGACTTCGCGTCCATTTTCATAGGCGGTAATCGTTTGCCGCATTAAATTGACAACCAGTTTTTTATCTTCCACATCCGGGCTTAGGACTGTCATCTCCTCAGGCGGTATCATTCTGCACATCTCGGCAGGTGCGTAATAATAATCTGGTAGGCTGCCAACACGCTCAGATAATCGGTAAAGGATGCGTCCTTCTTGATCTTGTGACACCTGGTCACACCAGAATACCTGGCGATAGTAAACACGTGGTCTGTTGACTGTCCGCAACCAGTACCCGCTGGGCGATTGAGTTAAGACAAGATCTGCATAGGGGACGGTAATCTCAACCCACATTCCGGGGTTGGCTCCGTAAGCAGGTATCTGGGTGATCACCGGATTGAACTCATTTTTTACAGGCTGAACATTCGCACTATCAATATACCCTTTGTCGGTCTCAACCCAACGTTGATTAAACTCAGATAGATTCATACGGGATGCAGCAACCTCCCTCAGCCAGGGAACAATATCGTCATGGTAATAAGTTCCAATGGTTTGCGAATTGATATCGGGTTTCGCCTTAATATCGAAGGGTGAACCTTCTCCACCTGTACATAACCGACCCAACAAGACTCCCTTGGGGATTTCAGCCTGAGCCAGTACTTCTTTGGGTAGACTGTTCAGGTATAACCCGGCAGCAACACCAAGAGATGATTTTATAAAAGTCCTTCTGTTCATTTTTTTCAGTAACTCAACAATAATCGATTATTGTTCTGAGTCAACCTTCCAGATTAGGCAGGCTTATCGTGCCATCCATGACCGATCGCAGTAGAGTTTCAACATCAGCACCCCACGTTCGGTCATCGGCATGGTATGGTAGTATTTCGCGGATATTGCGGTGCACTTTTTCGATCACCGGGCTGGCATGGAATTCCGGTGATGTGCGCAGGCGAATATCTAGCCCGCGTGATGCTGTGAACAGTTCAATCGCTATGATCTTCCAGGAGTTCTGGAGCACCTGGTATGCGTGTCTTGCAGCTGTCATGGAATTCGCATTGTGATCTTCCTGGCCGCCAGAGGTTGGCAGGGAGTGGACGGTATCTGGCATGGATAACGTCTGGGATTCCAATACAAGCGAGGCGGCAGTATACTGGCACATCATTAATCCGCTATTTAAACCAGCTGCTTTCGGTCCATCCACCAGCATGGAGGGAAGACCTGCGTTCAGATTGCCGTCTGTCAGTCTGAAGATCCTCCTTTCCGAGATTGCACCTAATTCTGCCAGCGCGATCGTAAGATAATCGAGTACCATCCCCACCGGCTCTCCGTGGAAATTTCCGCCAGACAAGGCTGTTCCTTCACCAAAAAGGAGCGGATTATCGGTAGCCGCATTGATCTCGCGACTCAATATCTGCGCAGTATGGACAATGGCATCCCACGATGCCCCATGGACCTGGGGAGCACAACGCAGGCTGTATGCATCCTGCACCCGAGCAGTGCTGCCAATGAGCGAACTGCCCGCAAGGTACTCCCGCACTTCGGCAGCTGTCTTGATCTGTCCCAGTTGACCCCGAGATAAGTGAATGCGCTCGTCAAATGCAGTTGATAGACCTTGTAAAGCCTCCATGGTCATGGCAAGAGCAAGATTTGCTGCGTGAAACAATCTGCTTGCCTCGTTGGTTGTGACAGCACCAATTGCTGCCGAGAAGGTTGCGCCATTGTTCATAGCCAACCCTTCTTTCGGTCCCAGGATCAATCGTGGAATACCGGCAGCAGCCATTGCTGCCTTTCCGGTCATTTGCTTACTCTGGTACAAGGCATAACCGGAATCACTTTCCAGGTCATTCTTATCGGTCGTTACGACCAGTGCGAGATGGGAGAGAGGGCCGAGATCACCGGAAGAACCCATAGATCCCTGTGATGGGACGATCGGAGTGACCCCTTTGTTTAACATCTCTATTAGTGTATGGACGATGATTGGACGAACACCTGAATAGCCCTTTACCAGGGTATTTGCCCGAACCAGCATGGCAGCTCGAACCATTTCAGGTGGAAGAGGATCACCCATCCCCACCGAGTGGCTAAGGATCAGATTTCGTGTTAGCGATCTGGTATCTTCGCGGGATATCTTCTTGTCTGCAAAGATCCCGAACCCAGTATTGATCCCGTAAACAGGCACATCTCCATTGCTGATCTTTTCAACCCAGCCGTGAGATTCTTCCATTCTCTGAATGGCCTCAGTAGATACAGTGACAACTTCTTTACCACTGGCAACGCTCCAGACATCCTTAATTTCCAGATGATTCCCGTTCAGTTCGATCATGGGGCTCCTATAATTGCAGTAATATACCGCTGATGATAGCGGCGACAGGTACGGTGAGATTATCTACATCAGAACGAGATACAGATTCAACAATTGTGGAAACAAGGACAACACCGACCAATTTCAATAAAATAACTGGAAAACCTTCTACTACTGCGCCTGTGATCATTAATAATCCAGTGATCAATAAGCTGAGGGCATATCCCCCTGCTAGCATGGCTAGACTGCCAGCCCAGGTTTTCTTTTGGGACCACGGTAGTAATTTACTTCCAAACCGCTTCCCGAAAATATCTGCTAATCCATCTCCACCGCAAAGAACCATCAGGGCAACAATGCCTACGAGGGAATCCATCCAAAATACTAGAGTGACCACAATAAATGCTATCCCATATAAAAATGGCCCATTGAGTAGTTCGCGGTGATCACCGCTGCGAGACATGGATTCAATCGCACCGCGGTCTTTAAGTTTACCGATGCCTGCAAGGAAGAATTGAACCGTGGAGATCAACGGAACAATCGCCGCTATGTAGCGCGAATAAACTGAACCATCAAATAATACCCAACACGCAACAAACAGGGGACCTGTACCAATATGGATCACTTTCCGGCTGATCGTGTTCGGAATCCAATGGCGAACGGTCGCATAACCAACAAACCTCAACCAGAGGATGGACAACGTCAAAGTAATTATGAAGGCGAACAGGTTATTATGCAGCATTTATTACCATCCCTCAGATGCGTTCGCTCGCTTTGCTTCTCTATCTCTATCACGCTCGGCAATGGCGTCTCGCTTATCAAACAGCTTCTTCCCCTTGCCAACAGCGATTTCAACTTTTGCTTTTCCATTCAGGATATAAACGCGAACCGGAACGATGGTAACCCCTTTGATCTTCACCTGCTCATGTAGCTTGCGGATCTCTTTCTTGTGCAGCAGCAGGCGCCGCGGACGCAGCGGGTCATGGTTATACCGGTTAGCCTGTAAGTAAGGGGCAATATGTGAATTCATCAGCCAGGCTTCGCCATTTTTAATTTCAACAAACGCCTCTTGCAGGCTCATTTGTCCATTTTTTATGGATTTTATTTCAGAACCCTGGAGTGCAATGCCTGCTTCAATGTGTTCGAGTAAAAAATACTCGAAGCCCGCTTTTTTATTTCGGGCAACGGTCTTCTCATCCATGAGGGAGATTCTAACATATTAACGCAAGGCAAGAACGCTGATACCAGCCAGTAAACGGATCGCCGCGAACACAAACATTGCTGTCTGTAAACCGATCCAGGTACCGAAGGCCGGGCCTGCCAGGCTGCCAATTAATACTGCCGCGTATAGAAATATGCTGTATACAGCCAGATATTGCGGACGCCGCTTTTCAGGGGTCTGCTCCAGCAGGTAGTTGATCAATAGCCCGCCAACCAGGGAGGATGCGAGTCCCCCGCCCAATGAGGTAACATAGTACAGAACAGGCCCGGTGCTTATCCCCAGAACTGTTGGATAAAATGCCATTAAGATCGCCCCTGCGCCGATCACATACCGGTTCCCGTATTTTCCGGCTAAACGCGAGATCTGCGTGGATCCTATGAAATTGGTCACAAAGAACAAACCGTTACCAATACTGATCACTTGATCTGTTAGATGCAGGTGGTTGACCCAGTAGATTGGAAAAACCGGAGAGGCAAGATAAATTGCCAGATTTAAGAAGAATAACACTCCCATCACCCGGTAGAAACCAAGGTTCTCTTTAATATTTGGAAGTGCTAGCTTAAAGACTTTATTTCTATCAAGATCCACAGCGGGATCTACAGATGGATTATCGTGAACAGTCATTTCAGGGGTTATATTCAAAGCATGTGATTTACTGGTCAACCACAAATACAGGCTACTGAGCATGGCTCCAATAAATCCCAGCCCAAATACGATTTGGTAATTTAATGGAAAGATAACAATCTTTAGTATTTGTCCGCTGAGCAACAGCACAAGAATTGAGATCAAAGAAAAAAGAGCGTTACGAACTCCAGCAACATGCCCCCTCCAAGCTGGCGGGACAGTTTCAGCAAATAGATTACTAAAACCTACCTGAAGAGCTGTACCTGGCAAACTCATCACCAGGATCAGGTAGATGATCATGTTGACCTGTAAAGACTTCGAAACTAGGAACGGGATAAAGATTAAACCAATATAAAAGAAACGATGAGCAATAGATGATAGGACGACACGCTTATTGGTATCCCCCTTCTGAAGCCATGTTCCGGATGGGATAGCGAGTAAAATCGCCACGACTGCAGGAATGGCGCTTAAATAACCCACCTGCTCAGCTGTTGCCCCAATACGCGCCGCATAGACTGTGATGAAGGTTAATATACTGCCGTTAAGCACACCAAACCAGGCAATATCCAGATATAGGTAAGTGAAGGTGTTTTTATACTGGTCCGGCACACCCTGATTGATATTCAAGCGGGGTGCATGAAGACGTGCAAAACTCATTCTAATTCCACGACGCGTTCGTACACTTCATCCATCAGATGAGATGAGATGATAAAATCTGCCGTAGCTCTATTTGATGCAGTCGGAATATTGTAAAGGACGGCTATGCGCAAGAGCGCTTTTACATCGGGATCGTGAGGCTGTGGAGACAGTGGATCCCAAAAGAAGATTAGGAAATCTAAGTCCCCTTCAACGATCTTAGCCCCAATCTGCTGGTCGCCACCTAATGGGCCGCTCTTGAATGTTTGCACTGACAGTCCGGTTTCTTTCATGATCAACTTACCTGTCGATAAGGTTGCATACAGGTGATGTCGGCTTAATGTCCCCTTATTGAACTGTACCCATTCAACCAGGTCATTTTTTCGACAATCATGGGCAATCAAGGCAATGCGTTTGCCTGGTTTCATGCTAAGAATATGTTTATCCAAGTAGATCTCCTGAATGTCCAATTAGGACACCCGTCATTTTCCTCGTATCAGACTAATAAAACCGCCGAAAATACCCAGAGCAGCCAGGACGGCGATGACCATTCCCATCGGAACATTGGGGACGATGCCTGGATTTACTTCGGGTATCAATGTCGGAATATCCAGAGGTGCTGGTTGGGTAAAAGTTGGTAGACGTGTAGGAACAGCTGTCACAATAAATTGGGCTGCCAGTGTAGGATCCACCGTTGCGGTAACGAGGGGTGTCGGTGTCGCGGGTGGCTCAATTACGTTCAAAAATCCTGGCGAGACCGTTACGAGGGAGGAATGTACCCAAGCAACCCCGTTTGGAGGAAACGGGTATTCGATCATGATCCACTCACCTCCCGGAGAACGGCCCTTTGCTGGCCGGGTCTCTCCGGGCAGAAGAACACCGATGATTGAACAGGTTGTAGTGTTCGGGCACTCGCGAACGTTGATCTGATCTTGGTCAGCGTTCACTGTGATATACGGTCCAGTCGGAGTACCTGTCACTGT
The DNA here is from genome assembly GCA_903828565.1 of uncultured Leptolinea sp. Taxonomy (GTDB): domain Bacteria; phylum Chloroflexota; class Anaerolineae; order Anaerolineales; family Anaerolineaceae; genus PNON01. The sequence continues at coordinate 50,412 of CAIKMQ010000028.1, read as the reverse complement.
CGCCATCGCGGCTGTCGGGATGACAGGTGTTAGTTGCTGTGCCTGCACATCCACCAGCCCATTCACGGAAAAGAAGATCATGATGAACAGGAAAACAACGCTCGTCATGCGCGACAACTTCTTATGCATACCTTACCTCTATCATTGACAGCTTCATATAAATAAAGATTATAATCGAATTATGATGCATAAAATTTACCACGGTGAAGTCTCACCACAGGATTTTGCCCGGGACCTGATCGCGGCATTTAATCGTGGTGAATATATCGCTCAGCAAATTCAGTCAACTGATTCGACAGCTGTTCAGGTCGCTACACAGAAATTCCAAAATTCCGGCGGTAGCACGGCGATTACAATCGCCCTAACACGGATCGATGATGGGGTAGCTGTTCAATTAGGCCAACAAGCCTGGCTCGGTGTGGCTGCAAGCCTGGGGCAAACTATTTTTGCTGCTCTCAGCAATCCTTTCTCATTACTCTATCGCCTGGACGATGTGGCACAGGATATTGAATCACTACAACTGACAGATGAAATCTGGCGGGTAATTGACCAGACCGCAGCCACTCACCAGGCTACACAGGAACTTTCCGAGAAACTTCGGAGGTTGGTGTGCCCATTCTGCTCTTCTGCCAATTTAGTAGGAGAAAGCAATTGCGTAGCCTGCGGTGCCCCTCTGGGTGAAGTTCAACCAACCACCTGTCTCCAATGCGGCTATGTGGTCAGGGCATCTGAAAACCGCTGTCCGAATTGCGGAGCGATTCTTCAGAAATAATTTTCTGCCTATTTTAACTGTTCCTTGTACTCCGGATTGGCACAATGAGTTAACGCCTCACCCCGCAAACCTGCCATCAGGTTCGCGCATGCCATTTCTGCCATTTTTCTGCGGGCAGAGATAGTTGCCGATCCAATGTGCGGTAGGATCAGGCAGTTTGAGAATGCATACAAGGGATGATCCGGTGGTAATGGCTCTGGATCGGTAACATCCAATCCAGCAGCCTTAATCCAACCCTCTTTTAATGCACGTACCAATGCACTCGTTTCTACTTCCGCACCTCGGGCGGTATTAATCAAAATGGAGTTTGGTTTCATGAGCTTCAAGGTTGTCTCATTTATCAGGTGATGAGTCTCTTGCGTCAGAGGGGCGTGTAATGTAACAATGTCGCACACTGCTAGAAGTTCCTGCAATTTTGCATACCGGGCAGATAATTCGCTCTCAATTTCCGGCTTAGGATTTCGGCCTGTGTAGATAATTTCCATCCCAAAACCACTCGCCCGCCTGGCTACCTCACTGCCGATCTTTCCCATTCCTACAATTCCGAGTTTTGCACCCCGCAGTCCTTCGCCCAGCCAGCGGGACGCATACCACATCTTCCAATCCCCCTTTCTGGCTGCTTCTGCTGCCTGGGGTAGTTGCCTTAAGAGGGTAAGCATCAAAGCCAGCGTAAGATCTGCCGTAGCGTCGGTCAATGCACCTGGTGTATTTCCGACTGCGATCCCCTGCCGTGAGCAGGCAGCCAGGTCAATATTATCCGTCCCTGCCGCATAATTACTGATCACTTTAAGTTTCCCAGCAGTGGCTAGATGTTCTCCCGAAATCCGATCACAAAGGAATGAAAGGATACCATCCACTTCCGGCAGGCAAGCCTTCACCTCAGGGGAAATACCCATGCAATTATCTGGACCGACCACCCAATCCACCTCGCCGCTAACGGAAGCTAACCAATCGGCAGGCAGTGGATGGGTCAGCAGTACTTTATATTTGTTCATAGATCAGGCTCCTTTATCATAATCACGATATCATTCACGTTCGTTCCGGTTGAACCTGAGCAGGCTATGTCACCCAGGGCTGAAAAGAAGCGAAAGGAGGCAAATTGCTCCATAGCAGCACGAGCCGAGATACCCAGGGACTTTGCCCTCTCCAAAGTTGTGTGATCGAAATAGGCACCTGCTGCAGGAGAAGTACCATCTTCGCCATCGGTGGCTAAAGCTGCCCCGTATATTCCAGTTTTTCTGGCTATTTTTTCAGCGAGAAGTAAACTCAGATGGGTATTTCGTCCTCCCGGTTCGTTTCCTTTACGCTTTACGGTCACCTCTCCTCCCCAGACCATCAAAAGAGGTAATTGCATATTATCCACTACTGTTCCATCCAAATCGTTAATGATCCGCTCCGCTTCCGACTCCAGGGATCCGCTGAGCGGTTCCTGAGAAAGGAACACTGAATAACCATTTTCTTCTGCGAATTTTGTTATCGCGGTAACTGCTTTGTGATTGTCTCCAATCACACAAAACGGATGTCCCGTTTTTTGTGTAACACTTCTTGCGATTTCAACATCCTCTCGTGTTTTACCGGCTTCCAAATAGGCACGTATCTTTACTGGAATCAAGGGCATTATGCTGGCATCACTTAAAACATGTATACAGTCTGAAAAGGTAGACCCTTCTGCAATTGTCGGACCGGAGGCAACCGAACATGCTTCGCCATTAATGACATCAGAAAGGATCAGTGTCAAATTACGACTTGTAGCGGATGCAGAAAGCAACCCCCCGTTTTTTACCAGATCCAGATGCCTTCGGACAACATTCATGCCTTCGATAGCAATCCGTGATCGCAGCAATGCGCCATTTATTTGCCGTAAGTCTTCCAGGGATAAATCATCAGCTGGAAGAACAGCCAAACTAGATCCTCCTCCGGAGATCAGGAAGATCAAGATATCCGGGTCCATTACATTCTGACAATAAGCAATCAGAGCTTTTCCAGCCTGCAGGCTGAGAGTTCCCGGGAGCGGGTGGTCCCCAGCCATAACTTTCAACCTCCCGTCAAATCTTTCTTCAGGAGGGATGGATTTTGTTACAACGATACCACCAGCAAAGAGATCACCGAGCGCATCTACAACGGCTTGAGCCATTGGGATTGCAGCTTTCCCTAAAGCACAAAGGTGTACTCGCGAACCTGGCTCCAGTTCAAAGGTGGAATTGCTGGTAAAGAGAGTATTCCCATTTAGCTGTAGATTTCGTTTCACTGCCTGATACGGGTCACAAGCAGCGATTGCATGATAGAAGCAACCAGACAAAAATGATTTTCGCTGATGACGTACAGGGTCTTCATCTGACTTAAATATGGGATAAATGTCATTCATATATCAAACCATTTTAATGTATGATTACTGTTGTATGTCAATTCTGGAGGAATAATGACCAACTTGCACAATGACATCACCGACATCACTGGTATTTCTGTCGGCCATGCACAGAATGATACAGCTTTGACAGGATGTACTGTCATTCTCTGTCCGAAAGGTGCTGTCGCCGGTGTGGATCAGCGTGGAGGTGCCCCGGGGTCAAGGGAAACGGATTTGTTGCGTCCGATGCACCTGGTTAATAAAGTACACGCGGTCTTACTAAGCGGTGGCTCCGCATTCGGCCTGGATGCAGCTGCCGGTGTAATGAAATACTTGGAAGAAAAGAAGACGGGGTTCAATGCCGGGGTAGCCAGAGTACCGATTGTACCAGCTGCAGTTATCTTTGATCTGGCCATCGGAGATCCAAAAGTCCGACCCGATGCAGCTATGGGATATCAGGCGTGCATCCAAGCCAGCTCGCAACGGATTGCTCAGGGGAATGTTGGGGCTGGATGCGGAGCCAGTGTAGGCAAGTTGTTTGGACCTGCCGGGGCAATGAAAGCCGGTATTGGCTCAGCCACTGTGGATGCCGGTGGTGGAATTCTCGTATCAGCCCTCGTTGTCGTCAATGCCTTTGGGGATGTGCTCGATCCCACCTCGGGGAATATTCTGGCCGGTACGCGAAAAGTACCAGCTGCATCCGGGGGTGAGCTTAAATTCGCAGATACTCTGGCATCCATGAAGACCCTACCCGGAAAGGCCGTTATGCATTTTGCCGGTCAATCCAACACAGTCATTGGTGCTGTTGCCACGAATGCCAGATTGAACAAAGAAGAAATTAATAAGGTCGCGCAGATGGCTCAGGACGGCCTCGCCCGGGCGATCCGCCCAGCACATACCATGCTGGATGGAGATACCATCTTCTCACTTTCATACGGCACCTTACCGGCAGATGTCAACCTGATCGGTGCGTGTGCCGCTGAAGCATTCATGAAAGCGATCATAGCGGGGGTGCTTGCTGCTTTACCTGCAGGTGGACTTCCCGCATGCAATCTGAATACGAACAACCTTTAATTAGAAAGGATCCTATGGTCACGATCATTGCTGATACAACAACCAGTCTGCCTTTAGATGCACTTGTAGTACTCGGTATCCCTACTTTACCGCAGATTATCATATTCGGCGATAAGGAATACCGCGATGATAGTGAATTGGATACCGAGACCTTCCTCAAACTATTGAAAGCCTCTCCGGTATTACCCAAGACATCCGCACCATCGCCGGATCTTTATCGCCCCCTTTTTAACAAATACACAGGGAACGGTAATACAGTGATCGTCATCACACCATCCGCCGATGTGAGCGGCACTTTTCGGGCTGCAACCGTTGCGCGGGAAGAATTTCCAAAAGCAGATATTCGCGTGATCGATTCCCGCACGATCGCAAGCGGATTGGGGTCGATCGTACTTAAGGCACATGAATGGGCGATGGCTGGGGTATCTGCAGATGAGATCGAGAAGAAAGTGATCGATCTATCGGCACACCAAAAAGTATATTTCATGGTCGATACTCTGGAATATCTCTATAAAGGCGGCAGGATCGGTGGAGCTGCTGCACTTTTAGGCAGCCTTTTACAGATGAAGCCAATTCTGACAGTAAAAGATGGCCGTGTGGAAAGTGCTGATAAACAGCAGACCAAGAAAAAAGCCATTACCAGAATGATCAACTTGGTAATGGAGGATTGTCCACGTGATGGTTCAGGGATGGTTACCGTGATGCATTGTGATGCAGAAGAGGACGCGCGCGATATCTGTGTAAGCCTGGAAGAGCAATTAGGGATCCACGACATCCCCATTTATATTCTACCTTCTGCTATTGTCGTCCATGCCGGCCCCAAGGCTCTGGCCGTCAGTTATTTCACAGCGCAATGATCAAAAACAATAGCTGCCAAATGGCAGCTATTGTTTACATACTTTCCGAAAGGATCAACATCAATGCTTCCGGAGATAACTCAATCGGATTTCCTTTATAGCTGCTTGACTGCATAACATGCATAATGATCTCATCCGCATCATCCAACCTTACACCCAGGGCTGCCAGACCCGGGCATTGCAAACGATTCGCCAGGCTACGCAGTGCCTCTTCACCATATTTGGAAGCTCCATTGGTCAGCAGCAATGAAATAGCTTCCATTCTTCCGACAATAGACTGATTCTCAGACGACCTCTGACAAGCCAGGCGATTTGCTTTGAAGCCGGCCGGTAGAATGGCAGCACAGATATTCGCGTGCCCTATACCAGAATACATTCCACCGATGGCAGCAGCAAAGCCATGAATGACACCCAGGCCCGAATTTGCTAAAGCCAAACCGCCGTACAGGCTTGCCAGGCTCATTTGCTCGCGTAATACTATATCTTCAGGCGTACGCATCAGCAAAGGCAGAGATTGCATGATCAGGGGGATCGCCTGCAGACAAAAAGCATCCGTCATCGGGTTGGCTCTACGAGAGATCAGCGGTTCTATCACCTGTGTCAGGGCATCCATACCTGTAGACGCCGTAACATTCAGTGGTAAAGTGCGGGTCAGATCCGGATCCACCAGAGCGACCGATGGAAGCATATTAATGCTGCGCAAACTTGCCTTTGTTTTCATTGCCGGGATGGTAAGGACCGCATTCCGGGTAACCTCCGATCCTGTACCGGCGGTAGTCGGGACGGCAATATGGGGAAGCGGGTCTTTCTGGAGGGGTTGCCCCTTACCTGCCACTTCAATATAACCTAGCATTTCGCCCGGGTTCGTATACAGTGCCGCGAAGGCTTTACCAGAGTCCAAAACACTACCGCCACCGATGCTTACAACCACATTGGGCTTGAATCCAGCTATCTCAACGAGTTTAGCTTGAATAAAGTTAAGATCAGGCTCGCCTTGAACAACTATGGATACTATCTGCCATCCCTTATCTTCCGGGAATAAAGTTTGAAACGGAATGTTGGATGTGTGTCGGCCGGTTACCAGCAGTATCCGCCGGCCATAGTCATCGGCTAAACCGGGGAGTTGGTCAACTGCACCCCTTCCAAAGAGGATCCGCTGTGAAGTGGCAAATTCGAATTGCATCTCAGTCCTTGATCACTATACCAGTGTAACGAACTGTGTGCCGCGGTTCAGCCATCATATCATTGACAGTGTTCCGCCAGATCTTATAGTGATCTGTATCTTTATGTGAGTTTGCTGCTTCCTGATTGACATAGATCTCTTCAAGCACAAAGTGGCTGGGACTGCTTTCTTCCTGATACACATCAAATCTTTTTACCCCTGGCTCTTTTAGTGAGTTGGCTGCATTTTCCCGAGTGGCTCGAATAAAATCTTCCAGGCGCTCTGGCCGAACATTTACGTGTATGTGAACAATAAACATGGAACCTCCCGGGATGAATTACAATGTATTATATCAACGCAATGGGTATCCATGGTGATATGGGTTTAGAAATCGAAATCATCTATTCTGACGCTTATCTGCTGGTTATCAATAAGCCTTCCGGCCTGTTATCGATTCCTGATGGCTACGATCCGACTCTCCCCCATGTTCGGAGCCTCCTTGAATCTGAGTGGGGGAGGTTGTACTCCCTTCATAGATTAGACAAAGAAACAAGCGGTGCACTGATCCTCGCCAGGGATGCTGATACCCACCGGACAATGAATTTACTTTTCGATTCACGCGCTATCAAAAAACAATATCTCTGCCTGGTCCTTGGGCATCCCACCTGGGATAATTGGGATGAAAGAACATCCCTTCTGGTCAATGGGGATAGAGATCACCGTACTGTAGCAAACTTCTCAAAAGGTAAAACGGCCAGGACATTCTTCCATGTTCAGAAGCACCTACAGGGGGTGGATTTGCTTAAGGCAGAGCTCTTCAGCGGATTAACCCACCAGATCCGCGCCCATAGCAGTCATTTGGGATTCCCCATCCTCTTCGATCCCCTCTACACGCGTTCCATTTACAAATCGTCCATGCAAACTTATGAGGCACTTCTAGCTGGATCTGGGTATCAGAAGCGCTTAATGCTGCATGCATTTCAGTTAACCTTTACACATCCTGTTACCTCCCAACCGATTGTGGTTTCTATTCCTCCCCCTTCGGATTTCGCCTGCTTAGTTGATCTTTTAAAATAAAATGGAGCGGTTTCCCGCTCCGTTGCTCGGCTAGATTTCCGGTTAATCCAGATGTATCTGGTACACCCGATGGTTTTTATAGGCGGATCCGCCCAGATTCTCGAGGTCTTTCCGCATCTGTTTTGTAGTTTCAGCAACCTGAGTAAGCTCGCCGTGTGCAAAGGTGAACTCATGCAGCGTATCTTCCATCTCAGAATACATGAGCGCATTTCCACCCCTGCCATGGTATTCAGGAAGAACGCCAACGCCATTGAATGAGATCCAGTCGGTCTTCTTTAATTCACTGAAGATATCCAGTATGGTGAACAGGTTCAATTTACCCTTGGCACGCTGCATGGCACGAGATACATCGGGGAAACCGAATGCAAAACCTACAACGGTATCTTCATGCGTAATAATTTTGATCAATTTGGGGACACCCAGAAGTTTGATCTGATCCACTACGAAGGCAATCTCTCGCTTTGAGAGTGGGTAATACTCCCAGTTCTTTACAAAGGTATTGTTATATGCTTCACCGATCTTATCAGCCCAGGCGATCAGGTGAGCTTTATTCTTAAACCGAATGACCTTGAAGGTACCTCGTTCTTCCACCTTTTTCGCGATCAGTTTAATGCGTGGTTCAATGATGAATTTCGCAGGTGGGATATAGCAGGAGACAAAATCCACTTCTTTCGTAAACCCTATGGCTTCCACCAGTTTCGGGTAATACGAGAAGTTGTAATTCATCATATTCATAACCTGGCGATGCTCAAACCCTTCGATCTGAATGCCATATCCATCGAATGGGCTCATCCCTTTTGGCCCGACAATGTGATTTAACCCTCTGGCGCGCGCCCAGGCAAATAATGCTTCGAACAAGGCATTCGCTACTTGCTGGTCATCAATGCAATCGAAGAAATAGAATTCAGCATCTTTCGTGCTGTGATATTTATTGAAGGGACGATTCTCCAGCGCAGCAATCCGGCCAACCATTTTCCCATCTTGTAGCGCGATGAAAAAATCTGCGTCACTATGCTCATAAAATGGGTGCTTCTTACGGTTCAGCATCAGGCGATGATCCGTAAAGAATGGGGGTACCCACTGAGGTGTACCCGTATATAAGTCATAATGGAATTGGATAAACTGGTCAACCTGCTTCTTGTTATTGGTATCTATCTTTTCTATAGTAACCATGATGACCTCACTAAATTTGGGGTGAATAAATAAAAGTATACACCCTAACAAGCTGATTGGAAGAAGCTCGTAAAGGGATAATCAATGGGTTTTTATAAAGTTCAGGATGATCGCATTCACTGATTCAGGTTCCTGGACGATCACTGCGTGGCCTGCGCCTTGAATTACTATCTGGCTGCAATTCGACAGGGATTTCGCCATAATTGCCTGGGATTCCGGGTGGATGGTACTATCCTCCGCTCCGGTGATCAACACACAAGGTGTAGTGACTTTCCAAAGATTTCTGTCAAGATTCAAGGCGGCTAATTGCAGCAATGTCTGGAGATACACCTTTCGGTCGGAAGATACGATCTGTTCAACAATCATTTCTCTGAAGAGATCATCCTTCTGATCAGGAAACAAGCGCGCAGCCATATACTCTGCCTGTTCCTTCATGGGCATCGTGCTGACTTTCAATAATCTGGTGAACAGGAAAATAGTGTTAGATAGGCCGTGTGGCTTAATTTTTGAGAAAGCATTAATCAGGACAGCTCCGTCGAAAAACCCGGGAGCCATTGCCAGCAACCTTAATGTAAAAGCACCTCCGAGAGATATCCCCACTATATATTTATTGTCTGCTGAAAAGGTTGTAGTAAACTCCTTTAAGATCTTCGCCACTCCCTCAAAGGACCATCTCTTCGTTGGCCATACGCTTTTTCCGTACCCCGGAAGATCGATTACCAGCGGTCGAAAACCCGCTTCACACAATGCAGCTACTTGAAAGTACCAGCTGCGTGAATCCACGCCAAGACCATGGAATAAGAAAACCACTCTCTCTGCAAGAGGGTTGGGGTCATCATAATAAATGAAACCGTTCCGCTCATCTAAACTAAATTGCCACTCTGCCACCATACACCTCAACTCTATAGATCCAATTATAAATGCTGAGGAGTTGGTTGACTAAAGTCGCAGGTAAGGATAAAATACAGGTTCCCTAAGGGAAAACCATTTTATAGCGGCGAAGGTAACCATTCGTTTGGTGAGAGGCGCCAGAAAGATGAGCAAGTATGGAAAAAGCAGTGATCAATGCATCACCCCGTTCAATTACGGGCAAGAAGGTCAGCGTCCTTCGTCGCGAAGGTAAGCTGCCTGGTGTCCTTTACGGGCATAATTTTACAACCACCCCCATTGTAATGGATCTGAAATCTGCAGCACGTGTACTCGCATCCATTACCGAATCCTCTATCGTCACTGTCAGCGTGGATGGTAAAGAAAATGCCACCCTCGTGCGCGAAAAGCAGCGCGATTATATTCGCGGCACATTGCTTCACGTGGATTTTCAGGTGATCTCACTGACGGAGAAACTCCGCACCCATGTTTCCATTGAGATCGTTGGTCTTTCACCTGCTGTTAAGAACTTCAACGGTATGGTCATCACTGGCCTGGATGAACTGGATGTCGAATGCCTTCCACAGTACCTGCCTGAGAAGATCGTGGTCGATATTTCCGGGTTGCAGAAGATCGGTGATGGTATCCGTGTATCTGATCTGAAGCTTGACGATCATATCACTGTTTACAATCATGTTGAAGATCAGATCGTCCACATTTCCAATCAGAAGGTGGAAGAGGAAGTTACCACTGTCGAAGGTGAAGTCTCCAGCACTGAACCTGAAGTCATCGAGAAGGGTAAGAAAGAAGAAGAAGTCGCTGACTAATCTCAGTTACTTGCAAAACCAGAGCAGCGGTCAATTGACCGCTGCTTTTATTTTAATAGATCCAGAATTTGCACAGTCAGGTTGGCCGTGATTCCCCAGAGTGTGTGGCCTGCATACTCCTTGTAAAATAATGCTTTTCGAGTTGACACCGACCCTGGTGTTGTAAACTCCCTGTCTTCCCGCTTGGTCTCATCCGCCAACCAATCCACAGGGATTAAGAATAGGCTTTCTACTTCGTTTTCCTGAAGGTGTGTCTCCTGCGGCCAGTCTAGTAATCCAATATATGGGACAATATAATAACCCGTCACGGTTTGTCTGGAAGGTAAGGAACCAAGAATTGAGATCTCACTGGAAGGGATGCCTATCTCCTCCAATGTTTCGCGCAGCGCTGTATCTTTCAGGCAAAGATCTTCTTCTTCCCATGCCCCTCCCGGGAATGAAACCTGACCTTTATGATCCCGTACTTTTTCTGTCCGCTGGGTGTATAGAATATTCCATCTGTCTTCATTCCAGGTAAATAGTATTAAAACAGAAGCGGGGTAGTAGCCGTCATCCTGTTCAGGCGGCAGATCGCAAAGATGATGTTCCAACCGCGAATGCAGCCTGTACGGCAACATTTCCCGGTTGATCATCCAAGCTTCGAGCTGCAGGTCACTCATCGCCTTCCAGAGCCTCTAGCAATTGAGCATCTTCACCAGTTCCTGTCGAGATATTGACAGGCCTGGCGAATATCAGGTAACCGGTATGTGCCACCATGCGGTCGGTCGGGCGGAAATGGTCTGCATCGGCTTTATAAAAGCGCATGATCAGTTCACATATATCTACAAAAGCAAATTGCTGTAACCGCAAGGCTTCCAATAACCGAACAACTTGGTTGGCCGTTGGAACCAGTGTTCCGAAGAAACCACCGGGTTTCAGTGCAGCTCTAATCTGAGGCATGTAGTCGTATGGATTCTGAACATCCAGGAAGGCTGCATCCACACCTGTCTCATTGAATCCTTCTTTGATATCCCTTAAATTAAATTCGACCCGATCCTGTAAGCCAAGCCTTTCAAGATTCTTGCGGGCGAGAGAGCTCATCTCTTCTCGCGCTTCATAAGTAAAAACCCGGCCTTCATTGCCAACTGCAAAAGCGAGAGCAGTCGTTAGCGCTCCGGAACCCGTGCCAGCCTCAAGAACCCGCATACCCGGCCCGATGCCCAATCTTAATAGAATGTAGCCGATATCCTTGGGGTATAGGATCTGCGTATTCCTCTTGATTTGACGGATCACATCAGCCAAGGACGGCTGCAGTACAATAAAAGGACTGTTATTATGGCTGAGGATCTTACTACCCCAGGGTAATCCGATGATCTGGTCATGTTTGATTACTCCCCGATGAGTTTGAAACTCTGCTCCGGGGACGAGCTTGATAATGAAATGCTTATGATTCAACCCGACAAGACCGGCTAAGTCTCCTGCCTGTGCGATCGCTCCATGTAAATTCCAACTCAAATCACAACTCCTGATTACTAGAGATGACTGATTATAACAAGCCACAGGAAGATATGGAAAAAATGGGTATTCTATGCTAAAATACACCCGCTCTGGCGAGGTAGCTCAACGGTGGAGCAGGGGACTCATAAGCCCTTGGATGTGGGTTCAAATCCCACCCTCGCCACTTTTTTCCACCCGAAAATCCGCCAATTATTTGGTGGTTTTTTCTTTGCTGCTACAGCGTGTAGATCCTCAATCGAATGATTTGTGGAACTTACCCTATTGACTATACAATAGCTACTGTGCTAATGTTATTGTTAGAACTAAATTTAGTTAGTAATTGGTTCTTAAAGGAGAACTATGAAAACCAAGCTTTCGATCTTCTTATCTCTCTTGTTTACTGTGATTCTTACCTTCACCAGCGTGTCCCCCGCTCAAGCTATCACCGGCGATCCTGTATCTGTAACCGGCGTTGTAGTCTCCATCACTCCAGGCGTAAACTTCGTCGTGCAGTTACCAGATACATCTCTGGTCACCGTTACGCCTGCTGCCGGTTTCGACTTCACTCTGTTGGCTGTTGGTGATGCCATTACAGTAAATGGAACTGAAGGTGTTGATCCTACCTCGTTGGATTTGATCGATTATCTGGTGACTCCTATTGAACCTGGAAAACAGGATGGCTTCTTCTGTGTACAGAGCATCATTCAACAACCAGCCGCAGCAAAACTAGCCGCTCGCTTCAGTGTGGATTACTCTGTCATCCAACAGATGTTCTGCAATGGCGCAGGTCTCGGTAATATCATGCTTGCCTTAGCGACTTCACAAGAAACAGGCAGTGACCCGGCTCTTCTACTTGAGCAGCACGCTAATGGGACTGGCTGGGGCCAGATCTGGCGAGAAACAAATACTGTCCAGAACCAGAATGGTTCAACCAATACTCAGGGTAATGGTAACTCTACCAATCCCGGGAATGGTCACGATAAACCAGATAAACCCAATAATGGGAAGAAACCTTAATTCGACAATAAAACTAAAGGCCCCTCACAGGGCCTTTTTTTTGTATAATTCGTGAAATGAAACGATTATCCCGAAAACCCTCGCTGGTAAAACGCGCTGGATCAGCCAGGTTGATCTTGTTAACCCTGATCAGTTTCGCTTTTTCTGTATCCCTCACCCGAACATTCCTTAATCTCACCGGATTTCCTCAATTAGGTGGAGGAACGATCCATATAGCACATATCCTCTGGGGAGGACTTGCGCTCTACGCTGCCGCCCTGCTTCCGCTCCTTTATGCGAATCGCAAGATCCTCATCGCCAGTGCATCCCTGACAGGGCTTGGGATTGGGTTATTTATCGATGAAGTGGGCAAATATATAACTGCAGATAATGACTACTTTTATCCCCCAGCCGCCCCCATCATTTATGGTTTTTTCCTTCTACTTGTTGTTTTATACTCCCTGATCCGTCAGAAACCCGTAAGGAATGATAGGACTGATATGTATCATGCTCTCGATCTGATGGAAGAGGTGCTAGACGATGATCTGGATGAGTACGAAAAAAAGGATATTGAAGAGACGCTAGAGCATGTCATGAGAACATCGCATCGGCCTGAATATCGTGGGCTGGCCGCAGAATTACTTCACTTCATCACAGCACAGGAAGCCAGAAAAGGATTGCGTGATCGCACAATTCCCGGCTGGATCACGTCGAACATTGATGTTATTAATCAGCGCGTTTCAACCTCCTTCCTTGCAATCCTTTTGACAATCTCTTTAGTTGCCATGGGAGCATTCATGTCCATCTACCCTGTGCAAATAGCCTTTGCTACCCGGGATTTTTCACGATTGGCCAGCATACTTCAACCTCTTATCCAGCAGGGATTACTAACATCATCACCTGAGCAGATATTTCTCGCAGTACGATTAATCCTTGAAGAAGTAGCCGGGTTATTGTTTATTCTTTCAGGCTTCATCCTAATAACTAAAAAGTATAAGGTGGTGGGTGGACGGTTAGCTTATTTCGCCTTCCTTCTATCCTTTACCGTTGTCGATCTCTTGATCTTTTATTACGATCAGTTTTCTACGATCATTTTTGTGACAATACAGCTTATTGTTTTCCTGATGGCTCAGGCTTATCGTCAAAGAATTCATCATTCAATTGGAGTTTAAGCATGCCACTATACGAATATTCCTGCCAAGATTGCGGATACAATTTTGATCTTCTTCGGTCCATGAAAGAAGCGGATTCTACTCCACAATGTCTGCAGTGCAGCAGCAATAATACCAGGCGATGTCTTTCAACTTTCTTTACACATGGCTCATCTACAAGCAGTTCACAATCTGGCCATTCCCATTCGGGTGGATGCGGGGGATGCAGCGGTGGTTCCTGCGATTCCTGTCATCATTAAATATAATGAGCCTGGTCAAATTTCAACCAGGCTCAGGAATATCTTATTATCCCTGTTTTGCACGTTCTGCTAAAACGGCATGTAGTGACTTTATATCCCGATCTACAAAGAGCAATGCTCCCAAATAAAGGAAGAAACAAAGTACCCAGGCTGTGATACATACCACCAATATCGCTAATTCCAGGCTGCCAGTGGCAACCGAGATCGCTCCGGCCAGGGTAGGCGCCAGGGCTGCGCCACTGTTTTCCACGAAATATTCCACAGCTTGTGCAGAGCTGCGAACTTCAGGCAGACTGATATCAAATACTGTCGAGATCACATTGGGTGATGAGAAGGGCATAAAAAGAGCTGTCAGGCTCATAAAAATGAAAAATGTATTCCGATCAGCCACCGGGGTTTTAATAGCAAGAAAAAGGAAGATCGCACCCAACAAAACACCTGCGCTGGAGATCAGGATCCTTCCCTTCAGAGTGCGCTTGAACAACCAATCGCCCAACGCTCCACCAACAAAGTAACCCAGCGCCAGGATAATAATGACCGGGCCCATTGTCATCAGTACCGCCCCGTCATCGTACTTTCGCACAGTCATCAGGTAACCAAAGAAAAAGAAAGTGATGACATTCCATGGAAAGACACCGGCAAAACCCTGTAGGAAAACAAACCACATTGTCTTTTTCTTGAGAACATCCTTTAATGAGCTCCATTTGAAGCGGAATTGACCGATCTCATCCATTCCAGCAAATTCCGGCTCGGATTGACCGCGAGGCATTTCCTTCACACCAAAGAAGATTACGATGGCCATTACCAAACCAAGGCTACCTGTAATAATGAATATTGCCCGCCAACCTTCCAGGTTGCCAAATACTCCTGTGAGGGTCGGTGCAACCATCAAGGCCAGAATCATACCCAGCAGGTAACCAATCGGCTGTGTAAGCTGAAGTATGCCATAAATGCGCCCGCGTACGCGAGGAGTAAAATAATCGGCGATTAGGCTGTATAAACCCGGATAAGCGCTGTCATCAATACCGGTGGACGAACGGGTAGCTAAAAAGCCACCGAATGTCTTGACGATCGAACTTACCCACGTGGTGGCGCCCCAGATCAACGAAGCCAAAGATAACAACTTGGCCCGTGAATAGCGGTCATACAGATATCCCCAAATGGGATAGAGGATCGTACCAACGATCAATGCACCGGAATTGATCAGGCCCCATTGCAAGTCGTTTAATTTGAAGGTAGCACTGATATCTGTCTGGAGAGATCCAATCATTAGTTTATCGGTTTGATGCAATAACATAAATAATGAAAATATCACCACAACAAATATTGGATATGCCTTACCCGGTTTTTTCATCCTTTTCTCCTGTTTTAGCAAAATAAATCACTGAGCTAATAGCTCTTCCACGAACGCATGGAACCTTGCATAGCGATATCCTTCGCCGTATTTATAGCCGGCTAAGGAGCCAACTCGCTCTGCCTGTGACATGATGGCAAAGCTTAATGCCTGGAAAGGATTCTGGGCTGTTTCCCCGAGAAGAGTCTGAATATCCAATCCTGCTAGCTGGGCCTGACGCGCTACATCTTCTACTAAGAATTCCACCTGGCTTTGATGCGCGCGCATGCCTTCCAGTTTCATTCCGATATGAGCGGTAATATCGATGAACTGATTGTAACGGGCAGGATCATCACTGTAAAAATATTTTTCGGGAACAAAATGGGCATCTAATCCATCGCTGATATGCTCCGGGTAGACCAGGGGCAATCCGGAATGCGCAACTGCGTCACCGCCGGCCCTGGCAAGTGCCCGATGATCCGGATGCGCTTCATTGGTCGCCATGGGATCAATGGTAATAACAGTATCCGGTTTTTCCATTCGAATACAGCGGATCAATTTTTCCCGTAATTCACCTGCGGGGAGGGTATCCAGAGTGAAGTCATGGTATCCGAGGAACGCCACCTCGGTCCCCATGATCTCTGCAGCCTGAATGGCTTCCTTTTGCCGGATTTGCCCCAATTCCATCTGAGTATGGTGATAAGAGCCACACCAACCGTCTGTGATGGTGAGAATCTTTACCTTATTACCGGCTGCAACCAGGCTCGCAATCAACCCACCCGCATAAAATTCAGCATCATCAGGATGCGGAGCAAAAACAAGGATTTTCTTCACAACCAGCTCCTTATCGATGGCAAAACCACATTGCTCTATTTTACCTAATAAATCAAATAACGCCGTATATTTGCTTTCGATTAGCATGTATAATCAGAACATATGAGCAGTAATCTTGGCATTCAGACTGTAATGCAGCATTGGATGGAGAATAGCAATCTCTCCCCTAATTTCATTTTCTCCACTATCCTGCCAAAAGTCGATCCTGTGTATACTGATTTCCCGGCAAATCTGCATCCTGATCTGATCCAGGCATTGCAAGCTATTGGCATCCATAAGCTCTACTCACATCAGCGTACAGCCTGGGAGCATGCTGCAGCTGGTGAAAATATGGTCATCACCTCTGGTACCGCGAGTGGAAAATCTCTTTGCTACTACCTGCCAATCCTAAATGAATTACTCACCGATCCTAAAGCAAAAGCTCTTCTACTTTTCCCTACAAAAGCCTTAGCCCAAGATCAACTGTACAAATTACTCGCTCTGTTGGATTACGTACCAGGGAACGATCTGAATTGTGCAACTTATGATGGCGACACAACCATCATGCACCGGCGGGCAATTCGGGATTCTGCCCGAATACTGATCAGTAATCCAGATATGCTCCATCTGGGTATCCTTCCACATCATACACAGTGGGAAGGTTTTTTATCGGGATTGCGTTTCGTCATTATTGATGAGATCCACACCTATCGTGGAGTATTCGGCTCTCATGTGGCGAATGTAATCCGCCGGCTAAACAGAGTTGCAGCTTTTTACTCCTCCCAACCAAAATATTACATGACATCAGCGACCATTGGGAATGCGGGTGAACTGGCTCAAAATCTTACAGGCATGCAGCCTGTAGTGATCAGTGAGGACGGGGCGGGACACGGGGAGAAGACTTTTTTTATTTATAACCCTCCCATAGTCAATGAACAGCTGGGAATCAGAAAAAACGCACTTTACGAAGCAGTCGAATTATCTGAAAGCCTGTTGAAACAGGATACACAATCCATCATATTCAGCCAGACCCGGCGTTCGGTTGAGTTAATCCTAACTGCGTTCCAGTATACTTATCCAGGGTATGCAGCCAGAATCAGGGGTTACCGCAGTGGTTATCTGCCAAAAGACCGGCGTGAGATAGAAACTGGCTTGCGGGAGAACAAGGTATCTACTGTGGTCGCAACCTCTGCGCTGGAGTTGGGTATTGATATTGGCGCACTGGATGCTTCACTTCTCGTGGGTTATCCAGGCACAATCGCATCTACCACCCAGCAAATTGGGCGGGCGGGTAGAAAGTTCCAGGAATCCCTTGCGGTTCTGCTTGCCACATCAGACCCAATTGATCAGTTTCTCGCCAGAAATCCTGCATACTTCCTTGGGCTTTCCCCAGAAAAAGCCTTGATCAACCCGGATAACTTGTCGATACTCCTCAACCACTTGAAATGTGCTGCTTTCGAACTCCCTTTTATAGATCAAGATTCGTTTGGTACTCTCCCACAAGATACACTTTATGGAGTACTCGAATATCTCACCACTCTTGGATTTCTGCACCACTCCGGCAATCTTTATACCTGGATACAGAGCGAATATCCTTCCGCTTCTATCTCATTAAGAAATGCAACGGCAGAACGGATAGACCTAAAAAGGCTAACTGGAGATACCTGGGAAGTATTTGGGACCGTGGATCTCATCTCATCTTACTGGATGATACATCCGGATGCGATCTACCTGCACGAAGGAATTTCGTACCGGGTGGATGTCTTGGACCTGGATAATAACTATGCGCAATTAACAATAGTTTCTGAGGATTATTATACTGAACCGCGTGAATCTCTTTCTTTTGAAATTCTATCCCGGACTGCCGAAGCGGATAAATCCGGCTTCCATATCGGCTGCGGAGATCTTCAGGTCACAAATCAGGTTACCGGATATCGGAAGATTAAAAACCATAGCCATGAAATCCTGGGTTTTGGATTGGTTGATCTACCTGCTTATACTTATGACACTAAAGGTTTCTGGATGATCCTCCATCCAGCCAGTGTAGAAAAATTGCGTCTTGCCGGTGATTGGCTTAATGACCCGAACGATTACGGCGCGGATTGGGATAGTATTCGAATGAGTGTGAGAGAGCGCGATCGGAATATCTGTCAAAATTGTAGAAGATCGTTCGGAGCTCAACCGCTTCATGTTCACCACATTGTTCCTTTTCGGCTTTTCTCATCACCAGAAGAAGCGAACAAACACCAAAACCTCATCACCCTTTGCCCTGATTGCCACAGGCTGGCAGAAGAACGAGCCTACGTACGCAGCGGTTTGACCGGTCTGGCCTATGCGATGCGCCACCTCCTCCCCTTACGGTTGATGTGTGACACCCGGGATATGGAAGTCCATGCGGATCCACTTTGCTCGCTGTTCAACCAACAGCCTGCCATTATCGGGTTTGACTCCGCCCCGGGAGGTATCGGGCTCTCGGATGCCGCCTCCGATATCATTCCCGGTTGGCTGCCGGAGGTGCACAGCCATATTCAACAATGCCCTTGTAAAGATGGTTGCCCCAGCTGTATTGGCCCTGCCGGGGAAGAAGGTTATGGAGGTAAGAGAGAAACCCTTGCCATTCTGGAGTTGATTACCCATGGATGATTCGCTTACTGCCAAGCTCAAACGGTTGGGCATCAAAACCGGTACGGATGAGGTGCCCAAACCACCCATATATTCCGGTGAGTTCTCAGTAGATGAAGTGATACCCGGAGAAATCATTCAAACCGCCTTTGGAAGTACATATCGTATCCGAAAGTTATTTGATCGCTCTCATGCACACGGCGCTCTCTCCCTTGTTATCGAAGGAGAGATTGGACTGGTAGCTGACTGGGCACACCTGAGCCCAGGAGGAAGAACTTCTCTGGAGAATTTCATTTATCTTGACACAGAAACCACCGGGCTTTCAGGTGGTACAGGCACCTTCGCATTCCTGGTTGGTTTGAGCCGATACACACAGGGTGGCACTGAATTTTCCCAGTTCTTACTTCGCGACCCATCCGAGGAAAGGGGAATGTTGACAGCACTGGCAGAATATATGGACGGCGCACAGGGAGTGGTTACCTACAATGGAAAAGCCTTTGATATTCCCCTATTGAACAGCAGGTATGTATTAAACCGATTAGATTCTCCATTTACCAATCTGGATCATATCGATTTGCTGCACTTAGCCCGCCGGATGTGGAAGAAAAAACTAGCCAGCCGCCGCTTATCCAATGTTGAGATAGAGATCTTACGGGTAGAACGCGGTCAGGATGAAGTACCCGGTTATCTAGTACCCCAGATTTACTTCGATTATCTCAAAACTCGGGATGCCCGCCCTCTTGCAGGTGTACTGTACCATAATGAAATGGATGTCCTCTCCATGGCAGCGTTGTTGAACTACTTTACTGTCACTCTAACTCAAAATGAGGTGCCGGCCTCTGCCAGCCCGGATGACTACTATCCACTTGTTTCCCTCCTTCTCGACCTGGGTAAGAATGAAGAAGCATGCCGGGTATTTGGCAGCATTTTTCGTCCATCGGAACAAAACCTCTCTATTGATTGGGAGATTGTGGAAAGAGTTGGCAAGGTTTACCGCCGAAACTCGGACTGGGAACGCGCGCTCGTTTTATGGCAGGCAGCTGGTGAGAGATATCAGGAATTTGGGTGGGAAGAATTAGCCAAATACTATGAACATGTGGAACGGAATTATCCGGCAGCCCTGTACTATGCAGAGAGCCGGTTGAAATATGTTACATCGCTGAATCTTGGACCCTTTACAAAGCAGCAACGGCTCAAAGAGATCCAAAAAAGGATCGACCGGATCAAGGAGCGACAAAAGATCAGCCCCGCTTGAAGCGGGGCTGATTTCTTATATCTTCTGTTGTGCCATCTTCCGTGCCGCTTCGAGGGCTTCCTCCAACTTGCCGGCATCTTTTCCACCAGCCTGGGCAAGGTTTGGCCGACCACCGCCACTGCCGCCAACTTTTGCGGCAGCTTCCTTCGCCAGGTCACCGGCATGTAGCCCTTTCTTCACCAGATCATCACTTACCGAAACTACAATGGCAGGTTTTTCTTCAATAACAGTTGCCAGGATCGCCACGCCGGATGGGAATTTCTCTTTGAAGCGATCTGTAAGCATCCGCAGAGTCTCATTGTCTGCCCCGGGGATCTGGGTGGCAAATACCATAGGCCCGGCGGATGTTTTCAATCCTGCCAGTTGTTGCTGGAACTCCAAGACGGCCAGCTGAGCTCGTAATTGGCCAGCCTGTTTTTTCCTTTGCTCCGATTCTGATAACACAAGTTCGATCTTCGCTGGCAGTTCCTCCAAACCGGTTTGCATAAGGGCGGCAGATCTTTTAAGAAGATGAGTTCTGTTCCGAACCAACTCATACGCCCCCCGGCCGGTCACAGCCTCAATTCTTCGGACGCCTGCCGCCGCGCTGCCTTCGCTGGTGATCAGGAAAAACCCAATGTCACCGGTTTCATCTACATGCGTACCACCGCAAAGCTCGTATGAGATACGTTCTTCCCCGCCAATAATAACGGTTCGTACTTTTTCACCATATTTTTCGCCAAAAAGCGCAGTTGCACCATCCTGCAGCGCCTCCTGCAAGGAACGCTCTTTGATCTGCAGCTGGTAGTTCTTCATAATGAATGCATTGACCCCGGCTTCGACCTGATCCAGCTGTTCGGGAGTGACTGCTTCGGGGTGATTGAAGTCAAACCGCAGCCTGTCTGCGGAAACCATGGAGCCTGCCTGCAAAGCATGTTTTCCGACCACTCTGTGGAGTTCCGCGTGCAGTAAGTGTGTGGCAGTGTGATTACGACGAATATCCTGTCGGCGTGCCAGATCAACGCTGGCTTTTACCTGCTGCCCGACTTTGAAATTGCCTTCGATCACCCGGCAGATATGTACGATTGCTCCTGCCGCTGGTTTTCGCATTTCCAGAACTTCCATTCGGGATTTTCCATCCAGGCTAATGATCAGTCCTTTATCAGACACCTGGCCGCCGGACTCGAGGTAGAAACCGGTTGAAGGAAGTAAAACGCTGATTTCATCTCCATCAAGAGCCTCTTCAATCACCTCGCCCTCTTGAATGATCGCCAGTAATTCACCTTGCACTTCGAGCAGGTGATAAGGATCATACTGAACACCAGTGCTCTTAAGCTTGCCATTTTGGATGAGCCGAGCCACCATCTCAGAGTAGAGATTGGCATCATCTCCGCCCATCTCACCCATAGCTTTTCCCGCACCGGAAGCAATCCGGTGTTCATCCATTGCTCTCTTAAACCCACCTTCGTCAACCAGCAAACCCCGTTCCTGTAGTATGTCGCGGGTCAATTCCAGCGGTAAGCCGTGCGTTGCATATAACTCGAAGCATTTCTCTCCGGGTAATGTGTTGGTGCCGGTTTTTTTCATTTCGGTAATGAAGTCCTCCAGCTGGGCCATGCCGGCTTCCACCGTTCGATGGAACCGGGTTTCTTCCCGGGTGAGATTATCCAGAATGGTCTTGCGATTCTTTACCAGTTCCGGATAGGCATCTCCGTAGTTTTCGATGACTGCTTCCGCTACCTCGGCAAGGAACGGTTTATTTAATCCGATCTTTCCGCCAAACCGCGATGCACGCCTGATGATCATTCTGGCTATATAATTCCTGCCGGTATTACCTGGTACCACGCCATCCGCAATGAGGAAAGCGCTGGCGCGTGTATGGTCAGCAATCACCCGGTATGGAGTGAAGTGCTCCTCCATCTGTATGTCAGTATGCCCGGCCAGGCGTTGAACTGTCCGAAGCAGCGGGAAGAGAAGGTCCGTACGGTAATTGGATGTCACTTCCTGCATTACCGATACGATCCGCTCCAACCCCATCCCGGTATCAACATGGCACGCAGGTAGAGGTTCAAGAGTATCCGGTCCCTGGCGATTGTACTGAATAAAAACGAGGTTCCAGAGTTCCAAGTATCTCTTGCAATCCCCGTTTACTTTGCAGACATGCCCGGGAACACCCTGCCTATCACAGCCCGCAGGACCGCGATCAATATGGATCTCTGAACAAGGTCCGCAAGGGCCAGTTTCTGCCATTTCCCAGAAATTATCTTTCCGTCCACCAGGTAAAACATGGGCAGCCATCATGCCTTTTTGCTGCATCCAGTTATCCCGTGCTTCAATATCAGTCGGGATATTCCCCTTATCATCCTGGAAATAGGTTGCCCACAGTTTATCTGCCGGCACCTGCCAGACTTCAGTGAGCAGCTCCCACGCCCAGGCGATCGCTTCTGTTTTGTAGTAATCGCCGAATGACCAGTTGCCAAGCATCTCGAAGAAGGTGTGATGGCTATCGTCCCGTCCCACATCTTCCAGGTCATTATGCTTCCCTGCAACCCGCATGCATTTTTGGGAATTCACTGCCCGGGTGTATG
Source organism: uncultured Leptolinea sp. (assembly GCA_903828565.1). GTDB lineage: Bacteria > Chloroflexota > Anaerolineae > Anaerolineales > Anaerolineaceae > PNON01. The sequence goes on along the minus strand of CAIKMQ010000028.1, from coordinate 27,783 downwards.
GTCTTGAATCAGTTCCGAGAAAGACATCCTTAAACTGGACCATACCGGCATTTGTAAAGAGCAGCGTAGCGTCACCTCCAGGTACCAGCGAAGCAGACCGAACAAAGGTATGCCCCTTGCTGATAAAAAAGTCATTGAAGGATTGCCTGATCTGCGCGCCGGTAAGTATTTTCATGATTTCTCCTGTGAGGTATTCTTGAAGCCGAATTATAAGATATCCCTATCATTTATACAATAATGGCAGGCTCCGTCCCTACGGTATAATACCCGTAAAGGGTTTCCCGCCATGTCAAAATTCCAGCTTCACCACCGATTTTTACTAATAACTGTTTTCATTTCCGGAATGGTTTCACTTGGCATTGAAATGGCCGCGTCACGTCTGCTTGGGAATGTATTTGGTACATCCAACCTTGTCTGGGCAAGCATTATTGGCCTGATCTTGATTTATTTGACAGTCGGATACTGGCTTGGTGGTAAGATTGCCGATCGGCATCCTGAACCTCTCACCTTTTACCTAATACTTTTCTGGGCATCCCTGTCTATTGCTATAGTTCCGCTCATTTCGAATCCGGTTCTTCGATTGGCCGCCAGTGCCTTTGATCATCTGCGCCTGGGCGTCTTATTAGGGTCATTCATTTCTGTGATGATCCTGTTGGTATTCCCAATGGTATTGCTCGGGATGATCTCACCTTTTGCGATCCGACTGAGTATTGAAGAGAAAGGGTCATCCGGAAGAGTTGCTGGTTCGATCTATGCGATATCCACCATAGGCTCATTCATCGGTACCTTTCTGGCGACGCTCCTCTTCATCCCCCTGATTGGAACCTACCGCACCTTCATGGCCTTCGCCTGTATTCTGGCGCTGACGGCACCTCTGGGTATCTGGATGCATTCAGCCTTTCGCAAAAGCTTGGTTTACTTATTTTTATTGACCGTACTGATCACTTTGCTGATCCTCGGAAAAGGAATTTCAATAAAAGAAACTCCCGGGCAGTTATTTGAAAGCGAATCGGAATATAACTACATTGAAGTTGTAGAAGAGCAGGGTTATTTCCTCCTCAGGTTGAATGAAGGCCAGGGAGTACATTCGATCTACAAACCAGGAGTTGAGAACTACTACGGCCCCTGGGAACAGTTTTCGGTCGCGCCTTTCTTTAATCCCGGACCTGTACATTTGGACAGTGTGAAAAGCATGGCGATCGTCGGTTTGGCTGCCGGAACTGCTGCGCGAGCTGCCACAACGATTTACGGCACCATCCAGATAGATGGATTTGAGATAGACCCAGTCATTATAGATATTGGCAAAACATACTTTGGCATGACAGAACCAAACCTGAACCCGATCGCCGCTGATGGCAGGTGGGGCTTGGACCATTCAGGCAAAACCTACAACATCATCGCCGTGGATGCTTATCGACCACCTTACATACCCTGGCATTTGACGACTCGCGAGTTTTTTGAGATCGCTTCCTCCCGCCTGGTCGATGACGGCGTTCTAGCAATCAATGTCGGCCGTGCTCCAGATGATCGACGCCTGGTAGAAGATTTGTGCGCGACATTACGATCGGTTTTCCCCTCGGTATATGTGATGGATATACCTGATACCTTCAATACGATTCTTTTTGCCACAAAACAACCAACATCAATTAATGATCTGATGGCAAACTACCAGCTATTGGCTACTGATACAGTTACTCCCAATCTGCTGATGGAAACGATCAGCATTACAGTTGCCAATATGCAAACAACGCCTTCGGTTGGCAGAGTATACACCGATGACCTGGCTCCCATTGAATGGGTGACCAATGACATGGTTGTACATTATGTTCTTTCAGAGTGATCATGAAAAATAAAATTGCAGCACTTATCAGTTGGATTGTCGCTATCCTTTTCCCGGCGGTCGTGATGCTCGCATTCGTCCGGCTTTTACTGACGCCCTTTTTCCCGGCAGCAGAGTATCGCATGCCAGGTTTCCCCGATGACCCGTATGGTTTCACGCAGGCAGATCGCCTGAAGTGGTCTGATATTTCGATCGATTACCTGCTTAATAATGAAAACGCGGAGTTTTTTTCAGCATATCAACTGCCAGACGGATCCCCCCTTTACAATGAACGCGAATTATCGCACATGGATGATGTGAAGGTCCTTGTTCACAAGGGATTGGAAATCTATGCAATTGTGTTGGCAGTCTTCCTTCTGTCAATTCTTCTGTTAGTCTCTTTGAAACATGCAGCCCAGTTATGGAAAGGCCTCCGTGCTGGTGGATGGCTGCTGATTGGTATCATGCTGGCCATACTCTTTTCTGTGGCACTGGATTTTTCAGCATTCTTTACCTGGTTCCATACACTGTTCTTCCAGGGCGACAGCTGGATCTTTTATTACTCCGATACATTCATCCGCTTATTCCCTTTGCGCTTCTGGAGCGATGCCTTCATTTACGTCAGCCTATTAAGCCTGATCATTGCGGTGGTAGCGATCACACAACCATTTATTAAAAAGAAAACCCGGCATTAATGCCGGGTTGGTTATCAAGTCCGATCAAATCACGCGCCAAATTTATTCAGCCTTTGTGAATGGCCAAGGGCAAGAGGCATGGCATTTAACGCATGGAAAGTCCCTAACCCACCCTGTGCGCACTGGGTCTCTCCAAATTGCTGCCGATCATCCGGGCGGACTGCACCGGGTGCCCAGAGCAGGAATGGCACCGGGTGCCAGCTATGTGATTTCAACAGTGCTGGTGTGCTGTGATCACCGGTTACGATCAGGACATCCGGCTTCAATGCCACAAGTTTTGGTAAGGCTAAATCCACGCTCTCAATGACGTGTACCTTACCATCAAAATTCCCGTCTTCGCCATAGCTGTCAGTTTTTTTAATATGAACAAAGAAGAAGTCATGGTCATTCCAAACACTGGCAAGTGCATCGAACTCATCGGCTGGTGATTCGCCTTTGAATTCAATAATCTTCATCCCTACCAGCTGAGCCACGCCCCTGTACATGGGGTAAACCGCCACGCAAGCTGCATTCAGCTCATAACGTGATGCATAATTCTCAAGCCCAGGGTCGGTCGCGAAACCTCGTAATGTCAGCGCATTCGCTTTGGGCTCATCTTTGATAATCTCACGGGCAGCAGCAATCCACTGGTTGTAAAGATCAGCCGCCTTTTTCGCGCCGGCATTCTTCGGTTTCACCTCATAAGGAGCGACACCCAGTTTTTGCGGGTCTGTCTCTTCCAGATCGGGGGTTAGCCCTTCACCCCGGATGACGACTGCAAAGCGGTGTTCCTTCACATGATTGATCTCTATCACCACGCCCGGCAGCTTGATGGCTCTTAAGCGTTCCACAATGGGTTCTGCTTCTTCACTGGGTATTCGGCCTGCCCGTCTATCCACGATGACGCCTGATTCATCAACTGTGCAGAAGTTTCCCCGGGCTGCCACATCCCCCTTATTGACATACATGCCAACTCCGATCGCTTCCAACACCCCCCGACCCACTTCATGCGCAACGGGATCGTAACCGAAAAGAGATAAATGAGCCGGGCCGGAACCTGGAGTAATGCCGTAATCCAGAGGCAACGTCTGCCCAAGGCACCCTTCAGAAGCCAGCCGATCCAGATTAGGTGTGTTTGCAGTTTCAAGCTCTGTTTTACCGCCCGACTTTAATGGTAAACCTCCAAGGCCATCCATAACCAGCATGACGATCTTACTCTTATTGGGTGCGAGCAAAGGTTTTATTTCAGTGAATGTCATATAGACCTCCTGTTTAATATAGTAGCGCAAGGAAGCCTTGCGCTACTTGATTTCGTGGTGATAATAATACTTCTAGCGTACGGCCACCGGGTTTTCAGGATCTGAACCCGGATCAAAAATATGGAAGTGATCCATATCAAATACCAATTCCACGTTATCTCCCATTGCGAAGCGGGTGCGCGGATCCACACGGGCTACGAAGGTTGTGTTTCCACTAACAAGATAGAGCAGAATCTCGAAACCCATCAGTTCCACTACATCCACTTTGGTTTTTACAATTTCGGCATGTATTCCAGGAGGAGCGAACTGCGGGTTATGTATATTTTCCGGGCGTATACCAAAGATGACATCCCTGCCAGCAAGCGGCATATAGATTTTGGCACGAGATTCAGGTATCTTTACTTTCATGTCGCCGGTATCCAGGAACAGATAGGTTCCTTCTTTTACTAACCTGGCCTGGAAGAAATTCATGGCAGGAGAGCCGATAAAACCGGCAACAAACATATTTGCAGGGAAGTCATACAGGTTTTGCGGAGTATCAAGCTGCTGCAACACACCTTTGTTCATGACTGCAATTCTGGATGCCATCGTCATGGCTTCGGTCTGGTCATGGGTCACATAGATAAAGGTTGTTTGCAGGCGCTGGTGCAACTTGGAGATTTCAGCACGTGTTTGTACGCGCAGTTTTGCATCCAGGTTGGAAAGCGGCTCATCAAAGAGGAAAACTTTAGGCTCACGTACAATAGCCCGGCCGAGGGCAACACGCTGTCGCTGACCACCGGATAATTCACGCGGGCGTCTTTTCAGCAGCTGTTCGATACCAAGGATCTTTGCAGCATTTTCTACTCTAGTCTTTATCTCTTCTTTTGGCAGCTTGCGTAACTTCAAGCCAAAAGCCATGTTGTCATACACGGTCATATGGGGATAAAGAGCGTACGACTGGAACACCATTGCAATGTCGCGGTCTTTGGGTGCAACATCGTTTACCACGACATCACCAATCATAACTTCACCGCTGGTGACTTCTTCCAGTCCGGCAAGGCAACGCAGAGCTGTTGTCTTTCCACAACCTGAAGGCCCAACCAGCACGAGGAATTCTTTATCCTCGATACCGATGTTCAAATCTTTCAGGGCTGAAAAATCTCCAAAACGTTTTGATACATGGTTATATGATACGCTTGCCATAGTTTCCTCCAATTCAATAGTGTATAGTGATAATATTATAATCCAGTTACCAATTAGGGATGAGATAAAATTACATTATGGCTGAAGATATCACACCCATCAGGCAGCAATACCTGGATATTAAAAAAGACTACCCGGACACCATTGTTTTTTTTCGTCTGGGGGATTTTTATGAAACTTTCGACCAGGATGCTGAGACGACCTCGCGTGAACTGGATCTGGTGCTGACTGGCCGCAATGTAGCCAAAGGAACTCGTGTTCCGATGGCTGGTATCCCTTACCATGCTGTTGAGAATTATCTGGCACGACTAATCGAAAAAGGATACCATGTCGCTATCTGTGAACAAGTGGGGGAACAGCCAAGCAAAGGGCTTTTTCCTCGGCAGGTTGTGCGAATTGTCACCCCTGGGACCATCACTGAACCGTCTTTATTGAATGCTGATAAAAACAATTATCTGCTCTCTTACTTCTTTGAAGGACAGAGTGCGGCAGTTGCCTGCGTAGATGTGTCTACAGGAGAATTCCTCGCCACTCAATTCTCTTCTACGGATATTCAGGGAGCTTTGCGGGCTGAGATCCAGCGATTGGATCCTTCTGAAGTATTGGTATCGGATCAATTGGATCCAGTTCCCGGAACGACATCACACTACACCAGGTATCCCCACTGGCGATATGAAGCCGGTAGATGTCAGCAAATCCTCTTAAGCCACTTCCAGGTTTCAACCCTTGAAGGGTTTGGTATTGGAAAACAACCATTGATAGTCCGGGCAGCCGGGGCTTTGGTCCAATATATTCAAGATACACAACCGGCGGCTCTGCACCAATTGAGCGGGATCAGCCAGTATTCCCTGGATGACTTTATGATCCTTGACACAGCGACCAGAAGAAATCTGGAATTAACTGCGACCATCCGAGATGGCAGCCGTGATGGTTCTCTACTGGGCGTGCTGGATGTCTGCCAGACGTCCATGGGGCATCGCTTACTGGCAAGCTGGGTGAATCGCCCGTTACTGGATATCAGCCAGATCAACCACCGTTTGGACGGGGTTTCATTCTTCATCAAAGATGGCTTACGAAGGATGGAAATGCGATCAGCCCTTCACCAGATTGCCGATATTGAACGAATCTCAACGAGGATCAGTATTGGGAATGTCACGCCACGCGAACTGATTGCATTAAAGGATTCCATTCTCAAGCTAGATGTTGTGGAGCAGATCATTCAGGAGTTAGGGAATGTGCAGGACAGGTACAAGAGTTTTGAACCATGTGCAGATGTTGCTGGTGTCATCTCTGCCTGTTTGGATGATGAACCACCTGCTACGATCAATACGGTAGGGCTGATTCGCGCCGGTTACTCTTCGGAACTGGATCAGGTTATCGAAGCCTCACGCCATGCCAGAGATTGGATCGCAGGCTTGGAAAGCGCGGAAAGGCAGCGAACCGGCATTAAGACGCTTAAAGTCGGCTTCAATAAGGTCTTCGGTTATTATCTAGAGATCACGAATGCAAATTCCCAACAGGCACCAGCTGATTACATCCGCAAACAGACACTGGTTAACGCTGAACGGTACATCACTCCTGAATTAAAGGAGTACGAAACGTTAGTTCTGAATGCAGAATCACGCATTCATGAAATTGAGGTCCGTTTATTTAAAGCCCTGTTAAAGGAAATTGAACACCATGGCCAGCGGCTGATTTCTCTTTCTCAAATGCTAGCTGAGGTGGATGCAATGGCTGCTCTGGCTGACGTGGCTGTAGCCAGAAATTATGCCCGCCCGGTGATAGATAATGGTGTTGGATTTGCTATCAAAGACGGCAGGCATCCCGTAGTTGAAAGCACACTAAAGGCCGGCCAATATATTCCGAACGATATCGAAACTGAACCAGGGGAACTGATTCGGATCATCACCGGCCCCAACATGAGCGGTAAAAGCACCTACTTACGCCAGGCAGCTTTGATCGTCCTAATGGCCCAGATGGGATCGTTCGTACCCGCATCATCTGCCCGGATCGGCCTGGTGGACAGGATCTTTACCCGGATCGGTGCTCAAGACGAGATCCACTCCGGACAATCCACGTTCATGGTGGAAATGGTCGAAACAGCGAATATACTACACCACGCGACCAATCGTAGCTTACTGATACTCGATGAAATTGGCAGGGGTACCAGCACATACGATGGACTATCCATTGCCTGGGCAGTGATCGAGTATATCCATAATCACCCCCGCCTGAGGTCACGCACTCTCTTTGCCACTCATTATCATGAAATGATCAAGCTATCTACTACGTACCCGGGAATCCGGAATTACAACGTCGCAGTGACAGAATCCGGAGATACGGTAGTTTTCCTTCACAAGATCATCCCGGGAGGAGCAGACAAATCCTATGGGATACATGTAGCGCAGATCGCAGGCATCCCCCAGCCAGTCATCGTTCGTGCCAATGAGATCCTCAAAGAACTTGAAACACAGTCCAGAGGCAGTGAACAAGCTGAATCCTCATCCGTTCAACAGATGGCACTCTTCCCGGAAACGAATCCCCTGCTCGAGGAAATTCAAAAACTGGATATTAACCAGCTATCTCCGATCGATGCTCTCAACCGCTTGTACGAATGGCAAAAGAAATATTCCCGCGGGGATTAACACTACTTACGGACTGAGTACTGACCTTCGATCACCCATTTATACGTAGTTAATTCTTCCAGGGCCATCGGACCTCTGGCATGGAGTTTTTGAGTCGAGACAGCGATTTCTGCACCCAACCCTAATGCACTGCCGTCAGTAAAACGCGTGCTGGCATTAACATAGACAGCCGCAGAGTCTACCTTCTGACAAAACTCTGCTGCATGAGTTGGATCCTGAGTGAGGATACCATCTGAGTGTGCTGTGCTGTGTGCCTGAATATGCTTGATTGCATCCCCTGTATCTTTCACAATGTGTAAACCCAGATCAAGGGAGAGCCATTCACGGTCGAAATCGTCCAGTTGAGCCGGTTGCACCACACCTGAAAGCTGTATGTAATCCGCTGCTTCTTCATCAACATGCAAGATCACATTTGAGTTAGCCATACGATCAGCCAGTTTTGGAATAAAACTCGCGGCAATATTCCGATGGACCAGGACTGTATCAAGTGCGTTGCATACTGATGGCCTTTGTGTCTTTGCATTTTCGATGACTGCCAGACTTTTATCTATCTCAGCAGATTCATCCACAAATAAATGGCAGATCCCGATGCCGCCAGTAATCACCGGAATCTGGCTATTTTCGCGGCAGAATTTGTGTAAGCCGGCTCCTCCGCGTGGAATAACAAGATCGATCAGGTCATACCTCTTGAGCATAGCCAAGACCAGATATTTATCCGGAACATCGATGAATGCGATTGCTTCTGATGGTACCGCAGTTTCTGCCAAGCCATCCTGGATGATTTGAATGATCGCTTCATTGGTTCGTAGAGTTTCTTTTCCGCCCCGTAAAACGATGCCGTTGCCACTTTTTATCGCCAATCCAAAAACATCCACGGTCACGTTCGGCCGTGATTCATAGATCACCGCAATAACTCCCAGTGGAACTCGCACCCGCTGCACTTTTAGATCTCCCGGGAGTATCTTCTTATCGAGCACAGATCCCACAGGATCAGGCAGATCAGCTACATCCTTCAGGTCGTTGATCACCCCACTCCACCTATTTTCATTCAGGGTCAATCGATCCACCATAGCAGCAGGCATACCTGACTGTTTGGCTTCCTCTACATCCAGTCCATTCGCCAGTAACACCTCTGATCGGCGTAGAGCCAGCAGTCTTGCCACTGCAGCAATTGCTTCATTCTTTTCGTGAGTAGGGAGAATGGCAAGCTTGCGTGCAGAAGCGCTGGTATTCAGGAGGGTTTGATTGAGGTCCATATTTCATTATCCCTGGAGAAGGATCAGATTACTGCGATGAACAACCTCATCGCCATAGTTATAACCGAGGATAGCCTGTATTTCTTCAGAGCGGTGGCCGGAAATTCGGGTGACATCCGCAGCAGAGTAATTACACAAACCAACTGCAATCTCCTGCCCGGATGGGTTTTGTAACTTTACAATATCACCGCGTTCGAAAACGCCATCAACCCCTATTGTCCCTGCCGGCAGCAAACTGTTACCATTTTTTACAGCAATCACCGCGCCTTCATCCAGCAGGATTGTGGTACGTGCAGTTTTTAGCCCAGATAAGAAATATCGCTTTCGGCTTTCAAGTTTTGAGATCACCGGGAAAAACCGTGTACCTACCTTCTCGCTGGATATTGCCTTCTCGATCACACGACCTTCGTTTCCCCGGGCGATTACAACCTCAGTGCCGGAACGTCTGGCGAGGTCTGCCGCTTTGATCTTGGTATACATTCCTCCAGTTCCCAGCCCCGTCATTGAACCGCCGGCAGCCTGCCATACTTCAGCAGGTATCTCAGTATTATTGATCTCATCGATAAGCGTTGCAGATGGATCGCTGTGCGGGTCGCTGGTATATAAACCATCTTGATCTGTCAACAAAATGAGCCGGTCAGCTTCCACCAGGTTGGCAACCAGGGCAGATAGATTGTCATTATCCCCGACGCGGATCTCTTCTGTGGCGACCGCATCATTTTCGTTTATGATCGGGAGGATTCCGCTTTCCAGTAATCCGATCAATGTATTGCGCGCATTGAGATAACCATGCCTTTCAGCTAGATCAATACGGGTGAGAAGGACTTGTGCGACAGGGATCTGGTAGATGCGAAACAACTGAGTGTAGATCTCCATCAGGCGTGGTTGCCCGATTGCTGCCAACACCTGTTTCGCTGGAATCTGTGTAGCTCCTTCCAGTGATCGTAAAACATCACGTCCGGCAGCAATCGCTCCGGAAGTTACCAGAATAATCTCATGATTCTTCGCGTACTGAACAGAGATTTGCTGAACAAGATTGAGGATGGATGGTAAGGATAATGCCTTTTTACCGGCTGTCAGGGTAGAAGTGCCGATCTTAATAATGATACGCTGCTTGCCATCTCTTCTATTTTTCATATTGAAACTATCCTACTGGATCTGTGTTATTTCCTTAATTGTTGACATTAGTTTTTCGGGTTTTGATCGATACACTTCCTGCAACTTATTGTTACCTATCATTTCCTCTAGCAACTGAACCAGAATAACATTAACAGGAGTTTCCACACCTGATTGTTTACCATACCTGACGATTGCCCCATTTAAGTAACCCGATTCCAATCTGGAACGACCTGCATGTAGATCAATGTGGAATGATGGCATTTTATTTCCCCGACCGGAACCCATTGCCTTTGCCAACAGAGGACGGGAGAGCCAGACCGGCATGGATAGCATCAACCACACAAGCCAAAGCATTGGCGTACCGGGAAGATTGATCACTTTAATACCAAGGTGACGCATGACCGCCACAGCTTCAGACATCTGTCCGCGTTCGATCTCATACCCGACAGGGTGGGCAAACACTTTTCCCGGGGTCATATCCAAAATGGCAGCCGTAGCATTCCCAAGTAAATTGGAAAGCATTTTCGTCCACTTCATCGCGCCAGTATCCTTAATCAGTTTCGGTTTGAGACCAGCGGCTTGAAAATCTCGGTAAATTTCGCCGGCCAAGGAGTGATCACTTCCTATCCCGATACCGCGAAGTTTTTCCAACCGCGCCTGACCGGATCCTGTCCGTTCCACCGCGCTGGTGATGCTGCCTGTGGCTACTTTATCTTTCCCAATAAAACGAGCGATCACCCCCTCATTTTCAACGCCATTTTGAAGACAGAGTGCAACCCGAAATTGATGCTGATGATCCTGCAACTGACTGGCAGCATCGGCAGTGTCAAAAGATTTCATTGCGAAGATAACAACATCCGGGTTTTTCTGTAAACCTGCTTGAATGTTTACTTCAATCTCAGGGAATTTCTTTAAAAGTATTCCATCCAACAATTCTAGCTGTAGACCGTCCCTGGCTATTACTTCCGCTACATCTTCGCGCTCTGCAATTGTCACCCGGCAGCCGGCATGTATCAGGGAAGCACCCAGGTAGGTTCCGATTGCGCCTGCACCAATAATCAGATAATTCATAGTTCCCTAAAATTGCGCCAATCATACCACTGATGCTACAGTAAGCGTCAGCCAGACTCCGTACACGATTGCTGCTGCACCGGTCACACCCAATACCAGGTCTGCAACCCGCAAGAATGTGACACCCGGGTTGAAGTCAAGCAGGATGCTTCGTAAACCAAGTAAAGAATGTCCAACTACCACGATCAGGAAGAAGATCTCCATTCCTGCTATCCAAGGATTTGAGAAATAATGGATTACATCGTTGTAAGTGAGCAGGCCGCCTTCCGCCACCAGGTGATTAACCACCAAATGAATAAGGATCACCAGGAAGACGAGGCCACCTGAAACCTGTTTTATCAACCAGATCCAGCTATTTTCCCTTATTCCCCGGTGCATCATAAGACTCCTGCCATTCGCATGCTGAAATACAATCCAGAAAAGATTGCGATCGCCACAGCGACATACAGCCAGAACCGTTGCCTACCTGTCTCAACTCCAAAACTCGTGAGCAAGATACGAATACCATTGAAACCATGCAGCAGTACTGCCAGAACTACCAGAACTTCCCCTGCAATAATTGCAGGATGGTGAGCTAGTTTTACAAATCCATCGTATGCTTCAGGTCCTTTGGCAAGTTTTCCCAGAACGAATAAGTGCAGGAACAGGTAGAGGGTCAAACCCAGGCCAGCCAGCCGGTTGACCAAGAATCCCCAGCTGCCGGCATCTTTTCCTCGTAGATCCACCCATTGCAGCCATCGTCTTCGTGATGGTGAACCAGGAAGATTATTCATGCGCTACCTCTTTATCTTTCCCAAATAGGTTTGAGAATCGCCTCGCAACCAGCTTCTTTCGCAGGTCCATGATGCGCCAGCCGGGTTCTACATTGGATGGGCAAACATCTGTGCATGCAAAAGCAGAGTGGCATCGCCAGGCTCCGTGTTCATCATCGGCCATTGCCAGCAAGCTCTTATCACCCGCTACAGATCTCAACTGGATGGCTGCCAGTGCAGCCGGACCCAAATATCCAGTGGATGTCGCCCCAGCTGGGCATGCGCTGATACACAGGCCACATTCCAGGCAATCCACCAACCGTTCAATCTCCTCATGTTTATCTCTAGCAGGCTGTATTCCTTTCTCCTCAGGGAGAAGTACGGAAGATTGTACCTGGCTGAAGTCAATCTCATCCAACAAACGGAAGAGCTGCCCCATATCCACGGCCAGATCACTGATCACTGGCATGTTTCTCAGTGGTTCGATATCCATAGTGCCGCCATTGCGGGTGATGTCGCCAATCCGTGTGATGCAAGTAAGGTGTTCACTATGATTTACCCGCATACCACAAGCCCCGCAGGTGGAATGGTGGCACAAATGGCGATAAACCAGGCTTCGATCCTGAAATGCCCATATCTGTTCGATTGCATCAAGCACATATTCATCCGGATGGATCTGGATGGGATACTCGGAAACCCAAGACCCTTTGCCAGGTTTGAAGCGATGAATTCGTACAGTTAACTTCCACAGGTCGCTCATGCCGGCTCCGCATCCAACTGGTAGAATTTCCGATAAGATACCAACTCCTGTTCCGCTGTATGGCAGGGAACATCCAGGTGGAATCTGGCTGTAACCAGGTCTGTGATCTTTTCTGCCATTGCCCTGCATGTCGTCGCCTCACCACCGATTAGGCTGAACAAGCCGGGAACGCCATCCGCATTTTCATGGTCATAGACTTTGAAGGTACGTGCAAGGTTTCTGGCTTCGCCTTCGGCTTTGACCAGAGGGCGGCTGGACATAAATGCGCCGCGGTGAGCCGTATCGCGTATGGCTGGAATCATCTCTGATCCCTGAGCAACCATCTGGTCAATTTGGTCCCGGAATATTGGAATGTAATCCACATCGGCCGCTTCAAATGAAGTTGTACCAATGACAACCATCCGGCGTTGGGGAAGGATGATATCTCCATCTCCAGGTTCATTCAACCGGTTGATCGTATTCTGGCAAAGTCGCTTTTCCACTGCCACCATGACACCCGGGACAGGTTTTACAGGAAGGTGGACACCTGCCATTGAAGCTATCCTCCCTGCCCAGGCGCCCGCAGTATTGATCCAAACATCCGCATGGAATTCCGTTCGTGTATCGGTTACTCGATCCCAAACCTTTGCGGCGATCACCCGGTTCGATCGATCTTGTATAAGTTCTTCCACTTCGGTAAACGGATGGAATCTGGCTCCGAATTTCTTCGCGGAGGCTGCAAATGCATAAGCCAGTCTTAAGGGATCGAATGTACCATCTTGAACACAGAAAGCGCGCCGTATAGCTGGTGTTACCTGGGTTTCCATATGTAACAAATCGACGGTGTTGACCTCTTTAAAAGGCAGATCACACTCGCGCGCACCATGGATAAAGAGGTCAGCATAAGCTTCATCGGATTCGTTTACCGCAATGAAATAACCTGCATTTGCCTCGATGCATTGCCCTGCGATCCTTCTCAAGATCGCATTTTCAGCAATACATTCGATAGCTGATTCTTTATCATGAACGCAATATCTGGCACCGCTGTGAAGTAATCCATGTGTTCTGCCGGACGTACCGGATCCAAGTTCACCACGTTCCAGAACATCCACCTGGAAACCACGCATCGCCAGGTCATAAGCTGTCGCTATTCCTGTGAACCCGGCACCAATGACAATTGCAGTCGGTTTATTTAAAGTCATCCTAATCCACCCAGTTCATACTTTTCTGAACTGCCTTTTTCCAGCGCTTATATAAGCGCTCTACAGTTTTCTCTTCCATTACCGGATGCCAGGTCGTTTGCTTCTTCCAATTATTCTTCAATTCTTCCAGATCCTTCCAGTAACCGACTGCCAACCCAGCTGCATAGGCTGCTCCGAGTGCTGTCGTTTCAGAGACGACTGGCCGGGTAACAGGTACCTGCAGAGTATCTGCTTGGAACTGCATCAATAGAGTATTGACCACCATTCCGCCGTCTACTTTCAACGAGGTAAGATGAACAGACGAATCTGCTTCCATGGCTTCCAGTACTTCGCGGGTTTGATATGCGGTAGCTTCAAGTGCTGCGCGGGCAATATGACCGGCAGTGGCATACCTGGTTAATCCCAGTATCGCTCCGCGAGCGTCACTGCGCCAGTACGGTGCATACAGTCCGGAGAAAGCCGGAACGAAATAGACATCACCACTATCCGGCACCTGCCTGGCCAGAGTCTCAATTTCACTGGATGTATCAATGAGGTGTAAATTATCCCGAAGCCACTGTACCAGCGCCCCGGTGATCGCGATGGAACCTTCCAGGCAATAGACTGGTTTCGCCTTTCCCAATTTGTACCCCAGGGTCGTCAATAAACCGTGGGAAGATTGAACAGGTTGCTCTCCGGTATTCATCAGCATGAAGCAGCCAGTACCGTATGTGTTCTTGGCTTCGCCGGAAGTAAAACACACCTGACCAAAAAGCGCTGCCTGTTGATCTCCCAGAATTCCAGTAACAGGGACGCCCGGTAAGACATCTTTACAAGTTCCATAGATCTCTGAGGAAGAATGGATCACCGGTAGTAACTTTTCGGGGATTCCCATAGATTCCAGGATGGAAGAGTCCCACTGAAGAGATTCCAGATCCATCAGCATTGTCCGCGAAGCATTGGTACAGTCAGTGATATGCAACCCGCCGTTCACGCCGCCAGTTAAATTCCATACCAGCCAGCTATCTACGGTTCCAAAGCGTATATGCCCGGTTCTTACCTCATCCATTAACCCGGGGATGTTTTGCAACAGCCAGGTGATTTTTGGTCCGGAAAAATAAGTGGCAAGGGGTAACCCGGTCTGCTTCCGGAACCTATCCTGCCCTCCTGCCAGGCTTAATTCCGTACACACTGCATCTGTGCGGGTGTCCTGCCAAACGATGGCATTATGGACAGGTTTGCCCGTACGGTCATCCCATAAAATGGTTGTTTCTCGCTGGTTGGTAATACCCACAGCTGATATATCTTTTACTGTCAGGTCGAGGTCATTCAGAGCGCGGGTTATTACTTCCTTTGTGTTTTGCCAGATCTCAAGCGGATCATGCTCCACCCATCCGGGTTTTGGATAGATCTGAGCGTGGTCTTTCTGAGCAGAGGTTACAGGCAAACCCTCGTGATCAAATAATATGCAGCGGGTGCTTGTAGTCCCCTGATCAATGGCAGCGATGTACATACCAACCTCCATTAGTTGATCTTTTTGCCCCACCCGGGGTTGCCAGCCAGGTAAGCCTTACCTTCCATCATCTTCTTACCGGGGAGTTGCATCTGGTCAAGAATCAACAGCCCGCCTTCTACAGAAATGGCTGGTGAGCCGTTGCATATGTATGGATAGCCCGGCTGCTTTTTTTCACCAGGAACTCCATGCGCGCGATGGATCTGGATAACCGTTCCAGAAAGATCCACCCTTGCCACAGGCCACGGTGAATATGCCCGGATCTTCCTCAGGTTAATTTCTAATGACTGCTGGAAATCTAGCCATGCGTCCTCTTTCTTTATCATCCCGGCATAGGTGGCTCCATCATTTGGCTGCGGAATGCAGCTGACCTCGCCATTCAGGTACCCAAGAAGCGTTGTTAACAGAAGTTCAGCGCCAACATCTGCCAATCGAGTAGCAAGTTCCCCGGCTGTCTCACCTTCCAATATCCTTACTTCTTTCTGATTGAGCATATCCCCCGTATCAATACCCTCATCTATGCGCATAATTGTGACGCCAGTGACTTCATCACCGTTCAAGATCGCTGCCTGAACCGGAGAAGCACCTCGCCAGCGGGGTAATAAACTGGCATGCACATTAATCAATCCATATCGCGGGAGAGCCAAGATGGTTTTACGAAAGATCTGCCCGAATGCTGCCACTACATAGACATCCGCATCCCATTCCAGTAATTTCTCTACTACGCCAGGTTCTCTCAACTTTTCGGGTTGCAGGACAGGTAATCCCTGACTGAGGGCGTACTCTTTGACTGGCGGTGCTGTCAGGATCTTCCCCCTGCCGGAAGGCCGATCGGGTTGGCTGACAACGCCAACAACATTGTAAGAATGTAATAGTTTTGATAAGGAGGGAATTGCAAATTCGGGGGATCCAAAAAAGACTACTCGCGCAACCATGGAAAAATTGTAGCATAACTCTATACACTGAGGGGGTAAATCGGTCGATCTGCTTGTTTTTTCTTATTTGATTTGTAAAATGAAATAAACTATCTGGAGGAACAAATGAATCAAACTACAAACACTGATGTAACCAATGATGATAAGTTATGGTCATTAGTCAGCTACATCTTTCCTATTATCGGCCTTGTTTTATTACTGATCGATGATAAGAAAAACCGTCCGTTCATTCGCTACAATGCTATCCAATCGTTAATGCTTGGGGCTATCTCCCTGGTCCTGACATTCGCGTTTGTTGGGTTCTTACTCTGGATATATAGCATTTATCTGGGGTTGAAATCTTACAATGGTGAAACGGTAACGATCCCGCTACTGACAGATTTTGGGAAAAGTCAGAACTGGCTCTGATGTTTTCTCCCCGCCTATTACCCTTCCGTATGGAAGGGTTTTTTTATTTCCATCCCTGAACATTTCTCGCCCTGTACCGTATAATTCGTACAGATACCAAATGAACATTGACCAGAAGAAGCTATTTGAGATAGAGATCCAGAATGCTACAAAGTCCCGTGCCAGTGGGATGGAAGGCAGAGCGCGGGTCTGTGCCCGTCGCGCGGCCGCGATCCTCGTTCGGGATTACCTTCAAGCTCATGGGGGTATCCCACCGCAGATGAATGACCTGCAAATACTTTTGCTTCTGGCAGAGAGACCGCCCTCGACGCAGGTATCAATTCTGCTAAAAGAATATTTGGAACAGGTGGACCCGATGTATCAATTGCCATCCGGCGCAGATCTGATCGCAGATCTAGGCGAGCTTGCCCGGTTACTGGGGATCGATATCAACCCAGATCTACCCGCAAATAATGTCATCATCTATGGAGCTGACTGGTGCCCGGATTGCTCTCGCGTAAAGCGAATTTTCATCGGGGCAGGAATTGATTTCACTTGGCTGGATGTTCACTCAAAGCCAGAGTACGAAGCTTTTGTCACGCAAGTAAATCACGGGTTTTGCAGTGTCCCCACCATCATTTTTCCCGATGGCACCATGCTGGTTGAGCCGTCCAACGAAGAATTGCTACGCGCAATTTCCTCCCATTTTCCGACCTGATCTACCTCAAGATCCATTCTCCTCAGCTGAATCGTCTGTTAGGAAAAATGACCATATATAGCGCAGTAGTGCAACTGTCGCAAAGATGAAGCCGACAATCCCCAGGGAAAGAAATAACACTGCCGGTTTCCATTTATTACTTTCCACCTCAACACCAGACGGTTTCACCAAACGTTTTTTCAGAAGGTCTACATAATCAGTTCGTGGACGGTACATCCGCAAACGGTTAGCGAGTTCACCTTCCAGAATCTCCAGGTCTGAAGAATCGCTCTTTTCAGTCATTTCATTCTCCTTACTCAAAATCCTCGGCATTTAACTCCCCCTTTAAGTTCGCTAATGTCCGATGGTATAGACTCTTGATCGCACCTTCACTTCGTCCCATAATAACGGCAATCTCAGCATTGGATAGATTGTCAACAAATTTCAGGATCAATAATTGTTGCCTGTCTGATGTTAGATTTCGGATCACCTTCAACAAAGACTCCGAATCCTGGCCTTTCATGACAGCAGTTTCGGGTAAGTCACCTTTATGAACGATCTGGGGTTCATCTTCCAGTGGAACAACCTTGCTGCGGCTATTATCGCGATGCCAGTTGGCCACCAGATTATGCGCAATCCGATATAACCAGGCAGAGAATGGAACACCCGTGTTCTTGTATGAGCCAATATGGCTGTAGGCTTTAAAAAATACTTTGGCCGTTAGATCTTCTGCCTCAGCGTTCTGGCCTGTTCGGTAATAAATATAGTTATAGATCCGCGTCACATAACGTTCATACAGAATACCGAATGCGACCTGATCGCCAGCGGCAGCCCTTTGTAATGCGTCATTATCAGAAAGGTCCATGATTTACCAAAATAGTTCGATCCATACCAGTATGCACTAAAAGATAATTCTGAGTATAACATGCCTGACTCTCCCCGCTTCCGTAGTCAACAGGTGGTATAATCAAAGTATCGGGGATGACAGGCTTCGACGGAGGAGGCTGGCCCCGGATTGCGAGCCGAGAGGTACCGAACTCGTTAACTCAGTACAAAAAATCAAGTGCCAACCGCACTTCCTATGCTGCTCTCCCCCTCGCTGCCTAACAGCGAGTGAAGATCAGCCGGTTTCTTCGTGAAACCGCGTCCGCCTATCCCGCTCACCAGCCGGTGATAGTGTCGGGCGTCACAAAGTTGGTGTGCCCCGGTTCACGCTGCTACCTCCGGGAAAGAGGGCTTTCGGGCTCAAGCAGCTGGCTGATAGCAGCGAGGTAAATGAGCTCGTTATCAGTAAGACATAAACTTTTACTACGCTCGTAGACATCTGGCGGTCGAGTCTTTCGGACGCGGGTTCAATTCCCGCCATCTCCACAACAAAAAAGCCCTTGCGGGCTTTTTTGTTTAATCGATCGCCTGGCATAACAGTCCTTTCAGATACTCACTTTCGGGGAAAGCCAGGTGTATCGGATGGTCCTCTGCCTGGTGCAAATAGCGTATTATTTGCAATTCCTTCCCGGCATCGAGAGCCGCATCCGCCACGATCTTTTGAAATAGCGGTAAAGATACTCCCCCTGAACAGGAGTAGGTCATTAATAAACCGCCAGGAGCCAGGCATTTGATCCCCTGCATATTGATATCTTTATAGGCTCTGGCAGCTTTTTCTACCTGCGATGTTGTTGGCGCAAACTTTGGCGGATCAAGTATCACCAGATCGTACTGCCTGTTTGCATCCCGCTCACGCCGTAATAGCTCAAATGCGTTTCCGCAGTACGAGGTTACCTGATCTTCCATAAATCCATTAGCGGCCATATTCTCAGAGGCGGCAGCCAGTGCATCAGCTGAACTGTCGACCAATGTTACATGGGTTGCCCCACCCTTCAATGCATTGACAGCAAAACCTCCTGTAAAACAAAAGCAATCCAGTACTCTTTTACCTGAAGCGATGGACCGGGTTAATAACCGGTTATCCCGCTGGTCCAGATAAAAACCCGTCTTCTGAGAGTTCTCTGAACGTACCTTAAACAACAAACCATGCTCTTGAACTTCAGTCCCATCGGTTGGAAGCGATCCAAATCGTAGGCCTTTCCAATCGTCCAATCCTTCAAGATGATTAGTATCGGAATCGGATCTTTCTTCCAGGCTGGCACATCCTGTTTCAGCAATCACCGCCTGGATAATCACATCCCGCCAGTGGAATGCCCCCGCGGTCGTTAGTTGTAGTACCAAATGGCTACCAAATCGATCCAAGATCACTCCTGGCAATCCATCGCTCTCCGAAAAGATCAATCGTTGGCTATTCCCTGATCGGGAAGAAGGAAGTGTACTCCTCAGACTAACTGCCCTTTTCACCCTATTCCTGACAAAATCCGCATCAACCATCTCCTCCGCAGAAAAAGTCCACATCCGGACACGGATCTGCGATTTTGCGTTATATGCCCCGTATCCGAGGCAAATTCCCTCAGCAGATCGGACAGCAACTGTACTTCCGGGTGGTATTGGTTCGCTTGAAACCTTCGCCACTGCGGATGCAAAAAGCCATGGATGTTTTCGGGCAAGTGATTTTTCACGTCCCTTATGGATCACGATATATGGCAGCGCCAACGTCATTCTTCACCAGCCATTTTTCGTAAGGATGATTCATCAATGACTTGGATATACAATGATCTGGCTTTTTCGAGCTTAGAACCTGGCGCTTCACCAAGGACAAGGTAGTCAGTCTTTGCACTGACGCTGTCGCTTACCTTACCACCTCGCTGTTGGATGTACTCTTTTACTTCTTCTCGCCCCAGGGTTGGGAGTGTGCCTGTAACTACGAATGTTTTCCCCTGAAAGGGTTGATATGCATTTGCTGAATGTCCGCTTTCAACAGGATCGATGCCAAGCCGGATAAACCGGTCTATCAGGGAACTGTTCTTCTCATGCTGAAACCAAATCTGGATGCTGGCGGCGATGTTTGGGCCAATCCCTTCCAGTGTCATTAATTCCGCTGGAGTTGCCGCAGCCAATTTATGGATGCTGCCGAACTTGCGAGCCAGATCCGCGGCAGCCACCTCGCCCACACCATGAATACCGAGAGCAATGATCAGCCGGGCCAGTGGACGCTCTTTCGAATCAGCGATTGCTGCAAGCAGATTTTCTACTTTCTTTTCAGCAAAACCATCCAATAGCATTAGTTGTTCATTTGATAACTCGTAGAGATCTGCCGAATCATGGATGAGTCCAGCCGAGACCAACTGCTCTACCACTCTGGTTCCCAGACCGGTGATATCCATTGCTTCGCGCGAGACGAAATGTTCAATATTGCGAACCAATTGAGCCGGACAGGCAGGGTTTAAGCAGAACCAGGCAACCTCTCCCGGAAGATTCTCGACCTTGCTACCGCAGGATGGGCAAACGCGTGGAGGTACATAGGCAATTTCAACACCAGTCCTGGCGTCCAGGATCGGCCCAATCACATAGGGGATCACGTCTCCTGCCCTTTTGATCATCACACGATCACCAGGCCGGATATCTTTCTCAGCAATATAACCAAAATTATGCAGCGTGGCCTGCCGGACCACTACCCCACCCACCTCGACTGCTTCAAGAACTGCATAAGGCGTCAGTACCCCTGTCCGGCCAACATTCACCCGAATTTCCAGTAATTTAGTGGATACTTCACGCGCAGGGAATTTCAATGCGATAGCGCCGCGTGGATCCTTTCCAGATATTCCCAAATCCTTTGCCAGTCGCAGGTCATCCAATTTGATCACCATACCATCGATCTCAAACGGTATGCTGTCTCTTGCCGCACCAATCTGCTGGCAATACATTATTGCAGCATCCAGGATCGAAAACTTCTTAGCGAGGTCTGTGACCGGGAAACCCATTGATCGTAAATATTCCAGTAATCCCCACTGCGTGGCTGGGGTTTCCTGGCTGCTGGAAACAATATCGTAAGTTAGTATTGTCAATGGCCGGCTGGCAGTCAGACTGGCATCCAACTGACGTAAAGAACCAGCGGCAGTGTTTCGGGGATTCAGATAGGTCTTCTCACCTCGTTCCTGTAACTCCTGGTTCAGCTTATCAAACGCGGCAACAGGGATGTAGGCTTCACCCCTGACCACCAATTCAAGCGGAACGGGACCGGCAAGCTCATCCACCGGAATACGCAGCGGAATGGACCGAATGGTTCGAAGATTTGCGCTGACATCTTCCCCTACCTGGCCGTCACCCCGTGTTGCGCCGTGGGAAAAAACACCATTTTCGTAATGAAGCACAACAGTCAACCCATCGATCTTCGGTTCGACGACAAAAGCAGAGTGTGCGACTCGTGCATCAAGTTTTAATATCCGTTCAAACCAGGCTTTCACATCATCCGGATTAAAGGCATTTGCAAGGCTGAGGATAGCTGCCGGGTGTTTCACTTTTACAAATTTTTCCTGCACCTGACCATTGACCCGCCGGCTGGGGGATGTTGCATCCACCCAGTCTGGATGAGCCAGTTCGATCTCACGAAGGGTTGCAACGAGGCGGTCATATTCCGCATCACTGATGACAGGTGCATCCAGCACATGGTAACGATGGTTATGGTAGGCCATCGCCTTTAACAGATCCTGATACTTTTGGTACTCTTCACTCGTATTCATCAGTAAGCCCCTGACTTTCTCGCGGTTTGTTATTGTATAATTTTAATGTCATTGTACCGAAGTTTCACCCAGCGTCAAAGAGAAGGAGAAGCTATGAAGATCATTGGTAAACTGCTGACCGCCGTATTCTTTGTTTTCGGAGTTCTATTCATCATCGGTTCCGTCAACAATCCAAACCCAGGAAGGACCTTTGTTACAGGAGTCGTTCTACTTGTGATTTGCCTGGCTCTGGGCTTCTTCTCTTTTCGCAAAACTCCTGCGCCGTTATCAAACGATCAGAATATCACCTATAAGATCGATATTCCCGCGAATGTATCCATGGACGCCATGAAATGCCAGGCTTGCGGGGGAACTTTATCACCAAAAGATGTAGCGATGGTCGCAGGTGCACCAGTTGTCACGTGTCCTTTCTGCCACTCCACTTACCAATTAACTGAAGATCCCAAGTGGTAAAGATGAATGGAGGAAAAATGAAAAAAGCCTCGATCGTTCTGCTTCTCAGTATTCTCCTTGGACTGATTTTACCGGTATCAGCATCTGCGCAATCGTATCATTTCTCAGTTGATTCAGCGCGGATCGATGCCTATTACAATGATGATGGATCGATGTCTCTCACGTACGTTTACGTATTTACCAATCAACCCGATGGACTCCCGATCGATTATGTGGATATCGGCCTACCCAACAGTAATTTTAAACTCTCTGATGTCAGTGCAGAGATCGATGGACGTACCCTCAATGATATTCAGGAGGCTGATCCGGGTTATCTGAATGGTACCGAAAGTGGTGTCACCATTGGCCTGGGCAGTTTGGCGCTCCAACCTGGAAAAACCGGAATCTTTAGATTACAGGTAAGCCGGATCAGCCAGGTGATGTTTACATACAGCAACCAGACGGATAATAATTATGCCAGTGTCCGTTTCATGCCCAATTACTTCGGTTCAGATTATGTGAATGGGACTACTGATCTTCAGGTAACCTTCCATCTGCCCTCCGGTGTGCAACCGGAAGAACCACGCTGGGAGCCAGCTCAATCGGGTTGGCCGGGGAATCCTGAGCCGCTCACTGGTTATGATGATGCCGGCCGGATCACATATACATGGAGCAGCAACGCAGCAAGCAGCGGTGAAAGGTATGAATTTGCTGCAGCTTTCCCGGCCTCCTACATCCCACCGGAGCAGGTTTACAATCCTCCCATTGCTTCTTTCGATCCGGCAATGCTGGTTTGTATCTGCATAGTGGGAATTTTCCTCGCTATCATCGGGTACTCCTTTTATTACGCGATCTGGGGAGCCAAGAAACGAAAAATGCAATATTTACCCCCCAAGATCTCAATCGAAGGGCATGGCATTAAAAGAGGGCTCACTGCCGTGGAAGCAGCCATCCTCATGGAATTGCCTATGGACAAAGTTTTAACAATGGTGTTGTTTGGGGTATTGAAAAAAGATGCCGCAGAAGTTAAAACCAGGGAACCTCTTGAGATCACAGTGAATTCACCACTTCCAGAGGGACTGCAACCCTATGAACTCGAGTTCCTGGGTGCCTTTAAATATCCAACTGCCCGCGAGCGCCAGAAAGCGATGCAAGAAGTTGTGGTCGGTCTGGTCAAATCAGTTACCGAAAAAATGAAAGGCTTCAGCCGAAAAGAGACAATTGCTTACTACGATGGTATCAATAAACGCGCCTGGGCACGGGTGGAAGCAGAAGGCACCCCTGAGATCAAAAGCCAAAAGTTCGATGAAAATTTGGAATGGACCATGTTGGACAAGGATTATGATGGCCGCATGAAGGAGACCTTTAGCCAGGGGCCTGTCATCTTACCTCGGTGGTGGGGAGGATTCGACCCGGCATATCGTGGTATCGCCATCCCGCGTACCACGCTTTCCACAAGCACCACCGGTGGAGGTTCTTCCAAACCCATATCCATCTCTATGCCATCTCTGCCAGGTGCAGCCTTTGCATCCTCGATGGTAAGCGGCATTCAAAACTTTGCCTCAGGGGTGGTAGGTGACATCACCAGCTTCACATCCGGCATCACCAATAAAACCAACCCACCTCCTCCCCCTTCTCAATCCACATCACACAGCAGTGGTGGAGGTGGAAGGTCTTGCGCCTGTGCCTGCGCCTGTGCCGGTTGTGCCTGTGCCTGTGCTGGCGGCGGACGGTAAGGAAAACGATGCCCACAACAGTAGAAACTGCCGGAGAGAAGGCAACCTGGATTCGGAAATTGTTCTCCAAATCGATCCAATTGCCGTCCCCTGGCTTGCACCATTACAAGTTGGATTTTCTGGACGGCTATTCGCGGGTCCATCTGCGAATTAACCCGGATCTGACCGGGTGCCTTGTAGTCGATGCTGCTCAGATGATCCATTTGAATCAGATCGCAACATTGATCGCATACGATCATCTGGAAGGACGGGATGTCGAACAAATCACAGGCAGGTTGTATAGCCTCTTCAATGTTTCACCCGAAGAATTACGCTCAGATATTCTAGCAACCACCCGCCGGATTACGGAATTAATCCGGCCCGACGGCTTATGCCCGGTTCACGAACTGGAGCTGGATATCACCATGCCATTCACTGAGGAACTGACAGCTCCTTACCGGATGGATCTGGCCCTAACCTACGCCTGCAATAATGACTGCCATCACTGCTACAATGCCCGACCCCGGACATTCCCATCATTAGATACTGCTGGTTGGAAAAAAGTGATCGATCGGGTCTGGGATCTTGCCATCCCGCATATCGTATTCACCGGCGGTGAACCAACTTTGTGTGAAGATCTGCCTGTATTGATCGCTTACGCGGAAAAGAAGGGCTTGATCACCGGGATCAATACCAATGGCCGCCGATTGGCGATTAACGGTTATCTGGATAAGCTGGTGGATTCAGGTTTGGATCACATCCAGATCACGCTGGAATCCCACCTTGCTGAAATCCATGACAAAATGGTCGCCAACCGCGGTGCCTGGCTGCAGACTGTCTCAGGCATTCGCGCAGCCCTGGCTACCCGACTGTATGTAATGACCAACACCACGATGCTCAAGCCAAATACGCCATTCATCCAGGGTACCCTGGAGTTTCTTTCTGAACTGGGGATACCGACTATCGGCCTGAATTCACTCATCTATTCAGGCCGGGGTGTCAATGTGAACAATGGCCTGATGGAATCTGAACTTGAACCGTTTCTGGCTTTGGCCAAGCAGCATGTGGAGAAAACCGGGCAGAAACTCATCTGGTATACCCCCACTCAATATTGCCAGTTTGACCCGGTCACGCAAGAATTAGGCATCAAAGGCTGCTCTGCAGCCAGATACAACATGTGTGTGGAACCTGATGGCGCAGTACTGCCTTGTCAATCGTATTACTCATCGCTGGGGAATATTCTTACAGACCCCTGGGATAAGATCTGGCATCACCCGCTATCAGAAAGTATCCGCAGCCGGTCATTACTTCCGCAAAAATGTGAAGGGTGTGCTGTGGTAACGGAATGCGGTGGTGGTTGTCCTTTGACATACGTACCAGGCCAAGCTGTCAGTAATTAGTGTGTGAAAGAGAGGTCTAAATGGCTCAATGGTTTGATAACCTCATCAACTTATTTTCAAAAGGGATCTCAACCCCGCATCAGCCGGCTGGTTTCTTCAGCTATCAATCCCCTGCCAACCAGGTCCCATCTTTCCGCCTTCATTTACGCCTGGAAGATGATGGGACCGGCTTGTTAATCATCAATGCCCACACAACGCTACATCTGAACCAGACTGCAGCCGAATACGCCTATTCCTTTATCCAGGGTAGATCGCCGCAGGAAACGGCTTTGGACATGAGCCAGCGATACCGTGTGACTATTGAACAGTCGCAGGCAGATTATGAGGATCTGCTCGATAAGGTGATGCTTCTTTCTACCTCTGAAGATATCGACCCGGTGACTTATCTTGGCATAGAACGAATGGAACCTTATCCGCCTACCCTTTCTGCGCCTTACCGGCTGGATTGCGCACTCACCTATCGAACATCAAACGTGCAGCCTGATGAGGCTCCTTCTCAGCGGGTGAAGCGTGAGCTTCTCACCGATGAATGGAAAGTGATCCTGGATAGATCCTGGCAGGCTGGTATCCCCCATGTTTTATTCACCGGTGGTGAGCCAACCACTCGTCCCGATCTGGATGAGTTGCTCACCCATGCGCAATATTTGGGGATGGTTACCGGTTTATTGACCGATGGACTAAGATTATCCGAACATGATTACCTTCAGGGATTGCTACTCAGTGGATTGGATCACATCATGATCCTGCTGGAAGACCGCAAAGAGAATTCGTGGGAAGCGATTAGGGATGTACTCGCGGAAGACATCTTCCTGACGGTACACTTGACCTTGAAAAGCACGAACACCGGCCGTTCACAGGAGATACTTCATAGACTGCAAAAGATGGGAGTACAAAACCTGTCCATTACTGCTGCAACGCCAGCTGAAAATCAGGCAGTGAAAGATCTGGCGAGTATTGCCGCCAGTTCCGGCATGAAGCTGGTTTGGGATGTTCCCGTGCCATATTCCATCTTCAACCCATACCAGCTGGAGCGCGAAGAGGAGCACCTAACCGAAGGTGCCGGCAAAGGCTGGCTTTATGTGGAACCGGATGGCGATGTCCTCCCTGCACAGGGTGTAACAATGGTAATGGGCAATTTACTGACCGATGAATGGCCTGTTATCTGGAAAAACCGGCCTGCCGTATAAAAAAGATGCTTTCCATTGATCAATGGCATGAGCGCTACCGGCAACAAGCAGAGTGGACGTATGCTGCGCGACAACGGGCTTACCAGTTATCTGGAATAGGATCTGCCGCGGATATTTTGGATGTAGGCAGCGGAACAGGAGCTCTGGAAGAAGAACTTAACTGCCTGACAGAAGCCCGCGTCACCTGCCTGGATATATCTCGGGATAATCTGTTCTATCATCATGGGAAAAGCCATGGCACGCTGGTGAATGCAGATGGACAGCATTTACCATTTAGGAACAATTGTTTTGATGTTTCGCTCTTTCAGTATGTACTGCTGTGGCTTCATGACCCTCTGGCTGCCTTGCGCGAGATGAAACGTGTAACCCGTCCGAATGGTTATGTGGTCGCCCTGGCAGAACCGGATTACGCGCATCGGATCGATAATCCGAAAGAAATGGAGCCATACAGCAGGATGCAGCGCGAAGCGTTGATCAAACAGGGAGCAAACCCGGATATTGGCTCTTCACTGGGAGATTTATTCTTCACTGCTGGTTTACAGATCATTGAAGTGGGATTGACAGGTGGAGCCTGGCACTCCGGCGAACCCACGGAACATACTAATCTCGAATGGCTTGTAACCCAGGCAGATCTGGGTTCCCTTGTTTCAACTACTGAATTAGCACACATGAGAGGGGTATCTGATCTTTCATTTCTACAGGGAAGAAGGGTTGCTTACCTTCCGGTCTTTTATGCTGTCGGCCGGGTGACGGTTTGAAATCATGCAGGGTTTAGCCTTGAAATAATCAGTAATCATGGTATCATTCTGTCTGTTCGGAGATCGGGGCGTGGCGCAGCCCGGCTAGCGCGCTTGCATGGGGTGCAAGAGGTCCCGGGTTCAACTCCCGGCGCCCCGACTGAACATTGACCGCCAGACCCCATGGCGGTCTTTCCTTTTGCAGGTCTCTGGTTACCTTCGAGGTATTCATCAGCTTTCGGCGCCCCGACTGAACATTGACCGCCATCCCCATGGCGGTCTTTCCTTTTGCAGGTCCCTGGTTACCATCGAGGTATTCATCAACTCCCGGCGCCCCGACTGAACATAGACCGCCAGACCCCATGGCGGTCTTTCCTTTTGCAGGTCCCTGGTTACCATCGAGGTATTCATCAACTCCCGGCGCCCCGACTGAACATAGACCGCCAGACCTC
>CAIKMQ010000027.1 GCA_903828565.1 uncultured Leptolinea sp. | reverse complement strand
TCAAACGTTAGTTCATTTCCCTTGAAAATATCAGCGCTGACCTCCGCTTCAACCCACCCAGCGGTTGAAACCCACATCCCTCTGCGCAGCGCGTAAATACATCTCCCGGTAATAAGGTTCCAGAATGCTGGCAGCTGTTTGGGTATTTTCAATATCCTTTGCGAAGGATTTCATCAAGTCCCGGACCTCGGCCTTGATCGCTTCCTCATCCACAGTTTGAATCTTCCCATTTTCCACAACAATCTGCCCGGCCACCATGGTAAGCACGACCGACGAACCTGTTTCACAGTAAACAAGCTGCCTGTAGATATCATTCAACGGTGTAAATGCCAGGGTATTCAGGTCAAGCATGATCAGGTCAGCTTCACATCCCACCGACAGCTGCCCGGTGATGCCTTCAAGGCGCATGGCGTGCGCCCCACCGCGGGTCACTGCCCAGAGCACCTCTTGAGCTTTCGGCCAATTGCGGTAATCGGGATCGGTGATAGAGTGGATCAATCCGGCAGTCTTGGCTACCATCCACATGTTGGTGGTATCGTCCACACACCCCTCGTCACTGCCGAGACATATCGGGACGCCATGGTTGCGCAGCCTCCGAAAATTCATTACTCCGCTGCCCAGGCGCAGGTTGCAGACAGGATTGTGGGCAACAGAGCAGCCGGCATCGGCGATCATACGCACATCATCGTCATCCACCCAGATGGCATGGATAACCATCATGCGTTCATCAAGTAAGCCCAGGTCGTGCACATACCGGACCAGGGATTTGCTGAATTTTTCCTCGCCCAACACCCGCTGCAGCTTGGTTTCGAGGATGTGGATGTCGAACGGCAGGTCCAGTTTTTTACTGAGGTCAGAAAGCGCTGTAAAATAATCCACTGTAACGCGTTGCGGAGCGGAAACAGATACACCGGCGCGCAGCCGGCCGCCGTGTGAGTTGTGCCATTTCTTAATCAAGTGATCGTAGCATGCCAGGAGCTCGGCGGTTGTGTTGCGAGGCGCATCTTCCATCTGCTTTCGAATCTCAAGCGGCAGTAGATCATACAGAAACGGATATTTTTCATACTCAATAATGTTCGGTTGATCCAGGGTAGCCACCGCCCGGATGCCGCTGTCGGCATAGGATTGCATCAGCCCATCGATCGCTTCTGGGTCTGGTGTGGGCACATAAAAAGCATCGTCATGAACCGCCGTCACCCCCAGCTTAATCATCTCCATATTGCTCATCATGGTGCGCAGGTAATTGAGCCGGTAATTGGGAGGTGAATCGCTCAGCGGCGGCACTTCATATAGCATGAATATCTCCAACGGCAGGTTATCCAGAGCCCCCTTCATGAAATTACCCGGTGAATGGAAATGGCCATTGACCAGGCCGGGCATAACCAGTTTGCCGTTTCCATCAATCACCCGGATGTTTTCCTCCTGAAGCGGTGCAGGGATATCCGGGGCGATCGCAGAAATCTTACTCCCGTTGACCAGGATATCCGCTCGCTCATATTCCTCGAGTTTGTCATTCATGGTCAGGATGCGTGC
>CAIKMQ010000026.1 GCA_903828565.1 uncultured Leptolinea sp. | reverse complement strand
GATTGAACCAAAATGACCAAAAACCTGGTAGATCACGAAAACAAGGAAGAGAAACAGGAAGGCTCGCCCAATCCGGGCGAGCCTGTATTCATTCTGGTTGGCAAAGTACGCAAACCGCACGGCCTGGATGGAGAATTGCTGCTTGAACCCTTCTCTGATGATCCGCAGCGCTTCAAACCGGGCTCACAGATCTTTCTTGGCAAGGAACATCTGCCTTTCATCATCCGGACGCGGCGTTCTCAGGACACGGCGGTCCTGATCCAGTTGAAAGGTGTGGATACACCTGAAGCTGCCGGCGAGTTCCGCAACCTGATGATCTATATTGATAAGAAAGATCTACCACCGCTTCCAGAAGGCAGGTATTATCACTTCGACCTGATAGGCTTGGATGTCATCAATAAAGATGGAAAGCACCTGGGCAAATTGTCTGAAGTGATCGAAACTGGTGCCAATGATGTCTATGTGGTAATTAATGAAGAGGGTGTAGAAACTCTGCTGCCGGCTATCGCTCAGGTAATTCTGGAAGTAAGCCTGGTGGATGGGTGTATGTCTGTCGATGCACCGGAGTGGATCTGATCTGCGGGGATGAACCAGAAACCATACTGGGTGGGATTTAATCTTGTAAAGGGGATTGGCGCGGTCAGGTTGGCAGCGCTAATTAATCATTTTGGCTCGCCAGAAGAAGCTTGGAAAGCGCCTGCCGCGGACCTGTATGCTGTGAATCTGCCACAAAAGAGCATCGAGAGCCTGATTACAACCCGCAAAGAGATCGATCCGGAAGAGATCTTTGAAAAGATCACCTCAAACGGTATTCAGATTATCACACGGGATGACCCGGAATATCCTGAACGGCTTGCCTGCATCGATCAACCTCCGCCCGTATTATATTGCCGCGGTACGATCAAACCGGAGGATCGCTGGTCGGTGGCTCTGGTAGGCACCCGCAGGGTAACATCCTACGGTAGGCAGGTTACCGAACAACTCGCAACCTATCTGGCAAGAAATGGTATTACCGTGGTGAGCGGGCTCGCCCGCGGGGTGGACGGCACGGCTCACCAGGCCGCTTTGAATAATGGGGGAAGGACGATCGCAATTTTGGGCTCCGGGTTGGACCAGATCTACCCGCCTGAGCATCGTGCCTTGGCTGAGAAGATCATCGAAAATGGCGCGATAATCAGTGATTATTTCCCGGATACTCCACCGGATGCAGCCAACTTCCCACCCCGTAACCGCATCATTGCTGGCCTATCCCTTGCCACAGTGGTGATAGAAGCTGGCGAGAAAAGCGGTGCGTTAATTACTGCCACCTTTGCAGCTGAACAGGGGAGAGAGGTTTTTGCGGTACCCGGGCCGATCTACGCGCCACAGAGCAAAGGCACGAATCGCCTGATCAGCGAGGGGGCACAGCCCATGCTCTCCCCGGAGGATATTCTCGAAGCGTTGAATCTAAAAAAAGTTGATCAATATAAGCAAGCCTCTCTCCTGCTACCTGTGGATGAGCTCGAAGAGAAATTGCTCGGTATCTTGGACCTGGAACCGATGTATATTGATGATATTCAATCCCGATCGGGTTACCCGGTGGAGAAGGTCGCAGCAGCATTGACGATGATGGAATTAAAGGGTATGGTAAGGCAAATTGGCGGTATGACCTATATGGCCATCCGCGATGGACAGGAAGGATACCAGACCAGGTGAATCAATTACCACGTTTCGCAGTGATTATGGCTGGTGGTGGCGGTACGCGTCTCTGGCCGCTTTCCACCCGCGAACATCCAAAACATTTCCTGGATCTTACTGGCCAGGGCTCCATGTACCAACAGGCTGTACGGCGGCTGGCCCCGGAGTTTGCGCCTGAAAATATCCTGGTGGTCACCATTCAACAGCAAGCCGAACAGCTGATGCAGTTAACTCCCGAATTACCGGTGGGAAATTTCCTGATAGAACCGGAACCAAAAGGCACTGCCTCCGTGATTGGTTTTGGAGCGTTGGAAATTCTACAGCGAGCTCCGGATGCCGTCATGGTGGTATTAACGTCAGACCATGTGATCGGGAACAAGGCAGGTTTTTTACAGGTATTAAATGCTGCTTGCGAGGCAGCAGAAAAGGGTGGCCTTTACACTATTGGAATCGAGCCTGAATATCCAGCCACCGGGTATGGATATATTGAAATGGGTGAAAAAGTTATCGATTCTGAGTTTCCGGTCTATAAAGTGGATCGCTTTATTGAGAAACCTCCCATTAAAGATGCCAGTGAATATCAAACCAGCGAAAAGCATCTGTGGAACTCTGGTATGTTCATTTGGAAAGCAAGCCAGATATTGAAGGAGATCAACATCCACCTGCCTGCACTGCATCAGCACCTACTGGCAATCGGTAATCTCTGGACAAAGGTCGGCATGGGTGCAGAGATTAGCTCAGAATGGAGCCAGATCACACCGCAGACCATCGATTATGGCATTATGGAAAAAGCTAATGATATTTATGTGATACCTGCCGGGGACCTGAGTTGGAATGATGTCGGCAGTTGGCTTTCCATGTTTGATATACTCGATAAAGACTCTCTCGGGAATGTGTCTATCGGTGGAGACGTAGTCTGGCAGCAAACAAAAGATTGCCTGGTGGTTCAGCAGGATCCAAAAAAAATTGTTGCCACGATTGGTGTATCAGATCTGGTGATTATTGATACCGGTAAAGCCTTGTTAGTATGTTCCCGTGCAGAAGCCCAGAGGGTGCGCGATATTGTCGCTACCCTTAAAGCACAAGGACGCACAGATTATTATTAGGAGCTGACATTGGAAGCATTATGCGTGAAATGTAAAGTAAAACGTGAGATGGCCAATGAAACGGCTGTATACAATGTAAGAGGGGCAGCCGGAACCAGCGGGACATGCCCGGTTTGTTCCACAAAAATGTATCGCCCCGGAAGGACACCGGCTCACGATAACCTGCCACCCCCTGAAAAGAAAGGCCCAACACGCAGCGGAAATCTGGTAATCGTTGAGTCCCCCGCCAAGGCGAAGACAGTTGGCCGTTTCCTGGGCAAGGAATACACCGTTCGTGCATCTGTGGGGCATATTCGCGACCTGCTGCGTTCTGAGTTATCCGTGGATGTGGGAAATAACTTCACGCCAAAGTACAGGGTACCTAACGAAAAGCGTAAGGTCGTTAAAGAGCTAAAAGATCTGGTAAAAAAAGTTGAAACAGTTTACCTGGCATCGGACCCTGACCGTGAGGGAGAGGCGATAGCCTGGCATCTGGCAGAAGCTGCAGAAGTACCCGCCGAGATCTCGCGACGGGTGGTATTCCATGAGATCACAAAGGATGCAATTGAGGATGCTTTCAAACATCCGCGGGAGATCAACATGGACCTGGTCAATGCTCAGCAGGCACGGCGGATACTGGATCGCCTGGTCGGGTACAGCCTGAGCCCGCTGCTGTGGGAGAAGATCCGTTCAAGGCTTTCAGCCGGACGGGTCCAATCGATCGCCTTGAAATTGATCGTTGACCGGGAACGGGAGATCGATGATTTTGATCCGGTAGAATACTGGACGGTTGAAGCTGATTTCAAGCAGAGGGATTCAAAACGGATCTATCGGGCTTTCCTGGCTAAACTGGATGGCCAGGACCCTGAGCTTCACCATCTGGAGGATGTAGATCGGATCCTGTCTGATATACAGACGCCTGAGTATCGCATTACAAAATTGAAGCGGGGTGAGAGAAGGAGGAAACCTTCAGCGCCTTTTACCACGAGCACAATGCAGCAAGAAGCTTCCCGCAGGCTGGGGTACACAGCCCGCAAAACGATGGCGATCGCTCAGCAATTGTATGAAGGTATCGATGTTGGGGACGGCGGTTCTACGGGTTTGATTACCTATATGCGTACCGATTCTACGAATGTTGCCGTCCAGGCTCAGAAGGAAGCCCAGGAGTACGTCACAAAGAATCACGGCACAGATTTTATCCCAACCGAAGCTCCTCAATACAAGACAAAAGCCGTCGGGGCACAGGAAGCTCATGAAGCCATCCGCCCGACATCTGTATTCAAAGAACCGGATGCCATCAAGCATCACTTGAGTTCAGAACAATACAAGCTCTATCGCCTGATCTGGCAGCGTTTCGTGGCATCACAGATGGAAAGCGCGCTGTATGACACCCTGTCGATCGATATTGAAGGGATCACCTCCCTGCACGAATATCTTTTCCGCGCGTCAGGTTCCAGCTTAAAGTTCGCCGGATTTTTGGCTGTTTATGAAGAAACGCAAGATGAGGATAAACAGGCTGATCCCCACGAGAACATGAAAATTCCACCGGACTTGAAAGAAGGGGAGATTCAGGACCTGGTCGAGCTTATTAAAGAACAACACTTTACCCAACCCCCGCCGCGCTACACCGAAGCGACCCTGGTCAAGGCAATGGAAGAGAATGGTATTGGACGGCCTTCGACATACGCGCCGATCATCTCGACTATCCAGGAACGGGGATATGTATTTCGTGAAGAGAAGCGCCTCTTCCCCACCGAGACCGGCTTTCAGGTGTGTGACCTGTTGGTAAAGCATTTTGACCGTCTGATGGATGTAGGCTTCACCCGGGAGATGGAAGAAGAGTTGGATAAGGTATCTGAAGGCAGTATGGAGTGGGTGGATGTCCTGCGGAATTTCTATGATGGATTTGAAATTCAACTGAAGAAAGCCCAGGCTGAGATACCCGTTACAAAGGGTGAGTTGGAAAAAGTTGGCCGTGCTTGCCCCAAATGTGAGAAGGACCTGGTCTACCGGTTTGGCAGGTTCGGTAAATTCATCAGCTGCTCCGGTTTCCCTGAATGCCGTTATACGGAACCGATTCTCAAGGTTATTGGTGTGACCTGCCCGAAAGATGGTGGTGAGTTGATCGAACGGAAAACCCGTAAAGGGCGGATATTTTATGGCTGCGCCAATTATCCGGCTTGCGAGTTTACTTCCTGGAAACGCCCGGTTGCAAAGAAGTGCACCAACCCGGAGTGTAAGAATAGTTTACTGGTCGTGTTAAATAAAAAGACGTTGCAGTGTATCCAATGCAATACGACATATCCGCAGGATGAAGATTGATCTGATTTATTCGGCATAAAGATTGCAACAAAACCGGTAAGTCTACCGGTTTTGTGTTTTAACCAACCTGATGAACAGGTGATAGGAGTCAATATGCAAAACATACTACAACTGCTGAAGAAACCCTGGGCGCAGACGATCCTTATCGCGATTGGCGGTGTGCTTTTTGGACTGATCATCCTGGGTTGGTGGTTGATGCCAGTCGAATGGACAGATGCTTCCCCTGCTTTTCTGCGGGAAGACTTCAAAACGGAATACCTGCGCATGACCATGGATTCCTATTCTGTGAACAAGGATGCTGCGCTCGCAAAGTCCCGCTGGGAATCCCTGGGCCCGGATGCTGCGGCGATCTTCCAAATAGGGGATGTCATCCCAGAATCTTACCCTGCCGGTGATCTGACAGTTTTCGCACAACTGGTAGATCAGCAGGTCCCTGCCAGCGCTCAACCAACACCCAATCCGGCATTAATCATCACCAGCCCAGACAGTACTGCGAAGACGAACTCTTCAGCGAACACTTCGGGCAGGGGTGGTCTCTCCAGTGCTATTCCGATCGTTTTTTCTGTCTTCTGTCTGCTTACGTTGATTTTAGGTTTTGTTGCTTTTTATGTATTCTATAAACGGGCAAGCCATCGGCGAACCACAGCCGAGGGAAATTCCACGTATGATGCAGAGGCGGGAGCTAACTACTTTTCGGGTAAATCCAACCCGGTAGCTACAGGCAGTCAGGCGATTGGACAGTTCAAAGCAACCTATATGCTGGGTGATGATCATTTTGATTCATCTTTTGCTATCGACAACTCTATAGGTGAATACCTGGGGGAGTGCGGTGTCGGGATCTATGAAACGATCGGGGTAGGAAACTCTAAAAAAGTTTCTTCTTTTGAGATCTGGTTATTTGACAAGAATGATATCCAAACCATTACTAAAGTTTTGATGAGCAAACACACCTTTGGGGATCCTGCATCCCGGCAGACGGCTCTCACGCGCGGTGAACCCATCCTGGCTGAACCCGGACGCACCATCCTGCTCGAAACCGCCACGCTCGCCATGGAAGCGCGGGTTATTGATATGAATTACGGCCAGAGTGCCTTACCCATTAACAGTTTCTTTGACCGGTTATCTGTAGAGTTGACCATTCGGCCGCGAAAATGATATCAAATATAAAAATAGGCTCCTGGATGGGAGCCTATTTTTTATATGACCTACTTAATCTCAAGGAGCTTGATTGATATTTTACCCGCGGGGGTTATAACTTCGACGATATCACCTTTGACATGATCCAGTAATGCTTTGCCAATGGGAGAATCGTGAGAGATCTTGCCGTCGCGCGGATTAGCTTCTTTTGATCCGACCAGAAACCATGTCTTCGGTTCATTACCGTCGATCTGCACGGTGATGCGTGATCCGATCACTACTTTACCGCTGCCAACTTTCCCTTC
>CAIKMQ010000025.1 GCA_903828565.1 uncultured Leptolinea sp. | reverse complement strand
GGGTAGCCTGCTGGCTATACTTGCGATCTTCACACGGCAGAATATGGTATTTGCCTTACCAGTGATCTGGTTGTATGTGATTACTCAGAAGAAAGCTGGTAACAGTTATCTTTACACACTGGCAGTGCTCGCGGCTTTTATTGGGCTGCATATCCCTTTCTGGCCAAATATCCGGATGATCTGGGCGGATTCAATACCGCTTTCCCTGCATTTTCTGGATGCGTGGCGCTCGCCGGGTACCAGTTACCTGTCCGCCACCCTGTCCACCCCCTCTACAATGGAACAGCTGCGGTCGGTTGCTGAAACCATCATCACTCACGGGATCAGCTTTCTGGGTGGTTTATGGGGCCTCTCAATTATGTTGCGAAAAAAGAGAGAAGAGCATCATCAAGAGATCGCCCTTTTAACTGGAACGTTCTGGCTGCTGGTGATGGCACATGGTTTCGGGACGATCGGCAGCAAGGCTATGAATTGGGGATTCAGCAATTTGTTTGACTTCTTTGGTTTACTGGGAGTGGTGATCTTTGCAGTATTGTTCGCCCGGGGATCGGGTGCTGCACTTGTAACGGGATTACTGGCTCTGCCTGTGATGGGGTTCTCGCTGGGATCCTATTACCAGGAGTTGCTGCCGGCACACTGGGAAAAAATCCTGCTGCCCTACTACTCATTCAGTAAGGCTCAATTTAATACTCTCAGTGCAGGTGATTTTGTAACCCGGTTTGGCGCGGCTTCGATACGGTCTATAGAACCATGGATCTTGCCGATACTTGGCACAGTTCTAGCCTTGAGCCTCTTGGTTCTGTGGGGTGTCTGGGTATTGATCCTGCGTAAGCGTACCAGGCATACTGCTTTACCTTTGATCTGGTTGGCACTTATCGTGACGCTGATATCCCAACCAGTGGGATGGGTTTTGGGTTTAAATAACACCCGCGGATGCTGGCCGAATGTCGTTCAACAAGGTGAACAGATGAGCAGCCAATTGAGAGGGTTGATCAATGCACCGGCAGAAGTCATTCTGACCTCTACTGATGACCTGAGTTTCTTATTGGGGCTAAACGGGGTGCAGGTGCCACCTGCCAGTATTAACCGTCCCTGGGGAGAGCGCCTGGATGCCGGGGAAGATGAACTAACCCGGGCAGGCTTGTATAACCAGAATAGTATTGCTCAGTGGTATCAGCAATCGGACTACCTGCTTCTTAATCCACTGTATACACCTTCCTTATCTGCAGATGTCTGGGCGTGTTATCGGGAAGTTGGCAAGGCACAATTCAATAATGGATGCAACAATCCAAGAATGATCAGGGTGCTAAAGAATATATGTAAATGACCCAGGAGCAATAAAGTTGTGAAGCTAACGCCAGCTTTTACCAGAGAAATCGTGAATTTCAGGCATGGTAGAATGAAGCCATGAAAAAGGTTCTATTCTGGCTTGGCATGGCAATCAGCTTGGTGCTGATGTATTTCTCGTTGAGAAAATTAGACCTGGCAGAAGCTGGTCGCGTGGTCAGCACCGCGGGGTATGTGTGGTTGATCCCCGGTGTGTTGGTTTATTTCGCTGCAGTCTGGGTGCGGGCATGGCGTTGGCATTACCTTTTAAGGCCATTAAAAAAGATCCCAACTCATAGAATGTTCCCGATTGTCACCATTGGGTATATGGGGAACAATCTCTACCCTTACCGTGCCGGAGAGGTGTTGCGGGCTGCTATTTTAAAACGCCGGGAAGGAGTACCTGTCTCAGCCTCACTTGCCACCATCATTGTGGAACGGGTTTTTGACGGAGTGGTCATGCTGGCATTCGTTTTCCTAAACCTCGGAGAGTTAGCTGGATTGACCGGTTCTTCCGGATTCATCGGGAATATCCGTTCTCTGGCGCTTGTTGGCGCTGGGATCTTTATGGTAGTTCTGATTATCTTTCTGCTGGCAGCCATGTTCCCGCATGGTACAAAGCGGGTAGTGGATTGGGTGGATAATCACCTGGTGCCGGTGAAGTGGCGTGAGAAAGTGCAGGGGTTGGCCTATCGCTTTCTAGATGGTTTGGAATCACTGCGCTCCCCGTTGGATGCGTTGATGATCCTTTTCACCTCAGCAGTCATCTGGCTGCTTGAAACCGGTAAATACTGGTTTGTAATGCATGCCTTCCCATTCGAGGTCAGTTTCTTCGCTTTGATGCTAATGAATGGTATCGTGAATCTGGCAACAACCATCCCATCCGCGCCCGGGTATGTCGGTACTTTCGATGCCCCGGGGATCGCGCTACTGCAAGCCTATGGTGTGCCAAATGCCCTGGCGGTGGGGTACACAATGGTACTGCACGCCGCACTCTGGCTGCCAGTTACCCTGGTAGGATTGGCGTACTTTACACGTGAAGGGCTATCCTGGGGGAGCGTGCCTGACGAAGAGAAGGAGACGACGTGAGCAGAAAGGTCGCCATCATTGGTGCCGGTTATGGCGGTATGGCAGCCGCTTACGACCTGGCGCGAGCAGGGAACCAGGTAACCATCTTTGATTCAGCCTCTCAACCCGGCGGCCTGGCTGCGGGTTTCAAAGCACCCGGATGGGATTGGTCGCTTGAAACTTTCTATCATCACTGGTTTACCTCCGACCGGCATATTCTGGGGCTGATCGATGAGCTGGGTTTCTCTGAGGATGTTCTGTTTCCGCGTCCTTATACCGTAATGTATTTTCAGGGGAAGTTCTTCCCGTTCGATTCCATCCCCGCTGCCCTGTTATATCCCGGTCTCGGCTGGGGAATCGATAAAGTACGATTCGGGCTGGTCGGCCTCTATCTGCGCCTGACAAAGAACTGGAAATCACTGGAAGGCGTAACCGTGGATACCTGGATGCGCCGCTGGGCTGGGACCAGGGTGTACGAAGAGATGTGGCAGCCCATGGTTCAAGGGAAATTCGGTGACACATATTCCACTCAGGTGAACATGGCCTGGTTGTGGGCACGGTTTCACGTCCGTTCGACAAGGTTAGGAACCTTCCGCGGAGGCTTTCAGCGATTTTCAGATCTTTTTGCTGAGAAGCTGCGCGAAATGGGGGTGGCAATACTATTATCTTCGCCGGTCAGTGCAATTACTCCGGTTAAAGGGAAATTTGAAGTGAACGTGAATGGTGGATCTCAGGTTTTCGACCAGGTTCTTTCCACAACTTCCCCAGGTTTGATGGCAAAAATGGTACCTGCGCTGCCGCGGGAATACCTGCAGGGATTGCTGGCACTAAAAAGCATGGGTGCCGTGGTATTGACCCTATCGCTGGATCGGCCGCTTTCACCTCAGGGGTATTACTGGTACAACATACCCAAGAAAGCCGGTTTCCCCTTCCTTTCACTTGTCGAGCATACCAATTTCCTTCCGGCAGAAAACTATGGTGGCGACCGGTTGATCTATATAGGCGACTACCTGGAACCCGGCCATGAATATTTCTCTTTGGACGCCGATTCCCTGTTGGATCGGTTCACCCCCGGCATTAAACGGATCAATCCACAATTTGACAAGACGTGGGTAAAGGGCAGTTGGGTGCACAGTACCCGGTATGCGCAACCGGTACCATTTGTGAATCACTCGCGGAACATTCCTCCGATTGCCAGCCCGTTGACGGGGTTATTCTACGCCAGTATGAGCCAGGTTTATCCATGGGATCGGGGCACAAATTTCGCAGTGGAGATCGGCCGACGTGCTGCCCGGATGATGATACAGAACCAAAATACACGAGATTCAGAATCTGGCTCGATTCATATTGTCTAACATTTAGTTGAGATTTCCAGAGGTCAATCCATTTTCGGCAATTATTTACCCTGATTAAACTATGCGATATTCCGCAGCCATATATTTACGGCATGATTAATAAATACCCCTGCATATACGGGTCGGGCAGTTTCGTTTCTAAGAGAAACGGATCTGATCGGGATGCATCTCCTTTAACAATTAACTAACCTTAAAGAATTTGTTATTTTTAAGGATGCGTAGGGATTCTGTCTTGTATCCCCATCTGGCATCTGCTAGAATCTTATTGTCTTTGCCCTGCAGAGAGCTTACACCCCGAAAGAAGCACCTGACAATTCTATAGTTACAAAGCCCACGAGGGGATGGGTTTAAGATATATTTTCATTATTCACATAAATCTACCTTTTTTTGGAGCATCGTATGGACGCTGAGCAGGCCTGGCTAGCAACATTAGGACAATTGAAAATGGATATGTCCAAAGGCGCCTATGAGACGTGGGTGAAGAACTGCCAGTTGCTCTCTTTCTCCGGAACGAATATGACCATCGGGGTTGCGAACCCTTACGCACGAGATTGGCTGGAAAGCCGCCTCTCGACCACCGTGGATCGGATGATCACCGGATTTCTTAATCAACCCGTAAAAGTGAACTTTATTCTGCATTCAGAGCAGATGCAATCTACGCCTGCCAGCCAGGTTGTGAATGTTGACCGCATTTCAGCAGCAACTGTAGAGCCTATTGTGATCAAACGGCGTCAGACGCGGTTAAATCCACGCTACACCTTTTCTACTTTTATCACAGGCCCGTCCAATCGGTTGGCTCAAGCGGCATCCATGGCGGTTGCTGAGAATCCAGCTACTGCCTATAACCCGTTGTTCCTATATGGCGGTGTGGGGTTGGGAAAGACGCACCTGCTGCATGCGATCGGCAACCTGGCCAGTGAGAATGGCCAAAATGTGATGTATGTGACTTCGGAAGAATTCACCAATGACCTGATCCAGGCCATCCGCAATCACTCTACTCAGGAGTTCCGCGAAAGGTATCGTGATGTAGATGTGCTCCTCATCGACGATATCCAGTTCATTGCCGGCAAAGAAGCTACACAAGAGGAATTCTTCCATACTTTCAATGCGCTGCACGAGATGAATAAGCAGATCGTTATTTGTTCCGACCGCCCTCCGCGCGCACTGGTTACCCTGGAAGAGCGTTTGCGCTCACGCTTCGAAATGGGATTGACAGCAGATATACAGATTCCCGATCTGGAGACGCGTATCGCTATTCTGCGGGCCAAAGCGGTGAAAGCCGGTAAAACCATTTCCTCAGAGATACTGGAGCAGTTGGCACGCCGTTTTCAAAATAACATCCGCGAGCTGGAAGGTGCGCTCAACCGGGTGATCGCTTTTTCAGATCTCAGCGGGTTGCCGGTGACTCCGCAACTTGTCCAAACCGCGGTTGCCGACCTGGTACAGCATGTTTCCCATGTGGACCCCGGTCAGGTGATCAATACCGTTGCCAGTGTATTCAAAGTACCCAGAGAACGTTTGCTGAGCAAAGACCGGTCACAGGATGTTGCCCTCCCTCGGCAGCTAGCCATGTATATCATGCGGGAAGATGCCAGCATCTCATTGCAGCAGATCGGTGATGAGTTGGGGGGACGCGACCATACAACGGTGATGTATGCCTGCGAAAAGGTAGCCGGTTTACTGAAGAAGGATGACCGCTTACGGAAGCAAGCTCATCAGGTTCGTGAGATCTTGTTCGGGACTTCTTTTACCCTCTAATTAATCATTTTTGTTCTTTGCGCCGGCGCTCAGGCTGTAGCCCAAAATAACGCTCCCGAAAAGGATGGCGATAAGTGCGCTGGCACCTATGATGATACCAATCGGCCGGCCCGCTTCTAATTCCTGTTCCGTGTATCCATCGAGGTCAGGGATGGTCGTGGGTGTCGGTGTTGGCTGGTCTTGTAACTGAAGAGCCTTCTCTGGTGCAGGAAGGGCGGAACTGGCCTGCGCGGTGGCGATGTTAGCGAATCCCTGGAATATCCCAAGTATGAGGGCGGAAAGAATTATCATGGTGAGAAGTGTTATTTTGTTCATTATTGCGTTATCCTTTACTGATTGATCCGTTCTGTAGCAAAAGAAACGATCTCATCAATGCTGTCTGAAGTGGTCAACGCGCTCATCGCTGCTTCGCGAAATACCGGCCCGACAGTCGCCAGTAAAGCCGAATCCGGCAACGCTCTGGCGGC
This sequence comes from uncultured Leptolinea sp., assembly GCA_903828565.1. Taxonomy (GTDB): domain Bacteria; phylum Chloroflexota; class Anaerolineae; order Anaerolineales; family Anaerolineaceae; genus PNON01. The sequence continues at coordinate 4,062 of CAIKMQ010000025.1, read as the reverse complement.
CGCCAGAATGGCGGGTAGTGCTGCTGGCTCCTCTGGAAGGACCGGCCAGCCTTCACTGGATACGGGTAAATTACCCGCCACCATGCTCCAGGGTGATGCAAAGGTAGGGTCGGTGAGAGCTTCCAGCAACGCTCCCCGCGCTTCGGTATGCAGCGGATTAGTGTTCGCGCCTGCCCAGTACCATCCGCTGGCCAGTGTGGCTGGTGTTTCAGATATACCTGGTAAGGCGTTGATCTGCAGTGTGGCGGGTTTTTGATCGCCCAGCAAAGAATACCAGTTCACCTGGGAGGAGACATCTCCCGCACTGAAGGCAATAGCCCCTTCCATCCACCCTGAATGCAGCGAAGTTTCTGTGAATGTGTGGGTATTACCCATCTCACGGATGAATGTCAATACTTCTTTCAGGATCTCCGGGTCGATGTAAGGCCGATTATCGGCATCCAGTAAGCTTCCCCCCATTGATAAATAAAGGGCGATAAAGAGCGTTCCATCCACATCATTCAAGCCAGCCGCGACCCGGCTTGAGCGGGTTTGAATGGCTTGCCAGGAGTTTTCTCCAGTTACCGGGCTGTCATTGAATAATAAGAGTGCATCCCCGGCAGCTGGCAGGGCAAATGAGCTTCCCTGGATCATACCGGGAGCCAAGAATGGTGGGAGCAGGTGGTTCTTCGTTGCTATCTCACCCAACCCGTCCATCGGGACGATCATGCCTTTGATGGCGGCAGATTCCATTTCAGTTTGTGTAAGCAAAACCAGGTCAGGAAGCAATGCGGGAGCGACACGATAAGTGGTGGATAGCAATTCGGTCATTCCCTGTGATGTCTGTATGTTCTTGTATCGCAGGTCTACTTCGATGCCAGGATGGCTGGATACGAACAGCAGGATCTGGTCTTCCAGCATCTTTTGAGACCGGGAAACGGATTGTCCGGGGAATGTATCTGGCATCCAGACGGTCAGCATCACCCGTTCCGGTTCGCCTGGATCCGGTGTGGATCCGGCATCCGGCAGGATGATGTTTTCTTGTGTGGTAGAAGGTATTTCATTCCCGCGGTTGATTGCTGTTCCGCAAGCTGATAACAGCAGGCAGAAAATGAGCGGTATTAAAACAACTTTGTGCATAAATCCCATTATATCCTGTAAAATCGCGCCGAGCGCAACCGGTGAGTTGTATCCGGACGGGCAGGGCAGCATGGTTTGGGCTATAATCAATCTCATGGATCAGAACGAATTACCCCCACCCATCTGGGTGGATACGCCGGCAGCATTGAGGGAAATGAGCCGGTGCCTACAGAAGAGCTGTTGTATCGCCGTGGATACTGAATCCAACAGCCTGCACGCATACCGTGAAAGGGTATGTCTCATTCAGTTCTCTCTGGACGGAATCGATTACCTGGTGGATCCACTGGTGCTTGCAGACCTGTCACCACTGGCGCCGGTTTTTGCTGACCCTGATATCGTGAAGATCTTCCACGCAGCGGAGTATGACCTGATCTGCCTGAAAAGAGATTACCATTTCGAAATCAATAATGTTTTTGATACCATGCTGGCAGCGCGGATACTCGGTTATGCTGCTTTTGGGCTTGGGGCGATCCTGAGTGCAAAGTTTGACCTGGAATTGGATAAAAAATACCAGAAAGCGGACTGGGCGCTGCGCCCAATGCCCCCAGCCATGCTTTCGTATGCCCGAATGGATACCCGGTACCTGGTACCTTTACGAGAGGAAATGGAAAAAGAGTTAGCTGAAAAAGGCCTTTCTGAACTTGCACAGGAAGATTTCTTTCGCATCTCCCGGGTGGAAGGTGCCATACAGGAATTGGATGAAGAAGGTTTCTGGCGTTTGAATGGCGCGCATGATCTCAACCCACGCCAGGCAGCCGTGCTAAAACAGCTATACCTGGCTCGGGATGCTGAAGCCAGGAAAAAGGACAGCCCGCCATTCAAGGTATGCCCGAATGATTTCCTGGTCGAACTTGCAAAGGTCAGCCCGTTGACCCGGGAGGAACTGCTTGCAACCGGATTAAACGAACGACTGCTTCTGCGATACTGCCGAACCTGGCTTGCAGCTATTCATACCGGAATGCATGCTGCCGAGATATGTGCTCCACGTCCGAGAAAAATGGATGTGAATCTGAAAATTAGGGTGGATGCTCTGAAAGAATGGCGGAAAAAAACCGCTGCCGGTTTGAGTGTAGAATCGGATGTGATTTTGCCGCGCGATGTGTTAATGGATATCGCGGATCAGAACCCAAATAACCTGGAATCGCTAAAAAGGCTGATGCAAACCTGTCCCTGGCGATTTTCAGAATATGGAATTCAGATATTGAATGCCATCTCACCACCATCATGAGGTGAAAATGAAAATACATTTCTTTGGTGCCGCTCGCACTGTGACCGGATCGCAATATTTGATTGAAGTGGACGGAAAGCGGTTGCTGTTGGAATGCGGCATGTTCCAGGGTCACCGGGATGAAGCCATAGGCAGAAACCTTACTTTTCAGTATGATCCGCATACGCTGGACGCTGCCATTCTCTCCCACGCGCATATAGACCACAGTGGGAATCTGCCTATTCTGGTAGCTGCCGGTTATGAAGGACCGATCTACACCACGCATGCCACCAGGGACCTGGTCGACCTTATGCTGATGGATTCCGCCCACATACAGGAAGCAGATGCCGAGTATATCAACGAGAAGAACCTTCGCCGCGGCCTTCCACCCGTGAAACCACTCTATACCAGGGCCGATGCGGCGAAAGTGGCTCAGTATACCCGCGGTGTGGATTATGAAGCACCTTTAGATGTACTTCCCGGAGTGCAGGCGCGCCTGCATGATGCCGGTCATATATTGGGCTCCGCTTCAATTGAGTTGACGATCAGTGAAAAAGGAAAAGCCCGGAAGTTCTGGTTCTCAGGTGATATCGGCCGGCCTGAATTACCCCTGGTGAGGGACCCTGTGCTGCCCGGCAACGATCTGGATATCCTGATGATGGAATGCACCTACGGAGACAGGCTTCATGTGGATCCGCGGGTTGCCCTGGCTGAATTCCAGCAGGTGGTGAAGCGCACCGTAGAACGCCGCGGTAAGGTTATCATCCCGGCTTTTGCGGTAGGGCGTACCCAGGAACTGGTCTATGCCTTGAATGAAATGATGTCTGAAGGCTCTTTACCGAAAGTGCCAGTGTATGTGGACAGCCCGCTGGCCGTTCACACTAGTAGTATCTACATGCGTCACCTGGAGTGTTTTGACGATGAGACAAAGCAGTTTGTGAAGGAAAACCGGCATCCGGCATTGGATTTTGATATGCTGACCTACATACAGACTGTTGAGGAATCTAAAGCCTTAAATGACCGGAAGGATCCGATGGTGATTATCTCTGCATCCGGTATGGCGGAAGTTGGCCGGATCTTACACCATTTGAAGAATAATATTGAGGATCCCCGGAATACGATCATTATTGTCAGCTGGCAGGCGCCAAATACCCTGGGGCGCAGACTGGCGGAGAAGGAAAAAGAGGTACGTATCTTTGGGCAGGATTATGCGGTCCGTGCGGAAGTTGTAACGATCGGTGGGCTTTCGGCACACGCGGGGCAAAGGCAATTGCTGGAGTATGCCACTCGGGCAGATCCACGCGAGCACCTGCTTTTCGTCCACGGAGAGCCGGCTGCTTATGAAACACTTTCCGCAAAACTAGCCGGTAAAGTACGCGCACCGATCTCATACCCGGACCTGCGCCAGGTGTATGACAGTGAAGAAAACCGGGTTTTACCGGGTTGAAGCGCTGAAGTTTTGAAACATTGCTGATATAATTCATCCGGTTCGGAGAGGTGCCTGAGCGGTTGAAAGGGGCGGTCTCGAAAACCGTTGTGGTCCTCCGGGCCACCGTGGGTTCGAATCCCACCCTCTCCGCTACATTGCTTTTTCCTGTGGGTTCGGACACCGTCGAGGTGCATGTCCCACCCTCTCCGCTACATTGCTTTTTCCTGTGGGTTCGGACACCGTCGAGGTGCATGTCCCACCCTCTCCGCTACATTGCTTTTTCCTGTGGGTTCGGACACCGTCGAGG
>CAIKMQ010000024.1 GCA_903828565.1 uncultured Leptolinea sp. | reverse complement strand
GCCCGGAGGTAATCAGCAGCGCGCCGGTCAGGCGGATGGCTATACCTTCCTCTTTGTACAGGTAGAACGCCATGACTGAACCGATGACGATGCTGAACTGGCGGAAGGCGATGATGTAGCTGGCGTATGGGCTGAGCTGGTATGCCCACAGTACCAGCCAGTAAGCGGCAAAGCTCAGCCCCGCGGCCAGCGCCGCCAGCTTCCATCCTTTGTAATGGACGGCTGGCTCCTGGCGTTTTGCCCGGTTGAGGATAACATAGGGAAGGTAAGAAACCGCGAAATAGAAATATCCATAGCGTGCGGCTGTGGCCGCACTCTGCTGCACAGTCTCGGCGGCGATCTTGTCGAGCATGGTATAGCCCACCGTCCCACAGGCTGCCAGCAGCATCCAGATAGTCCCACGCTGCAGGTAATTCTTATAGGAGATGCCGCTGAAGGATTTTTGCGGCACCAGGGTGCAGCCAAAAGCTACCAGCAGGATGCCCATCCAGCCGACGGGTGTCAGCAGGCGGCCGCGGGCAGCGTCGATGAACGCCACAAAGACGACCGGCAGGGCACGCGCCACCGGGTATACCACGGTAAAATCAGAAGACTCGAAAGCCTGGGCCAGCGAGAACATGTATAATGCGGCGCATAACCCGGAGCCAATCACGCACATCCAGGCAGTTGGGGTGAGGGAATGTACAAATATTTCGCTGCCCACGGCAGGAATAAACCCGACTAATGCCATGGTCAGCAGCATTTTGTTGTAAAATTCACCTTCAGAGTGACTGTAACGCGCCAGCAGGTTCCACCCGGCGTGCATGAAGGTCGAGATCAGGATGATCAGGATGACGAAGAAACTCATAAGGTTTGGTTTTCTTAGGCCGGTATTTTCATTATGGAGTTTGGGCGCCTTCCAGTATTCCTGGAAGATAGTCCATGATTTTTATGTTAATGAGTATTAACAATTCTACTCGAAAAGTGGATTTCTCGACAGAGGGACAGGTCAGCCGCGCTGGTGATACGGTGACCCTGGGTGTGCTGGCTGACACGCATGTACCAGACCGGGCGCGCCGCATGGACCAGCGCATCCTGCCCATTTTTAAGGATGCCCGGGTCCATGCGATTTTGCATGCCGGCGATTTGATCTCGCCGGAAATCCTGGCGGCGCTGCAGCAAGTTGCTCCGGTGCATGCGGTGCGCGGTAACAGGGATTACTGGATGCTTCGGCATCTGCCAGACAAGCTGCAGCTAAACTTTAATGGGACAGACCTGGTATTAACACATGGCCATGGACCGCTGCGAAAGTATCTGAAGGACCGCCTGTACTACATCCTCAAGGGATATGAACTGGACCGCTGGGAGCCCCATCTCTTGAGCGCTTATCCCCAGGCGCGGGTGATCGTCTTTGGCCATCTTCACCGCCCGCTGAACCATTGGGTCGGTGATCAACTGATCTTTAATCCAGGATCCCCTCATTTCCCTGAAGGCCTGGAGAAAGCAGGCACGGTTGGCCTGCTGCGCCTGGGCGGGAATGGAGAAGTGTCTGGTGAGATCATCCCATTGGCCTGAATAGAGATTCCCCTTTGTATCACTTAAGGGTATACTAATGCATTATTTCTATT
>CAIKMQ010000023.1 GCA_903828565.1 uncultured Leptolinea sp. | reverse complement strand
TCCCAAGGGTCGGGCTGTTCGCCCGTTAAAGCGGTACGCGAGCTGGGTTCAGACCGTCGTGAGACAGGTCGGTCTCTATCCGCTGTGGGCGTAAGGGATTTGAGAGGAGCTGCCCCTAGTACGAGAGGACCGGGGTGGACAGACCTCTAGTGTGTCAGTTGTCGTGCCAACGGCATTGCTGAGTAGCCACGTCTGGCAGAGATAACCGCTGAAAGCATCTAAGTGGGAAACTCGCCTCAAGATTAGATCCCTATGTTCCCGTAAGGGAGTAAGATCGCAAGTAGACTACTTGCTTGATAGGCGGTAGGTGTAAGTCCAGTAATGGATTAAGCTAAACCGTACTAATGATCGAGTGCTTCTTGTGTGGTACGGAGAACTCGGTACTTCTTCTGTGCAGCCTACAAAATCATATGCTATAATCAATTGGTTCTTAAATTGTAGAACAAGTCTTTTGGTGATTTGTGCGATGAGGGTACACCCGGTAACATCCCGAACCCGGTCGTTAAGCTCATCAGCGCCGATGGTACTTGGAGGGCGACTTCCTGGGAGAGTAGGTCATTGCCAAAAGACTTTTCTTATTTAATCCCCCACGCTATTTCACCTTTTCTCATTTGCCGGATCGAGAAGCCTTCTCAATCTCCGGCTTTTTTTGATTTAAATCCGATCTAAAAAACAGATGTTTCTCCAGATGTACCAAAATGGGATCGTAAGTATTAGAGTGAGGAAACCTATTAGCTAAGAATGATACAAGCAGGAGTATCGGAATTATTTAGTTACTTTGATGTGTGTAGGTGGATTTATTGTTTGGATGGTCATGCTGGCAGAAGATAGCCAGCCGGGAGTCAACCAGTATGGTCCCAACCCTAAGGTATAGGTAGCTATTCCGGAATAATCGTCATCCAGGTGAACCTTACCTGTAAGAGATAGCGGCCATTCTCAGCAAGTGCCTTACTCCATATATAATAATCCTTTGCATTGCAGCAGAGGATTTTTCTTATACCTTACTCTATTCCAGTAATTGATCTTTAGGCTGCCAAGTTGCGTTGGCGCAATTCGATGGCATCGAATGGACAGACAGATACGCACAAGCCGCACGAAGTGCATGCAGCGCTATCCACATGTGCGAGGGTTTTCGGCGGAGCCTTCAGCGCATCGAACTGGCATACTTTCTCGCAGACCGTGCACGATTTACATCGGCTTTCATCCACCCAGGCAGTCTGCTCCACGGTCGTGACCACGCGTTGTCCTTCCCGGAACCTTTCGAGGTAAACGCCTCTCACTTCCTCGATATGGGTATAACCATGCGCGTCCAACCATTGGGCGGCTTCATCCGCGATCTTCCCGTATACTTTTGCGCCATTCAATAATGCAGCTGTGCAGACCCCTACCAGGGATGCGCCTGCCATAAAGTATTCGATCAGATCCTCACCGCGGGAGACTCCACCCACAGCGATCACCGGCTTGCTCGTCACCCGGGCAACTTCGAAGACTGAACGCAGGGCCAGTGGTTTGAGCGCTGCACCCGAAAGCCAGCCAAAGCCGAATTTGGACCCAAGGAGTGGTTGGGCGTGTTCAATGTCAATCATCAACGTGGGGCCAAAACTGTTGATGCAGGCAAAACCATCCACATAGGGCTCCAGCACCCGGGCAATTTCCCCAAGGTCCCCGGCGTGTGGGCTGAGTTTTGCCACTATCGGTATCGAAACCGCGTTACGCAAGGCACGGGCTGTATCAATCAGTTTCTGCGCGTCCAGATAATGGATGGAGAATTCAATGATATCGATCCCAATCGCTTCCAGCCGGGGTGCCAGAGATGCCAGTTCTTCAGCGGTGTAGCCAATGCTCGCGATGAGCGGTAAACCGTGTTCCCTGGCAGCAGCCAGAGCAATATCATATTCGTGGTCGAACCACTGTTCGGGAGAAAGTTCGCTCCACAATTCTGTGTTCAACAGACTGTCCTTACCCATCCGCACCATATTGGGATGGGGAACCGGAGCGGCAATGCTGGAAATCGTTTTTGCCAGCAGGCCGCCGGCACCGCCTTCCGCTGTCCGGCGGACCATCTCACCGGAGCCAACATTAGGCCCCGCAGCAGGGATCACCGGGTTGCGGAAGGTATGATTGAACACATTCACGGAAAGGTTGGCATTTGAGGGCATGGGTCTATTATCTACTTCCTTCAGGCTAAGTTAATACGCGCAATTTTACCCCATGTGTATTGATTATTACCAAGAAATTAAGATGGAGGACTGACCAGGGTGCTTTTTAGTGGTCTGTCCTCTTGTTTCTCACCTTCACAATTAAAGCAGATCACTTCCCGATACCAGCGTAGGGTCGGGTAAAATATTCCTGCTACAATACATTTATCTTTCATAATATTGAGGTGTACCTATGCCGGTTCATATTGAACGTCATTACGCGGAGCGCATCGGCTGGCTGCGCGCTGCTGTCTTGGGTGCCAATGATGGCATCGTTTCCACTGCCAGCTTGGTGCTTGGGGTTGCAGCTTCGCAAGCCGGGAAACAGGCAGTCCTGATCGCCGGAGTGGCTGGGCTGGTGGCTGGAGCCATGTCTATGGCCGCCGGGGAATATGTTTCTGTCAGCTCCCAGGCGGATACAGAAAAAGCAGACCTGGAGCGCGAGCGCCGCGAGTTGGCAACCGATGCCGATAACGAGTTAAATGAATTAACTCAGATCTATGTCAAGCGTGGGCTGGATGAGCCTCTTGCCAGGAAAGTAGCTCTCAAATTCACAGAGGTGGATGCGCTGGCTTCGCATGCGCGGGATGAACTGGGATTAACCGAGATCCACACTGCCCGCCCCATCCAGGCAGCTGTTGCATCGGCAGCAACCTTCGCCGTGGGGGCTGCCATGCCCCTCCTGCTGGTATTACTGAGCCCAATAAAGTCCATCATCCCTATTGTGGCAGCTGGCTCACTGTTATTTCTCGCTTTGATGGGCGGCATGGCTGCCAGAACCGGCGGCGCGGGTGTGCTAAAAGGGGCATTACGGGTCACATTCTGGGGATTACTGGCCATGGCGATCACTGCCGGCATCGGAGCGCTATTTGGCACCGTTGTTCAATAGTATCTCGCGATTTATCCAACAGAAAAGCAAGTTTATCGTTGTTGCGGCTGATTCGTAAATGGGATTTGATACTCATACTTCCATAATAATTGTTTGAAACCTCTCTGCGGTCAGGTTTTCCCGTAATTAGGGCAGAATTGTCACAGTAGTAATTATTAATAGATATAAATGGCGAGATGCTGGCATTAACCAGATCCATAAATCGTTGGATATTAACCGTGTATTAAGGTATAATCAGTTCGGTTTATTACCATCATATGTTCGCGGTGGCATTCATTGGAGGACGTATAGGAACATCTGGGTGATTCTTGCACAGGCAAAACATACCTCGGTGCGAAAGCGTCCACCGAGGTTTTTTATCCCTTTTGAAGGGAGGTGAGAGAAAATGGCAACAGTTGTAATTCGACCCAACGAATCGCAGGACCAGCTCCTGCGCCGTTTCCGTAAAAAAGTCGTAAAGAGCGGTGTGCTCAGCACAGTCCGCCGAAAACGCTGGTTCATTTCCAAGAGTGAACAGCGCCGCATCGAAAAGAAGAAAGCAACCCGCCGCCTCAAACGGCGCTCATTCACCAGAGAGTATGATGTGGCGTAAGAAGAGATCTCTGGTCCGTTCAGATCAGGGTCGGAGGTAGGTATGGCAAAAGAAGAAGATAAGATACAGGTGGATGGCAGGATCGTTGAAGCCCTCCCGGGTACACAGTTCCGCGTGCGCCTTGAAAATGGGCATGAGGTACTGGCGTACCTGTCCGGCAGAATGCGCAAGTATTATATTCGCATATTGTTGGGAGATCATGTCCGTGTGGAGATGTCACCTTATGACCTGACCCGCGGGCGGATCGTGTATCGAGCCAAAAAACCGAACGAAGCCCCGATCGAAGAATGATCTACGAATGAATACCCCTTCCGGAACAATTGGAAGGGGTATTTTCTTGTGTGTACAAAAAAGAGGCTGATCCATAAGATCAGCCTCTTTCAATCCTTAGCCAGATAGTTTAGATGAAGATGATCTGAGCGCCGTCGGTCATATCCATGAAATCACCAGCGGTGACGATATCCTGAACACCATCGATGAAGTCTTCTTTCTTCAGGCCCATCATATCAACAGACATCTTGCAGGCGAAGAGTTTCGCGCCGCCATCCACCAGCATCTGCAGATATTCGCGGACGGGCGGAACCTTGAGATCTTCCATTTTCTTGTGCATCAAGTGAGTGGCAAATGCGGTCATGCCGGGGAAAGCACCCATGAACTGCGGGATGCCGATGTAGCCGGGTACGCCCATCAGGTTCATTTTCATGCTGGAATTCGCAACGGGAGGAATTTCCAGGTGGTCAACGCGGGCTTTGTTGATCATGTCCATACCCCAGAACGTGAAGAAGATGGTCACTTCAATGCCATTACCCAGAGCTGCCCAGCCCATTACCAGAGCGGGGTAGGCCATATCCAGGTTGCCCTTGGAGCAGATAAATGCGATCTTGCGTGGTTGTTCTTTAGCCATTTCAAAATCTCCTTTGATCGTTGATGTCGGTTACTGCCGAAGCAGGTTTATACACAGCCTTCGGGTTTCTTCAGGCCGGCGATCTTGGCGACTTTCTTGGCCGGGCCTTTCGGGAAGAGCGCAAAGAGGTCTTTGGTGGTGATCGCGGCACCATCGGTGATGGTACGCAGGGTGGGTGAAGCACCACCGGCAGTAGCGGCACTCTGGCGGGCAAAATCGATCACCTTCCAGTGTGTTTCGGTCAACTCTTCAAGACCTTCTTCTTTTGCAGCTTCCACCGCGTACTCTTTTGTCCACGTTGTGGGATCCACCAGGAAGCCTTCATCATTTACTTCGTAAGCTACGCCTTTTACCTTTTTTGTTGCCATTCTATTCTCCTTTCAAGAGGTTGGAAAATGATTATTTCTTTTTGCCGGCCATGCTGAACTGGCTGGGAAGCGGAACTTCAATACCCCGCATCATCAGGTCCCAGTACAGGTAGCGGAATGCCAGTTTACCGATATGGTTGATGGTAGATTCGCCCAGCAGGGTAAAAGGTCCTACCAGCGGCATCGGGTACATTCCCGGCAGCGGTTCCTGATCATAGCTGAAATCGATCAAGGTAGCCTTGTTGAAGCCGGTTTCAATATAGCAGGTGGCGTGCCCGTCAAATTTGCTGTGCATTTCTTTGCCGTGAATGTGAGCCAGCATGTTTTCTACCACGGTTTCCATCTGGAAGTGGATGGTCGCACCCGCTTTAGACGCAGGGATGTTGGTGGCATCGCCTGTAACCCAGACATTCTGCCACTTGGTGGACTGCAGCGTGTGTTTATCGGTGGGGATGAAGTTCAGCGCATCGCCCATACCGGAGCGTTTGATTAGATCCGAGCCTTTATTGGTCGGGATGGATACCAGCAGGTCATACGGCACTTCACGTTCATCATAGCTTTTGATGACATTATTGACCGGATCGACCTCGCCGATGTTATAGTCTGCTTCAATCTGGATGTTCTTGCGAGCCAGCAGCGCGCCGAGAGCAGCAGAAGCCTTGGGTTTGGTGAAAGCACCCGGCAAGGGGGTTGCGTAAACAAGTTCTACTTTGTTGCGAATACCGCGCTGGGTGAAGACCCAATCTGCCAGGAAAAGGAATTCCAGCGGGGCGACCGGGCACTTGATCGGGTTCTCAACAACGTTCACGACCATCCGCCCGCCTTCCCAGCGATCCAGGAATTTACGCAGGGCAGCCGCGCCATCGTAGGTGTAGAAGTCAAAGATGTTCTTGCGCCAACCTTCGCCCTTCAGGCCTTCAGTTTCCTCAGGGTGAATATCGCAACCAGTGGCAACGATCAGGTAATCGTACTTGATCACACGGTTATCCAGGGTCAACCGAACCTGATTGGCATCCGGTTCAATGAGTTCAATATTGGAGATGACGTATTCAATACCAGCCGGAATGTACTGCCGGTTGTTCTTGATCACGTGTTTCTCCTCGTATTTACCGAAGGGAACGAAAAGGAACCCAGGCTGATAATAATGCTTGGTATCCTTGTCTACGAGGATGACCTTCCATTGGTTCTTGTCCAGTTTACTGGCCATCTTCTTCGCGATCATGGTTCCGGCGGTACCTGCACCTAATACAAGTAATGTCTTCATGCGTTCTCCTAAAATTGGGTGAGATTGGCGATCTTTTGCAAACGGGAGATCAACCCGATGCGTTCATCCAGAATGGATTGGACGGCCAATGCGGCAGCGCGTGGCCAGGTTTCGACCGCAGCTCGCCGGTCGGCGGGGATGGCCGTCACTTCAGTCACCTGGTCCTGCAATTGCCCGGCGGATAGCTTGTAGCGGGCAGCCAGTTTTTCAACCCGTTCACTTTCTTCGTATCGATCGGGCAGTAGCAGGTAAAAACCGCCGGTAATGAATGCGCCGATCTGAACCCCCTGGTCAAATACCGGCGCAGCGGAATAGTTCAAACCCGCATGGCAGGTGAACACCTGACTGCGTTCGCGGCAATCGCCAGCCATCTGACGCCAAGCGGCGCGGCAGGCTGCTGCCCCCGCGGTGCTGCTATTGATGGTGGCACAGAAACGACAGGGAGCGCTGATGGTGGTCAGGGGCATGCCCTGCATGTCCACCACCAGGGCTGTCATCTGGCTAATGTTCGAATAAAGGTTCTGGATGGTTTGTATGCAATGTACCGGAAGCGTAGTGGAAATCTCGCTCCCCGCTTCAGACGACGTGGCGGGATTATCGCTCACTCCCCCCAACAGGTTGTGTACATCCGCCTGGCTGAAACGCCACTGGTGGCCGATCTTGACACCCTTGAGGCGGCCATCCTGCAGCATGCGGTAGATGGTGATGCGATCCACCTTGAGCAGGTCCTGAAGCTGTTTTACGGTATAAAAGTCTGCCATTTATTTTGTCAGTGTTATAAGATGTTATAACAATTCCTGAGAGAATTATACCATGTTATAACAACATTGACAGTGTCAAGAGGTTTTTTCCATTTCTTCTCCTAGATCCATTTCCATATCCCCGGGAAGCGGTAAACAATGCCATCTGATACATTGATGTGTCATTCGTGTGAATTGTTAGTAGAGTTATCTATGGCTGATAGAATTGAGCTTGCGAAGATCTATATGATATTTCGCCTAACGTTATATGACGAAATATACTAAAAACATTCTATAATCAAGAGTAATCTTACCTGTTGAGCGTTGTCTAAACAAACCGTAATCGCCCTGCCTGGCAGGTCGCGGATATCCTAAACAATGGAGCAAACCATGAAAAAGCAAATGATCACCACAGACGCCAACGAGGCGGTAGCCTCTGTTGCGTATAAGTCGAGCGAGGTAATCGCAATTTACCCGATCACGCCTTCATCCAGCATGGGAGAATTCTCCGATGCCTGGGCGGCGGCGGCCAAACCCAACCTCTGGGGCACGGTTCCCATGGTGGTGGAAATGCAATCAGAAGGCGGCGCTGCCGGCGCTGTCCACGGTGCTTTGCAGGCCGGTGCGCTCAGCACGACCTTTACGGCATCGCAGGGTTTATTGCTGATGATCCCCAATATGTTCAAGATCGCCGGCGAACTGACCTCCACCGTGTTCCATGTGTCCGCCCGTTCACTGGCGGCACAGGCGCTGTCCATCTTCGGTGACCATTCCGATGTGATGGCTGCCCGCAGCACCGGTTTCGCCATGCTCACCTCGGCCAGTGTGCAAGAAGCCCCGGACATGGCGCTGATTGCACATTCAGCCACTCTGCAATCCCGTGTGCCATTCATGCATTTCTTTGACGGCTTCCGCACCTCCGCAGAAGTGAATAAGATCGAGCTGGTGGATGACGAAACCATCCGCGCCTTAATCGACGACCGGCTGGTAATCGAACACCGCCAGCGTGGCCTGTCACCAGATCACCCTGTAATGCGCGGCTCTGCTCAGAACCCGGATGTTTATTTCCAGGGTCGTGAGACGGTGAACCGCTTTTACCTGGCGGTGCCGGGTATTGTGCAGCGCTCCATGGATCAGTTCGCCAAACTCACCGGTCGGCAGTACCATATCTATGAATACTCCGGCGCTCCAGATGCGGACCGCGTGGTTGTGGTCATGTGCTCTGGCGCGGAGACAGCTTCAGAAACAGCCCGTTATCTCAACAGCCACGGCGAAAAGGTTGGCGTGTTGAATGTCCGCTTATACCGCCCCTTCTCAGCAGCCGATTTTGTCGGCGCTTTACCAGCTACTACCCGCAGCATCGCGATCCTGGATCGCACCAAGGAACCCGGATCAGCAGGGGAACCGCTGTATCTTGATGTTGTTTCTGCGTTGAATGAGCTGGTAGCTGCAGGTAAAGCACCCTTCAAAGCCATGCCGGTATTAATCGGCGGCCGTTACGGCCTTTCGTCCAAAGAATTCACTCCGGCCATGGCCCGTGCAGTCTTTGATGAATTAAAGAAAACCGACCCTAAAAATCACTTCACCGTCGGTATCAATGATGATGTCACCCACACCTCGCTGGATTATGACAAGAGTTTTTCCATTGAGGATGAGAAGACGGTCCGCTGCCTGTTCTTCGGGCTGGGATCGGATGGCACGGTCGGAGCCAATAAGAACTCCATCAAGATCATCGGGGAAGAGACCGATAATTACGCGCAGGGCTACTTTGTGTACGACTCAAAGAAAGCCGGCACTGTGACCATTTCACACCTGCGTTTCGGTCCTACCCCGGTCAAGGCTCCTTACCTCATCAGCCAGGCGCAGTTCGTTGCATGCCACCAGTTCTCCTTCCTGGAGCGCTTCGATATGCTCAAATATGCCGCCCCTGGCGGTACTTTCCTGCTCAACTCGGCTTATAATGCCGATGAAGTCTGGGAACATCTCCCGCAGGAAGTACAGCTGGATATCATCCAGAAAAAGCTGAAGTTCTTTGTGATTGATGGCTACAAAATCGCAGAAGCAACAGGCATGGGCAATCGTGTAAACACCATCATGCAAACCTGTTTCTTTGCCATTTCCGGTATCCTACCCAGGGATGAAGCGATCGCTGAGATCAAGAAAGCCATAAAGAAGACTTATGGTAAACGCGGTGATGCCGTTGTTCAGCGCAACTTTGAGGCAGTAGACCACACTCTGGCTCACCTGGAACAGGTGAAAGTACCCGCGGCGACCGTCGGAACGCTGCATCGCCGTGCGGCAGTCAGCGCCAACGCGCCGGCTTTTGTTCGTGATGTTCTCGGGAAGATCGTGGTCTTCGAGGGTGAAGACCTGCCGGTATCCGCCATGCCCGCAGATGGCACCTTCCCAACCGGCACATCCCAATATGAAAAACGCAACCTGGCTCTTGAGATCCCTGTCTGGGAACCGGATCTGTGCATCCAGTGTGGCAAATGCGTCATTGTCTGCCCGCATGCTGTCATCCGTCAAAAGGTGTACGACCCCCAGCATCTGGAAGGTGCTCCTGAAACCTTCAAATCCATAGATGCAAAATTCAAGGAGCTGCCTGGCACTAAATTCACCATCCAGGTGGCACCGGAAGATTGCACCGGCTGTACCCTCTGCGTGGATGCCTGCCCGGCTCGCGATAAAGTAACCCCCGGACGTAAGGCTCTTAATATGGCGGAGCAGTTGCCATTACGCCAGCCCGAAAGCAAGAACTGGGATTTCTTCCTCGATCTGCCGGAAGTGGACCGCACCCTCTTCAATCCCGGTACCATCAAGAACAGCCAGCTGTTGCAACCTCTGTTCGAGTTCTCTGGTGCTTGCGCCGGCTGCGGCGAGACACCCTACATCAAACTGGTCACCCAGTTGTTTGGCGAACGCACCATAGTGGCCAATGCCACCGGCTGCTCTTCCATCTACGGCGGGAACCTGCCAACCACTCCGTGGTCGCATAACCGCGATGGACGCGGCCCCAGCTGGTCCAATTCCCTCTTTGAAGATAACGCGGAATTTGGCCTGGGTATGCGTTTGACCGTGGATAAGCACAATGAATTGGCGCGTGAACTGCTGCAATCTTTGCAGGCCGGGTTGGACCCTGAGCTGGTGAACAGCCTGCTGACCCAGGATCAAAGCAATGAGGTGGGCATCCTCACACAGCGCAAGAACGTCGAACTTCTCAGCGAAAAACTGCGCAAAATGGATGACCCGAAGGCGCGCAACCTGCTTTCTCTGGCAGAGAGCCTTGTCAAGAAGAGCGTCTGGATCATTGGCGGTGATGGCTGGGCTTATGATATTGGTTACGGTGGCCTGGACCATGTCTTGGCTTCTGGACGTAATGTGAACATTCTGGTGCTGGATACCGAAGTATATTCCAACACAGGCGGACAAGCATCTAAATCCACACCCCGTGCGGCTGTCGCCAAGTTCGCTGCCAAGGGTAAAGGTCTTGCCAAGAAGGATCTGGGCCTGATTGCCATGGCATACGGCAGTGTCTACGTGGCACAGGTTGCCATGGGATCCAACGACCAGCACACGCTCAAAGCTTTCCTCGAGGCAGAGGCTTATGACGGCCCGTCCATCATCATTGCTTACAGCCACTGCATTGCCCACGGTATCGATATGGTCAAAGGCCTGGAACAACAACGCGGCGCTGTCGCTTCGGGTTACTGGCCGCTCTATCGCTACAACCCCGACCTGGTGGAACAGGGTAAAAACCCGCTGACTATCGACAGCAAGGAACCCACCATGACCTTCCAGGAATATGCGTATAATGAGACCCGTTATCGCATGCTGCTGCAGACCGATGAAGCCCGTGCGGAAGTGTTGATGAAGCAGGCAACAGATGATACCCGCCGCCGACTTGAGCTCTACCGCCAGATGGCTGCCATCAATTACGGCAAGGAAGAACCAAAACCGGAATAAGCTTCCGTTTCTCCTCTTTTAGAAGATCCCCGATGAGTTCTCATCGGGGATCTTCTGTTCATATTTTTTCAATTACCCAGAAATGGCTCAAGCCAAACCAGCGCAGGGGTGTGCGCTCGAGTAACTGCAGCAATGAGCGTAGCACCTTGCCGGGGTATCCCAGCCGCGCGATGATATTATCGTAGCCGCCAAAGATGATGCCGCGGTGGATGATGCGCACTGGCAAGTTTAGAAAGAGCTGCTGCAAGCTGCGACGGCTGTAAACCCGGACATGCGGTGCCAGCCGGTTACGCAGCCGGGTTGGCAGGTAGTTTATCAGCGGGATATTGCCGAAATGATAGTTGCCTTTCCAGTAAACGCCATGGGTTTCCACCGGATAGCCGGCATTGGGGCAGAAAAGGACCAGGCGGCCACCGGGCTTTAAGGTGCGTGCCATCTCAGCAATCGCCTGCCGGTCATCCGCTACGTGTTCGATCACCTCATTGCTGAAGATGAGGTCAAAAGCCTCAGAGAGAAAGGGCAGATGTTCACCCGCGGCATTCACTACGTCCAGTCCCAGGGCGCGGGTATCACGCGTCCGTTCCCGGTCAAAGTCCAACCCTACCAGCTTACCGCTACGGGAGCTCAGATGCTGCATATACATCCCGACGCCGCAGCCATCTTCCAGCACACTGCCGTGGATGCGGTCACCGGCAGCATCCAGGATCATTTGCAGCCGGCGTTCTTGCCCGGCTCGCCAGACATAGGATGGCTCACCGCGCAGAGCGGCCTTTTCCAGATCACGGGGAGTTGTTTCTAGTTTTGTCATAGCTCAACATACCTTTACGCGGATGGCATGGCAGGCATCCAGCAAATGCTGCGGCTCGATCCGGAAAACGGCATTCGGCGTTCCGGCTGCCGCCCAGACATCCTTGTATTGAAATAGGTCAATATCCATCAAAGTTTTTAGTGGTGATGGAAAACCCAGCGGCGCGACACCGCCGATCGCGAAGCCGGTCTGTTCGCGGACGAAAGCCGGATCTGCCCGCTCGATCTTTTCGCCAAGTAAAGCAGCCATCATTGTTTCGTCAAGCCGGTTACTGCCGCTCACCAGGAACAGGTACGCCTGCCGGCTGCTGCATCCGCGAAAGATAAGCGACTTGACGATCTGGCCGACTGAGCAACCAACCGCAGCAGCGGCATCTGGAGCTGTGCGAGTGGATTGAGGTAGTTCAACTATCTGGCAGAGAATACCTAGCTCTTGCAGCGCGTTTGCTACTTTTTGAGCGCTGGGGCTGAGTGTGTTGGCGGGCATTTGGTTCACTCCGTAAGGTTGGGTTTACGGCCCCAGTGAATGGCCAGGGTACCGAATAATCGTTTCTCAAAACCGGTTTCCACCAGCCCGGCATTATCCAGAGCCTGTTGCAGTTCCACCGCTGTGGAAAACTTTTCGCTGGAACGGATGAGGTAGCTGTATGCACGCCACCGCCCTGTGATCAGCGCACCCATCAGTGGGATCATGATGCGCATGTACAACCAGATGAATGGACGCAGCAGGTTGGCGGCAGGTGGAGTGGTATCGAGGGAGACAAAATATCCACCCGGTTTCAACACCCGCAGTACTTCTTTCAGTGCCACCGGATAATCGCTGATATTGCGCAGCAGGTATCCGCAGATATAGCCGTCGAAACAGGTATCCTCGAAGGGGAGGAAACGGGCATCGGATAGTGTGAAGGGTAGATTCCCGCGCAAACCATCCGAAAGAATCATCTCTGCATTGAAATCCGAGGCAATCACCCGGGTCTTCGGGTGTTCTTTGATCAGAAGGCGCGAGATCTGTCCGCTGCCAGCGCCGTGATCCAAAATAACAGCACCGGGTTTAATGTGCAGCCGGTGGATGGCAGCACGGCGCAGGCGATTCACCTGGCCGAAGGTCATGAGTTGGTTCATCAGTTCATACCGCCGGGCGATCGCCGAAAATTCCCGCTGTACATATTGCGAGCGTTCACCACCGGTGATGGGATCCGATTGCATCAGGCTGCATCCTTGAACGGCACCCATGCCAGGATGGTAGTACCATCCCCGGGTTCCGAGGTGATCTCAACATCCCCGCCGGCATTCCGCGCGCGGGTGTAGATGTTGGCCAACCCGTGGCCCAGGGTCATGCGGGTTTTTTGCTGGTCAAAACCGCGGCCGTCATCCCGCACTTCCAGCAGGATCCTATCCGGTGAATTCCACAGGGTTACCTTGACCTCACTGGCGTGGGCATGCTTGGCAATGTTTGCCAGCGCTTCCTGGCAGATGTGAAAGAGAGCCAGCGCCTGTACCTGCGGTAGTTTGGGGTACCCGGCATCCGGCCCTTCGAGAGTGATCTCAACACGGGCATTCGCTTTGAACTCAGCAATCAGGCGGCCCATGCCGTGCATCAGGTTCTCTTCATTCAATTGCCGCGGACGCAGGTCGAGGATATAGGCGCGTATGTCGCGGATGGTATGGTTGAGGTCATCGATCGCGTGGTCTATCCGCGCGCGCGATTGGGTGGGATCATCCGGCAGCAGCAGCCTGGCATGTTCAAGTGTCAGCCCGACAGCATAGATGGACTGGATGACCCCATCATGCAGGTCCATACCGATGCGTTCGCGTTCTTCGAGAATGGCCAACCTTCTGCCCTGCGAGAATAAGCGCACGTTATCTATGGCAGTGCCAACCCAGGCACCGATGGCTGTGTATAGCTGCGCTTCCTGCTCATCCAGGAATTTATCCTGGCAGGTGGCAATGGAAAGAACACCGGCTAATCCGCTGCGGCTGGCGATCGGGAAGCAGGCGACCTGATTTAGACAGGTGGATTGCACTGCGGGTTTAAGAAAAGTTTCTGGCTTTCCCCGCAGTTCGTTGACCTGTGGCAGGCCAAGCTCCGCCGTGATACCAATGGGGCCTTCACCGAAAGCAAATTTATCTTTGATCCAAAGGCTGCCGTCTGGGTAGCCCATGGAATGCATCAACACCAGGGATTTACCGGTATCATCAACAACAAAGACCTCGCCCACATTAATTCGCTGGCTGGCCATGACATGGTTCAATGCCTTTTCAAGGATCTCGTTGATATCCAATGAAGAAGCCAGTGTGGATGCCAGGTCATTCAGCAGCGCCAGGTCTGCATTGCGGCGGGTTAGCGCGGTGTCGCGTTCGTTGATCTCCTGATACAGGCGGGCATTGAAGATGGCCACCGAGGCATAAGCTGCCAGGGTTTCGATAACCTTCTGATCCGATTCAGTAAATTCGGTTTCTTCCAGCTTGTCGATCAGGTAGATCTGCCCGAGAACGCGCTCACCGGATCGCATGGCCAGGCCGAGTAAGGATGTGGTGCCGGGTAACGATGCCAGCAGGCCGGTTTCCTCGCGGGTCGAGTGGATGGAGATGCGTACCGGTTCCGGAGCAATCGTCAGTTCGCTAAGCCATTCCAGGCGGCGCGGCAGCCCGCCTTCTTCCGGTACCGGTTCGGGGGTATTCTGCACCTGTAGGAATTTCACCACGCGGTCATTTTCATCCACCACACCAACCGCGGCGTAAGAGGCATTCACCTGGTTGCATGCCAGCCGCGCAATGCGCTCCAGCAGAGAATCCAGTGAGATCTCTTTGACCAGTTCCAGGCTGGCATCATGCAGGGCTGCCAGTCGGTTTTCCAGTTGGTGATGAGTGAGGGGGTTCATATTGAAACTTAATTTTACCCGAAAAACAGCAACCGCGGGTGTCATGGATTTTGCGCAAGCATCCGGTTGGAATTTGATAGCTTTTGATATATCCACGTGATTATAGTAAGACTGCATGGAGAAGAGTACATGGTAAAAGGAACAAACCCTAAATTTTATGAACTCAGCATGGAAGAACGCCGTGAAATGCTGCAGAAGTGGTCCGGGTTGGATGATGAAACCCTGGATGACCTGTGCGGTATCCCCGGGCTGACACGGACACAGGCAGAAGGCATGATCGAGAATGTTGTCGGCCTGTACAGCCTGCCGCTTGGCATTGCCCGTAATTTCGTGATCAACGGTCGGGAAGTGCTGGTGCCGATGGTGGTGGAAGAGCCGTCCATTGTGGCTGGCGCATCCTTCATGGCTAAACTAGTCGCCGCGAATGGCGGTTTTACGGCCACAACCAGCGACCCGGTGATGATTGGCCAGATGCAAGTCCTTCACGTGCCGGATATGGCGGAAGCAGCACGCGCCATCCGC
The DNA here is from genome assembly GCA_903828565.1 of uncultured Leptolinea sp. Classification (GTDB taxonomy): domain Bacteria; phylum Chloroflexota; class Anaerolineae; order Anaerolineales; family Anaerolineaceae; genus PNON01. Next base: position 117,895 of record CAIKMQ010000023.1, on the reverse strand, counting down.
GCCAGAAGCCAGGAGCTGCTGACTGAAGCCGCGACGATCGACCCGGTGCTGGTGCGGTTGGGTGGGGGCCCGCGTGAGATACAGGTGCGCGAGTTTCAAGACTCGCCGGTCGGCCCCTTCCTGGTGGTTCATTTTCTGGTAGATGTACGGGACGCGATGGGTGCGAACGCCATCAATACCATTGTGGAACGCATGGCTCCGCGCGTGGAAGCCATCACCGGCGGAAAAGTCCACCTGCGGATCCTTTCCAATCTTGCCGACAGGCGTCTGGCAAAAGCCGTCTGCCGCATCCGCCCACAGGACCTTGCTTTTGAGGATTTCTCCGGTGAGGAAGTGCGGGATGGCATCATCGCTGCCTATGCCTTTGCTGCGGTGGACCCTTACCGGGCTGCCACCAGCAATAAGGGCATCATGAATGGTATTGATGCAGTGGTGATGGCTACTGCCAATGACTGGCGGGCGATCGAAGCCGGCGCACACGCATACGCCGCTACCCGTGATAGCCGCTACACCAGCCTTTCAAGCTGGAGCAGTGATGAAACTGGCAATTTGGTGGGTGAGTTGGAAATGCCAATGGCGATTGGTATTGTTGGCGGTGCCACACGGGTACATCCCGGCGCTCAGGCTGCCTTGCGCCTGATGAATGTGAGATCCAGCCGTGACTTGGCTGAGATACTGGTGTCAGTCGGGCTGGCTCAAAACCTGGCAGCCTTGCGTGCCCTGGCAACGGAGGGTATTCAGCGGGGCCACATGAACTTGCACGCCCGCCAGGTGGCTATGTCTGCCGGCGCTGAGGGCGAACTGGCGCACCGCCTGGCTGAAGCCATGGTGCGAGAAAAGAAGATTAATATTGAACGGGCAAAACAGATACTGGAAGAATGGAATCGATCGTGATGGAAGATAAACCGCAATCCCTGGTGTTGAAACCAAAATTACCTGTGGGCATCATTGGTTATGGCGCGTACATCCCGCGTTACCGGCTGCCGAACACTGAAGTTTCGCGCATCTGGGTGGGTGGAGCCCGCCCCGGTCCGGTAAAGGAGAAATCTGTACCCGGGCTGGATGAGGATGTGGTTACCATGTCCATAGAAGCTGCCCGCAATGCGCTGGCACGCGCCGGCATCTGCGCGGATGAATTACGCGCCGTCTGGGTTGGTTCCGAGTCACACCCATATTCAGTTAAACCGACCTCCACCCTGGTTGCGGAAGCTATCGGAGCAGTGCCCCATATTCAGGCAGGCGATTGGGAATTTGCCTGTAAAGCCGGAACCGAAGCGATGGTGGCTGCCATTGCGATGATCGGTGCAGGCATGGGGCGTTACGCGCTGGCAATCGGCATGGATACAGCCCAGGGGCGACCGGGGGATGATCTGGAATATACAGCAGCCGCAGGTGGCGCAGCCTATATTCTGGGCCCTGCCGCAGAAGCGCTGGCAGAGATCGAAGGCAGCTATTCCTTTGTGACCGACACGCCGGATTTCTGGCGCCGGGCGGATGAACGGTACCCCTCCCATGCGCAGCGCTTTACCGGAGACCCGGCGTACTTCGAGCATGTTACATCCGCTGCGAAGACCCTGATGAGCGGGCTTGGCAGTCAACCGGCGGATTACCGGTATTGCGTCTTCCATCAACCCAATGCAAAGTTCCCGCAGCGCGCAGCCCAGCTACTGGGCTTTACAAACGAGCAAAATAAAACCGGCTTACTTTCGCCGGAGATTGGCAATACCTACGCGGGTGCAGCCATCGTGGGCCTCTCTGCCATATTGGATGAAGCGAAACCTGGAGACCGCATCCTGGTCACATCTTACGGCTCCGGAGCCGGCTCAGATGCATTCTCTCTGCGTGTGACCGATAAGATCACCGGCAGACAGGAAAAAGCCACCCGTACCCGCGAATATATTGCCCGCCGTACCGAAATTGATTACGGCACCTACATCCGTTACCGCCGGCTGTTCGCGGAATAAGGGGACTGTATGCTGGAAGATGTAGTTATTGCTGGTATAGGCCAGATACAGGTTGGCGAACACTGGGAGACCAGCCTGCGGTCGCATGCCGCCCGGGCGATTTTAGCAGCCCGCAGTGAGGTTCCGTCCCTACAACCGGATATGCTGGTGATTGGGAATATGCTGGGTTCCACGATCTCACACCAGGCGAATCTGGGGGCGCTGGTGGCGGATTGGGCGAATCTCAGTGGTGTAGATGCCCCAACGGTGGAAGCATCCGGTGCTTCGGGCGGAGCCGCCTTGCGGCTGGGGGTGATGGCTGTGTCTTCACGCCAGGCGGACGTGGTGGTCGTACTTGGTGTGGAAAAGATCACCGATTCTGTGCAGACCGGGCAAGACCGCGCTTTGACGCAGATGATGGATACCGACTATGAGGCCATGCCAGGGTTGACACCCAGCGGGCAGGCCGGGTTGGTAATGAATCGGTATATGGCTCAATACCAGGTGCCTGCCGGTGCGTTTGCCGGTTTTGCTGTGAATGCGCATGCCAACGGCGCTCATAATCCGAATGCCATGTTTCGCAAACCAATCACGCGGCAGCGTTATGATGAGGCCGAGGTGGTAGCACCTCCGGTCAACCAGATGGATGTCGCCCCAGCAGCAGATGGCGCCGCGGCTGTCATATTGACCCGCCGTGAGTGGCTGCCGGCTGATTACGCAATGCCTGTGGTTCGGGTGGCAGCATCGAACCTGGTCACCGATTCGCTGGCGTTGCACGACCGCAGCGACCCAATGCTCTTCCAGGCGGCCCGCCTTTCCAGTGAACGGGCTTTTCGCCAGGCAGGTATCTCGCCGGCGGAAGTGGACCTGTTCGAACTGGATGACGCCTATTCCATCTACGCCGCGTTGCAGTTGGAAGCTGCCGGTTTTGCAGCTGCGGGCCAGGGCTGGCTGCTGGCGCAGGACGGTTCGATCATTCCGCGCGGACGCGTCCCCATTTGCACGCTGGGTGGCAGCAAAGCCCGCGGCAACCCGATCGGCGCGGTCGGCGTTTACCAGGCTGTGGAAGCTGTTCTGCAGCTGCGCGGCAAGGCTGGCGGTAGCCAGGTACCCGAAGCGCGCGTGGCCATGCTGCAAAATTGGGGCGGGCCGGCATCCACGGTAGCCACACACATCCTGATGCGGGAATAAACCTGATAGCATTTGAGAGTCTCTCCCCGGTAAACTGGCATTGTAAGGAGATACACCATGGAAGTTCCACGTTATTGGAGAAATAGAAATCAACGTTATGCCCTGGTCGGCGAAGTCTGCCCGCACTGCGAGGTGAAGATCTTCCCGCCGCGTGATGTCTGCCCGGCATGCGGGCAGGATGCCAAAACAAAATTCTCGTTCAGCGGACGGGGTGAGGTGTATAGCTACACCACCATCTCAGATGCCCCTGCTGGTTATGAAGAAAACGCGCCTTATACTGTGGCGCTTGTGAAACTGGAAGAAGGCCCGGTGGTTACCGCCCAACTCACCGATCTGGGCCAGGAACCGGTCTCCATCGGCATGCCGGTGGAAATGGTCACCCGCCGCATCCGCCAGGATGGCGGTAAAGAAGGTATTTTGGTGTACGGGTATAAATTCCGGCCGGTGATGGCTGTGGCACGATAAGCATTGTATAGGTCGAAAAAGGCATTCTCTAAAACCGGAGAATGCCTTTTTTAGTTAAGGATCAGACGAGCAGGTTAGGTTGGTTATAAGTTTACTAACACCGGGAGTAAAATACTGCAAGATAATTAATAGTTGACAGACTGAAATGAGCACTTCAACTTGATCAGATTTATTATTCAGATAATCAATGCAAGTGTTTGCAATTCTGGCTGATCATAAATGAATAATCATCCAGTTTTATAGAAGAGATCTGGAGAGATCATGCGATCGTTACAGGAATGTATGATTGAATTTAGAAACCAGTTGGAGAAAGGGGTAATACAGAAAGCCTATCTCGGATTACTGGAATATATCACCAGCTTGAAGCATCACTTCGCAAATAAATATCCGGAATATTCCATGCCTGGGAACATATATACCGGATATATGAATATGACTTATTTTTCTATCATACCCAGGTCGTTGAAAGACCATGAGCTAAAGATCGCTATTGTTTTTCTGTATGACACTTTTAGGTTTGAGATCTGGCTGTCCGGTAAAAATAAACAGGTTCTTGAAAAATACTGGCTGATCCTGAAAAAGAGCAAATGGACAAAATATAAGATCGTTGAGCCTGCCATGGGCATAGATTGTATAGTCCAGCATATTTTGGTTGAGCAGCCGGATTTTAGTGATCCAGCTGCATTAACAAAACAGATCGACCAGGGAACAATGGAGTTTATTAAGGATATTGAAAGTTTCATTGCCAGGAACGCCCCCTAAGATTGCGGGAACCTGAAGCAAGGGTTATAGGGTTTCTTCGGAAAAAGTATCCATTCAGGACATCCAAAAGTATCCGTACCTTCCAATTGATTGATAGTCCAAACGCTAGAGGTCCAATCCCATGATTGAAGAAGTTTTACCAAACCGTATAAGCGAACTTACCGCACATTTCCCCGGCCCCCAATTAGGGATGGTGTTGGCTGCGGTGCTTGAGGGGAATACCGAAGCCCAACTCTGGCGCATTCCTCAGCAGGGCAGTCAGGATGTCTTTCTTCTATGGGATCAAGGCAACAACGTTTTTTACTTTTCGGGTCAGTTGCTGTTACCGGAAATTGAAAATGAACTGGCTGCACTGATCCAAACCACGATACGGGATATCGCCGTAAAAGAAAAATTGATCTACTTCAAAGTGAAGCCCCTCTCCACTCCCCTGGAGAACGCGATCCCACGAATATTTCGGGGGATTGAGCTCCACCAAACAGATAAATACTTCTATACTTTCCCGGAGCAACATGGGGTTGCGATCCCAGATCTCGGCTTAGAAGGCATTCAATACCAACTGATTGATGCGGATTTTCTGGAGCAAGAGAAACTGGAGAATAATTGCTATGTCAAAGCAGAGGTTGAATGGATGTGGCCGTCACTGGCCAGATTCCGCGCAAAAGGTTTCGGCATCGCTGCCGTGTTGGATGCAAAGATCATCTGCTGGTGTACTGCGGAATATGTCAGCACATCTCAATGCGGGATCGGCATTGAAGTGATAGAAGAATACCAGGGTAAAGGCATAGCTGCTGCCACTGCCGCGCATTTCATCGAGTATTGCCTGGATCGAAATATTGTTCCCCATTGGGAATGCGACCGGGATAATGTCGGCTCGGTGCGAGTGGCTGAAAAGGTCGGGTTTGAGAAGTCACTGGAAACGGTCTTTTGGAGCGGCCGCTTTCAATCGTAAAGCGCAAAGTGCGCCGAACAAGTATTGTATTATTTATTCCGACTGGCTCAGCCGGGCGGGTTCCGCCCAATAAAAGATAGCGCATAACCCCAGTATTGTGCAATAATGAATAGAGTGGCTCGCCTGGCCAAATGGGCGAGGCGGTCGATCCAATCGGCATCCTGCCTAATATTTATCGAAAGAGTGGCAAGGCTGATCGCCTGGCGCATTCAGTCAGGACCATTGCATTTCCCTGCATCAGTACCGGCGCCTTTGATTACCCACAGCGTGAAGCGGCAGAGATCGCTATCAGCGTGGTTCAACAATTCACTCTACTCTACGATCAGGTCGATGAGGTAGTATTCTGTTGTTATTCGAACGACGACTATCAAATCTATCTAGATTTGTTGCAGTATGATCCATGATCTACACCAATGAATCTGCGTAGCTAACAGCTGCCATTGTTCATAGATCGTTTGTTCAATCAGGTATCAAGTTGTGGTAGGGGTATCCGCATAGTAAACTATTATCCCGTAGTGATCGCTTTGGATCGGGCTGCTGCGTAATATTTCTTTAATATATCCATTATCTTTAATTGCTATAATGATGTACGTACGCCAAGACCGGAATTTTGTGTGTACCTTAAAAAACGGATAGGGATCTTGTGTGGAAGAACTAGGTGCTTACAGATTAATAACAGGAACCCTCGATGCAAATATCTACTGGTGCTTCCAGTGTCAACCATAAAACAAACATACAAATAATAGAGACCCTACTGAAATAAAATTCACTAGTTTGTGGATATCCCGGAGGTACCCGTGATAAAAAAGGATAAACCGAACAACACAGGGCGCTCAAAGCAGAGATCACCTACGAATCAAAAAAATGAAAACCATTTAGATCGAGAAGAATCGGATTCCGGCAGCGGGCGGCAGTCGATTGGTGTTGGATCTGTTGGAAAAGGAAATAACCCTGTAACGGATATTTACGAACTAGCCCCTGTTGCGCTAATTGTCATCACCGAAGATGGATTGATAAAGGATATAAACTCCAGCACGCAAAAAATACTGAATTCATCCCGTGAACTGCTAATAAATACCCCGCTCAGCAATTATGTTGAGATCAGCGATCTGGATAATTTCACCCGTTGTGTCCATCAGCTCTTTTATTCGGGAGAGCCTTGCAGTTTACCTTTGAGTATGGTGAAACATGGAGGAGGAAGATTCCTCGCGCAATGTAATGCCTCTCCCAGCCGGGATTCGAATAATCTCCCTGTTGGAATTATTGCCATCATGGAGATGGCTAACGGAGAGCCGGTATTGGATTGGCTTGACTATAATGAGGCTCAATTTCAAATGCATGGAGCGATTGGCGGGTTCTGGGATTGGGATGTGCCGCGCAAGCGTGTGAGGTACTCATTAGGTTGGAAAAACATGCGGGGATATTCCACGGAAGATATTGATGACTCCGAGGATGCCTGGAGTAGCGGCATCCACCCGGACGATAAAGACAGGGTCATTTCCAATTTGGAGGAGGTTTTTGCAGGTAAATCGGATTTATTTGAAGCGGACTACCGCGTAAGAAGAAAAGACGGTTCATATTTCTGGATCCACGACCGCGGCGTGGTGCTACGCAAAGCGAATGGTCAGGTCATTCGTATGGTAGGTTCCGAAATGGATATTTCAGATTTAAAAAAAGCGGAATCTGAGTTGATGGAAAGAGAAAAACAATACCGGGATCTTGTTAATTCTGGTACTGCACTAATCTGGACTTCGGGACAGGATAAACTATGCAATTTTTTTAATGACACATGGCTCAGCTTCACCGGTCGCAGCCTGGAGCAGGAAATGGGAAACGGATGGGCCGAAGGCGTCCACCCGGATGACTTTCAGCGGTGTCTACAGATATATACAAGTTCTTTCGACAAGCGGGAGCCATTCGAAATGGAATACCGCCTCAAATATCGAGATGGAACATATCGCTGGATCGTTGACTTCGGCGCACCACGATTTACTAATAATGGGGTTTTCCTTGGCTATATGGGGCATTGTTATGATATTCATGTAAAAAGATTGATCGAAGAATCTCTTCAATTCACACAGTTTGCTGTAGACCATATGAATACCCCCACGTATTGGATGGATTCATCTGGCAAGTTCTTTTATGTCAACCAGGCAAGTTGTGATTCGTTAGGCTATACCCGTGATCGTTTATTGTCCATGTCAATATCTGATGTGGATCCGTCTTTTCCTACCAACCAATGGCAGGAATACTTTAATGATTTACGCGTAAAGAAAACGCAGACATTCGAATCAGTTCACAAGAAGAGCACCGGTGAGACTTTCCCGGTTATGATCCAGGACAATTTTATTGAAATTGATGGAAACGAGTATAACTGCGCTTTTGCCACGGACGTAACCCTGGAAAAAAAGAGTCAACTGGCGATAAAACAGAACCGCGATCTACTGGAGCATTCTCAAAAGATCGCACATATCGGCACCTGGCGCCTGGATGTGATGACCAAAGGTGTATTTTGGACCAACGAAGTCTTCAGAATAATGGGGATAGAGCCGCAAAGTATTACCCCAACTACTGATACACTTATAGGTTTTGTCCACCCGGATGACCGGGATTATGTTAAAGGGTCAATTTCGAAAATGAACCTGAAAGGGGTTGATGATTATAATTTTTTTCATCGGATTATCAGGCAGGACAATGGCGAGGAACGGATCCTTCATCAGCACATCTTGCATGAAAAAGATGAAACGGGAAAGACCATCCTGATAGTTGGCATTGTTCAAGACATTACACCGCAGGAATATGCGAAAAACCAGCTGCAAACCCTGAATGATGATCTGAGTTTACTGAATGCGATCACCATAGCGGCTAACCAGAATGAAAACATGGATATGATCGTGGGGATACTTTCCGAAAAAATGAAAAGTTCCTTCAATAGCCCGATGATTTCACTGATTATTGAAGATGAGAAGGAACGTGAATTCCAGTTCCTTGGCGGCACCATTAGCAATGAAATGACCCGAGAGATCGAAAGCCTGATCGGAAGGCCGATTCCCCCCATCCGGATGAGCATGAAAGGAAAACATCATTTTATTCAACTGGAAGTTAGCAAGCAGGGGAAACTTTATACGAGCAGAAGAGAGCTCATCAAAAGGATTTTCGGGTACCTCAAGGGAGCCGAATGGCCATCAGCAGTGCGTCAAGAGATAGAAAAGCTTCTGCCAGACCTAATTGACCGGGTAGGTTATAGATCCAGTGCCGCCACACCTATGATCCATAATCACAAGGTGATAGGCTTCCTCGAAGTTGTCAGCCAGAGGATCCTGACAGAAGGAGACCTCTCACGGATCCAATCCATTGCAGATCACCTGGCAGGGGTCATTTCTAGAAAACGAATTGACAAGAGCTTGCGTGAAAGTGAAGCAAGGTTCCGTTCCATCTTCCATTCCAGCAATGTTGTCATGCTTCTAATCGACCCCGATTCAGGGTCGTTCATGGATATTAATGAAGCTGCAGTTAAGTTCTACGGGTATACGCGGGAACAGTTCAAAGGCATGAAAATCAACGATATAAACCAGCTGCCTCCAGAGCAGGTGTTAGAAGAAATGCAGAAGGCGAGCAAAGAAGAGCGAAACTACTTCATTTTCCCGCATAGAAAGGCGGATGGTGAAATTCGCACCGTGGAGGTCCGTTCTCACCAGATTACCAGTAATGGGCAAATATTATTGTTCTCCCTGGTATATGATATTACCGAAAGCATTTCCACCAAGAAACAGATGCAAGACAATCAGCAAAGGATGGAATTGACCATCCGGGGTGCGGATGTCGGCACATGGGATTGGAATGTCCAAACCGGGGAAACAGTTTTTAATGATCGTTGGGCAGAGATACTTGGATATAAGTTGTCTGAATTGGAACCCATTACCATCCAGACCTGGACAGATTTGTGCCACCCGGATGACTTGAAGGTATCTAAAGGATTATTGCAAGCCCACTTCAATGGAACATCGGATTTCTATGAATGTGAAGCTCGTATGCGGCACAAGAATGGGTCATGGGTTTGGGTGTTGGATCGCGGTAAGGTGCTGCAGTGGGATGCCGATGGTAACCCGCTGCGGATGTTCGGCACACATATCGACATCACCATACAGAAGAAGGCGTACCTCTATACGAAGGCAATCCTCCACGTAAACGAAATATCATATTCTGCGATAGAAATTAGTGACTTGATGCGTGAAGTCCTGGATGAAGCTGAAATACTAACGGATAGCCAGATAGGATTCTTCCATTTTGTTGATAATGACCAGGTAACGGTCAAATTACAGGCCTGGTCTACAAACACCATCCAGAACATGTGTACAGCTGATGGCAAAGGACAGCATTATTCTGTTGATCAGGCTGGCGTTTGGGCTGATCCCATCCGTACCGGTGAACCATTTATCGTCAATGATTACGCATCACTCTCCAGGAAGAAAGGGTTGCCAGAAGGTCATGCTCCAATTAGCAGGCTGATCAGTATACCGATAAAGAGGAATAACAAGGTCGTTGCTGTGGTCGGTGTGGGGAATAAACCCGAACTGTACATGGAACAGGACCTGGATGTTCTTAGGAATTATTGTGAGGTGGTAGTTGATATCATCATGCGCAGGAAGGCGGAAGAATCACTCTCTTTAAATGAAGAACTCCTGCGTACCGTGGTAGATTTCACTTATGACATGGAATTTTGGTTGGATGAGAACCATGAACTTAAGTACATCTCCCCATCCTGTCGCCGTGTGACCGGCTATGAGAGAAGCGATTTTATTCAGAATCCACTGCTTCTGGGGAGTCTCATCCACCCGGATGACCAGGCGATTTACATGGAACACAGCCATGAAGGTTTCACTCAACCCGGAAGTTACTCTCATGATTTCCGTATCATTACTGCAGATGGTGAAATCCGCTGGGTGAATCATACCTGCCAGGTGGTCTTTGGTAAGGATGGGTCATTCCACGGCCGCAGGGGTAGTTTGAGGGATGTTACAGAACGCCTGGCAGCGATCGAAATGTTGCGTGCCAGTGAAGAAAAATACCGGCTGCTTTCTGATGAACTGGAAAAGAGGGTTCAGCAGCGGACAGCAGAAGTTCAAGACCTGTATGATAACGCTCCCGCCGGTTATCACTCACTGGATATCAATGGTAATTATGTAATGGTCAACGAGACTGAGTTGGTATGGCTTGGTTACACTCGAAAAGAAATGATCGGTCACCCGGCAAAAGATTTCTTAACTAAAGAAAGTAGAAAGACCCTCAAGACAGTATTTCCTAATTTAATCGAACACGGCAGAATAGGTGAATCTGAAGTGGAGTTTGTTCGTAAGGACGGCTCCATAATGCCTGTCCTCCTAAACGCGTCCGCCATAAAAAATGAGAACGGTGATTTTATTATGAGCCGGTCCAGTATGGTTGATCTTTCAGAACGGAAGCGGGCTGAAGCGGAATTACGGAAGAGAGAAGAAACATACAGGTCTCTTTTTGATTCATCCAACGATGCCATTTTCCTTTTAGATGTAACAAGCCTCACATTCATCCGGGTCAACCAGCGTTGCGCCATCATGTTCGGGTGTCCATCTGTAAAAGATTTGGTCGGCAAGAATGTATATGATTTTATCGAACAGAAGGATATGGAAGCAGTAGAAAGGCATATCCAGAAACTCTTGGAAGGGTTCTCGCAATCCACCTATGAGCTTTCTTTAGTTCGTATGGACGGTAAAACCGTCGATATTGAGATCAATTTATCACTGATACGTGACGCTTCAGGCAATCCTACATTGATCCAAAGCGTGGCACGAGATATTTCAGAACGAAAAAATTTAGAACTCACCTTACGCAAAGCCAATCTGGAATTGGAACGCGCCATGCGAATGAAGGATGAGTTCCTTGCAAGCATGAGCCACGAATTGCGCACGCCTCTGACAGGAATACTGGGTTTAGCAGAAGCCATGCAAATGAGCACCTATGGTGACCTAAATGACCGCCAAATGAAATCATTAATGCAGATCGAAGCAAGTGGTAAGCACCTGCTTGATCTGATCAATGATATTTTGGACCTTTCCAAAATTGAAGCTGGGAAGTTAGAAATACATTTAGAGGCCTGTTCACTATTGGAGGCTGGCCAGGCCAGTATGCAAATGGTTCGCGGATTGGCACAGAGCAAGGGGCAGAACCTCAGTTTTTCGATTGAATCGAATGACCTGGTTGTGAAAGCTGACGTCCGCCGGATAAAGCAGATGCTTGTGAATCTCTTAAGCAATGCAGTGAAATTTACCCCAAATGGTGGCTCGCTCGGTCTGGAAATTAGCATAGACCGGGAGGCTGGTAAAGTTTTACTCACCGTCTGGGATAAGGGACAAGGTATATCCTCAGATGACATCAAGCGTCTCTTCCTGCCATTCGTCCAATTAGACAGCAGGCTTGCGCGGCAGCAATCCGGTACTGGTTTAGGTTTATCGTTGGTGAAGCATATGGCGGAGTTGCATGGGGGTACCATATCTGTAGTGAGTGAACCGGGTGAAGGCAGTCGCTTTACAATAATCCTTCCATGGTCACCAGGCTCCATTGCAGAAGATGATTATAAGAATGTAGGTATCCTGAGCATCGACCGATTATCTGAAGGCCTGATGGTTAACCCAGAAAAAATCGCCGATGACCTGATTGGATTGGGGATACAGATTGTAATACAGCCATCCGGGAAGCGAGCGGTGGAAAAGGTTGTTGAGGTTAAACCGGAAGTCATTTTGATCGACCCAAGAATTCAAGATATTCCCTGGTATGAATTGGTATCAACCTTGAAAGATGATCCACTAACAGCAACCATTCCAATTGTACTTTGCCCGGTGGATCCGGTTGAAAATAACACCCAAACAGAAATTGCTGATGCCTTTATCCATAGCCCACTTACGACAGAAAAGATTAGTCACGCATTGCAGTTGGTGACGTCCGGCAATAAACTCCCTGCATCTGTAATGTTGATCATGCATCAAATAACCACGAAAAGAATTATGGTCGTTGATGATAATGAAGTAAACCTGAATACTCTCTGTGATTTTCTAAGCACACAGGGTTTCAGGGTTGATAAAGCATTAAGTGGATTCGAAGCAATCGGGCTGGCAGAAAATTTTCGCCCAAATCTTATCCTGATGGATATTCAGATGCCGGGGATGGATGGGCTGGAAGCGACCAGAAAAATCCGCGCGCACCAGGATGCGTTTATTGCGGGTATTCCGATCATTGCATTAACCGCTCTAGCTATGCCTGAAGATCGAAAATTATGCCTGGCAGCCGGCGCAAACGAGTATGTCTCCAAGCCGGTCGAACTTAAAATGCTTATTAAAAAAATCCGCACACTGCTTGGAGAGAAATGAACTTTCCAGGTCACGCATAGAAAATGATGTCTTAGCATCTTCTTTCTCGTGGGGTTCCATACCTTTTGCATTCGAAGAACATGTTGTGCTTGATATGGACCGAACAGCTGCATTAAATTCAGAAATAGTTCATGACAGAACCTAACCCTTAGCTTTGGTATAAGCTTTGGTTATATCATTGCCAATGTCGTTGGTAGAATACAATATGCAGTTTATGGAATTGTTGGTGAAAGATGTACGATCGATTTAAAGATGAATAATCAAGGAGGACTAAATGGGTACTTCCCATCAGGATCAGAAGTTGTTAGAAGGATTAAATAATCGCTTTGAAGAAAACACATCCCGGCATCCTGGGTTGAGCTGGGTGGATGTTCAATCCCGGCTGGAAGCGGATCCAGTAAAACTCTGGTCACTGAGCGAGATGGAAAGAACCGGTGGCGAACCGGATGTCGTTGCATTCGATACTGGCGAATATGTGTTCTTTGATTGCTCCGCTGAAAGCCCCGCCGGCCGGCGCAATGCCTGTTATGACCGCGCGGCACTGGATGCGCGTAAACAGTTCAAGCCTACTGCGAATGCAGTGGAGTGGGCGGCTGATATGGGAATTGAGCTGCTCAACGAAGAACAGTACAGGTACTTACAAACCCTGGGGAGTTTTGACACCAAAACCTCCAGTTGGGTAGCCACACCCGGCCCGATCCGCAAACTGGGAGGCGCTCTCTTCATGGATCGGCGGTACAACCATGTTTTCGTGTATCACAATGGCGCTGATTCCTATTATGGTGCCAGAGGTTTCCGGGGGGTGCTCCGGGTTTAAGGTTTATAAATAAGCCGCTGTTCCAGTACAGGCCGCATCAATAATCAAGTAAGCTCAGATAACCCATATATTATCATGGTGTAAATAAACAATTGTTTATTGAAGGTCTTAATAACATTCGATATAATATTAATATAGTCTTTAAGGGGTGAGAATTAGAGCACCGCTTATTCCGAACTAACATCCTGATATACCAGAAGGAGGAAAATGGTGGCTAATGTGAGTTGCGCGTCGCCGGGATGTCTGAACCCCGTCATCGGGCAGTGTACCGGATATAAAATTCACTGCCAGCGATTTTATTGCCAACAGCATTCCGTTGGTAAATTATGCGGTCTCTGCGGCAGCCAAAAAAAAGCCGATGATGATGCGGTTCAACTGGAAATTGATTACACAAACCTTATTAAAGGAATCCAACAGGAAGCAAAAGACGCTTATAACGGTAAGAAAATGTTCCTTAAAGGGCTAAAGATAACCGCGATCATTGGTTTTTTTGCAGGCCCAATTGCGGCTATTTTCGCCCCAAAGGGGACTGATTTATTTCAATTGATCATAGCTGCTCCAATAGACTTTATTATGATCTATTTGTTAGGTGGTTCGATCCTTGGCAAACCCATACTATGGTTATTACGCGAGAACTGGATGAATAAAAACAGTTTCAAAAGAGCCGAAGAAATCAATAAAAGCCATCCAGGATTTTTGGGGTATTTTCAAAATTGGCACACAACATTAGTTAATGAAAGGAAACAAACAGCTAAAGAAACAGTAGTTGCATTAGGGACATTCGCTGCCGCAATAGCTGTTGCCGCAGCAATTTCAGTTGCTGAAGATGAAAAAGAAAGAGTACATGAGCAGAGAATTGAAGATGCTGTAAGAAGAGGAATGAGAGATCGTTAATCATCACATTGCTTGTATGGTAATTAGATACCTGATATGCATAATTACCGTTCCTGAGTAGAATTTCGTGGAATCGCGAATTACGGGTAGAATTAAACAAATCTATGAATGGAGGCATCAATGTCAGACACTGCGTTTATTCCTGAAGAAGAAGTAACTGTTCAAAGAATTGAAGCACTTTTCAAGAGAGCATTCTATGAAACATACTATGACAAGGACAATGACCTTGTCGTAAAAGTGGATGGCTCACGAACATTCATCCGGGTAAGGGAAAAGAGCAAAGTCATCGCTTTCACAGTCATTTACGGTTTCAAGCCAGAGGCTACCCGCGAGCAGAAGCTTGATGTAGTGAATGCCATGAACGATGCGAAAATATTTGCACGTTTCTCCATGATGCTTGCGGATGAATCAATTCTACTAACGGATTATTTTCTCCCGTTTGATGATGGTGTTGGCGAGATGCAAATTATCTCATCAGCCCGTATGCTGATCAGCACTATCCGCTCTGCTTTTGAGGAACTCAGCAAGGATCTGATCGAATAAACATCGCCTCTCGTAAACCTGTGATGCCTTGATGCATCCCGGGTTTTTTTATAAATATCGTTCTGCCAACGAACCTGCCAGTTGTCTAATGGCAGGTTCGGTTGTTACTCCCGTATAGGAAAAGTAATATTGCTAGGGTTATCGTTTCCGTTATTCGATTTCCTGATACATCCTGATGCAATATTCCTGAAAATGTCTATAATGGATTTAGTTGTTATAGCCTATCAGACTTTGTTTCGACCGCCTCCATCAAGAAGGAGATAAAATGAAACGATTCATCTGGATGTTCCTGGTCATATCCGTGGTGGCTGTCAGTTGTAATTTGCCCGTCAGTACCACCCCGACTGCCGGAGGGGATGCCATTGCCACCCATGTAGCCGAAACGATCTCAGCAGGGATGGCAAGCGTTGCACCCGCCCTGCCTACCTCCGCGCCTGTGGATACGGCTGTAGTAGAACTGCCAACCTACACTCCTTTACCCACCTCAACCCCGCTCCCTACCTCTACTCCGCTGCCAACCGCCACTTTCCTGCCAACGCAGACCCCCAAACCATGCGATAAAGGATCGTTCATCGAGGATATTACAGTACCGGATGGTGAAGATTACCTCCCCGGTGCTACATTCACAAAGACCTGGCGTTTGAAAAATGATGGCTCCTGCACCTGGAACACCAGCTACGCTATCGTCTTCGATAGCGGTGACAAGATGGGCGCACCGAATGCTGTTGCCATGCCATATAATGTCCCACCCGGCTCCACGGTGGATATCTCAGTCTCGTTGACCGCGCCTGCCGCGCCGGGTACATATCGCGGTAACTGGCGTCTACGCAATGATACCGGCACGGTCTTCGGTATCAGCAATAGTGCTTCCGGGCTTTTCTGGGTAGAGATCGAGATCCTGCCGCCTGCGACAATACCCGGTTTTGAAATGGTCTATAACTTTGCTGCCCATTACTGCGATGCGAGCTGGGTGAGCGGAGCTGGTGCCCTGCCCTGCCCGGGCGGAACGGGCGATGCCGGCGGTTTCGTTGTCCGCGCGGATAACCCAACCTTGCAGAACAACAACACCATCAACCGGGTCGCCATCGAGACCCATCCGCAATGGGTGGATGACGGCGTCATCAGCGGGCGATACCCCGGCCTGGATGTCAAAGCGGGGTACAAATTCAGAACAACCCTCGGGTGCCTGAAAGGTGGGGCTGGATGCAACTACAAGTACCAGCTGACCTACCGCGCGGATGGCGGTCCGCTTACCTTGCTTACGCAGGGAACAATGAAATATGCCGATGCACCGGTTGAGCTGGATGTGGACCTTTCTTTCCTGGCTGGCAAGAATGTGGTTTTCTCACTGGTAGCCATGGCCAACGGTTCATCCGGGCAAGACTGGGCAATCTGGGCTTATCCGCGGATCGTTAAATAGGGAACCTTTAATTCGTAAGGCTCGCAGGGAAAGTTGTGCCTGCGAGCCTGCATTCTTTAGGAACATTTGCGTCCAGCAAACACTTAGGATGGGAAGATATGCAGGAAAAGATCAGTACTCCGCCCAAAGGTTGCCTGCGGTTATTCATGCGAGCGCCTGTGTTCTTTGCCAGGCTCGGTTTTTCTGGTTGGGAACGGGTATTTGGATTAACCTGGATGCTTCTGACAACTACTGGTAGATATTCCGGTAAAAAACGGTACGCCATGGTTGATGTGCAACTATATGATAGGAATAGCGATACATATTATATCGAAGCGGGTTTTGGCCATAAATGTGACTGGTACCGTAATATTCAAGAACATCCAGAGTTTGAGGCGCAGGTGGGAAGGCGAAGGTTTCGGGCAACTGCTCGATTGTTGCCACCAGAAAAGGCAGGAGATATCGTCTTAGAGTATGCCCGGCAGCACAAAGCCTATACTTGGATTGTCCTGCGTATTGTGGGGGTGGATCCGAAGCAGCAACTGCGAGAATTGGCTGAAAAAGGCGTCTTCTTGGCAGTTCAACCGATAAAATAGATCAAATCGGGGTGATCGGTATGCCCGGGTAGGGAAGGATTGGGTTATACCAGGTTACAGGTTACAAGTTGCCATCAGCGTTGCGACCGGTATGATTTTACAACCACGTCTTTGCTGCCTCCGCGGTGATAGTTATCTGCATATAATTAGCGGTACAACGAAAGGATACGAAATGGAATCTTATGTCACCGCAGAGTCTCTGAAAATGAAGACACGCAAGTGGATGGAACAGATCGCTCCGTTCAACGAACACGCCATGAATATCCATCTGGATAGATCCGCCTTGATGGTCGTTGATATGCAGAACTTTTTTCTAGACCCGGAATCACCGACATACACTTGCGGTGGACCAGCCATTATTGGGAATATCAAGCACTTGATCGCGGCTTTCCGGCAAGCAAACCGACCTGTCATCTATACCCGCCATGTCCACCATCCGGATGGACTGGATGCCGGTATCATGGGGTGGTGGTGGAAAGGGATGTGCCTGGAAGGCAGCCCGGAGAGTGAGGTGGATCCTGCCATTGCGCCTTTGCCGGGAGATAAGGTCATTCTCAAGCATCGGTACTCCGCATTTTACAACACCGATCTGGAAACGGTTCTGCGAACGCTCAAGGTGGAAGATATTGTGATGACCGGGATTATGACCAATATGTGTTGTGAATCCACCACCCGGGATGCCTATTACCGCGACCATCGTGTGTTCTTTATGGCA
The DNA here is from genome assembly GCA_903828565.1 of uncultured Leptolinea sp. GTDB lineage: Bacteria > Chloroflexota > Anaerolineae > Anaerolineales > Anaerolineaceae > PNON01. The sequence continues at coordinate 100,218 of CAIKMQ010000023.1, read as the reverse complement.
GATGCCACCGGCAGTGTGACCGAAGAAATGCACCTGTCATCCCTGCTAAACCTGGCTTTCGGTTTTGCCTGGGTAACAGATACGAATACATTGCTGACACAGATAAGTTGACTCACCCGGTGTCCATGAAGTGCTTTTATGCCAGACAATGAATTAATAAAAGAGGTGACGTGGACCTGGAGAGAATAAAAGATATTTTTGAATTGCTTTCGTATATTGTAGTGGTGCTGGGGGTACCCGCAGGCATCTGGCAATACCGCCAGGCAAAACAGCGTGAATCCCTGGAACGTTCGCGAGAAAGGGAAGAGCGTGCCTGGCAGGTATATGATGCCCTCGATGACCGCTATTATGATTATTTAAACCTCTGTTTGCAATATCCGGAGTTGGATATCTATGACATCCCTGACCAGGATTCTCGTAAGACAACACCTCAGGATAAAAAGCGTGAGGACATTGCGTTCACGATGTTGTTATCCCTATTTGAGCGGGCCTACCTGATGTATATGCAGGAAGGCAGCGAGATCAGGAAAGTCCAATGGGATGGCTGGCAGGGATATATCCATGATTATTGTATGCGGGACAATTTTATCCAAGCCTGGGAGCAGAATGGATCATCCTACGATAAACGGTTCCAGGCATACATGCGCGAGCTAGTGAATAGCCTAAACCGCGAGAGCTGATCAGGATGACTCCGGCGACGCTGGCTAAATATGAGGTGGCTCTGCGATTGGCAACAGCCTACCGTGACGCCTTCAATGCCGGAGACGCAGCTGGCATACTCAGCCTGCTGCACCCTGATTGTTTATTTGACGAAGCGGAACCAGCCAGTGGGAAAATCTATACCAGGAAAGAGGATATTCAGGCTTACCTGGTGGCAAGTTTTAAAGCTGCGCCGGGGGCATATCTTTCCGTAGAAGAAGCGTACAGTCTTGGATGGCATTGCGTGATGCGGTGGTGCTTGAAGCGAGATGATGAAAAAGATCTGCGCGGGGTCTACCTGTTTACGATTCGTGATGGTCTGATCTTCAGCAAACATACATATATCAAGACAGATTGAGATTGTTTCAAATACCCAACCCGATCGCCAGCAGCCAGGGTACGGTGGTTAGGAAGATCAACCATTCCGCGATCGCCAGCCCCCAGATGCGCGGGCGGTCGTTTTCCAGTGGAGCCAGGGCGGAATCTTTCACTTTAAGAGAAACTCGCGAATATACCAGAAAAAATCCGAACGCCAGGATGGATGGCACCCCGGCCAGGCTGAGAAGCGGATGCAGCCGGTCAGTTTCTGCGGGTTGCAGGGCAATAGCCAGCGAAAAAAGCAATACCATCAACAAACCGGAGCGAAAGTAGGTGACTGCCGCGCGGATGTGCGGCGTAATCGCATCCATAGGAAAGCATCCGACCAGTGCCAGGCTAATTCCGGCAACAATACCGGCAGCCATCCCCAACCAGGCAAAGAGATCACCCAGCATGAGCCCCAGGCCGATGATCGCCGGCAGCAGGCACAATCCGCCAAATACCAACCCCAGATTGAAAGCTGCGGCCAACCGTGAAACTCCGCGTTCACCCAGCTCTGAGATGAAGTGATTCAAAGGAGAATACCGTTCTCCCAGCTTGCCGTGATAGAAAAGGGCAGACAGGGCGGAACCGAGCAGCACGATGCCGGTGCCGGTGACGGCAAGTAAACGGATCACACCAGGGTTTGCCAGGGGGGAGAGAAAGTTAAGTAATACCACATGGATAGTATATCATCCTCAAATTAAGATAGAGTTGATACAACCCCTTGAGGGTGTAAATGTTAACTGGTAGAGTCAAATAGACTGGTGGAATTTCACCGGCAAGACAAGGAACGTATGAATAGAATACAAAAAGAAAAAGATGACCGCACACTCTCCATCCAGCGGGTGATCCACGCACCTCCCGGTCTGGTGTATCGCGCCTGGACAGAACCGGAACTATTAAAGCAATGGTTTACGCCGCGGCCCTGGACAACGTCCGAAGTTGTTCTGGATGTTCGTCCGGGTGGATCCAACCGTATCGTGATGCGCAATCCAGAGGGGGAGGAATTCCCGAATACCGGTGTTTACCTTCTCATTGATCCTGGAAAACGCGTGGTATTCACAGACGCCTATACCAGCGCGTGGCAGCCTTCAGAGAAGCCGATGATGACAGTGGATATCCGGTTTATACCCATACCCGAAGGTACTTTATACACAGCTGAGGTATCTCATTGGTCCTCGGCAGATCGTGAAGCCCATGAACAAATGGGTTTCTACGAAGGCTGGGGCATCTGTGCCGCCCAGTTGGCGGAACTTTTGGAAGGAATGTGTCAATCTGTTCCAGCGGCGACAGGCGGCGATATCAGCCTGCTCCTTTCCCAGCTGGCAAGCCCCGCGCAACGGGCTATTTTGCAGCAGGGTGTCCGCAGTTTAGCAGATCTGGCAGAGTACAATGAAATGGAAGTCGCCAGCTGGCATGGTATCGGGCAGAGCGCGCTGGCGGTCATCCGCGAGGTGCTTGCTATGAATGGGCTATCCTTGAAATGACCAGGAGTGAAGAATGAATGAACCAACCATTGGCACAACCGCAGTCGATGCATATATCGCCGGATACCCTGAGAAGGTACAGGGTATCTTGCAGGAGATGCGGGCTCTCATCCTGCGTGCAATGCCGGATGCTGCGCAGAAGATCGGGTATGGCATCCCCACATTTACCTTGAATGGTAAGAATATCGTTCATATTGGTGGTTTCGCCAACCATGTTTCCCTTTTCCCGGGTGGTGAAGGGGTGGAGCATTTCCTGCCTGAGTTGGATGCATACAAGACATCGCGCGGAACGATCCAGTTCGCGCTCGACCAGCCCATCCCGTATGAGTTGATCCAGCGCATCGTGGAATTCTGTGTTCAAAAGCACAGATCCGAAATTTCCCGAAAGGCAGCGCAATGACTCACGTGACCCCGTTCCTATGGTTCGATCAACAGGCGGAGGAAGCCGTCCATTATTACATTGCTACATTTAAGAATGCAGCGATCACAGACATTGTCCGATATGGAGAAGGCGGAATGGGGGTTCCCGGTACCGTGATGACCATCAGTTTTGAATTGGATGGCCAACCGTTCACTGCCCTCAACGGCGGGCCGACCTATCAGATCAACCCGGCGGTATCTTTTGTGATCCACTGTGCTGATCAGGCAGAGGTGGACCATTATTGGGAGCGCCTTGGCGATGGCGGTAAACCCGGTCCCTGCGGCTGGGTAGAAGACCGGTTCGGTGTCACATGGCAGGTGGTACCAGATGAATTGATCGCGTTACTTGCAGACCCCGCTCCGGAGCGGGCAGAACGGGTTACGAAGGCCATGCTGGCCATGGGGAAGTTGGATATCCCAACCCTGCGACGTGCGCGGGATGAAGTTTGATATTATTAATGAAGGAGTAATTTATGGAACAATTGTCGATCAACTGGTTTGCTGTGGCAGTTTGCACGATCTTGTGCATGGTGAGCGGGTCTATCTGGTACAATCCCCGCACTTTTTTCCCAACCTGGTGGAAAGGCATCGGGAAGACGGATGCGGAGGATCCGGGCGGCAGCGGCTCAATGAACCTTATTTGGGCTTTAACCATGCTGTCCTGCTTGGTGCAGGCGATTTTTATGGCGGTTGCCGTCAGCTTCACCGGTCAATTCATCGGCGGGGCAACCGGGGTAAGTGGCGTTTTAACCGGCATCTTCCTCTGGGTGGGGTTTGTAGCCCCTACCTATCTCGTTAATAAGCTCTTTGCCGGGCACGGGTTTAAAATTTGGGCAATCGAAGTTGGTAATCACCTGGTGAATTTTGTACTGTTAGGTGCTGTCCTGGGGATCTGGCATTGAGATGGTTGTTATCCAAAGCCGCCTGCGGGCGGCTTTTTGTTTATTTAAAATAAAGATAAACACGCGAATTTCCTTTGCGCCAGGGGTCGGATATATAATCTATCCATGCCGATTCATTTGAACAAACCAACCGGTTTTAGGGGACTAACGATCGTCCTGTTGGGGCAAGCAGTTTCCATCCTGGCTTCCAGTATGACAGGTTTTGCCCTGTCAGTCTGGGTTTTCCAACGTACCAGCAGTGCCACCAACCTGGGGATCATGCAGACAGCTTTCACACTGCCGTATCTCCTCATCATTCCACTGGCAGGTGTCATGGTGGATCGGTATAACCGCAAACTGATGATGATGGTTAGCGACTTGGCTGCCGGTCTGGGGAGTGTTGCCATCTTGATCCTGCTGCTTTCGAACAACTTGCAGGTCTGGCATTTCTACGTAGTCAACATCCTGATCGGGTTGGGAAGTGCTTTTCAATGGCCGGCGTACTCGGCCGCCATCACGACCATGGTGCCTAAGGAACAATATGCGCGCGCCAATGGGATGATGTCCTTTGTTCAGGCCGGCCCGGGTATGGTCGCTCCGCTCCTGGCTGGTGCTTTGCTACCTCTCATCAACCTGCAGGGCATTTTGCTGCTGGATATCTTCACTTTCATTTTCGCGATCGGCGCGCTACTGCTTGTGCATGTCCCGCAACCTGAGCGCACAGCAGACGGGAAAGCCGGTGAAGGCAACCTGGTTCATGAGGCCGCCTTTGGGTTCAAGTATATTTTCGCGCGGCCAAGTTTATTCGCTTATGTCATCCTCCTGTTTATCGCCAATTCAACCCTGGGATTCTCGAATGCGGTGCAAGTACCGATGGTCTTGCTGCGGACCGGCAATAATAGCCTGGCACTGGGTGCGGTAGAGACGGCTGGCGCTATCTCATGGACGATCGGGTCGTTATTAATGAGCACCTGGGGCGGTCCGAAAAGGCGCATGCACGGCGCGTTGCTCGGCTGGGTGGGTTTTTGTGTGACGGGCAATATCATCTTTGGCCTGGGTAAGGGAGTCTCCGTCTGGGTACCGGCCATCCTCTTTGGCGGTATTGGTTCCTCGATAGGTGTCGCGACCAGCCAGGCGATCTTGCAGGCTAAGGTCGCCCCGGATGTGCAGGGGAGGGTCTTTGCAGCGCGGCGTATGCTTACCTGGTTCCCGGATACTTTCACTCCCATTCTGGGTGGCTTACTGGGAGATCATTGGATGGAACCGGCTTTGCAGCCGGGAGGTGCGCTCGCCAGCACCCTCGGAAGACTGACGGGTACCGGCTCCGGCGCCGGTATGGCAGCCATTATGATCATTTTTGGTTTGATGACCACAGTAACCATGCTCTCGGGTTACCTGTTCAAGCGCATCCGCAATCTGGAAGATATCTTGCCGGATCACGAAAAAGAATCCCCGGCTGAACTGGTGGATGCAGCGGCAACATAAAGATGAAAGGAATTCCATGGATCTGAAGAAGCATATTCTCGCTGCTCTCAAAGAGCAACTGGTGGTCTACCGGCAGTGGATCGAAGGGGTAGATGACCGGCAGGCAAGCCTGTTGCTTGCGCCATCCATCTGGGATAGTCGTGATGTCTTGACCCATTGCTGGTTCTGGCAGCAGCGTTCCATTGCCAGGATGTCAGCAGCAGTGAATTCTCTCGAACCCGTATTCATCATTCTGCCTGCCGGTTTGGAGTACAGCCGTAATGAAGATACTGAGGCCATCAATGCCTGGTCGGTGTCGGAATTTCGTGAGACAGATTGGACGCGCGTCTGGATGAGATGGCACAACGGGTACGAACAGCTGTTGGAGACGGCTCAGAAAGTCCCGCAGGCAGCCCTGCTGGATCCAGGCCGGTATCCCTGGATGCAGGGATACCCGTTGGCAAATGTCTTGCTGGGTACATACGATCACCATGTGGAACACCTGGAGCAGTTGGCAGCCTTCTTTACAAAGAAATAAACGAACTGTAGAGGGCACACCGGGTGTAGGGGTGTAAAATAGCATTACTTTACCTTTCCCGGAGGTTCCATGACGTATCAAGCGGATGAAACATCATTTTTCCAGGCGTATCCGCATTATTTGCAGACTACCTCGCTGGATGATCTTCGCGCGCGCGAGTATTCCCGCTTGGACGCACAGGGCCACATCTACGTAGACTACACCGGCGGCAGCCTGTACAGCGATGAGCAGGTGAAGAAACATTACGACCTGCTCACCACGCATGTCTATGGGAACCCCCATTCCACCAATCCGACATCCCAGGCTATGACCTGCCTGGTAGAAAGCGCCAGGAAGGCAGTATTGGAATACTTTCATGCTGACCCGGAAGAATATGCCTGCGCTTTCACTTTGAATGCCAGCGGGGCGCTGAAACTGGTGGGTGAGTCCTACCCGTTCGCTCCGGGCGGAAAGTACCTGCTTACTTTTGATAATCACAATTCGGTCAATGGGATCCGGGAATACGCACGGGCAAAAGGGGCTGAGATCATTTACGCGCCAGTCAACCCGCCGGATATGCGGATAGACGCGGATAAACTAAGCCAGGCACTGGGGTCGATCACTCCCGGTGCTGCTAGTTTATTCTCCTACCCGGCACAATCCAATTTTTCGGGGGTGCAGCATAGTCTGGGCTGGATTACTGCGGCACAACAGCATGGTTGGGATGTGTTGCTCGATGCAGCAGCTTTTGTACCGACTAACCGGTTGGATCTGGGAAAAGTGCACCCGGACTTTGTCAGCCTGTCGTTTTACAAGATGTTCGGGTACCCCACCGGCGTTGGCGCGCTGCTTGCCCGCCGTGAAAAACTGGCGAAGCTACACCGCCCGTGGTTCGCTGGCGGCACCATCACGGTGGCTTCCGTCCAGGGAGATCGCTTCTTCTTGCATCAGGGTTCTGAAGGTTTTGAGGATGGAACTTTGAATTACCTCACCTTACCAGCTATCGAGATTGGATTACGGCATATCGAAGCCATCGGTGTCGATAAGATCCACGAACGGGTGAGATGCCTGACAGGTTGGACGCTAAAGCAACTGAGCAGCCTGACGCATGCCAACGGGCAGCATGTCATTCGTGTTTATGGACCGCTGGAAACTGAGATGCGCGGCGGTACGATCGCCATGAATTTCTTTGACCCATCCGGCCACTTCATCGATCACCTGGAGGTGGAAGCTCAGGCTAACCGCCGCAATATTTCACTGCGGACGGGTTGTTTTTGTAACCCCGGAGGTGGCGAGTTGGCCCTGGGGCTTTCAGCAGGAGAATTGAACACCTGCTTCGCGCTCAAACCCCGGATGGAATATACCGATTTTCGCCGTTGCATTGATGACAAAAGCACCGGCGCGGTACGGGTTTCTTATGGATTGGCTTCGAACTTCAAGGATGCCTGGTCGCTGGTGCAATTTGCCCGTGAGTTTATCGACCGGAACCCGGCAAGCGGGTGATCTCTCCAAAGCGAATACGCAATAGATAAGATCGAACACCCTGTTGCTGAACGGGATGTTTTTCATCTGAAACCTCACACAGGCACAGGAGATATTTGTAAATATTCGGCAGATACCCTATACTATGTTTAGATGTATAAACCAACAAGCATGGTAAGTTCTGAAAGGAGTCAAAATGGGATTTTTTGATTCAATCCTGGAGAAATTGGGGATCAAAAAAACGGCAGCAACCGCAACGCCTACGGCGCCAGTTACGACTGCGCCAAAAGTTCAACGCGATTCCCGCCCGGTACCCGAAGGTGTTAAGCAGTCCACCAAAGGCCCGGGGGCCACGATTGTCGTCGCAGGGAAAGCTGCCAAGATGGAAATGGTGGATGTCATGGCTAAACTAGAAAAAATGGCCAAGGACAAAGGCGAAAAACTGGATTGGAAAGCCTCGATCGTCGACCTGCTGAAAGTTCTTGGCATGGAAAGCAGCCTGGAAGCACGCAAGAAACTGGCAGTCGAGCTTGGCTGCCCGCCGGAGAAGATGAAAGAATCCACCAATATGAATATCTGGTTGCACAAAACCGTGCTGCAGAAGATTGCAGAGAACGGCGGCAATATCCCGCAAGACCTATTGAAGTAAACAAGAAACCAATACCAGACAACAACCGCTTTCACCAAGCGGTTGTTGTGTTATGTGCTGAAAGAAAGAAAAACTGGCATAACAGTTGCTACTAACAATATATAGTGGTTATACGTGGTCTCAGAGATTAGGTTCTGGAGCGTATTCCATTTACGCGTAGAAGCCTATGCAAATAAGAGTGAGAAGTGTTACCCGATTTTGAAGGAAGGTGTGATGCCTCAGGATTTTCAAACTAAACAGACAAATTCCTTAGTCGGCAGGGGGATGGTGGTCACGCTCATTCTTGCCGTCCTGCTCGCATTGATCAGCCCTGCAAGGCAGGTAAAGGCTGCGGCAGACCTGCAGGTCGATACGATTACATGGAATGTGATCGGCCTTGATTCGAACGATGTCACTGCCGGCCCGAATGAGTTTCCGGTTGGGGCGCGGGTATGTAATAATGGCTCTACCGCAGCCACAGACCTGACTGCTGTACTTACCTGGGATTCCGCGAACTCTTATATCGGCATCAGTTCCGGCTCGTATAATACCATTACCATCCCCACACTGGCTGCCGGCGCATGCACAGATGTTTATTACAATATTACGGTGCAGCGTACTGCGCTAGCCTATGACACGACCCGGGCATATCACATCTCTGTATCCGATTCAACCGGTATCACAGCTCGAACACCATATAATCGCGAAATTTATGTGGAACACCTGGTCTCGCAGAACCGGAATGAGATCGTCTCCATCGCTGTCAACGGCAACGTTATTCCAGTGGGTGGTTCTGCCAACCTGGTGGTCGGGCAAACGTATACCATCACCTTGACCGGGTCTACATCCACCGGATACAACCAGCTTGAGAGTTTTATCAATTTCCCAAACACTGTCTTCCAAATATTAAATGTGGGCAGCACCTATACGACCACAGCCTTACCATTCACCAGCCCGATCGATAAACTCTATGCCGATGCGTGTTCCTGGGTCAACGATACCACAGCGCTGAATTACCGCAGTTGTATCACCGATGGAAAAGCTGGCGGTACGGTGGTGAATACTTACACGATCAAGATTCTTTCCAGCCCGAATGGGGTTAAATCGATCAATGCCCTCTTCTATGATTTCTCGGGCTCCAGTTATCACTACAATGCAGATAACAGTTATTCGAACCGCTGGGTGAATGTGATTGACCCAGCGACCATTGATATCAGTAAGGTTTTCTCACCAGCCGACATTCCAACCAATGGGACATCCTCCCTGACATTCACCATCAATAATCCTACTGAGGCCACCCTGGCTGGTGTTGCATTTAGCGATACACTCCCCAGCCCGGTGAAGGTCGCCAACCCGAATGGATTGGCATATAGCGGCTGCGGTTCACCAACTATATCCGCAGTGGCAGGCGGTGATTTAATTTCCTTGACTGGAGCCAGCATTGCACCGCTATCCAGCTGCACCATCCGCGTAAAAGTAACTGTCAACACACCGGGGACATTTAACAACACCACCAGCCCGGTCTCCTTTGTCGATAGCACCAACACGGTCAATACCGGGAACAGCGCCAGCGCTACCCTGACCGCCAGTGACAACTTGGTGCCCACGCCCACCCCGGCAGCCTGTACCCGGGTGGAGTTGGCCAAATGGCAGTTCAATGTCAACGCGGCACTGCCGCCTTACCCGGCAGCCACCAGCAGTATAGTCACTGCCAGCTCCTACTATTCGAGTGGCACAGTTCCCGGCACTTCGATCATCAATACCAACTATAACAATACAGTGGGGGTCTCCCCATCTTATTCCTGGCAAGCCTCCGGTTTTTACCGTCTCCAGGACACCTTCAGCGCCGCGAACAGTGCTTACTACCGCTTCGCGGTGGATACCACCGGGTATGAGCAGGTGCAGTTCAGTTTTTCGGCATCCCGCGCGACAAACGGTCCGCATGATGCTTACGTCTATTACAGCAATACCACTACACCTTCCAACCAATACGCTTACTACAATGAAATATTACCGGCAACAACAACCTGGGTAACCACCAGTAATCTGTCTTTCACCGGGTTAACCAATACCAGCGGCAGCACATATTTCTATATCTACGGCTATGATGTTCAGAACTTGAATACCTCAGCAGATATGTACCTGGATGATGTGGTGGTCACCGGGTGTGCAGCGCCGCCAAAATTCCCAACGATCACCAAGTCTTTCTCGGTGCCAACTCAGAATGTAGGTGCAGAAGCGACCATGACATTCCAGTTGACCAACTCGAATGCCGGCACCACACTGACGGGGGTGGGTTTCACTGACCCCTTACCCGTTGGGCTCCTGGTGGCTGATACGCCGTCTGTCACCAATACCTGTGGCGGGACATTCAGCGCGGAACCCGGTTCCATGACCATAGGACTGGCGGGTGGAACTATAACTGCCGGTTCCAGCTGTACTATCACGCTCAATGTACTGGTGACGAAAGCCGGCCAGTTGACCAACCAGACAGAACAGATTACATCCACCCAGACGGGGAAGAATACCGGAGACGGCGGCACAGCCACAGCCAGTATCACCGGTGTGTTGTTACCTCCATCCATCCAAAAGTCATTCGCGCCGGATCCCATCCTTGTGAATGGGGTATCCGTAATGGGATTGACAATTACCAACCCCAATCCCAATGACTCGCTGACCAGCTTGAATTTCATGGATAGTTACCCCTCCGGGCTGGTGAACATCACCGGGTCACCGGTGAAGACCAATACCTGCGGCGGTACGCTCACTGCAGCATCCGGCGCAGCCTCAGCCAGCCTGACAGGGGCGAACCTGTCTGCAGGCGGTACATGCAGCATTGAGATCTATGTCACCTCGGTGACTGCGGATTCTTATAGCAATAATGTCACCATATATAATGCCGCTTCTGCAGGAAATACATCCACTGCGGTATTAACCGTGAAGGCCTACACGGCGAGACTATCCCTGCTCAAACAGATCTCCGCGTCAGCCACTGGGCCGTGGACTTCAGGGTTGACCGTCAACGCCGGGACTAGCATTTATTACAGGTTCACTGTCGAAAACCTGGGGGATGTAGCCCTCAGTGGGGTAACGATCAATGACTCAATACTTGGCGCGGTGGATTGTACAGGCCAGTTGGATGATCCCCTTGCGGTTTATTCCTTCGATACCTGTGTAGCCGGTCCTTACCCTGCAAATGATCAGGCGGGGGCGTATTTGAACACTGCCTCTGCCAGCGGTGATGATCCCTCCAGTAATTTGGTGGTTTCTAATACTTCCTCAGCAAGTTACTATATTTATCCGGATCTGACCGTGAATGTGACCGATTCTGTCGGCGGCAATGCGGTTGCCGGCACACCCTTCACCTGGTCGGTTGCCACTACGAATGGCGGAACTACCAGTGCTACTTTTACAGAAGGGCAGATAATCCTGCGGATGGCATTGCCTGAGGGAATCATCATTGGCAGCCCGGCAATGGGTACCTATTCTGGTGTCACTGGCTGGGAGAATATTTCCTGTCAGGTGATCGGCAGTAACCTGGAATGTGTGGTGGATCCTGGTACGACTGTGGTCATTGCGCCATCCGGTTCATTCGTTGTGGATCTCCCTTCCACCCCTACAGTAACAGGCACCTTGACCACGACAGCAGTGGTGGACCCGGATCATGTGGTGACCGAAAGTAATGAACTGAACAATACAGACCCGGATCCGGTCACCCTGCGGACAGACCCACTGGCAACACCCAGCGTAACTCCGACCAGCACTGCCACTGAAACACCTACACCGACTGCCACAGCTACCGAGACACCGACCCACTCAGCCAGCCCGACAGCCACAATCACAGATACACCAACAGCCACAGCAACAACCACTGACACTGCGGTACCAACGGATACTGAAACCCCAACAGAGACGCCCACCCCTTCTGAGACGCCTACTGAAACCCCTACGCCTACTGCCAGCAGTACACCCGAGGTCAGTGCGACTCCGACTGAAACCCAGACGGATACTGCAACCCCCACAGACACACCTACACCATCGGAGACGCCTGTTCCATCAGAGACGCCAGTGCCATCGGCTACCAATACGGCGGTGCCATCAAACACCCCGGTACCGCCAGGCGCAGCCGGCATGACCCTGGAAAAAAGCGCAGTGCTGAACATGGCGGTTGTTTCTCCCTCTGGCTATGCCGATGCCGGTGATAGCATCACTTATCACTTTACAGTAACAAACACCGGGTCTATAGTATTGACGGGGATAGTAGTGGAAGACCCGCTGCTGCCGGCGCTTGCCTGCCAGATCGCTAGCCTGGCTCCGGGAAGCAGTGCGGAATGTTCTGCTGAGAACAATGTCTATACCCTGACTGCTGCGGATATCGCAGCCGGGCGGGTGGATAATACTGCCACCGCCAATGGCAAGGATGCGGATGGCCATGATGTAACTGACGGCACCAGCCACACGGTCAACCTCCCTGTTTATAAGACAGCGACACCCACCCGCACCCCGACGATCACCCGTACGCCAACCAAGACACGAACCCCTGCGCCAACCCGAACACCCACCATCCTCCCGACGGCGACCGTTTCGCGTACTCCCACTGCCAGCCAGACTTCAACGATCACCCTCACCCCGACAGTTACTCTGACAGCGACACCAACTTCTACACCTACCGCTTCGCTTACACCCAGCATCACACCCACATACACACCAACTTTCGGTTTTGCCACGCCGCCCAAAGCAGGGACATCGGTCCTGGGTATCTCTAAATGGCTGGATTCCAACATGGTGAAGGTGTCTGCGGGTACCTGGCGCCTGACCTATGTCTTTGTGCTGCGCAATTATGGCACCATTCCCTTGCCACAGGTTCAGGTCATCGATAATCTTGCCAGCGCATTCGCAGACCCATACCAGGTAGCGAAGCCTACGTCTTTTCAACTGGTGGAGCTTTCCAGCGCCAATTTCACGATCAACCCTGCTTTCAACGGACGGACGGATATCAATCTGCTGACCGGAGTGGATTCCCTGCAACCCGGTGGCTTTGGCACCGTCCGCCTGGTGGTGGATGTAACGCCTGCGACCACCGGCCCATTCAGCAATCTGGCGGTTGCCTGCGCAGCCGGCTGCCAGGTAACAGATGTATCCGTATCTAGCACAGATCCGGACCCGGATAAAGACGGAAACCCGGCCAATAACACCGGAGGAACGAAAGTACAGTTCAGCGCGAATGTGTTTGACCCGCCCACGGGTGAAAAGACTGTGGATGATACCGGGTTGCCAGTATTGAAATGGAAGTCTGTTTGGATCAACGACACAAATATCATTGCGATCAATGCCATCGTCTCAGACCCGCTGCCTGAAGGAACCACCTTGAGCGAAGCCGGGGCTGAGAGCGGATATCCGCTGCCAGCCGCCTCGCCTGCCGGCAGTTCTACCCGCGGCGTCAGCTGCCAGCACGACGGCAGCGCGACGGTGACCACTGCCTGCTATTACGAGGGGCCGACGGCAAAGTTCCCGCGCGGAAGGATTGTCTGGAAGGGCAACCTGGCGCCGGATCTTGGCGCTACAGATGAAGCCAACGCGGCTAATGAGATCCGCATCCTTTACTCTCTGCGCATCAGTGATGAGATCAACCAGGTTTATAACACCGCGGCTATCTCAGTAGATGAGAACAGCAACGGCAACTATACCGAACTGGGCGAAGTAGATGTATCTACTGCTGCGGAGACCTGGCAGCGTTACCCCGACCTTCCGGATGAGCTTCCCACCACTGGCCGGGGTAACACGAACACCCCTGCTCAGGTGGATGAATTTCCCCCGACAGGCATGATATTAGAGATACCAATCTTACAGATGAGTATCCCGATTGTGGGTGTGCCCATCGGCGAGAAAGGTTGGGATGTAAAGGACCTGGGCAAGAATGCCGGTTGGCTGTACGGTACCGCTTACCCGACTTCGGCGGGGAACAGCGCCCTCAGCGGCCATATCACCTTCAATGATTGGACCTCTGGTCCGTTCCGCTCCATCCAACACCTGGTGTATGGTGACCAGATCATTGTCCACGCCAGGGGCAAACAGTACATTTACGCGGTACGCTCCATCGCGACGGTGTTGCCAACCGATGTAATCGGAGCCATCACCCGCGAGACCACATCCTGGTTAACTTTGATCACTTGCGCATCATTTGATAAGGATACCCGGGCTTACCGTTTCCGCACGATCGTGCGGGCAGAACTAGTGGAAGTATTACCTGAGCCCTGACGATGATCCTGCCTGCATGATGCTCATTGAATACCCCGTATGGACTTAATAGCGGGGTATTATTTTGCCTGGCAGGCCACTGAGCGGAACAAATAAACAAAAAACTAAACACAATACCACATAATTCAGACATTATTTGTTAGAATATGGTTTATGTTGAATTTTCAAACCCTAACCATTGGTGGTCTATCTTTGGGCTCCAGCAGGCGAACCCTGTGTGTTGGTATCAGGCAGTGGATTTCACGGGCATTCACAGCCTGGGTGATCGCCCTGATGGCGCTTCCGTGGACGGCTCCGCCAGCCAGTGTGCAGGCAGCCATCACGACGACACTAAGTGTCACGCCTATCACCTGGAACGTTATCGGTTTGGATTCAAATAATGTCAATGTCGGGCCGAATGTCTTCCCGGTTGGCGTAAAAGTCTGCAATACCGGCGGGCTTGCGGCAACGAATGTATCATCGAACTTTCTCTGGGATTCCAGCAATGACAAGATCGGGCTGCTGAGCGGCAGCCTTTCTGCTTTCACGGGCATCCATGCGATCAGCAGCCTGGCTGCTGGCAGTTGTTCATACTTCTATTATGAAGTTGCGATTTCCCGGGATAAAACCGCTTACGATACGGCGCGCAGGTACCACATTACTGTCGGCGCGGATAATACCGCCACCATGTCCACCCCCACTCCTCGCGAGATCTATGTGGAGCATCTGGTTTCCCAGAGCCGCAACTCTACCGTCGGCATCGAATACGGCCCCACAGTCGGTTCGCTGCAGCCGGTAGTGAATGGCGGAACGATGAACCTGACGATCGGTGGTTCTTACTACATCCGGCTGCATGCCACAACTGCCCCCGGCGGTTATAACGTGGTGGAGCCGTTCCTGAACATCCCCAACTACATGATCAAGGTAAATAGCGTATCCACTACCTATTCAACTGTAGATACTAAAGTTGGCTCACCATCCGATATCGCTTATGCAGATTCCTGCGGCTGGGATAACAACCCGCTGTCTTCCACTTACCGCTCCTGTATTGTGGATGATGGAAAGTCCGGCAATGATATGGAAGTGACTTACTATGTCACAGTCCTGTCCGGTTCCGGTGCGGGTTCTGCGGGTATCAACAGCCTGATCTATGACTTTTCGGGAAGTTCATATCACTACAACGCCGACTTCTCAACTGCGGGCGTGAATATTGCCCTGGTAAACCCGGTGACCTTTTCGAAAGCCTTCTCGCCGGTGTCGATCACCCCGGGTGGTACATCCACCCTGACATTCACTCTAAAAAACCCATCCTCGTCTGAGGTGAGCGGCCTGAGTTTCAGCGACACCTTACCTACTTTACCCGGGCAGATGCGCCTGGCAGCCAACCCGGCAGCTAGCGTCACAAACTGCGGAAGTTCGTATTCATTGACAGCCGCAGCAAGCGGCACGCAGGTCGCATTATCTGGCATTACGATTGCGGCGAATACTACCTGTACTTTGAGCGTTGTGGTGACCGCGCCGACCGTAGGAACATACAGTAATACCACGGGTAATCTTTACCTGAATTCCAATGACACTGGCTTGAAGGCTGCAGCCAGCCTGACAGCTGCCGCGCAAAGCAGCGGCGCCGGTTGTTCCACGACATCGAAAGCCTACTGGTCATTCCCATCCAATACTACAGGGCAGAACACTGCGCCTACAGTAACCAGCCCGGTTGGCTCATCGGGAACAGCATCCAGTGGATCTGGTTTGAATCCTGTGGTCATAACAGGCTTGAACCACGGTGGAACAGATGGCAGCTATGCCTGGGGTACATCAGGCGCAGTGGGCTCTTCATCCTATACCACAGCAACTTTGGATACAAGCCAGAACGACTATTTTGAGTTCCAGCTGGATACGACCGGCTTATCCACCCTTACGATGTCGTTCTACGGGTTACGGTATAATGTTGGGCCAACCGCATGGGCGTTGTACTACTACCCGCAAGGAGGTAGCCTGCCGGCTACTCCTGCAGCAACCGGGTCAGTCCCAACAAAAGATCTATGGACGAGCAGCGGTACGATCAATGTATCTAACAATCTGAACAGCAGCGGGCGTACCATTTTTAGAATCTATCTCTATTCAGCTGGTGGTTATAATGCCGGCCAGGGTGATTTCTACATTGATGACGTGCAATTCACCGGCTGCGGACTCACACAGCCAATCCTCACTAAGTCTTATAGTAGCAATACAATTAAAGCCGGTGATACCACCACACTGACATTTAAATTAACCAACAACAACAGCTATCCGCTCACTCAGGCGACATTTACAGATGTCTTCCCGGCCGGGTTGGTGGTTGCTTCCTCGCCCTCCCCATCTGTAAGCTGCACCACAGGCAGCTTCGGTTCTATCAGTGCCGGGGCAACCAGTGTCACTTTCAGTAGTGGAACGATTCCCGCTTCGAGTTACTGCACCGCATCCATCAATGTAACATCCAGTACTGGCGGCACTTACCTGAACCAGTCAGGCTATATTACGACCTATGAGGGCGGTACCAACAATACCTTGGATGGTCAGGCGGTCAAATCACTTACCGTACTGGAGAATCCTTCGTTTGCAAAAGAATTCTCATCTTCTATGATCTATAACGGTGAGACATCGGTATTAAAATTCACCCTGGTCAATCCCAATAGCAGCAGCATTTCAGGTGCTGCATTTACAGACAACCTGGCAGCTTCTTATTTGGTTGTGGCATCCACGCCAGCCGCTTCCAATACCTGTGGGGGTGTATTTAATCCGCAGGCTGGCGACACCACGCTTTCCTTCACAGGCGGTACCATTCCGGCTAATGGAAGCTGCTCTGCTCAGGTGGCTGTGAAAGCTACCAAATCCGGTGCGTATACCAATACAACCAGTACATTGACAACTACAACTTCCGGGCTGGGTGCCGGGGCTGCCAGCGATTCGATCACTGTCATTGATCATTACCCCGGTATTTCTATCTTGAAGCAGGTGGCAACCAGCCTGTCCGGTCCGTGGTCATCCTACCTGAGTACCTCACCCCAGACTAGTTTATATTATCGCTTCACCATTGAAAATACCGGAGATGTTTCACTGTTAAATGTAGCACTCACGGATCCCGGTTTGGATATTAGCAGCTGCCCGCTGACCGTACCATTCACCTTAACAACCGTTGATCCGGTAAAGAGCTGTACAGTTGGGCCGATCTACGCGCAGGATGGCGAACATCTCAATACTGCCGAGGTGGCGGGTTATTATAACGGCACGAAGTATTCAGATAGTTCCACCGCAGATTACTATGCCTACCAGGCAATGGGTACCAGCCATGCCACGCTGACCAAGCTGGTGGGTATTAGCAGTGTCGGTCCTTGGCAAACTTCGTTGACGGGTGTGACCCCCGGTACCAGTGTTTACTATAAGTTCATTGTGCTGAACGATGGTATGTCCGAACTAAGCAGCCTGGTTTTGACCGATACCCTGCTGGATGTCACAGGATGCGAGTTATATGCTCCATTGGCGGCAGGAAAATCCACCAGTTGCGTGGTTGGGCCTTACATAGCTCCTGAAAACAGTGTAACAACGAATACAGCTACCCTCACCTATGCCGGGTTGACGAGTTATTCAAATACAGCAGTTTTCCCCTCCGGCCTTGGCAAGATTTCAGGTACCGTATGGGAAGATCTGGACAAGGATACTTCCCAAGATGTTGACGAAGACGGGATCGCCGCAGTCACATTGACGCTGTATCTGGATGTCAATGGGAACGGCCAGGTAGATGAAGGGGATCAACAGCTGGGTACAACGGCTTCAGCCAGCGATGGTACTTATACATTCAGCAATATTCCATTTTCATCCGGCGGCACCACCTACAATTACCTGGTGAAATCAAAAGATCCAACAGGTTACGACCCGACGACCAGTGTACTGATCAGTATCTTAAATTTCACATCGGATACTGAAAATGTGGATTTTGGCTACGCCCCGGAAGCGATTGCTGACCTAACAATAACCAAGATAAACACGGTCTCAGGATCTGCCAATGTAGGGGATTCATTTGAATGGCGCATTACGGTGCGAAACACAGGGTTAAGCACAGCAGCCATCACAGGAGACTGGGTGATCATGCGGGATCCTCTGCCTGCAGGGCTTAGCTATGGAACCCCCGCCATTGGTTCCGCGTTGGGTTCTGACCTTCCGGTGGGAACCATCAACTGTGTCATCGATGGATTGAATGTCCTTACCTGCGTCGCAGGTTCACAGGTGATCATGTACTCCGGCACTGGATTCACTGTATTCCTGCCGGTGAATGATGCCAGTGCTGGTACCTATGTCAATCAGGCTCAGGTGGATCCAGACAGGCAAATCGCCGAGTACCGTGAAAACAATAACTATTCGTCCAACGATGAGGTAGTTGTTAGTGTATTACCGACTGCTACTCCAACAATGACTCCGACCAGCACTTTTACGCCGACTGCAACGAACACTCCTTCTCCAACAGCGACGGCAACCTTCACCGCCACGCCTACTGAGACACCCACACCCACCGCAACCAGTACTTTCACACCAACGGCTACATTTACTCAGACGCCGACACCAACCGATACACCCACACCGACGGCGACGAATACTCATACACCTACTCCAACAACAACACACACGCCGACAGCAACAAATACCTTCACACCGACAGTCACAAATACCTTTACGCTGACGGCAACGAATACCTTTACCCCAACCGCTACGGATACACTTACACCGACAGCGACACATACTCACACACCGACGATGACGTATACGTTTACGCCAACGGCTACAGATACACCCACCCCGACAGCGACAAACACCCACACGCCTACGGCAACAACAACGCATACCCCGACAGCGACATATACCTTCACGCCGACCATCACAGATACGCCTACGCCCACTGCAACCAGTACGCGAACGCCAACTGCTACCAGCACGCATACACCAACCGCTACGAATACGTACACACCGACGGCTACTAGTACTTTTACGGCGACACCCACGGCTACACAGTCCAGCTGGAGTGTGACCAAGTTTGTTTCAGCCAGTCCCTCCGGTTCCTGGACTACCTATTTAGATGGCATTGTTGCCGGTGATCCAGTATATTACCTGGTCCGGTTGCATAACAGTGGCGGATCAGCCGTCAGCGGCATTACAGTAACCGATACCCAGTGCCCACTTACCGGCCCGAAGGGTGATGACAACTATAATCTGGCTTTGGATGCTGGTGAAACCTGGGAATACACCTGCATGACAGTCGCGGTGGATGGTAATGCAATAGCCGATGTCAATACTGTCAAGGTGAGTGCTTCAGGAAAACCCACTCAGGTGGCTACGGCTGCTTATCTGGCTGGAGCTGCACCAACAGCCAAACCGACCACAGTACCGACCGCGACCGCAGTACCATCCGGTTATGGGACGATCGCAGGCCGGATCTACGAGGACACGAACAATAACGGTAGCCTGTCCACCGGTGAAACAGGGATCGGTGCAGGCATCACCATTCAACTGCTCGATCCTAGCGGGAACGTTATCGGCACGACAAAAACAGATGCCAATGGCTACTACACATTCACCAACCTTCCGGCTGGTAGCTACACCGTGGTGGAAGCCAGCGACCCTGTAGATTACGTATCCACCAGCCCGAACAGAGTATCTACACAGGTGACAACTGGCGGTATCTCCCAGGTGAATTTCGGTGAATACCAGCTGCCGCCAGGTCTTTATGACCTGGCTGGATACGTCTGGCATGATGAGAATCAGAATACAATCAAGGATGCTTCTGAAGTGGGTATCTCTGATGTGACCTTGATCTTGCTCGATCAGTATGGAAATCAATTGACGACGACCAAAACCGATGCCCAGGGCAGCTTTGGCTTTTATGCCTTACAGGCAGGCACGTACTCGGTCATCGAAGTGGAAAAAGTGCCGTACGTTTTCAGCACGACCATCAACTATAAATGGACAACTTTAGGCCCTGCTGAAGTAGCCATGGATCCGTCACCCGTTCAACTGGTCAATTACCAGCAGGACAGTATCCAGCTAGTGGCGCTGAAGGCAGCTACAGGGGATAAAGAACTTGTTTTCGGTGATTATGTGCCCAAGGCTGGCTGTGCTTTTAGCGCGGATCCGCTGGTGGACACTGCCGCGGGAAGCTACCCTGAGTTTACAAAACTGAATGGACCGTATTTCATGTTGTTCCAGGTGGGCAACAACGGCAACCTGCCGGCTACGGATGTACTCATTCAAACTGCCATCCCCTCTTATCTGACGATCACGTCGGTGAACGTGGAGTACAAAGCGCTGAATGGCAGCGGTGAGGACCTCGGTTACACAGTGAGCATCACCGGCAACCAGGTGGAGATCCATTTCAACCAGGTTTCTGCCAATGATGTCTACAATGTAGCGATCAGCACACTGGTGAATACTCAGCCTTCCAAGAACATCAGCACATTGGCAGTCGAACTCGTTTCCTTCGATGCGCCGGGTGGCGCAACCTGCGGAAATGTGTCCGCGAATGATTCGGGCGCTTTCCTGTTGAATGTTTCCGGCTTGGCCGTCCAGGCTCCCGAGACAGGCTTTATACCCGGGCGGGTCTCCACACTGCCGCAGCAGCCGGATGATGCTTTCCTGCCGGTCATGGGCGAACCTCGCATTCGCGTTCCCCGGCTGGGGGTGGATACCGGCATCACGGGTATCCCGCGTTCCACCGGTTGGGATGTGACCTGGTTGGGTGCCGACCTGGGGTGGCTGCAGGGTACCAGTTATATGGGCGGTACAGGTAACAGTGTCCTGGTAGGGCATAATTACCTGGCATCCGGGCAGAAAGGTCCATTGGTGGATCTTGAAAACCTCCGCCGGGGCGACCTGATCTACGTGGAACAGGGTGGCCAACAACTTACCTACCGGGTAGACCTGGTGGATGTGGTCGACCCCGCTGATCCGTTGATCATGCAGCATGAGGAGGCCAGCTGGCTGACTCTGGTCACCTGTAAGGGATATGATGAAGCCGCAGGCCGCTATCTCTACCGGGTGATCGCCAGAGCATACCTGGTCAAAGTCTCTTCTGGGGGTGGGTAAAGTATTAAGCAAGGAATCGCGCTGGAATTTCCGGCGCGATTTTATTTTAAGTGAGGTTTTACGTGCTATTATGGATGTGGAAGTCTTCATATTCCCGGAAAGGCAGGAATACATGAATGGCAAGCGGAATACATGGGTAGTTATCCTCTCCATTGTAGGGATGGTTTTGGTGTGGGGACCTGTGGCTGCACCTCTGTTATTTGGTGTCATCTCATTGGTCCAGGGTGATGGATTTCGGGTGGATTATCTGATGCCTGCGGAATTGGGACTGTTCGCGTTCGCAGGAGGATTCATCCTTCTAGCCGCATCCTTGATTACGAAAGCTTGCAGAGCCTGGGTAGCTGGTTCACTTGCTGCTGCTTTGATCTTCGTGGTTGGCGGTCAGGTCGTGGCTTATCTTTCCGGGTTGGCGACCGGAACTGTGGAACCAGAGGAAACATACTGGTGGTGGGTGGTTATCGGTTCACTGGCCGGGTATGCTCTGGCATTGGTAGCCATTGGTTTTGGAGGTGTCTGCCTGCTCAAGCGCAAAAGATCATAGCCATTTCCGGCAGATGAACACAGTGCATGGTCTACCGATTTTCGTTTCGAGGGTGAAAGAGACATCCAGAGGATGTTGTTTCAGAATACTTCCGATCATATCCATACCGGCATTGGATCGGACATCCGCTGTGGCAAGGATCAACGTCCCCCCTGGCATGACTCGATTAATGCTGTGCCTTGTGAATAGTAGAATATTATCAAGTTGAGGCTTCGGAAGCCAGGCACAGGCAATATCCACCTTCGGTAGTTTTGTAAGCATTAATTCGTCAAGGATCGAACCGCGCATTATGCAAAATGTGCGAGGGTCAACATCATCAATTGGAGCAGCTATTTTATCTGTTCGACTGGATGAGGTATTATCAGACACCCAGGTGATTGGGTGAGCGCCTAATTTCAAAGCTGCGTTCGAGAACAAACCATTGTTGCTGTGAATATCCATAAAGGATCTTGTTTTCCAGTCCTCCTCTGGGATACACTGAAGGAATAATGCCAGCAAATTTCGTAGAATCTCTATCTGCGAATCTTCCTTTAATCTAGACCCTGGTAACCAGTCGTATGGCATGTTTTTAATAATGGTCTTTCTCACTTCTAGTTCTCCTCCCTTAAACCAGCAAACAAACAACTAACAATTATTATAGATTATCTAATTACCTTGTCAATGGTGTATATCAGTGATTTATTGATTTTCTGCTACAAAGTATTAATACATCTGGAACCAAACAACGAGAAGCACATGGGTATAGTTAGATATTTTGCCCGATTGGTTTATTGTCAGGTCATCAAAAGGATATGAAAATGTTGGTTAGCAGGTGAGTAGCGGTAAGTCCTTGATGTATAATATTAGAAACTCAAATAAAGGTGACCCATGGACTTATCCATCATCGTACCAGTGTACAACGAAGAAAAGAACCTGCCCCTGCTGTATGATGCCATTCTTGCTGCCATGTCGGGCTATAAAAAACACTGGGAAGTATTGTTTGTGGATGACGGCAGTAAAGATGGCAGTCTGCAGGTGCTGCATGGAATCTATGAAAAAGATAAAAAGCGTGTTCGGCTGGTGGAGTTACGGCGTAATTTCGGGCAGACTGCAGCAATAGCTGCCGGTATTGACCATTCAGCGGGGGATATCGTAGTCATGCTGGATGCAGACATGCAGAACGATCCGGCAGACATCCCCATGATGCTGGGAAAGATCGAAGAAGGGTATGATGTTGTCTCCGGTTGGCGGCGTGATCGAAAAGATACCTTCATCAATCGCACGCTGCCATCCCGCCTGGCGAATGGTCTCATATCCAAAGTTACCGGCGTTCATCTGCATGATTACGGCTGCACCCTGAAAGCCTATCGCCGCGAGGTGATCAAAGGCTTCAGATTATACGGTGAAATGCACCGCTTCATCCCCGTTTATGCCAATCGCTTTGGCGCGAGGATCATTGAAGTGCCTGTAAGGCACCATGCGCGCAAATTTGGTAAAACAAAGTACGGCCTGGAACGAACGATCAAAGTCTTATTAGACTTGTTCACCGTAAAATTCCTGGTGAGTTATTCCAGTAAACCGATCTACCTCTTCGGAGGTGCCGGTGTGGCACTGGACTTGCTGGGGCTGCTGGTGTTATTCTATCTTTTCGTTCGCCGGGTATTCTTTGGCATCTCCGTTACTGCTTCACCGTTGTTTCTCATTTCGACGATCACTGTTTTGATGGGTTTCCAATCTATCCTGATGGGGCTGATCGCAGAGCTGCTGGTGCGCACATACCATGAATCTCAGAATAAGCCGATCTACAATGTTCGTACTTTCTTGGATGGCAGATAATCTGCCTTTATGCGCATACTGACCCTGGTCCATGAGTTCCCTCCTGTAGGAGGGGGTGGTGGAAAGGTTGCTCAAGACATCTGTGCCGGGCTTGCCTCCCGCGGGCACGATGTCAGGGTGTTCACCTGCGCCATTAGAGGGCATCAAGGGCAGGAAGTCGTCGACGGCATGCAGGTCTACCGATTACGGGCAGGCAGGAAACAACCGTTCCGCGCCGGATTTAGGGATATGCTGCTGTACGATCTGGCGGCAGTCGTCAGAGGATTGACGATGTTCCACCGCTGGAAACCGGATGTGATCCATGTGCATTTCGCTGTGCCGGCCGGGCTGGCCGGATGGTTGCTATCCAAATTGACTGGTATTCCGTATGTATTAACAACGCACCTGGGGGATGTCCCCGGCGGTGTCCCGGAGAAGACCGACGGTTGGTTCCGCTGGGTGGCCCCACTTACGCCTGGTATCTGGCATAAAGCACGGCAAGTGGTGGCTGTCAGCCAATTCACCCGAGCCCTGGCTGAAACCCGCTATGGCATTCAGATTCGCGTAATTCCCAATGGCGTAGATACGAGCGTAAACAATCCGGGGCCAATAACGAGGCACCAGGCTCCCCGCATCCTTTTTATTGGCCGGGTGGTGCAGCAAAAGAATCCCTTGCAGCTGGTGTGTACTCTGGCTGAGATCAAAGATCTGAATTGGGAATGCGTGATTGTAGGGGATGGTCCACTATTAGCCGAATTACGCTCTGAAGCCGTGGCCCGAGGGCTGGAAAGCCGGATGCATTTCACCGGTTGGTTAACTCAACCGGAGGTGGATGATTGGCTGAAGAAGAGCGATGTACTCTTCATGCCTTCTTTCACCGAAGGGATGCCGGTGGCAGGGTTGCTGGCGCTATCCATGGGGCTTGCCATGGTGGTCAGTAACGCCGGCGGTTTCACGGACCTGGTAGCTGGGCCAGACGAAGAACCGAATGGTTTTATCTGCCCGGCAGAGGATACCGCCGCCTTCGCGCATGCATTACGCACCTTGCTTGCTGACCCGGACAGGTTATTGCGGTATCGCAGGGCGAGCAGAGCCCGGGCTGCAGTATTTGACCTGGCCCGCGTTGTTGCACAGTATGAAGAAGTATTGAATACCGAACGTCCGATTCGAGGTAAGGTAGATGGAACCCGGTAACAGCCAGCAGGGTGATCCGGTGACGTCACAGGCTGCCAGCACCGATGAACCGGCCGCGCAGTCAAATCGATCCAGGCCAACTGTACTCTCTAGAATTTACCAGATCTTAAAAACCCTCGTCACCCTTGGGATGGTCTACTGGCTGTTACGGATGGTAGATTGGCCTTCGCTGCTGCCGCTCCTCAAGCCCGAATTGTTTACCTGGCTGATCGGGTCCTTTGCTGTTTTCGTCCTTTCTGAATTGGTCATTGCCTGGCGTTGGTCGAAATTGTTATCAGTTGCCGGGGTGGAAGTATCACTATCTCATGTCACCCGGTACGTTTTTATTAGTATGTTCACCTCAAATTTTCTGCCTGGAACCATCTCGGGGGATGTGGTAAAGATGGTTGGGCTTTCTCGCCAGAAAAAAGACCAGCAACCGGCAGTGATCGCTTCTGTGATCGTGGACCGCCTTTATAATCTTGCCGGCATGATATTGATGACGCCGGTTGCAATCAGCCTGAATTGGCAGATTGTCCCAGGCATCTTCCGGGAGGTGGATCAAACTATTATTCATGCATCGGTATTCCCGCTGACCGGGGTATGGCATACCATCCGCCGGAAGCTGGCCGAGTTCTGGCAGGCTTCGCAAAGCTTCACCCGCTCGCCAGGAATGGTCGCCCGTTTTCTGGTTTATTCCATGCTTTCATCTCAATTAAGTTTCTTCTCCTTCTACCTGGTGTGCCTCGGCCTGGGTATTCAGTTGACGTATCCGCAGATGATGCTGGTTTGCATGCTTTCTTACTTCTCCGGTCTGCTGCCAATTTCGATCAACGGGCTCGGAGTGCAGGAGGGGGTCTTTTCCTATGTACTCGTCCATATGGGAGCTGCATTACCTGCTGCCGTGGCTGCGGCTTTCCTCACCCGCTTTGTGTTCCTGTTTGTCAGTTTGATTGGCGGGGTATGGCTCGGGATGGAAAAGAAAAAAAGTTCCGGTAAGCAAAAGACACCATAAGTGATAGCACGCAGCTGAGTATAAACAAAGATCAGCTTACCCGACAGTCTTTTACAACTCACCTGGCTTGTTCTCCGGGAATAAGCCCGCTGCCAGATAATCCTGATAACGCGCCTGAAGGTTCTATGAAGAATGGGGTGAGAACCTCTGGATGATATAATGCGCGTATGAAAAGATCCATTGGCAGAGTTATCAGCCTGCTGGCAGGGTTTTTGTTGGTGTTCATGATTTCTATATTCGCCATCCCCCGTTTACGAGAAGCGGCGCTGTATCGCCTCTCGGCTTGGAAGGCGCAGATAAAATATCTGATCAACCCTCCGGAACAGGTAATATTTCTCCCAGCAGAACCGCAGGCACAGATTGCAGCGGCTGTACAGCAAACCTTTCAGGCGCTGACACCGATTGCGGTCACTCCATCGTTAACGTTGACTCCTGTCAGCACGCCATCACCATCCACCACCCCATTACCCAGCCCGACCCCGCTGCCAGAAAGCATAGAGCTATCCGGTATCCGCTATCAATCTCAACGCTACCTGTGGAATTATTGCGCACCCGCCAACCTGGCAATGGCGCTCTCCTACTGGGGTTGGCAGGGCGACCGGACCACCACCGGCAAGTGGTTGAAACCTTTCCCGGAAGACAAGAACGTTATGCCTTACGAAATGCAGGCATATGTGGATGAAGAAGCCGGTTTGAGATCTGTGGCACGCGTAGGTGGCGATCTGGATACCTTGAGGCGTTTCATTTCCGCCGGATACCCGGTGTTGGTTGAGAAAGGGGAGGTGCTGCACGGAGAGTACGGACCAGGTTCCACCGGTTGGCTCGGCCATTATATGCTCTTTACAGGGTACGATGACACCCGGCAGGTGTTGATTGCCCAGGATTCCCTAATCGGGCCGGACCAGTTATACGCGTACGATAATCTGCAGACAGATTGGCGGCCTTTCAATTATCTGTACATTGTCATATATCCTGCTGAAAAAGAAGAAGAAGTCATTGACCTGTTGGGCGATCAGGCTGATGCGTATGCGAACCAGCAATATGCTGCTCTGCTATCCTCGAACGAAGTGATGGGATTATCCGGCAGAGATCAATTCTTTGCGCTAATGAACCGCGGCAGCAGCCTGGTGGAACTGCAGGATTATGGCGGCGCAGCTGCCATCTTTGACCAGGCATTCATCCTCTATGCCACTTTGCCGGAGGATGAACGACCATACCGCGCCCTATGGTATAACACAGCTCCATACAAAGCCTATTATTTTTTTGGAAATTACTGGAACGTGATCAACCTGGCGACCACTACGTTGGATGCTATGGCCGAGCCAACACTAGAAGAGAGCTATTACTGGCGGGCTCGCGCAGAACTGGAATTGGGGGATACTGCTGGGGCGGTCAATGACCTCAAAAAAGCTGTCAAGTATCATGCCGGCTTTCAACCCGCGCTGGATCTATTGACTCAATTGGGCTATTAAATCACCCGCTTTTATCTTCCGTTTGGTCAATGACATGGATCTCATCTGATTGCCATGTCAATCGAATAATGGCTTGGGATTCATGGTTCTGGATGTAATCGTCCACAGGATGATAAATATACTTGCCAAAGACAGCTACGAAATCATAGACGCTGGTTGTCCTTTCAACCAGGTAGCACAGGATATTGGCTTTATCCACATCCCCCACCCGCAGGCTTACTTTCCGCTGCTTGTAGATATCTGAGCGAAGTAATGCAAATAAGCGGTCGAACAGCATGGTAAGATCATCGATATCAGGCAGGAATATGTACACCAGGCGGACGAGGTTGAAGATGCTTTCGCCAGACTGGCCGAGCATATCCAGCAGTGAGAATTCCATTACCTCTTTCTTCTCGTCTTCGGTTAGTTTTTTCTTTCCTCGTCGGGTCAAGGTTTCCCGTTCGGTCTCATATAGCAGGACGAAGACTGAATTTTGAAAATACGAAACATCTCCATTCGAATTGCGTATACTTCCATCTTCGATCAGTTGAGTGATCCGCTGTTGGACGACCGGGTGCGCGATCTCATAATGCTCCAGAATGTAAACACTATTGGGGTATGACCTGATCTGTTTTTCAAGAATACCATTAGCCGCAGAAACGCTAGAGTTCATATCTCCGAAGAGGCGCAAAACACCGTGTGGATCCAGAAATTCGCGAAGGTCCAGAACACATATATTTTCTGTCGTACCTCCTGAAACACAATCACCAATGGACTTTGCCAGATTTGCCAATCCGACCTCTGAAGATCCACACAGTAATAATGCGTGGCAACCGCTATTCCCCGGACGAGCGGATAGGGTATCCATGAAATCGATGATCTTGGCTCTGGCGTCAGGCACGTAGGCCAGAGATACATCCAGATCCATATAGGAATTGGACGATTTATCGATCTTGCGCTGGTTCACGCTGTATTGATCGGCCAGAACCCGCCAAAGATCGTTCACACCGATCGCCATTTCCTGAGAACCTTTATGTTCCAGTAGATGATTTGCGACGGCATTTTCTATCAGGTCAATGCCTTTATCAGGTTGATACCGGCCGGGTAGGTAGCGCGTGGAAAGCTCCACAGCCTGTTGCACAACCTCTGCAGGGATAGTCACTTTCTTTTCTTCACTAAGCTTCTGGGCATGTGCCTGGCAAATGGATACAGCTATTTCAGCATCAGGCTCCATCACGGTGACGATCTCAAAACGCCGCATGAAGGCTTTATCTGCCTGAAGGTAACGCTCGTATTCATCAATGGTTGTCACCCCGATACAGCGGATATCCCCACTGTCCAGGGCTGTTTGTAAAATATCGCTCAGGGTTTGGAATTTCTGCGAGGATACCTGGGTGGTGATAATGTGGAACTCATCAATGAACAGGACGATCGAGGAGTTTCCTTTAAGCTGGTCAAGCAGGTCGATCATGCGCTGCTCAAGTTGACCCCGGTAAGTAGTATTGGTGAAAAGATCGACCGCATTGACCTGCACAATGTGAATGTTCCTCAATTCTTCCGGGGCGGCATCCGAGATCAACCATTGGGCGAGGCCTTCGACGATAGCTGTTTTCCCGACCCCGGATTGGCCAATTAACAGCGCGTTCCCTTTTTTTGTCTTCAACAAGATCCGGGCAAGCGCTTTCGTCTCTGATTCGCGGATGACATGCCGGGCAAGAGTCCCCTCCGTAGCCATTCTGGTCAGATCTTTGCCCATGCTGCCGGTTATGGAGGTTTCCTCATCCCCCTGTGCTTTCGGGGTTGGGGATGGCTTCGCACCGTCCGGAATGACGATTCCCGAATCTTGCTTCACGAGTTCTTTTACCCTGGCAACCTCATCTTGAACTATCAGGTGTTTTAAATCCTCGAGCATATCCAAAAAGGAAACACTGCGTTGTTTTTTACTTTTTCCACGGGCAATTGTTTGATTGAACAATTGGATCACTGATGCCGAACGTACCAGTTGTTCATCCGTTTGTATAGTGTTTTCGCAATGTAATTCGCGGATCAAAGCGCGGCGTTCGGTGATGACTGTCCCGTCATCCTTATCCAAGATTGCGAGCGCCTCGGGTATTTGATGTTGGATCTCGTTCCATGCTGACTCTTCTTTGGGATCCATATCCGGGCCAAATGGATTAATACCATTGATCGCAGTGAGCATTGCCAGATAAAAATGGATGGGCTGAATCTCTTTACAGCCGGAAAGGGCTGCCTCCCGGTTTGCCATCCGCCAGATGAACATGACTGTCGGATCCAACTGTATCGTTTCCATAAGTTCACCTATTTACTGCGAATGATGAGGATAACAGTCCTGTTCTTTAATCGTTCATCCGGGATGTTGTTGTCGAATGGCGCACCTAACCCTTCGGATGAAATGATCCGGAAATCACTTTGCGGCAATGGGATTGTATCCTGCAGGTAGGTGATAACTGTTGTTGCGCGCAGCAGGTTAAGGTCGGTGCGGCTGGTCTCGCTGATATCAACAAAACCGGCAACATCCACGCTGATTTGGCCGGAGTATGGCCGCAGCAAGTTGCCAACCTGAGTAAGAGTCTCTTTTCCCGGGTCCGTAAATAAGGTTTCGTATTTAAATAGTGAGGAATTAAAGGTCACTATCAGAGCGTTACCCTCGATTCGGGTAGTGATTCCTTCGACTTCCTCCAGGTTGATCGCTGGAGCAATGTCAGATAATGAAGCAGGTATGAACGGTGTGCTGGTAGGTAGAAAGACCTGGGTAGCCAGTCCGTAGATCAGCTCGTTACTCGTCTGGATCTGAGCCAGCACCTCCGCACTGTTATCTGTTGGAAGCGCGACAACCAGCGAGCCTATATCAGCCACATTGGAATTCAATGTGGCCAGTTGGGAGGTCGAATCCCGGTTGGCACCCTGCACCTGGAATGCAAGAATAATTAACAGGCCAACGAGCAGGAATCCAACAATCCAGGTGAAAGTACGGCGCATCTCGCTTTCGACCCGTTTCTTCGGGTCGATCTTTAACGCCCTCAGTTGATGGACTTCTTCAATGGCGCTCAGGCATTCTTTACAACCGGGTTGATACTCCAGTGCTTGTCGCCAGAGCAGCTCCGCCTGTATCAGATCACCCTGCTGGATGCGTACACGGGCCAAAAGATCCAAAATTGCGTGATCTGGATTTTTCTTTGCCAGTTGGATCAGTTTAACCTCTGCTTCTTTGTACTTCCCTTCGTAAGCCAGGCGGGTGCATTCAGCCAACTCTGATTCGCGCAGAATATCCTGGATCTGCGCCAACCCGGAAGAGAGATCCTTGTCTTCAGGCTCTGAATTTAATGGGTACTGGTTATTCATAACCCCTCCAGTGGATCACATGTATACATTGGAGCCAAAAGCGGTTCCACCGTAGGAGGACCGTGCTTCAGGCGGCAGCATTTGGACAAGCATCACAACGGCTCTGCGAACGCCATCCAAGTTGTGGGACTGATAAGCAGTCTTTCCCTCACGTAAAAGTTGCAGGGCATGAGTTTTATCCGGGATCTTCTCCATGTCTTCTGTTTCAAGTTTTGCCAGGAAGTAAGCCCAGAAATCGATATCTTCTGCCAACAGGTCGAATGTGAGTGCGTGGATCTCGCTAGCTTTCCTTTCCAACAAATCCAGGTCACGATCTTCTATCGCGCCTTTTACTTCCTGCTCCAGGATCACCAACTGTGATTTGGCTTTGCTGTTACCAGACTGCTCAATAATACTGCGGCTGTTATCAATATTCTCCTGGACTTCAGCCACCTTCACCGGCCATTCGCTATCTGAATCCACCTGGAAAAGAACTTCGCGGATCTCGGCCAGTTTACTTTGCGCGCTGGCTAATTCTTGCGGGTCGGCTTCACCGATCTTCAATTTATTTTCAATGGTCGTAAAGTCCTGCTGTGCTTCAATCTTCTCCAACTTTTCCAGCCCGGGAGCTTTATTCTTGCGGCACTTTTCGAGCAGGTTGGTAAAGCGCTTTTTCTGGTTCTTGTAATCAGCTGTGATCTCCTCAGGGTTGAGGACTTTTCTTTCCAACTGGATGGATTGAGGGAATTCCATATCCAGCATAGGAATATAAGCCCTGGCCTGAATGATACGGCTTTCATCTATATGGATCATTACCTCAATTTCGCTGTTGGCAGGTACATCCCGGGTGATCTTATCAGATGTGATCCGGAAGACCCCGACCAGGACGTTATTCGAAGCCCGCTTGCTTTCACCTTCGATTAAAGGAATCGATATAACATCTCCCGCAGACCCTTTCTTCACCGGTTGCGAAGTCCGTAATGAGTTTTCTTTCTTGATGGGCAGCGGATCGCCTTTCTTAAAATACCAGAGCGGCGAATCATCCGCAAGTGCCAGGCCGAAGTTATGCGTCAGTGTCTGGCTTGCGGCAGCGTTCCCGATGATGTAAGAGATCTCATCTGGAACGACCTTGACAGCAGTTCCATCCGCGGTGAACATGGTAATTTTATAAATATTCTTTATGGATCTTTCAGCGCGAGCCGTGAAAAGGACGGCACCTTTGCTGGCATCCATCAAACCACTGGACCAGTTCGCGCCTTTCACCTCCATTTTGTATCCATCGAGGGTGGTGCCCGCAGGAGGAAGGATTTTTATACCGATGATCGGTTCATCATCAGAATCGATCGGTTTATAATTCACTTCCAGCTGGAAAACACCCGTGACCTCGGATTTGGTTGGTTTTTCTGCTTTGTTGCCGATCTTGCATCCACCGGCGTAGATGGCGGCGCCTTGCGCCACAACTGTCATCGGATCCACTGAATACTCCAGGGGTATATTCAGACCGATGTTGGGATCGCTCAGTCCTTCTCTAAGGTATGCAGCTTTGGAAGGACCGCCTACCAGGATCATTTTCTTGATATCTTCAGGCTTATATCCAGATTCCTTGATTACCTGTTCGCATTTCTCAATGGATTTCTTGATAAATGGAAGAGCAAGATCAGCTACCTGTGCCCGGGTTAGCGTGCACGAGAAATCGGCGTCATTGATCAGCGATGGCACGAAAATTTCTTCAGAGGTGCTGTAAGAAAGAGCGATCTTTACTTTTTCAACTTCGCTCTTTAGTTTTGCAAACTGGCGAATGTACTTTTTCAAGTTCGTTCTCGAAAAATCTGTTGTACCCATTTGTTTTACTACTTCCGGGGCAATGATCTGATCAATGATCGCCCAATCCAGGTCCTTCCCTCCCAGCAGGTTATCCCCGCCGTGGCTGATGACGCGGAAGCTGCCTTCCATCCTGATGATGGCTACATCAAAAGTTCCACCACCCAGATCATAGACCATCCAAACAGTCTGGTCTTCTGGCTGCTGAAACCCGTAAGCGATCGCCGCTGCGATCGGTTCCTGCAGGATCTCGCAGTAGGTGATTCCGGCCAGGCTGGCGGCTTGTTTGGTTGCTGCAATGGCATCCATATTGAACCCTGCCGGCACGGTGATCACCGCGCTGCTGACCACCTCGCCATTCAATCGCTGACGCACATTCTCACGTAGCGATTTTAAAACCTCCGAGGAAAGTTCCTCCGGACTTAACACTTTACCACTGCGTCGAAAAGTTTTTTTATTCGTCGTGCCCATATCGCGCTTGAATTCAATATAGGCATTATCGGGATCATCCAGTACCCGGTCTTTGGCGCGTTGCCCGACATATAGTCTGTCCTTCGGGTCGATCCAGACACAGGAAGGCGTGTAATCTTTCTCATCATCCGCTTTGATAATGGTCGGGCGGGTGCCATCCAGCACGGCGATTTCACTGTTGGTGGTGCCCAGGTCAATCCCAAAATCGATAGTTAATCTCGTCATCTCTCGCTCCTATCCTAATGATTCTGTGGTACACCCACGATGATCTCACCCTGCTGCAGTAATTTACCCTTCACCATAACGGTTGGTTTAACCATTTCAATAATCAATTCGCAGGTGTATTGTTCACCAGGTTCAAAGGCGATCACAGTCTCTAACATACCCGTAATGTATTTCTGGTTGGTGCGGTCAATCACCTGGATACCATATTCCTCCAGGATGGTAAAGATCTTCTCGATCGGGCGCAGGATCTTGCGCATCTCCTCTACTTGCTCGCCTGTGGTGGGGTCGATCGTTTTTTGGCGAATGCGCCAGACATTGGTGCTCAGATCGGTGATGATCTTCAATAGTTCAGCATATTCTTTGCCCTGCTCCACTTTTGGGTGGTTAAAATGGTTCTTGACCAGCTCCAATACAGGGTCGATCTTCTTTAAGATCTCATTGGATCCTGCAGGCTGTGAGATGCGAAAATTCTCATTGAATTGCTGCTGACGGATATCATTGATCCGGTCGTTAAAGGTTTTATTTACGTTCCTTTTCTTTTTTTCTGCCATCACAGCCCTCCTTAATTATTTAGCATCGAGCAAAGGTAAATTATAAAAATGATTCCAGCGATCACCCAGAAGGTCGTTGAACAACCAGAGGATGAGGATTTCTGAGGTTGTTGAGTTGTAGGCTTCTGGTAACTTGGTTGAGACGGCCGGGCAGGTGTGGGAGAGGAAACGGGGGAGCCGTCCAGGCTGATACCGATATTGCTGGCGATCTTTTTTACCGAATCGAGGTTGTTCGCCGCCGTCTTGTTCTTGGGATTATGCTGGATAGCTTTCTTCAGGTCTTGATGATTACTGATCAACGTGCTCTTGATTTCATTTTGTTTACTTTTGGCAATCACATCATCCTGCTTTGCGCATCCATCGCAGATCAGGAATTTCTGATCTTTAAAAGTTATGGTCGTGAAACTGTTGTAATACGAAATCGGATTCCCGCAAGCCGCACACTTTAAGTACTGGTAATCCCGCTGAACTGTGCCTAATTCTGCTGCCACACAGCCGCGGGTAATCTCATCCTGGTGACCTGCCATCCGCCCCATGATCTTTGTGATCACCGGCCGGGGCTCTTCCCAACTTTCAGATGCGATCGCGAACTCCATGTTCGCTTTGCGCACCAAAGTAAATGACAGAGACAATTTCAGAGCCGTGCTAATGAACAAATTCGCTGAATTTTCTGAAAGCAGCATTTCCAGGCTTTTCACGGCTTCTGCAGCTTTTCCCTGGTCCAAAGCTTTCCGTGCTTGGTTTGCTTTATTAAGCACTTCTACTGGCATGGCGTAGTAATCGGTAGAGTAGTAAAAATTCCCTCCCTCCAGATTTTCCCCGGCATCCTTGATGGCCTCATCCAGGGTGGATAGGGTGGTTTTTGAACGAGCCCAGCCGCGGAATGTTTTGAGAAATGCCAGTGTTTTCGCCCATTCATCGGTGTGTTTGGCATACCGCATGGCATATTCATGGCCAGTTTCAGCCAGCGTATCGAACAAGGACTGTGCTTTACGGGAATTGTTATATAACAAAGTCAGCGGATCGATCAGTGGATGGCAGCCATTGACGAAGGCCTGGATGCTGGACTCTGCATTGAGGATATTGGCTTCAATGTTGTTCTTGGTCAGTGTCAGGAACATCCGCGCCCGGTCCTCAAGCGGTTTTCCAGCCAGAACCAGGCCCTGATTGACCATCTCTTCTTCGAAACCAGCATTTTGGGCGATTGCGATTAGGCGCTTGGTCTCATTGGAGGCACCTTGGGTGACATTTTTCACCGCAAGATTGCCGATCAATGCCGTGAAAATGATCGGCAGTGAAGCCCGTACTTTACGGTTATAGCCGGTCGTGACCCTCGGGTCTCCCACCAGCTCAATATACTCAATATATTTTGACCATGTCAGCTCGTCATCCAGAGCGAGGCTCCAATACTTCCCTGCTTCAGACCAGTCATCTGTCACTATGGAGGTAAAACCGGTTTCTGTTCTGGAGGATGCCGCTACTTCAAAATGAAGCGCTTTAAATGTGTGGATCACAGCCAGATTATGCTTGCATATCCCGGATACTCCCCTGCTGTGGATGTTCCTCGTCCAAATGTCGATCGCTTGTTTATCAGAACCGGATTTCAAAAACTCTAATGCCTCATCTTGCTCGTTGCCATTAGCCATTGGCCAGAACCAGAAGAAAATATCCAGCATCCGGTGATCCGGATTCCCCAATCTGAGCAGGGCTTTATTATCTTCATCAAAATCCAACTCTTCTTTTATGCGGTAAAGGGGTTGTTTCCCGATAGGAACAGGGGCTCCGGTTTGTTGAGCCGTTTCAATGGCAGTTCCCCGCTTTGTCAGCTCTTTCATGGAAGCTGTGACCGGCATCTCAAGCACCCGGTATGTGTTGTGGAGGAAAAAATCAATATCCAGATACGGAGAAACGATATCCAGCATGAACTGATTGCCCTGTGTACCAGCCATAATGCCTCACCTCAGTTATTAAAGTCGAGAGAGAACTAAACTCCCCCCGCAATGCTTAACATTATATGGATTAGAAAATATTAAATCAAGTTAAATCACCCGCTATTATCTTCCGGGAATAAACCGGGGTTGAGGAACGGCACCAGGGCAAGGATGACCGCATGTTCATAATAGGTCTGCCGGGTGATCAGGTCATTTGTTAGCAAGCCAACTGCGCCGTTCTGCTGCTTGGAATTCTCGCGTCCGAACACCTGGTCGTCTGCCAGCCCAAGCTCCATCCCGCCTCTTACCAGGCTGGCTACCTCAGGGGGTACGTGGAAAGCCCCGGTACGGCCGGTACCATGCCTCTCATTACTCAGGACGGTCACCCAGGCAAATACCAACAGGCCGTCACCGTCCGCTTCCACTCCCCCTTCGATCCCCACCCAGTAATCCGCATTCGGGTATTCTTCCCGTAAAAGACGGGCGCGGATCTCAGATCCCTGCCGTGTCTCTGCATCCGTCATGGGCTGAGTAGGGACGCCGTGATCCACCCGGTAACCGGTCACCAGGAACTCCTCCCCGGGAAAAGCTGTCTTGAATCCTTCTGCTGCTGCGTTTACCTTGACCGGGTTGGTGGATGCCACGTGGATATTCTTCATTCTTCCTCCAGACAGACCTGTACTTTGGATGGAATTATAAACCGAACAGGTGCAACACCTTCATACCGCAAGTATTAATACCCGATGCATATCGCATCCTCCGAAAGATGGGGATGATTTATAATTCGTGTATGAAAAACGATCCCCTGCTCCCCTTCTTCTCCCCCAAAGGTGTCGTCATCGTCGGTGTCTCACGTGATCCGACGAAACTGGGCTATATGCTGGCCAGCAACCTGGTGCAAAGTGGTTACCAGGGCGCCATCCATTTTGTCAATCCGAAAGGTGAGACCCTCTTCGGACGCCGGATCTACACCCGCCTGGCGGATGTACCGGACCCGGTGGATTTGGCATTGCTGCTGGTACCTCCTCCCGGTGTTCCTGCGGCACTTGAAGACGTGGCGGCCCGGGGGATTCGCGCGGCAGTCATTCAAACCGGCGGATTTCGCGAGACCGGGCCGGATGGAGCCAGGTTGGAGCAGGAATGCCTGGAGATCGCGCGCAAGCACGGCATCCGCCTGGTGGGGCCGAATTGCATCGGTTTCATTGATACACACCTGCCGATCAACTCCACATTCTTACAGCCCCCCGGCCCGCCGGCAGGTGATATAGCCTTTATTTCGCATTCCGGTGCTATCTGCGCGGCAGTCATGGATTGGATCCGCGGGCAGGGTAACGGGCTTTCCAACCTGGCAAGCCTGGGAAACTGCCTGGATGTCAGCGAGGCGGATCTGCTCCCTGTAATGGCTGCCAACCCGCACGCGAAAGTCATCACCCTGTATATGGAAAGCGTACGGAATGGTGCGGATTTTATTGAAAAAGCACGTTTGGCTGCCCGGATAAAACCGGTTTTGGCTTTGAAAGTAGGCAGGTTTGAAAGCGGCAAGAAAGCAGCTGCTTCACACACCGGCGCCCTGGCGGGTGCCGAATCAGCATTCGATGCAGCTTTTGAGAAAGCCGGTGTCATTCGGGTGAATACCACCGAAGAACTCTTCCAATGGGCGAAGGCTCTCGCCTGGTGTCCCCTGCCAAAGGGCAGGCGTGTGGCGATCTTGACGAACTCTGGTGGACCGGGCGTTACGGCAGCCGATGCGCTGGAATTAAATGGTTTACAACTGGCTCAGCTTTCACCCGCCACCGTCGAGGGCATGAAAAGCTTCCTGCCGGCTGCAGCCAGCCTGCACAATCCGGTGGATATGCTGGCATCCGCAAACGCCGAGCATTTTAGCCGGGCGTTGGAATTGATGATGGCAGACGATCAGGTGGATAGCATCTTGGTTATCTCTCCTCCCCCCCCGCCCACCACCGCCGCGGCTTTAATCAAGGCCATGGTGCCGGTGGTACTTTCCCATGATAAACCTGTGGTCTTTACTATGATGGGGGAAGACCAGGTAAGTGAAGCGCTGGCTTTACTGCATGCCTATAAGATCCCGGATTACCGCTTCCCGGAATGGTCCGCTTCAGCGCTTGGAGCACTTAGCCGCTACGCCGAGATCAAGCAGAGGTTAATGGATGAGAATCAGGCAAAGGCTGGAAAAGCCCCCGCACGCGCAACAGCCCTTCTGGCGGCTGAACCGCAGGGGCAGTTCATCTCGCCGGATGCTGCCACCGGGTTGCTGGATGCCTACCAGATAGCCACCACACCACTCACCCTGTGTAAAACTGCTGAGGAAGCAGCCCGACAGGCAGGGAAGACTGGTTACCCGGTGGTGTTGAAAATTGCTTCACCGGATATCGTCCATAAATCAGATATCGGTGGGGTGCTGCTGGGCTTAAAGAATGCCGCTGAAGTAGCACAGGGTTTCGCCAAGGTAATGGAACGCGCCCGCGCAGCCCAGCCAGATGCGAAGGTGGATGGAGTCCATATTCAACGCATGCTGCCAGCCGGACAGGAAGTGATCACCGGTATGGTGCGTGACCCAATGTTCGGGCCGATGATGATGTTCGGGTCCGGCGGTGTGGAGGTGGAAGGTTTGAAAGATGTAGCCTTTGCCCTTGCACCATTGACTTTTGCAGAAGCTGAGAAAATGCTAGAGGCTACCTGGGCAGGGCGAAAATTACGCGGGTTCCGCAGTATCCCTGCAGGTGACCGTGAGGCAGTGATCGACACACTGATGAAGCTCAGCCGCCTGGCCGTGGAAAACCCAGCCATCCTCGAAATGGAGATCAATCCCCTGCGTGTCCTCCCGCCCGGGCAGGGCGCGTACGCAGTGGATGTGCGCATCCGTAAAAGTTAATCGCAATTCCGAAAATTCTGGCAGACCTCGCTTCATGCGCGGTCTGCTCTTTAATTTAACCTATAAACATACTATTATAATAAGAACAGTAATTAGATTTCATAATTAATATATATGACCAATCCGAGGATATTCAGATGATGGACAGGAATGGAAAAAGAGAACCGGGTTTTACCATCATGGATGTGATGGTCGGAGATAAAGTGCGCGCTCAGCGGAAAGAAAGAAAACTATCCCTGCGGAACCTGGCAGATATGAGCGGCCTGAATATCAATACCCTAAGCCTGATCGAGAATGGTAAAGTTTCTCCGTCAGTCAGCACCTTGCAGCGGTTGGCATCCGGTCTTGGAGTGACGATATCCGCGTTCTTCGACCCGGTGGAGGTGAAACAGTCGGTTGTGATCACCCGGGCAGCAAACCGCCCGTACATCAAAGCGGAAGGTGTCACCATGGAAAACTTGACCGAGAACCTGATGAGCGATTACCTGCAAACATTCACCATTACTCTGGAGCCGGGATACAGCAGCGGAGATCGCCACATCCGCCATACCGGGTATGAATTTGGGTATGTTCTAGAGGGCCAGATCGTTTACTCGATCGAGGGAGTAGAGCACACTCTGGGTGTCGGTGATAGCTTGTTATTCAATGCGAATATCCATCACAGCTGGCAGAATCAGACATCAGAGCCTGCAAGATTTATGCTGCTGATATCTCCGCGCATCCCTACCGATGATGTCATCGGAAGGCATGTGATCAGGTAATCTGTGATAGCGATCGACAAGGCGGACCTTCCAGGTATTCTCGCTTCCCATGCGAGTTTCCTTGCAGGCGCTGATCCTACGTGCAGGGCGGATCTCAGCCGGCAGGAACTCTACGGCATCAATCTGGCTGGGATGGACCTGCGTCAGGCCATTTTGTGTGGAACTAATCTGCGCAGAGCCTTGTTGCACATGACGAATCTGGCAGGGGCAGAAATGCGGGGGGCTAATTGCAAACATGCCATCCTGGAGAAAGCTATACTCAACCATGCAGACCTGCGGGATGCTTGCCTGATCGGATGCAACCTGGAGAATACAGACCTATGTGGAGCGGATTTACGCGGTGCTAATCTGCTGGGGGCCAGCTTGCGCGGTGCGGCTTACGACCGTGAGACTATCTGGCCGGAGGGTTTCCAACCGGACCGGGAAGGTGCCAGATCGATTTCGTGAAGATATCTGATCATTAAGGATCTTCTGCGGGCGATAATAATTATTTCTCGGGGTTTTTAACGTCTCTGTGTGTTTTAATGTATACTTGTACCAATATAAAATATACACTAGGAGTCGTTGGATGAGGAAATTGTCCTGGCTGTACCATGTATCTCTGCTTGTTGTTCTGCTGGTTGGCTGCGCTCCTGCTGCCCAATCCGCACCTGTTGCCGCTGAGACCGTGCCTGCAGCCGAAGTGCCAGCAGTCGAGACAGCACCCC
Source organism: uncultured Leptolinea sp. (assembly GCA_903828565.1). Classification (GTDB taxonomy): domain Bacteria; phylum Chloroflexota; class Anaerolineae; order Anaerolineales; family Anaerolineaceae; genus PNON01. The sequence goes on along the minus strand of CAIKMQ010000023.1, from coordinate 60,257 downwards.
TCGCCAGCGGTGAATTGATTCTGGCAACCACCACCTCTACCCGAGATTCAGGTCTGCTGGATGTGCTCCTGCCCATGTTTGAAGAACAAACCGGCATTACCGTAAAAATGGTGGCTGTCGGCTCCGGTGCCGCCCTGCAAATGGGTGAAGATGGTAATGCGGATGTTCTGTTGGTGCATGCGCCGAAATCCGAACTTGCCCTGATGGAAAAGGGGTTCGGCAAGGAAAGGCTGCTGGTGATGCACAATGACTTCATCCTCGTCGGCCCGGCATCAGATCCTGCAGGCATTCGTGGAATGACATCCGCAGCCGATGCTTTCAAGCAGATCGCTGCCGCTCGATCCACCTTTGTATCGCGTGGAGATGATTCCGGTACACATAAATCTGAGCTGGCCTTCTGGAAAAAAGTTGAGATCACCCCTGAAGGAGCATGGTATGAATCCACCGGCAGCAGCATGGGTGATACCTTGCGCGTAGCTTCTGAAAAACTTGGCTATACCTATACGGACCGCGCCACATATCTGGCTTTGAGAGATACCCTCCAGCTGGATGTGCTGGTGGAAGGCGATCCCTCATTACTGAATGTCTATCATGTGATCACAGTCAACCCGGACGCCTGGCCAAAAGTAAACTATAATGCCGCCACGGCATTCGCCAACTTTATGGTGACCCCGGAGACACAAGCTGTCATCGGCTCTTTTGGCTTCGAGACTTACGGCCAGCCATTGTTCATCCCCGATGCTGGTAAATCGGAAGCGGAGGTTGGCCTTTAATGCAATTACTGTGGAATGGTTTGATCGAATCCATCCGATTGCTGTTTACAGGTAATCCTGAAGTAGCGCAGATTGCCGGCGTCAGCCTGCAGGTATCCGGCTTTTCCACGTTGATCAGTGTATTGATCGGGTTGCCCCTGGGTACATTTTTTGCCCTGGGGCAGTTCCGTTCCCGCCGTTTCTGGGTCAGCCTGGTGAATACCGGCATGGCTCTTCCCCCGGTCGTAGTGGGCCTGGTGGTGAGCATCTTCCTCTGGCGCAGCGGACCGCTTGGCAGCCTGGGGTGGATGTACACCCGCACTGCCATGGTCATCGCCCAGACCATCATTGACGTGCCAGTTATCACCGGCCTCACTATTTCCGCCATACAGTCGCTAAATCCCCGCCTGCCGCTGCAGCTCTACGGACTGGGAGCCAACCGGCTGCAGGTAGTGTTGTTGTTGTGGCGCGAAGCACGCCTGCCTTTGCTGGCAGCGTTGATGGCCGGTTTCGGCAGTGTCATTTCTGAAGTCGGCGCATCCATGATGGTGGGTGGTAACCTGAAAGGGGATACCCGAGTGCTCACCACGGCGATTGTGACCGAGAACAGCCGGGGTGAATTCGCTGTCGCGCTGGCTCTTTCAGCCATTCTTCTTCTTCTGGCATACCTGGTGAATTTGGGTCTGACGCTGTTGCAGCAGAGGGGTGATAAGCATGGCTGAAACATCCGCGCCTTTCCTGTTGGTGGAATCCCTGAAAATTCATCGCGGGAACCGCCTGGTGGTGGATGTGCCGCGGTTGGAACTGGCACGCGGGCAAACCCTGGCGGTAGCCGGCCCGAATGGCGCCGGAAAGAGCACCTTTTTACTGGCATTGGCGCACCTGCTCCCGGTCACCTCCGGTATCATCCGCCTGGCGGGAGAAGATACCCGTAAAGACACAACCCGAACGCGGCAGCACTGCGCGCTGGTTTTACAAGAACCGCTGTTGCTGCGGGCACCGGTCGCAGAGAACGTCGCCATAGGCCTGGCTTTCAGGGGAATCTACAAAGGTGAAAAAGAGAAGATCGCCGCGCGCTGGATGGACATCTTCGGCATTCGCCACCTGGCAGCACGGGATGCCAGCCGCCTTTCCGGTGGGGAGGCGCAGCGTGTCAGCCTGGCGCGGGCTTTTGCTACTTCCCCGGACCTGCTGTTGCTGGATGAGCCGTTCAGCTCTCTGGATGCGCCAACCCGCGCCAGCCTGCTGGATGACCTGCAATCGATCCTGCGGGAGAGCGGGCAGACGGCAGTTTTCATTACTCATAACCTGGATGAAGCCCTGGTGTTAGGCGACCAGCTTGCAGTGTTCATGGATGGGCAGTTGCGGCAGGTGGATGAACCCCGGGCCGTTTTGAACAACCCCGCAGATACAGCTGTTGCCGAATTCGTTGGTGTAGAGAACGTCTTGCCGGGCACGATAACAGCATCAATGAATGGGCTGGTGGAAATTGATTCACCCGCAGGTAGCCTGGAAGCCGTTAGTACACTGGTAGCGGGGCGAACAGTTTATTACTGTGTGCGCCCTGAAGATATCACCCTGTTCAGTGGCGAAACACCGCGGGGCAGCAGCGCCCGCAACCAGCTTGCCTGCACGGTCAGCCGGGTACTGCCGAGCGGCCCGCTGGCCCGTGTGGAAATGAGAGCCGATGGTCTACGCCTGGTCAGCCTGATCACCCGCCACAGTGCCGCAGAGATGGGGCTGCACGCCGGGATGCGCGTGACGGCGTGCTTCAAGGCCAGCACCGCTCACTTGCTGCCGCGTTAAATTCACCTTTCAATTCTTGTACATCTTCCAGACATCGCCCCTAAGTTTTTCTCTTGGGCGTATGATTAAAGGTATCTATGGAACCAACCACATCTCCCTCATTCCCTCAGCCACACCAACCCTGTAGCATAGTTCACTTGCACCGGAATCCAGCTGCCAGCGATCCTGAATATCAGATTGAACGAGACACCGCGGATGATGTTGTGATTACTGAAGCAAGCACAACCCTGACTGTCAATGGAGAAGACTGGCTGACCTTCCTCTGCACACCCCTGGGATTGGAAGACCTGGCTGCAGGTTTCTTATATACCCAGGGAGTGATCCGCTCACTGGACGAGATCGCCAGCCTTCAAGTTTGCGAGAATGGCAGCCAGGCGGATGCCTGGTTGACCCGCGCGGTTGAGAAACCCCGCCTGTGGCAGAAGAACAGCGGCTGCAGCGGCGGCCTTTCCGCAGCGGAGTTACGACTGGATCCGCTGCCTGCGGATGCGCTTTATTCCCGCTCTGCAGCCTCCCTGTTCCAGGTACTGGCAGATTTCCACCACGCACAGCATCTATACCAGGCCAGCGGGGGGGTGCATGCCTCGGCTCTTTTCTGCGGGGATGAATTGCGGTTAAGCGCGGAAGACATTGGCCGGCATAACACGCTGGATAAGATCGCCGGGCAAGCCCTGCGTCTGGGCATGTGTGACGGCCAGCGGCTGCTGATCTCCACCGGGCGCATCAGCCTGGAAATGCTGCAAAAGGCCGCGCTGCTTCGATCACCATTTGTCCTCAGCCGCACATCCCCGACCAGCGCTTCCATCCGGCTGGCACAGGAACTGGGAATTACCCTGATCGGTTATGCCCGTTCGAATGGAATGAAGGTCTATTCCCATGCTGAACGGGTGATATAGTAGATAATAATTCATTCAATTCTTAATAACCCTGTATTCTTACCCTTTTCCGCTTATTCCATCTTTCTATGTTATACTTGCACTGTTTAGGAATGTCCTGGTGGCATTTCTACCAGTGATGAGAGTAGATACAGGAAGTGAATGGACTCAAAGTTATATGTCGGGAATCTAGCATTCTCTACAACTGAGACTGAACTGAAGACCACGTTTGCGAAAGCGGGCCGGGTCGCCTCTGTACGGATCATCCGGGACCACATTTCAGGCAGCTCCAAGGGATATGCATTCCTTGAGATGGCAACACCAGCTGAAGCTGAAAAAGCGGTCAACTTGTTAAATGGCTATTCCCTCAGCGACAGGGCATTAAAGGTCCTTCCGGCTCGTCCACCGGATGGGGCTGGCCCTCGTAGAGGAGGTTTCAGGGAAACCCGCCGCCAAGATAGCGGAAGCGGCAAAGGACAGGGTAACCCTGGCGTGGGACGTAATCGTCCGCCTGCCGGAAAAATTCACCGGTAAACGGGCAACAGTAAAAGAAACGGAAGAAAAGAAATGTCAGAAAGAGTCAAAGGCACAGTCAAGTGGTTTAACAGCACCAAGGGTTATGGTTTCCTCTCGCAGGAAGGCGGCCCGGATGTATTCGTTCACTTCTCCGCAATTCAGGGCGATGGTTACAAAACCCTGGAAGAGGGTCAGAAAGTGGAATTTGATATTGAAAAAGGCCAGAAAGGCCTTCAGGCCGCTAAGGTCAACGTCCTTTAGTATCATCCCAATCATTGCCATAAAACCCGCTGATTATTTCAGCGGGTTTTTTATTGCCTGTTCCACCCATTCCATGCTAGAGTAAGCCAGAACCCCAAATAACAGAGGAAAACATGGAAATTATCCCCGTTACTACCCCCAGGCTTCAAAAGATGTTCTTGCGCCTGCCATATAAAATTTACCGCAATGACCCCGCCTGGGTGCCGCCCCTGTGGAGTGATTATGCCGGACAATTCGACCACCGCCGCAATCCATTTCTGGATCACTGCCATTATCAACTCTTCTTATTAATGGATGATGGGCAGGCCATCGGACGGATCGCCGCCTTCTATGACACACTGGCGAATGATTTCTGGCATGAACCTGTCGGCTTGTTTGGTTACTACGACGCGCCGCAAGTTGGCCCCGGGGCAGATCTGCTGCTGTCGGCTGCCAGTGACTGGTTGAAAGGGCAGGGGATGGCCTGCATGCGCGGCCCGTGGAGTTTTGTCTCTCAGGAATGGGGATCTGTCATTGAAGGGTTCACACCGCCCGCTACGGTGATGAGTCCGTACAATCCGCCATATTACAACGACCATTATGCAGATTTCGGCTTGCTCAAGGTCAAAGATCTGCTGGTGTATGCCATCGATGCCAGCCAGGGATACCGCATCCCGGAGCGGATTTTGACGCTTACCGACAGAGTCTCTGAGAAGTACGGTGTGCGTGTCAGGCAGATCCGCATGGATCACCTCGAAGAGGAAGTCCATACCATCATGGCGCTTTCGAACGACAGCCTGGAATACAACTGGGGCTACTCCCCGGTCACGGATGACGAAGTCCGAGCCATGGCGCACGACCTGAAACCGGTCATTCATCCGCGGGCAGTCCTGTTCGCAGAGACAGCTGCCGGTGTGCCGATTGGTTTTGCCATCGCCATCCCGGATGTCAACCGACTGCTCAAGCAGATCGACGGGCGCATCTTCCCCTTTGGGTGGCTGAAACTGCTGCTGGGAATCCCGCGTTTGAAGCAGTACAGGATGTTTGCCCTGGGTGTTGTGCCTGAATACCACGGCAAGGCCATCGACAGCCTGCTGTACCGGGCTCTGTACGAAAGCATATACTCACCCGAAATATTCCTTGAGATCAATTATGTGCTGGAAGACAATGACCGCATGAACAATGCCATTCTAAAACTGGGTGCGGTGCCTTTCAGAAAGTACCGTATTTATCAGAAGCCGGTCTAAGCGGCATTCACTGTTGGATCCCCTGCCAGGCGCATGGCCATGGCTACCGCTCCCAGGCTGCCGGAGCGTGTGCCCAGGCTGGGGCTGACGATATACTCCTGCATTCGTCGCAGCACCAGATCTGATTGGACATAGCCGTTGAGGTATGACAGGGTGCGGTCGTGTACCCTGTCGAGCAGCCCGGGGTGCTGTGCTACGCCGCCTCCCAGAACAACCTTCAACGGAGAAAAAGCGCAGATGAGGTTCGCAATCGCCCGCCCGATATAACCGGCTTCCAGTTCCCAGCCCGGGTGATCTTCCGGCAGCTGGTCTGCCGGCTGCCCCCAGCGTTTGGCCATCGCCGGGCCGGAAGCCAACCCCTCCCAGCAGTCACGGTGATAAGGGCAGTTGCCGATAAATGGATCCTCCTGTGGGTCTCGCGGCAAGGCCATATGGCCAATCTCCGGGTGTACCAGGCCGTGTAGCGGTTGCCCGTTGATCAGCACCCCCACCCCGATCCCGGTTCCGATGGTGATGTATAACAGCGGGTCACACCGCTTGTTTTCAGGCACGAACATGTATTCACCAACGGCGGCTGCGTTCACATCGGTATCAAACGCGGTCGGAACTCCCAGAACGTTCATCACACCGCCGCGGAGGTCTGTTTGTGCCCAGCCGGGTTTTGGGGTGGTGGTGATATACCCGTAGGTCGGTGATTGGGGGTGCAGGTCCACCGGGCCGAAAGACCCGATACCGATTGCGATCAATTCTTTCCGGTAGGGTTGAAAGAACTCGTTCACCCGGGCGATCGTCTCGCCCGGCAGGGTGGTCGGGAAAGTAGCCTGTGCCACGATCTCAGCGCGCCCGCGCGCGGCGATGCACACAAACTTGGTTCCACCAGCTTCGATCCCGCCAAATAACCCGGCCATTATTTCTCCCTCATCCGATCTTCAGCATTAAATCCACTGCAGCATCGGCGTGCAGCCGGGTGGTATCAAAAAGCGGTATGTCACAATCAGCCTCTTTCACCAGCAGCCCGATCTCGGTACATCCCAGGATCACCCCTTGCGCGCCGCTTTTGACCATGCCCGTGATGATGCGTTTATACTCGCGCCGCGATTCCTCACGGATGATGCCGTGGACCAGCTCTTCGTAGATTACGCGGTGGATGATCCCCCTGTCTTTTTCGGGGGGCGTCAGCACGTCCAGTCCAAATTTCCGGCTCAGGCGGCCGCTGTAGAAATCTTGCTCCATGGTGAAGCGTGTACCCAGAAGCCCAACGTGTTTCAATCCGGCTGATACAACCGCATCCCCGGTCGCGTCTGCGATATGCAGGAATGGGATGTTGACTGCCTGCTGGATATCATCCGCGCAGAGATGCATGGTGTTCGTGCAGAGGACAATCGCATCCGCTCCCGCCTGTTCCAGGCGGTGGGCGCTGTCTGCCAGCAATTGCCCGGCTGCCTGCCAGTCACCTGACTGCTGCATGGCTTCCACTTCCGCAAAATCCACAGAGTGCATGAGTACCCGGGCGGAGTGAAATCCACCCAGTTTTGCGTGTACTTCCTCGTTGATCAAGCGGTAATACTCCAATGTGGATTCCCAGCTCATGCCGCCGATCAAACCGATGGTTTTCATTTCATTCACAGTGTCCTGGCCTATGACTCACGAAGATGGGAGTCAGGTTGATTTTACCGCCTTTCTCGGGGTACGCCTGAACTTTTCTTTCTCTTCTGCTGTCATTTTCTCAGTAGCATACTGGATGATCAACCGTCCACAGGTATCCTTATACTCCAACAGGAAGCCCTCCACCAGAGGACGATCGATCTTCCAGAGTTCCCGCAGCAACCAGCCCAACCCCTGGCGCACTACTTTTTCCTCATCCAGCATCAAGGGGCGGATGAACCCCAGGATTTCTGAGATCGACATACCATTCTTGGCTGGTTTAATTAAAGTGACTGCAGCTGAGCGGCGCATCCATTTGGAGGGTGAAACCCGCCAGCCGGTCATATCTTCCAAAGTGATGATCTTTTTTAGTAAAAACTGCGCGCAAACATCCAGGCTGAATGAATCGACCATCGCCCAGTTGCAGATGCCGTTCTCAAGCCAGGCTGCCAGCCGCGGAAAGATACTCTTACTCAGGTGGCCGGGGTAGCGGGTGACCAACCAGAACGCCAGAAAGGCTTCTTCATATTTTCCGCTTGCGACCAATCTGTCACCAAGGTTGATGAAGCCATCCAGACCCAGCTTGTTGTCATACGTTGAGAACCATTCTTTCCGGCGTTCATCCAGCAGCTTGCCATCCGTCCCGTAGGGATCATAACCCTCGACGAAATAGCGGGCATACTTTTCTTTCACCGCCGAATCACGGTGCTCCTCCAGGAATTCTCGAATAACCTCGAGCAATTGCAGTTCATCTTCGATCATGAGGATCCTTTCTTCTCGGCAGCAATCCTGTTCTTTGTTATAATGAAAACCTGATGCGTTCACTGGTGATTGTACATCATCCGGTGTAGATTGCATTCGTTCTCTATGAAGATACAGGATCTACTCAACGGGCCTCTGGGAGTACTGGCGGTGTTGGGACTTTCACGAGTCCTCCCACCTCGCTTGGGATATTCGCTGGCAGACTCCCTGGGCCGAAAAATGGCAGCCAATCAGGCTTCTCCCATGGTGCGGGCAGTTCGTAGCAATCTGTGGGTGGCAGGTGGATGTACAGCCACCCGCGAACAGCTGGATGAGCTCTCGGCTGCAGTCTTCAGCCATAACGGCCGGACGCTGTATGATTTTTATCGCAACTTCCAGAATCCGCAGAGGATTGACAGGCTGGTCACCCTGGCCCCAAGTTTTTCGCAGCTTATCCCGGTCAGCCAGGCGCGCAGCCGTCCGCAGCTGCTGGTCATGCCGCATTATTCCAATTTTGACCTGACTGCCAGATCAGCCACCAATCATGGCTTGACCATGCAGGTACTTTCGTATCCCAACCCCGGCAGGGGTTACCGCTGGCAAAACCGCATGCGCCAGGTGAAGAACATCACCCTCACCCCCATTTCCATCTCTTCTCTTAGGCAGGCTATGCATACACTGCAGGCAGGCGGTACCGTGTTCACCGGGATGGACCGCCCCTATGAAGATTCATCCCTGCATCCGGTCTTTTTTGGCCGCCCATCCGCCTTGCCGGTTGGCTACATCCGCATGGCACTGAAAACCAATGCGGAAGTCCGTGTGGTGCTCTGCCGGACGGAAGAGAATGGACATTACACTCTAACTGCCAGTGACCCGGTACCGTTGGAGCGTTTTTCTGACCCTGATAAAGAACAACTTATAAACGTCGAACGGGTTTTAAGTATCGTGCAAACGCATCTCTCACAGGACTTATCGTATTGGTCCATGTTCTACCCGGTCTGGCCAGATCTCCTGTCAGACGCGCCATAAAAAGGAGTAAGCCGTGGTAAAAATCCGAATAAAAAAAGCGAAGACCAAGGTCAAAGACCAAGATAAAGTAAAGCACAAGCGCATTATCCAGAGCATCACTGGTGCTGTTGAGAAGCGTGTTCTACTCTGGTTGGCTGCCCGTATGCCGCGCTGGGTGAACCCGGATGTGCTTTCGCTGATCGGTGTCTTTGGTGCTTTGATGACAGGTGCCAGTTATCTGCTTGCAAAGCAGCACCCGTTTTTCCTGTGGATTGCCGCGCTGGGCTTTGTGATCAACTGGTTTGGTGACAGCCTGGATGGAACCCTGGCACGCTACCGCAAGATCGAACGTCCGCGGTACGGCTATTTCTTGGATCACAGCGTGGATGTCATTTGCATTACGATCGTCCTCACCGGGCTTGCATTTTCCGGCTACGGGCGGCTGGAGCTTGCCTGGGGAGTGAACCTGATCTACCTGCTGCTGGCTCTGTATACCTCGCTGGCCAACTTTACATCTCGTGAATTCCAGATATCGTTTGCCTACATCGGGCCGACAGAATTGCGCATCTTTGCCATTGTTGCCAGCATCTGGGTCTACTTCAACCCCGCCAAACTCATCGTCCTGTCATTTATCCAGATGAACTTTTATGAGATCATCCTGGCGCTGTTGATCGTGGTATTCACACCAATCTATCTGTACATGACCACCAATCAAATTCTAAGGCTGGCAAAAGACGAGCCGCCACCGGCTTACTGATTTGATCTGATGGCAAACACCTCGAGCATCTTGAAACTGCGGCGGATCTCCGCATTCACGAGAGATGGAAGCGGAGGTAATCCTGCAGGCGTGGCTATTTGCCCCCATTTCCCGTCAGATGAAGAAATGCAGGCTATTGCAGCCGGTGTCGGCTACTCAGAAACAGCTTTTCTTTGCCAAACGGACGAAACCTGGCAGGTACGCTACTTCTCGCCGTTAATAGAAGTCCCTTTCTGCGGGCATGCCACCATAGCCAGTGGCGCCGCCCTGGGGATGGACTTTGGCCCGGGTGACTATCATTTGCAAACCAGGGCAGGTGTGGTTCACCTGTTTGTGGATAAAACATCCACCGGCTTTGCTGCAAAGTTTAAGTCCACCCAAACACGATCCCGGCAGGCTGAAATAGAATTGCTGCAGCGGATGATGGCTGGTTTTGGCTACGATCCGCAAGACCTGAACCCTGATTTTCCACCCCATGTTGCCAATGCCGGCGCGAATCACCTGATTCTTGTTTTGCGCGAATATGCCGCTCTGGCTGCGATGAATTACCAGATGGAGCAGATGCGCAGGTTATTTATGGAATACAACCTGCTGACAGTGAATCTATTATGGCAGGCGTCGGGCAGCACCTTTCATGCGCGTAATCCCTTCCCGCCCGGCGGAGTGTATGAAGACCCTGCCACCGGGGCAGCAGCGGCCGCCTTTGGCGGCTACCTGCGTGATATTGGCTGGATCGGAGGGCAGGAGTTGGAGATCTTTCAAGGCGCAGAGATGGGCTGCCCCTCGCGCATCACCCTTTCACTTCATGGCCCGCGCGGTAGCGGAGTACTGGTTGGCGGTGAGACCGTGCTGATACAGGAGACCAAATGACCCAAACCATGCCGGTTATTTTTGCTGGCCACGGCAGCCCGATGAATGCCATTGAGGATAACGAATACAGCCGCGGTTGGCGCGCCTTATCGGCCAGCCTGCCGCGCCCGCGCGGGATTTTGTGCGTATCGGCCCATTGGGAAACCCGCGGACTGGGTGTTACCGCCATGCAAAGTCCGCGCACTATCTATGATTTTTACGGTTTTCCCGATGAGTTGTATGCCCGCGCTTACCCGGCACCTGGTGATCCCGCGTTGGCGCAGGAGGTTCGGCGTTTGATTAAGAGCGGTGATACCCAGCTGGACCTTTCCTGGGGGTTGGATCACGGCACCTGGTCGGTGCTGTGCCAGATGTACCCGCAGGCGGATATCCCTGTCCTCCAACTCAGCCTGGATCGCAACCGGGACGCTGCATACCATTATCAGGTCGGGCAGGAGCTGGCGGCGCTGCGGGAGCAGGGTATATTAATCCTGGGCAGCGGGAATATCGTCCACAACCTGCGCCTGATTCAATGGAATGATACCGCTTATGACTGGGCTCTGGAGTTTGACAAGCAGGCGGCTGACTGGATCGAAGCTGGTGATCACACCTCCCTGGTGGAGTATGATAAAGCCGGCCGGGCTGCGGCACTAGCCATCAACAGCGCTGAGCATTATCTGCCCCTCTTGTATGTTCTGGGCGCGGGTGGTAAAAAGGGGCAGGCAAGTTTTTCAAACGAGCGTGTCAGCATGGGGTCCATGTCCATGCGCTGCGTGGTTATCAAATGACCAATCATGAATGGAGGATTAAATGAAGAAAGATATTATTCGCCAATTCGTAGTCATCGTGACAACGATCTTTACGCTCATCATGAACGGAGCCGCGAATGCAATTCCATTAAATGGCCGATTAACTGGCGAGATCTCAGATAGCTTTGCCGTTGTTTTTGTTCCAGCCGGCTATGTGTTTGCCATCTGGGGTGTGATCTATATAGCTCTGCTTGGATACACGGTATTCCATTCTTTACCCCGCCAACGGACCAATCCCATCTTGCGTTCGACCGGCTGGTTGGTAGCCCTGAGCAGCATTTTCAATGGCGCATGGATTTATTTTTGGCATTTCGGATATTACGGCATCACTGTCATTGTGATGCTGGCTCTCCTGGCAACATTGCTCCTGGCCTACCTAAAAGTCCACCAGAATAAAAGCACCGGCACAATGGCAACCCATTGGCTCGTTCGTCTCCCGCTCAGTATTTATCTGGGATGGATCAGTGTGGCCACGATTGCCAATATAACCGCGTACCTGGCTTACCTCGGATGGGCTGGTTGGGGCATCACCCCACAGAGTTGGACATTAGCCCTGTTGGGTATATCAGTTTTACTGGCAGGGTTAATAGCCTATCGCTTCGGAGATACTCCATTTTCACTGGTGTTTGCCTGGGCAGTTTTCGGGATAGGAGTGCGCTGGGCTGGACGTCTTCCGGTCATTCAAATGGCAGGGTACATCTCTGCAGCATTGATACTGGTAGTTCTACTGCTAGCAAAATCCAGAAAAGCGGCTCAGTAAGGTGTTTGGATCATTTTAAATGCTTTGCACCGGCCGGGTCTTCTTCGTGAGGCCCGGCTGGCAAAATGCCGATATCCTGCTTCAAGTGAAGCGGTCGGGTAGATACACCGGTATCGTAACATTCAGTAGCTATTTCTTAGCAGCAGTAAAATAGTGGTTTGGGGGATGGCGCTGCCGGTTTACCGGTTTCAGATTGTGAATAGGACAATCATCAGGAAGTGGCTGAAAGCGCCCAGGAGCACGAAGATGTGCCACACTTCATGGAAGCCGAACACGCCGGGGTAAAAATCCAGTTTCTTTGTAATGTAAATGATTGCCCCGACTGTATAGAACAGGCCTCCAGCGATCAACCATGCCAGGGCACCCGCGGGTAATGCCCTTACAATCTCACCTATTGCCAGCAGGCAGAGCCACCCCATGATCAGGTAGATCCCGGCGGTAGTCCAACGGGGTGCGCGAATCACAAACAGTTTGACGGTGATCCCGATTAGCCCGAATGCCCAGACGATACTTAATAGTCCGATCCGCCAGAAACCGGATAAGAACAACAGGCACACCGGGGTATAGGTTCCGGCTATCAGCAGGTAGATTGCCGAGTGATCCATCTTCCGCAGGAAGAGCATCACCCGGTCTGTGGAATCTGCCAGGTGATAGGTGGCGCTGGCGGCAAACATCAGAGTGAGGCTGATCCCATAAAGCAGATAAGAGATCTCACGCGTGGCATCCCCCCAGCCGCGAAAGAGAAGAAACACCAACCCGAAGAAAGAGAGGATTGCTCCGACCAAATGAGAAAGCCCACTAAATGGCTGACGCAAGATGTGTAAATGATTTTTCATAAGAAATCCAATTTGATTAACAGTACTACTATCCTGGTTGATTTCAATGGTGTGTGAAAGATATCCGCATTGATAGCAACATGCTTGCGGGATAACTTGATCATTTTACTGGTATGAAGCCGTACCGTGACAATACAGCCTGTCCTTCGGGGGAGAGTACCAGCTCCACAAATAACTGTGCCAGTTCAGGTTGAGAGGACATCCGGGTGCGCGCGATCGGATAGGAGGCAATCACGTTCAGGTCATCCGGAATATTAATGCTGTGCACAGTATCCTCTTTTCCGTTCACGTCGCTATTGTACACGATACCGGCATCTGCTTCCCCCAGCATCACTTTCGTGAGAACAGCTTTGACATTATCCTCATACGAAACCACGTTAACCAGCACCGCAACTGGATAGCCTGCGCCAAAATCAGAGTTGATAGATGCATGATCCAGAAATTCGAGTGAATATTTTCCGACAGGAACCTCGGCAGTCGCCAGGTCAATCTTGACACCGGGACGCGCAAGATCTTGCAGGCTTCGAATAGCAGCGGGGTTTTCCAGCGGAGTGATCACCACCAGGCGATTGCGGGCGAAGATCACCTGGTCTGCGCTGTTGACCTGGCCGCTGCTGATCACTGCATCCAAATACTTCTGGCTGGCGCAAGCAAAAACATCTACCGGAGCGCCTTCGCTGATCTGCCGTGCCAACTGCTGTGAACCGGAGAAGCTGAAATTCACCTGTAAACCCGGATGGGCTGCTTCGAACATAACACCTATCTCCGAAAAAGGTTCAGTCAGAGAAGCGGCTGCCAGGACTGTTATCTCAGTACCTTCCCCGGCGTGTACAGCAGGTTTTTGCGGGTTCACGCCCTCCGGCGCTTGTGGTATGTTCGGATCACCGGACGGGGAGCATCCGGCAATCAGGATAATCAGGAGGAAGAGGATGAGTATTCTTTTCATCTAGTATGTTACCACTGACAGTACTCAATTATTGAGTACTGTCAGTATAATACCCAACACCCATGCGGTCAAGGTGGCCGGGTTACTTACGGGCGATTAGTTCGATCTCTACCCTAGCGCCTAGTGGAAGTTGATGGACCGCTACGGTAGTACGCGCCGGGTACGGTGCCGTGAATTGTGCCTGATATTCCGTATTCATCCCACTGAAATCAGCCATATCCACCAGGTAGACATTGCACTTGATCACCTGATCCATACCCAAACCGGCGGCAGCCAGCACCTGACGGAGATTCTCAAAGGCTTGATGTGTCTGCTGGGCGATCCCGCCTTCTAATAGTTTACCGTTGGATGGATTGATGGGGGTTTGCCCGGAGCAGTACAGCAGGTCTCCGCACCAGACTGCCTGGGAATACGGGCCGATGGCTGCGGGTGCCTGTGAACTGGTTACTGATTCTCTCGCCATTGTTTTCCTCCGTTTTTGATAAATGTATCATTCCTAAGCTCGCGCATTGCTAGTTGTATCTCTTCTTGTGTGTTCATGACGATCGGGCCGTACCAGGCAATGGGTTCACCGAGCGGTTTACCGTTGATCAACAGAAAACGCACTCCATTCACCCCGGCTTGTACCTGCATCTCCGTGCCTTTTCCATAAAGGACCAGGTCGTGATTGCCTGCCTGTCTTGGATCGTCAGGAGAAAAATCTCCATATCCGTCAATGATATAACAGGCTGAATGGTGATCTTCAGGAATGGTATGCTGGAACCTCGCTCCAGCAGGCAGGCGGATATCCAGGTATTCTGGCAGGATGACCAACTCCCCTACCGGTCCTTTCACTCCTTCAGCCACCCCGGCTATCACCCGCGCGCATCCTCCACCAGGTAGAGCTACCTCAGGGATCTCATTTGCGCGTACATCACGGTACCGGGGTTCCATCATTTTTTGGTTGGCCGGCAGGTTCGCCCAAAGTTGAAAACCACCCATGCGGCCGTCTTTTCCTGGCAGGGGCATTTCCTGGTGGATGATGCCGCTGCCGGCAGTCATCCACTGTACATCCCCGGGGCCGATAATCCCCTTGTTTCCCAGGCTGTCCTGATGCTCGACTGTGCCTTCCAACATATAGGTGATTGTTTCAATTCCGCGGTGCGGATGCCAGGGGAAACCGGCTTTAAACATGGCTGGGTCATCTCCACGGAAATCATCCAACAGCAGGAACGGGTCATAATCAGCAGTATTTCCAAAGCCAAATGCCCGGCGAAGGTGCACCCCCGCGCCTTCCAGGGTGGGCCGGCTGGTCGTTATCGATTGGATCTGGCGGATCGTCATCACACTCTCCTTTCTGAAATTGTAACATCCCGTTACTCCTCCTGAGACTCTCTTGTGCCGGGGTTGTATAATAAGCCTGTAGTATTTACCGGTTTACTGGAGGAATATGCTGCCCATTGGTGATGATAACCGCTCCCGCCGTACTTTTCCATTTGTGACATACCTGCTCATTGCGGTCAACCTACTCGTCTTCTTTCTGGAATTGACAGGTGGAGACGCCTTCATTCAGCGCTGGTCCTTTGTACCTTATCGCCTGCTGCGCGATCCGGGTTTGGGATTTGTGACCATCCTTACATCCATGTTCATGCATGCCGGCTGGATGCACCTGCTTGGCAACATGCTTTATTTATGGATCTTTGGCGATAATGTGGAAGATCGAATGGGGCACCTGCGTTTCCTGTTGTTCTATCTGCTCTGTGGTATCGTTGCGACAATGGCTCAATACCTGTTTATGGCCAATTCCAATATCCCCAACCTGGGCGCATCCGGTGCTATTGCCGGGGTGTTGGGTTCTTATTTGTTGCTCTTCCCGCGGGGCAGGGTCTATATGCTCATTCTTCGGGTTGTTACCCCGGTTCCTGCCTGGGTGGCCCTGGGATTCTGGATCCTGATCCAGCTGGTGAGCGGTGCAGGCAGCCTGGCTGATGCCGGCGCAAGCGGTGGGGTCGCATACATGGCGCATATCGGCGGTTTCTTTGCTGGCTTGCTTTTTACTTTGCCTTTTCGCCAGCGGTATCAGTATTCACCTCCCCGTATTTGACCGGTTGTAAAAATTCAGTGTAAAATAGCATATCACTATTATCTGGTACATCATCGCCGTGGCGCGGTAGGAGGTTGAATGACATACATCAGGCATCCATTCTCTTTTGAGGAGGATCCATCCAACCCAATCATCGGCCATGTAGAAATGGAGCAGCCGCTTCCCTGCGAAACAACTATCGGGGGAAGCGGTTTTTATCGTCAGGCGCATCTTGCGCTGAAAAATGGGGGCGGATTGGACCTGGTGTTATACCACAATCCTTTTACCGCTGCATTTATTTACATGCGTGAAACAGTGCTGGACCAGAACCTCCTCGACCTGATCGGCATACCCAATTCATCAGCCCTCGCCGGGAGAAAAGTTAAACTGCCCGGCCAGTTGATGATGGGCGCCGAGCGAACGGCTCTGATCGATCGTGCAACGACTTACCTGGTCGGGGCTGAGCCGATTGCGGCGATCGCCCGTCAACGTCATCAACAGAACCTGGCTGTTTTCCCCATTGCACGTGAGGGATTGAAATACGGCGTTGCTGAAGCGCTGCATGCCAACTACGGCTATTATTGTGATGAAATCCTCCTGGATGCCCACCATGTCTTTGATTCATCTGTTCCGGTCTACAATCGCAAGGTGGAATTGGGCATATTCAAGGATAAAGATCTGGATAAAGGACAGAAAGACAAGATACAGGTGGCATTCATTGCCGATAGCATCGCCAGCGGGTTGGTCATGAAAGAAGTCATTGCCCGCATCTCAGACCGCTTTGAATACCTGGAGCATGTGGAAGTGGTTGCCCCGTTGACGACCATTCGCGGGTTATGCCGCCTGGCATCAGCCCCGGTAGCCAGCCAGGCGAAAGTACGCGTGCATGTCTTTGAAACGCTTCTGAACGCGCTGCCCCCGGATTATTATTATTCCGCGCACATCCCCCTCCCTGAATTGCATATAGATCCCGTACAAGAGCAAGAATACCGTGCATGGTGGGGAGAGGATTCCAGCGGAAACGCGATCGCAGATACTGCCTGTGCCGGGTACGGATGGAGTGAAGCCTTTTACTCACCCCGCAAGCAACTGCAAATGATGAATGCTGAACTGACTTCACGCCACGGGTTGACCATTGCAGATATACTACTGCGCAATGTGAAGTAAATAAAATAAAACCGGATACCCTGAGGTTTCTGGTTTTTCGTTATATTTGGTTGCTTATTCTTCGCTGATGGTTACGGAAGTAATCACATCACCCTGGTAATCCGGCTGGGCTTGCGGGTCTCGCCGGGTGATGGCATTGACCACATCCATACCACTGACCACCTGTCCAAAGATGGTGTAATCTCCATTTAGAAACTCTGCCGGCGCGAAGGTGATGAAGAACTGGCTGCCGTTGGTATCCCGGCCGGCATTCGCCATAGCGACCACACCGGCTTTATCGAATGTCAGGTCGCTGTCTTCGTTGATGAATGTATAACCCGGCCCTCCCATGCCTGTCCCGGTCGGGTCCCCGCCCTGAGCCATGAAACCTTCCAGCACACGGTGAAAAGTCGTGCCGTCAAAGTATCCCTGGTTGGCGAGGAAAACAAAACTGTTCACCGTGAGAAAGGCTTTATCCGGATACAACTGAACTACAAATTGGCCACCTTTTTCCATGGTGAATGTCGCGCTATAAGATATATCAGCACTGATCACTACTTCGGGCATTGTGGACCACTGATTTGCCTGTTGAACAGCGGCTTCTAGTTCAGCCTGTTGGGTTGCTGCAGCTGACCGTTTCGCATCCAGTACCAGGTTCTTCTGGATGAAGTAGTAAGAGCCGGCTACCATCCCCAGGGTGATCAGAATACCAGCCACGACCTGGATAATCGTATTCAACTGGGAGTTTTGTTTCATCGCAGACATAAAACACCTCGTTGGTTATTTTCTAAATTTTGTATTTCTTCTCTTCAGCGGATCGTAATTGCACAGTATATGGTAAAAAGGCTGGGTGCACGATGCCCGATTCAACTGCAAAGAGAACTTGGAGAATTTTACCACCCATCTTTAGACTAATTTTCCTCCAGCACCAAGGTTTATCGCTTCCTTATAACTTCCTTATATTAATTCACCTCACGCGTTGGGGAAAAAGAACCGGACGCAGCCCGCCAATTATCTTTTATAATTCAAACTATTCAGGAGATTCCAATGAAGAATGAAGAAGGCAAGCAATTCCATTTGCATATACAGAACGGTGAAATCGGCCGATATGTTCTTTTACCCGGGGACCCCGGCCGCTGCGAGAAGATCGCCGCTTATTTTGAAAATCCGCGGTTTGTCGCACAGAACCGTGAATATGTCACTTGGACAGGCACCTTGCTGGGAGAAAAAGTTTCAGTCACTTCAACTGGTATCGGCTGCCCTTCCGCAGCGATTGCGATCGAAGAACTGGTGGATGCCGGCGCAGAAACTTTCATCCGTGTAGGTTCCTCCGGTGCCATGCAGCCATATACCCACATGGGCGATATTGCCATTATTACCGCTTCGATCCGCGATGAAGGCACTACCTCACAGTACCTGCCAATCGAATTTCCTGCAGTGGCCGATCCGGATGTGGTTGCGGCCCTTCGCGAAGCAGCCGCGCGATTGGGAGTACGCCACCATGTTGGTATCGCTCAGAGCAAAGATTCGTTCTACGGTGAGGTGGAACGCAACCGTATGCCGTTGGCACCCGGTTTGGAAGCCCGCTGGAAAGCCTTTATCGCTGGCGGGGCTATCTGCTCCGAGATGGAATCTGCGGCATTGTTCATTCTCTCATCCATTTATCGCAAACGTGCCGGGGGTGCCATGTTGATCATCAACGCGGACGACCTGGCAGAACAGGCAGACAATACCGCAGAGAAACACATGGCAGAATTTGATCCGGACGGTGTCATCCGGGTGGCGGTAGAAGCCCTGAAGATCCTCATCACGAATGACAGGCAAAAGATAAAATAATAAATAAATCCGCGCTCCAACAAAGCGCGGATTTATTTATAGTATTCCCGGGTGGTTAAAACCTGGCTGGCGTACACCATGATGCAGCGGTTGACCACCACAGACATTCCCCGGGTATAGGCTGCAGCCAGCACCTCGGGTGAAACAGTGCCTTCTTGCAACCACAACCGGGTGATGCCGGCATCCGCTGCATCGATCACTGCGGTCCGCGCCTTCTCCGGCGGGATGCACAGCACCACACCGTCCACCTGGCCGCGCAATTCGCTCAGGCTGGCAAAGCACTTCCTGCCATCAATTTCACTGGCGGATGGGTGAACAAGAAAGACTGAGTATCCCTTCTTGGACAAGTCTCTTACGATCGAATTACCGACCTTATTGCCGGATTGGGACGCACCCAATACAGCGATGCGGTGCCCGGATAGGAAATTCTCGATATCTTTATTCATTCAGTCTCCAGAATATTTTCATTCAGGCTGCTTCGATGCGGGCCCGAAGATCTTGCGGCAGTTGCCGTGAAAAGGCATGGATATTCTCTTCCAGGTGTTGCCGGTTGGTCGTGCCAATCACCACGCAAGATGCCTGCTCATGCAGCGCGAAAAGCAGCGCGGCTTCGTGCGCATTGATATCCGGCTGTTGGTTCAGGAATTTATACCTGTAACCCTGGATGATCTGACCGGGGTAATTCTTCAGTACCCGCAGCAGGTTCCACACATCACTGCGGTTGCGTAATTTGAAGACTTCCGAACTGTACAGAGTATGCGCCATGGGAGATTTGATCAGGATACCGCAGCCATGATTATTGGCCAACGCGATCTGACGGGCAGCGTGTTGTGTCAGCAGGTTGTAAGTCAGCATGACAACGTCCACAAGGCCGCTGGTAATGGCTCTCTCCAGGTCTGCTCCATCACAGGAAGCACCCACCAGGCGGATCTTTCCCTCCGCTTTAAGCTGGCAGAGGGCTTCCAGAGCCGGGCGAGGATCCCCCGCGGGGATGCCATGCAGCTGTACCAGGGGAATCTGCTCCATGTGGAGGTTACGCAGGCTGGCTTCCACCTGGCTTCTCAGGGAGATCGCAGAATAATCTTTATGCAACCGGCCATCCGCAAAAACGGTACCCGCTTTTGATCCGATCAGCAAACCTGATTGCTCCACATGAGCGAGAATTCGACCCAGCCGGGGTTCGGCATTCCCATTGCTGTAACTGGATCCGGTATCAAAGAAAGTCACACCGCCATCGAGTGCGGTATGAACCAAAGCTTCTGCCTGCGCTTCAGGGAAGGACGGCAGCCCCCAGTATCCCCCGCAGCCGTAACCAACCGCCGACACCTGGATGCCTGTTCTTCCCAATAGTCTCATCTGCATATTTGACCTTCTGAACAATTCATGCCTGCAGTATACAACGATTCGGTGGGGGAATGGTTGTTTGAGGTGAATATCTAGAATGACCTGATGAAATCTATGCTATATTTATTATCCTGATAAGGACCTTACCTAGTGGAAAAGTTCACCCCTTTTATCATTTATGTATTGGTAACCACATTCACCCCCGGCCCGAATAATATCACCTCGATGGCGAATGCCATGCGTGATGGATTCCGCAGAACCACTGTTTACATCCTGGGCATCTTTTGCGGATTCGTGTTGATGATGCTTGCAAGTGGCTTTCTTAATCTTACCCTCATCAACTTGCTGCCCGGTTCGCATACCTGGCTCAACCTGTTGGGTGCTGCTTATCTGATCATCCTGGCGATCCTGATCGTGTTGTCTAAACCGGGTGATGATACCCATGCGGGCAAATCCATCAATACGTTCTGGGGTGGTTTCATCATGACACTGCTCAATGTCAAAGTAATCATCTATGGAATTACGGTATATTCCCTCTTCATCATCGGTCAGTACAACAGTGCATGGGGAATCGCCGGGTTTGCTTTTTGCCTGGCATTCATTGCGTTCATCTCCTGCACAGCCTGGGCACTGGGCGGGCATCTCTTTCACCGCTGGCTCAATCGTTATTTCCGCGTGCTCAATTGGATTATGGCAGGCCTGCTCGTATACACCGCGGTTGCAAGTCTGATGCATTGACGATTCAGAATTTTACCCATTTCCTTCCTTTTCCGACAAAAAATATTGATAAATACAAACTTTTACCGAAAATACGAGGTGCCTCTGCTATGTTTGTGTTAGCTATCCGTTATAATATTGTTGTTACAGGAACCTAACTCATTGGAAGATAACAAATCCGTGGATAACCCGATCACTGACCACATCCCAGGCAACCCGAAATTACTCGTCATCGATGATGACGCGAATTTCCTCTTTGGCATTTCACGTTTATTAACCAAAGCAGATTTCACGGTTATCGCTGCAACGGATGGGGTTACCGGAATCGCGAAAGCGCAATCAGAATGCCCCGATCTGATTCTGATGGATATCAACATGCCCAAGATGACCGGGTTTCAGGTAAAGAAAGCACTTGAGATCGACCCGGTTACCCAATTCATCCCCGTTGTCTTCCTGACGGCATTAAACGATGATGCCAGCATGCTGGCAGGGTTAAGCCTAGCTGAAGATTACATCACCAAACCGGTGGATTCAACCATCCTGGCTGCCCGGATCAAATCTATTTTACGGCGGGTCAAAACGGGCATGCGCCGGGCGATCATTGAGTCCGATAAAAGCTTTTCTTTCGAGCGGTTCAAGCAATGGGCTTACTCGGTGGAGATGATGGATGAACGCTCTGTCGGGCACACAACCCGCGTGGCCAACCTGGCTGTTACGCTTGCCAAGTCCATGGGATATATCGACGACTCGTTCTTAGAGAATATGTACAAAGGCTCCTTCCTGCATGATATTGGCAAGCTGGCCATACCGGATAAAGTCTTGAATAAACCCGGACCTTTGAGTGCAGAGGAATGGGAATTGATGCGCCAGCATCCGCTGGTAGCCAGCCACATGCTCTCTTCAGTGCCGATATTGAAGAACGCAACCGAGATACCTTTAATGCACCACGAACGCTGGGATGGTAAAGGGTACCCCAATCACCTTGCTGGTGAGCAGATCCCGATTTCCGTTCGAATTTTTACCATCGTGGATGTCTATGATGCATTAACTTCCAAGCGTCCTTATAAAGAAGCCATATCCGAAGAGAATTCATTGCAGATCATTCGCTCACTGGCAGGAAAGCAATTTGACCCTGCAGCCGTGGAACACTTCGCAACGCACTTCCAGGAAATCATCAGCGAGAGTGAAAAACTACACCAACAATACGTCCAGTCAGAAGCAGGGTGAGGAAAATACCGAAATAGCCATTTTTTATTCGGCGCAGTAATCGCACAACCTGATACAGGATCTGATGAAAGGATCCGGACACATGCCCAAGCAGTCAGTTAACTTATTGGAACAGATCGGTATGATCTCTGAGCTACTGGATTTTATACCAGACATAGTATTTATTAAAGATTTACAAAGCGTTTATCTGGGTGGGAATTCCAGTCTATCGAAACAGGTTGGCAAGAGTTTGAAGGAGATCCTCGGTCATACGGACCTGGAGATTTATCCGGAAGAGGTGGCTAATCTTTTCCGGCGGCAAGACCAGAAGGTTTTCGAAACTGGGCAAACCTGCCGTTTCAATGAATATATCGTTAATCCACAGGGAACACCGATCCTGATGGAGACCCTCAAAACCCCCATCACAAACTCAGAAGGAAGCATCACCGGCTTATTGGGTATCTCGCATGATGTCTCCTCACCCCGCCAAACCGATGAGATCGCCGAGGTGGAACGGAAACTCGCAGCCATCCTTACTCAAAAATCTACCCTGGCAGATGCGCTGCCTTCTTTCCTAAGTATGGCCATCCAGGTTTCAGGGATGGACTCGGGTGGCATCTACCTGCTTTCACCAACCACCGGAGTATTGGAGTTGATCTCTCACCAGGGTATGCCCGAAAGTTTCATCAAACAGGCGCAATCATACCAGCCTGACTCACCGAATTATTCGCTGGTCATGCGTGGCAAGCCAATCTATTTCACCCGGTCCCAGATTCAGGGATTAAAAGAACCATTATTATTGGAAGGAAAAGTTACCTCATTCGCGCTTCTTCCACTGGTTGCGGATGAGAAAGTAGTCGCTTGCATCCAAGTAGCTTCACACTCCAAAGCTGAAATCCCGGCAGTCCGACGGCATGCTTTGGAAAACCTTGCTGGAAGCATTGGCAATATGATCGTCCGGTTCCAGATGCAGCAAGTGTTGATTGAGAACCGTGATGAACTACAATCCATGTTTGATTCCTTGCAAGACCTAATTTTTGTCCTGGACAAATCCGCCAGAATCATCCAGGTGAACCGCCAGGTGCTTGAACAATTGGGATACACCTGGGAAGAATTAATAGATGTAAGCGTTCTGATGGTCCATCCGGAAGACCGGCGCGAAGAAGCCCGACGAATAGTCGAGGAGATGCTGGCTGGTACACAGATGTCTTGCCCGATTCCTCTCCTGCGCAAAGACGGCAGCCTGTTACCCGTGGAGACTCGTGTTGCTCCCGGCCGTTGGGGCAACCAGGATGTCTTGATAGGCATCAGCAGAAATATGTCTGAGCGGATGGCGGCTGAAGAAGAACGCCTGAATCAAACAGCTCTGCTGGAATACCGCAACAAGTTCGAACAGATCCTTACAACGAGTTCTACGCGTTTGATCAATCTGCCGACCGAACTGATAGATCAGGAGATCACTGCGGTACTGGGTATGGTGGGTGAATTTGAGAAGGTAGACCGCAGTTACCTGTTCCTTTTCGATGACGATCAACAGTCCATGAACAACACCCACGAATGGTGCGCGCCAGGGGTGGAACCGGCGATCGATATGCTGCAAGACTTGCCCCTCAGCATTTTCCCGTGGTGGATCGGGAAACTAACCAGGAATGAAGATGTTTACATCCCGATCGTTGCGGAAATGACGGATGAAGCGGAAGCTGAGCGGGAGATTCTACAGGCTCAATCCATTCAGTCAATTCTAGTAGTACCTATTCATCTGAATAAAAAACTTTCCGGGTTTCTGGGTTTTGATTCTGTCGCACATCAACGCTACTGGTCACATGATAGTATCCTGATGATCCACATGGTGGGGGATATCATATCGAATGCCTTAATGCGACGCCAGATGGAAAGCAGCCTTCTCCAAAGTGAAGCCCGTAACCGGGCCTTGCTCAGTGCAGTGCCTGATCTGATCTTCCGCATCAACCGCGACGGCACATTTCTGGATTACAAAGCCAGTACTCCGAGGATTCTAGCAATGAGCCCGGAGAAGATCATCGGTGCCAATCTGCGTGAAGTATTGGGTGTTGAGATGGCAGAACAGGCAGTCTATTCCATTGATCGTGCTCTGGATACCGGAGAGATACAGACACTGGAATACTCGCTTTCTGTGCATGGGGCAACTTCCTTTTTTGAAGCCCGTTTTATCCGTAGCGGCAAGGAAGAAGTCACCACCATCGTTCGTGATATTTCCGAAAGAGTTCGCTTGGAACAAATGAAATCAGATTTTATCAACCGGGCGACGCACGAATTACGCACGCCGGTTGCCACTATGATGCTCATGAAGGAGTTGATCGATGCCGACCCAACCCCGGAGGAATTCTCGGAGTACTGGGCAATCTTGAAGAATGAACTCACCCGTGAACGAACCCTGGTGGAAGACTTGCTGACTGCTGGTCGGCTTGAAAACAATCAAACAGTTTTACACTGCCGAACATTTGACCTGGCCCATTTGCTTAAAGAATCCGCTGATCATGCCGCCATCACTACCCGTGGTAAAGATCTGAATATCCAGTTTTCTACCGGGACTCCTTCCCATCCGGGGGATGGGTACATGATTGAAGCGGATGAAAATGCGCTCAAACAGGTATTTGGCAACCTGATCGGTAATGCAGTTAAATTCACACCGGGCGGTGGAAAAGTAAACATCACTCTTGATAAGGTTAAAGACGGGTATGAGATCAAGATCGAGGATACCGGGATGGGTATTCCTAGCGAAGACCTGCCCCTGCTGTTCACCCGATTTTTCCGTGGCACGAATGCCATCCATGAAGAAATCCCCGGTACCGGAATTGGATTATATATCGTGAATGGGATTGTGGAAAACCATAGCGGTGAAGTCTCTGCTGTATCCCAGCTGGGGAAAGGTTCGTGCTTTACGGTGTGGCTACCGGCCCGGCAGCGGGCTTAGTGTTCACCTATTGGAACCAGCAGCATCAAGTTGATCTGTTTATTTGTGTAGATCGGACGATAGTACTGCAAAATGGGGGTGGACACCCAGCGGACGTAGGCGTTGTTCTCTTCATTAAATGCACTGCGGGTGTCTTGTAGCTGAATCTTCTGGATGTCACTGACGATCAGTGTGAAGCGATGATTTCGCAGGTCTTCATCAAATGCGGCGAAATACTCGGCGTTGTTGCCCATGGCATTATCCATCATGAATTTCTTTTCATAATCCGATATCAACTCTACATCTTGAATGTAGCCAAAAGTCAGCAGCTGGCGCTGATCCAGGAAAAGGATCTCACCGTCACCCTTTTTTGCCTCAGAAACAGCCAGTTTAGTTGCATTCATTGCGTCTGTGATCTGTGCGGGATCGATCTTCTGTACAGGCGTGCCATTCTGGTAACTGGTCCAGCCCGGAATAAATAACCCAAATATCACAAAGGCCGACACAAAACCGGATAATATATGAGGTTGGTTGATAGGTGGGAGGGTTGTTTCAGGTAGTTTCACCAACGCCAGCGAAGCAATGAATAACAGCGTCAACAGGCACATATCCAGGTTGTGCAGATTGGAACCCCCTCCAATTTTTACGCTGGCCATCAGGCCGATCACTAAAGTCCCTGCCACCCCGGCAGCCATTGCCAGCAAAGCCAGCCAGTTTATCCGCCAGTAGCGCGTGTTTAATGCCCACAGCAGAATAGCAAGTACGGGCAGCATCGCGATTAGGCCGCCGATCAAAATGCCTTCCGGGTAGGTTGGGTTAGGCAGCAATCGATTCCAGAGGAGAGGTTGGTCAGAGGAAAGCGCACTGCCGCCGGCATATTGGAACCAGGAATCTTTCATGCCGGGTAGAATGCCAACTAATCCGAGTGCAACCGTGGGGAGCAAACGCTTCCACCAGCTGCCGTTTCGCTGCGGATATTCATTCACAAGGTCGGCGATCACCAGCCAGATGCCTGGCAGGATAGCCCAGGTGAAGCGGCTGCTCCCTGCATAATAACTGATGGCCGCTCCGGCCAACAAACGCGCCCAGAAATTCTTACGATGGATGAAAACCGCCAGAAGGATCATCGGGACAAGCAGGTGAGGGTATACCGGTCCCTGCATGATGAACACTGCCCCCCACATTGTGGCAGCACGGCGATAGGTGCGGTCAGCCACCGGACGAAAAAGCAATGCGGAGAGCAGTAAGGGTGTCCCCAGCCAGAGGATCACATTCCACAACCTGTGAGCCCAGATGGGCAGCCCGGGGATGAGGAATAAAGAGCCCCACAGAGCATACCTGCCTGGCGAGTTATAAGGAACAGTCAGCTGGCCGGCGTAATGATAGAGATCTTTACCAAAAATAACAGAATAATCATAAAAACGGTTGCCTTCAGACCAGGAAAGGCCAAATGGGTTTGTGCTGACTGTTGCCAGCCAGGCAGCGACGGCCATGGCATATCCGGCGATGGATGCGCACAACACAAGCCCAGCCATGGAATGCCGTCCGTCTTCCGGTGCAAAGAACAGCAGCCAGATGAGCGTACTGATGAAAATGAACAATTCCATCCGCAGCCAGATATCTGAGAGCTTTGCTCCCCAGCGGGAAAAGACGATGACTGCAGGTGGAATGGTCAGTGATAGAAAAGCGAGAGAGTATTTCAGCCAACCCGGCAATTGCCTTATCCAGCCAGTAATGATTAACCTTTTTTCATGAAAAAGAAGTGTGGCGATCGATGCAAAAAAAGTCGCCATCCCCAGGGTGGCAACAATTGCGATCACTGACCAATTCGTGGACAATCCCCACAGCTGCCCAAGGATCACCCGGGCAGTCTGAACGGTCACGAATGCCAGACCGGCAAGAAGCATCAATTTCCAGCCTGTTCGCTTCACATTTTCCATGATTTACTCATTCCGATCGATTACAGCGTGTTTTCAGATTATAAGTTAGAAGGCTGATCAATACCTGCCGCGTTGGCGATAGGCAGGCAATCGGCCGTCTTCAGTAGAAGAACCGGGTTTCTCAACCTTCACTGCGCACACCTTGTATTCCGGTATCTTGGCCCGCGGATCGATGGCATCGTTGGTAAGGATATTTGCTGCTGCTCTGGCAAAGAAGAATGGGATGAAGACCACCCCGGGGCTGGTGCGTTCAACCACTTTCACCCGGATCTCAATGCTTCCTCTTCGGGAAGAGACTCTGGCGATCTCTCCATCTGTAAAACCGAGCCTGGCGGCATCCTGCGGATGCAGCTCCATCAATGCCTGGTTGTACAGGTCATCCAGTGAAGAGGCGCTACTGAGCGTGCCGCCGTGCCAGTGTTCCAACACACGGCCGGTCGTCAATGTGAACGAATATTCATCATCAGGCAGTTCAGCTGGCGGTTTGTACTCCAACGGGTGGAACATACCGCGCCCCCGGGGAAAGCTCTTTTCAAAGAGCACCGGTGTTCCGGGATGATCCACCGTGGGAACGGGAACGGCCAATCCTCCACTTTCAAGCCGCTGGTAGCGGATGCCGGCATAGTCGGGCACACCGCGGCCCATCTCTTCGATAATCTCACCGGGATGGCTGTAATTCCAACCCGAACTTTGCGGCCTTTTCAGGCGGGCTTCTATGCGTTGGGCGACATCCGCAAGGATCATCCAATCCGGCCTGGCGCTTCCCGGGGCATCCACTGCGCGGCGAACACGCTGAACCAGGCGATCTGTATTGGTGAAGGTGCCATCTTTTTCCGCCCAGCCGGCAGCTGGAAGAAACACATCTGCATATTGATGGGTCTCATTGATGAACAGGTCCTGAGCGGCATAGAACTCCAGCTGTTCGAACTGATGCCGGGTATGATTGGCATTGGGTTCTGACATTACCGGGTTTTCCCCCATAATGTACATCGAGAGAATACCGCCGGGGCCGATGGCACCGACAATCTCTGTATTCGTCAAGCCGCGTTTTCGGTTCAAACCGCCTGCTTCCACATTCCAGATACCCTCCCAGCGGGCAGCATTCTCTTCATTATCTACCACCTGGTAACCGGGGTAATGCCAGGGCATGGCCCCGGAATCCGATGCCCCCTGGACGTTGTTTTGCCCACGCAGAGGGTTCAGCCCCGTGCCAGTCCGGCCGATCTGCCCGGTCAAGAAAGCCAGGTGGATCAGGGACATAGCATTTTCCACACCGTGCGTATGCTCAGGGATGCCGAGCGCCCAGTATATGGCGGCATTCTTCGCACCGGCATACATTCGGGCTGCCTGGATGATCAATTGCCGGTCCACACCGCTGATACTTTCCGCGTATTCCGGGGTGAATTTTTCCATGGATGCGGCAAATTCATCAAAGCCTTCGGTGCGTTCATCAATGAACTGCCGGTTATACAGCTTTTCTTTCAGGATGACATGCGCCATGGCTGAGAAAAGCGGTACATCCGTACCGGGTTTCTGCTGCAGGAAGAGTGTCGCATAATTCACCATCTCGATGCGGCGCGGATCCACTACGATCAGCTTCGCCCCATTCTTCTCTATGGCGGCTTTCATCTGCAGGCTGATGATGGGGTGTGTCTCTGTGGTATTGGAACCGGTCACAATGAAAACATCGTTGAACTGTACATCCGCAGCGGGGTTGCTCATGGCGGATGAGCCCACTGCCATCTGCAGTGCCACTACGGATCCGGCATGACACAGTCGGGTACAGTGATCCACATTGTTGGTGCGAAAGAGCGCGCGGTAGATCTTCTGCATCAGGTAATTCTCTTCGTTGGTCGCCTTGGCGCAGGAGAACATGCCCATCGCATCACTGCCGGATTTTTGGTAGATCTCGGTCAGCCGGTCTGCTACCAGATCCAGGGCTTCATCCCAACTGGCCTCGCGCCACTCATTTAGGCTGGCAGCAGCCGTCCGCTTACCCGGCAGCTGCTTTTCTTTACGGATGAGCGGTTTGGTGACACGCCGCGGGCTGTAGAGGAAGTCGTAACCAAAACGGCCTTTGACACACAGGTTACCGTGATTGACAGGAGAACCATGGGGTGACGTGACGCGGTAGATCGTGTTGTCCTTGATGTGTAATTCCAGGGTACAACCAACACCGCAAAAGGGGCAGACAGTCGAAGTGATCTTATCGGGTGTGAGCATGATCTTTTTCCTCCAACAACCACTCGCGGCGGGGTTTCAATGCCCCGGTCGGACAGACTGCGACACACTGACCGCAAAAGACACAGGTTGTCTCCGTCAGGCTGCGGTCGTAGAAGGTACCGATATGAGTCTCATACCCACGGCCAGTGAAATTGATCGCGAAGGTATATTGGGCGTCTTGCGCGCAGACTTGTACACAGCGCCAGCAGAGTATACATTTGGAATAATCCCGTACGTACATCGGGTTATCATCGATCAGATCTGATTCTCTGCGGATTGAAGCGGGAAAACGATCGCTGCGGGCATTGTAATCCTGCATCAACCGAAGCACATCCGCCGAGTCACTGACATCCACCGAGGCTGCCAGCATCTCCAGGATGGTCTTGCGTGCAGAACGGACGCGCGGCGTATCTGTGTGTACTACCATACCGGCAGATACCTTCGCCACACAGGCTGGAACCAGCACCCGGCTGCCTTCCACTTCTACCACGCACACCCGGCAGAGGGCGTTTGCCGAGCAATACTCATGGAAGCAGAGAGTGGGTATGACCACGCCCATCTCCATGGCAGCATGGTATATGGTTGTGCCGGCTGGCACACTGACGACTTCATCATCGATGGTCAGTTCGATCATCTCTTGCATGTCTACCTCCCATCCTGGCGGGCTGTAAATATCTGCGGCCAGCGTTTATTCGCGCTTTGTATTGCCATTGCGGCGGATTGCCCCAGGCCACAAATAGAAGCATCTGTCATGGTTTGCGCGATCTCACTCAAACGGGTTGGGTCTTCCTTATCGATCTGGCCGTCAACCACCCGATGGAGGATCTCCACCTGACGCTGAGTGCCAAGCTGGCACGGGAAGCATTTTCCGCAAGATTCTTCTGCGAAGAATTGAGCCAAGCGTAAGAGGATAAGGCGCAGGTCGCGGGTTTCATCAAAGACCATCACCACTCCCGCTCCCAGGGGAATGCCTGCTGACCGCATATCCTCGAAAGACAGGCGGGTATCCAACTCCGCGGCAGTGGCAAAACCACCGGCCGCTCCACCAACCAGGGCAGCACCGAAACCGCGCTGGTTTGCCATACCTCCTGCCAGATCTTCGATCAGGTGCCTGAGGGATGCGCCGAAAGGAAGCTCGTACAGTCCCGGGCGAACAACATCCCCTGACAGGCAGAACAACTTGGTGCCTGTTGATTTTTGCGTACCGCGCGCGCTGTACGCCTGGGCCCCTTCCCTGAGGATCTCAGGAATATTGCACAGAGTTTCAACATTATTGATGACGGTCGGTTTTCCAAATAATCCGGCTGTGGTCGGGAAGGGCGGCTTAATTCGCGGCAGTCCGCGTTTACCCTCGATCGATTCGAATAGTGCGGTTTCTTCACCGCAGACATAGGCACCGGCTCCCTGACGAACCTCTATATCAAAAGAGAATCCACTGGTAAGGATGTTCTTTCCCAAAATCCCAGCCTGGCGGGCTTCATCCAGAGCGTGCAAGATCACCTGATAGGCTTCAGAATATTCCACCCGGATATAGACATAGCCTTTTTGCGCGCCAATGGCGTAGCCGGCTATGATCAGGCCTTCGATCATGTGGTGCGGGTCATCTTCAAGCAGGATGCGATCTTTGAAAGTGCCCGGCTCGGATTCATCGGCATTGCAGATTACATATCGTGTGCTGTCACTGGCTGCTGCGGCACTTTCCCATTTCACCCCGGTGGGGAAAGCTGCTCCACCCCGGCCGACCAACCCCGATGCCTTCACCTGTGCAATTAACTCTGGCGGTGTAAGGCGAAGGGCATTTTCAAGCCCGGTGTAACCACCGCTCGCGCGATAATCCAGGAGGGTTGTAACTTGTCCTTTACCGCAGTTGCGCGTCAGGATCGACACATCCCCGCCGATGTGGCTTTTGTGCATCCGGCCTGAAAGCGGTAACCTTTTGCTCAAGCCGAGATCGATTGTCCAGTCCGCGGATATGCCATCCACCGCGGCAGCTGGAGCCATGTCGCACAAACCCATGCAGGGTACGTCCTCCACTTGGATGCCATCCGGGATTTTTATGCCCCCATCCAGCCTGCAGGCAGGGTCTTTGCAAACCTGGATACTCCGGGTTGCTGCCGACTGGGTGCGAAAATGGCTATAGAAAGTAACCACGCCATACACCTCTGCCAGCGGAACTTTCAACTGTCGCGCGATGGATTCAGCTGCGAATTCGGGAATATACCCGTACAGAGATTGAACTGCGTGCAGAGCGGGGAGCAGGGACGTGCGCCCTGCGAGCTTATACTGATCAAGCACCGGTGATAATAACAGGGGATCGGGATCCGGCATATCTACTCCTTTTACTGGATACTGGTAAAAGACTGCCAATGCCTTTATTATAGTAAGAATATGATTTCTGTGGTCATTCAGGCAGGTGGAAAGTCGGTACGGATGGGCCAAAATAAGGCGTTATTGCCTTTTCTTGGATATCCGTTGATCCTGCGCGTGGCAGAACGCCTTGCTCGCTTGACCAACGACCTGCTGGTGATTGCCCCAGCTGATCCTGATATCACCTCCCTGGGATTGCCTGTCTACCCGGACAGCATCCCCGCTGCGGGACCGCTGGGGGGATTGTTAAGCGGTTTTCGGGTTGCCCGCCATGAACTGGTTGCTGTGGTTGCCTGTGATATGCCTTTTGTTAGTGCCAACCTGATCGAAGAGCAGGTCCGGCGGATGCGCGACTCTCAGGTGGATGTGGTGCTGCCAGTAATCGCCGGGCAGGCAGAACCACTCCATGCGCTCTACCGCCGTGACACTTGCCTGCCGGCAGTTACTTCTGCGCTGACTGGCGGGTTGAGACGCCTGGTGGATTTTCACAGCCAGGTGAAAGTAATGGAAATGCAAGAGACTGATCTGCGCCGTTTGGACCCTTCGCTGAGGGCATTCATGAACCTCAATACACCGCAGGAATTGGCAGTGGCAGAACAACTGGCCAGAAGTCACCCGGGCTGGTAAGGTAGCCCTTTGTCGTAATCCCCAAGGAACATCTTACGGCTTACCAGTTATTTGTCCTTTGTCCAGAGCCGTTTCGTTCCCCAGATACTCTCACGGTTTTTGCCAGGCTCTGCATAACCTGCTGTCAACCAGGCACATTCGCCTGAATGGATATCTGTTATCATTGTGTTTCATCTTGTTTTCTTAGGACTTATATGAAAAAAGGTATTATTGCCGGGCTAATCGCATACTCTATCTGGGGTTTCTTCCCTCTCTACTTTCACCAGCTGAAAAATGTCCCTGCATTACAGACGACTGCCCATCGGGTGGTTTGGTCATTTGTGCTGGTTCTCCTGGTCATTCTGTTGCGGAAAGAGTTCAAGCTGCTGCTTGCATCCCTGACAGCTCGGCGGGTGGGTATCTACGTGCTGGCAGGTGTGTTGCTGGCAGCGAATTGGGGAACTTATGTCTGGGCTGTAGCCAGCGGGCATGTTGTCGAATCCAGCCTGGGGTATTTTATCAATCCAATCATCAGCGTTCTGCTAGGCGTGGTCTTTCTCAAAGAAAGATTGCGCAAGATCCAGTGGCTGGTAGTGGCTCTGGCGTTCGCGGGGGTTGCTTACATTACCATCAGTACTGGAAAGTTGCCCTGGATATCCCTGATCCTGGCGACCACCTTCGGATTTTATGGGCTGATCAAGAAACTGGCAGATCTGCCAGTGATGCACGGCCTGGTTCTTGAGACTGTGGCGATCTTCTTACCCGCACTTGGATTGTTAATCGCGGCTGACGTTGCCGGTAAAGGCAGTTTTCTCCACAGTGACCCGCTGACAAATATCCTGCTTGCAATGACAGGGATTGTCACAGTCATACCCCTGATCTTGTTTTCTACGGCTGCGCGCAACGTTCCGCTTTCTACGCTGGGGTTGATGCAGTATGCCACACCAACCTTCCAATTTTTGCAAGGCGTGTATCTTTTCAAAGAACCGTTCAATACATCCAAGCTTGTGGGGTTTGTTTTGATCTGGGTGGCACTGATAATCTTCACGGTAGAGGGATTACTCCATTTCCGTAAACCGGTCAGCCCTGAAGACCTGGAGCAGATGGACCTCGAAGTCACCGACATGATATAATAATTATAAATAAGGATATTCATACAACATATGGGAGGTCAATATGATTATCACATATTTGTTATTAAGATTAATTCGCCATTTTCTTCCGGAACAATTAGTCAGGTGGATGGTTCACCGGAATATCGTTCTAAAAGCTGGCCTGGAAACGCGTGATCCATCCAGAGCGATTCAGAGATACATAACTGCATTGTGTGCCAGAGGCATATCCATTACCGACTCCCATATACTCATTTTCGGTTATGGCGGTAATCTGGCAGTCGCAATTGGGTTGCTTGAGGCTGGTTGTGGACACGTTACCGTATGCGACCACATCGCACCTACAGACATAAGCCAAACCGTTACCATATCGCAACAGTTCCCCAAGTATTTTTATCATTCCAATAATAGAGTGCTGCCAAACCCGGAATGGATAACAACCTATCATGGAGATATCCGCAACCTTTACAAAGGAGTGAACTTAGGGCCTTTTGATATTATCTTGAGCAATTCAGTTTTTGAGCATCTCGATGATGTAAGGGGGATATCTCAAGCACTCAGCAGGTTATTAAAACCAACAGGGTGCATACTGGGATTTGTGGATCTTCGTGATCACTTCTTTAATTATCCATTTGAGATGTTATGTTATCCAGATAAAACTTGGCAGAGGTACCTTAACCCATCGAGCAATTTGAACCGGTGGCGTTCCTGGCAGTACGAGCAAACATTAAGTCAGCACTTCAATAGTCTGCAGATAGAAATTCTCTCAACAAATATTCCGGCTTACATGCTGGTAAAGAAAAGAATACAAACGAAGTATATTAGCGGAATTGATGAAAAAGATGCTGCCACATTGATCAGCATCTTTGGACAGCAACCAATTACTGATTAGCGGAAAGCCATTCCTCGAGGATAACGAGCGCATAGATCCGCTTGCCGTGGTCAGCAGCGCCTGTGCGATGTTCTTCCAGCAACTTCGACACTTCAAACGGATTCAGCCACTCTTGTACCCGGCTATTATTAGAGGTTAGTTTCTGCGTTGCCCAATCAGCCAGCTGATCTTTGAACCAGGCGCCCACCGGGACTGAAAACCCCTGTTTTCGTGAACTGTGCTGCTGTTGCGGCAGGATATCTGAGAATGCCCGGCGCAACAGGTACTTCCCCTGTCCGCCGCGGATTTTGTATTTCACCGGCAGCTGGGCGCACCACTCAAAATAAACATGATCCAGCAGCGGGGAGCGGGCTTCCAGGGATGCTGCCATCGTCATACGATCCGCTTTTACCAGCAACCCGCCGGCAAGATACCCCAGCATATCTATGTACAGCGTGCGATCCAGGCGTTCCTCCGCAGGTGCTGCGCAGTATAAACCGACCAGATAGGCCTCCGCGCTCAGGTGGTTCAATTTTGTGCTAATCTCGGGTCGCCACAGGGCGCATTTTTGCTGTGCGGAAAAATAAGAACCCCAGCGCAGGATGCTGGCTTCAGGGCTGGTTTGCGGAAGATTGGCCAGGCGTTTTAACCCATCCTGCCAGGTTGTCCCAGCTGGTTTTCCAAACCTTGGCCGAACGTTACCCGCAATGCCGGGGATCAACCCGCGGGTGAACCAGGCAGGCAGGCGCAGATAAGCATTCGCCAGACCATCCATGCGGTAACGGGTGTACCCTGCCATAGATTCATCCCCGCCGTCACCATTGAGAGCCACCGTCACATGTTTGCGTGTTTCGAGCGCCAGCAGGTACAGCGGGATGGCTGCCGGATCTGCCAGCGGTTGACCGCTGTGGCGCGTCACCGCGGCGATCGTTTGCGGCAAATTATCATACTTGAGGATGAACTCTGTGTGGTCCGTGTGATATTTCTCTGCCACCGCGCGGGCATACGGCAGTTCACTAAATCCGCCTTCGTCAAAACCGATCGAAAATGTCTTAACAGGTGCATTTGAAAGGCGAGCCATCAGGCTGACGACAATACTGGAATCCAAACCGCCGCTCAAGTGAGCGCCGAGCGGTACCTCGCTCATCAGGCGGATTTGGACGGCTTCTGTCACTAGGCCCCGTAGTTCGTCTATCAGCTCAGATTCAGTCCCGCACCGTTTGGGGAGGTAACTCAACTCCCAGTATCGTTCCAGATGTAAATGTCCGTCCTCGTAAACCGCATAGTGACCCGGCGGCACCGCGTAGACCCCCGCATAGATGGTGCCAGGCTCAGGGATGTATTGCAGGCTGAGGTAATCATCCACTGCCTGTGGAAGGATATCAGGCTTTTTTTTCAATCCGGCTGTCAGGCTGTTGAGTTCGGAACTGAAATATAAGGTGCCATCCTGTACGGTGTAATACAGAGGTTTTTTGCCCAGGCGATCCCGGCCGAGGATCATGCGGGAACGGCGGGAATCCCATAAGGCGAAGGCGAACATCCCGCGTAAGCGCGCGCATCCTTTATCACCCTCCTGTTCGTACAGGTGCAGCAACGTCTCCACATCACTGTGTGTGGAAAAAGTATGGCCCAGGCGCACCAGGTCCGCACGCAATTCGGGATAGTTATAGATCTCCCCGTTCATAACTAGCCAGAGGCTGCCATCTTCATTGGTGATTGGTTGGCTGCCACCCTGCAGATCAATGATCGCCAGGCGACGCATAGCCAGTCCGGCCCGTCCCTGAAGCGTCTGACCGGCACTGTCCGGTCCACGGTGAACCAGCTCGCCGTTCATGCGCTGTAATACCGCTGGATCCACGGCATAATCCGGTGTCACCAACCCGCATATACCGCACATCAGTGAACCGCCAGCAGATTCAGGTAAGCATCAGTGACAGCTTCCCAGGTATACAAAACCTGCACGCGTTCCCGTCCTGCCAGCCCCATGGCATGTGCCTTGCCCGGATCTGAAAGAAGGCGTTTCAATGTTTCAGCCAGTGCCTGCGGATCGTCCACCGGAACCAGAAATCCGGTTTTTCCATCTACAACCAGTTCTTCACTGCCTGCAATACCGGTCGCTATCACGGGTAATCCACTGGCCATTGCCTCCAATACCACATTGGGCATGCCCTCATGCCGGGAGGGCAGTACAAAAATATCAGATTTTGTGTACTCCTCGTGTAACTGTTCATCAGTCACCCAGCCGATGAACTCCACCCGTTCCTGTAATCCAAGCGTTTTAGTCAGAGCTTCCCACTCCACACGCTTGGGGCCATCTCCAGCGACGGTCAGATGCCAATTCATTGAATGGATGTTGGATAATCCTTGCAGCAGAACATCCAGCGCTTTCTGATGAACCAGGCGGCCGGCAAACAACAAACGGCCTTTTCTGGAGGGTTGGACCGGCTGGTACAGGTCTGCCTGAACACCATTCGGGATGATATCCACGGGGATGGAAGGGTAGAATTTACTTGCCAGGAGTTTCAAACCCTGACTGTTGGCAACCACATGGTTGGCGTACTTCCAAACATTGCGGATCAGCGGCGACATCAGGTTGTGATAGACCCCAAAATCATACGGGCGGAAACCGGGTACATCCCCGCCGCGTAAAGAAACGACATAGGGAATGCCATGCATAAGATGCAAAGAGCGCGCAACCGCACCACCCGGGATGCCAAAAAAAGCCAGAACTGAGTCAGGTGTTCGTGCACGGGATAGTTTCAATGCTTTGATGCTGCCGGTGATCATGAACAATCCCTGCTCCAACGGCCCAGAGCGGTCCATGTTACGCTTTGCGGTAAAAACCCTGTGGATCTCTACTCCTCCGATGGTTTCCGCAACCGGCAGAGAATGGTGACAGGCAGTGATGACACGCACGGAATGACCACGCGCAACCATCAGTTCAGCAATGTTACGGCTGGCATGGCTCGCTCCACCGCCAATGGGGGGATATTCGCTATTGATGATTAATATGTCCATAGGCTTTCCCCTTTATCTGCTTTTCTGATGCCATAAGTAGTTCTGATATGGATTTGAACAGCTATGGATAAGCTCACGATCGCCATACTAGGCGTAATGACCTTGAATAATTATAACTGATTTCAAAGGGTTCATAATTGCCCTATATTGAAAGATGTCCAAAAAAAGAACTTCTCAAAACTTATGATCTTGTCATCTATTTCTTCCTATACAGGTACCCGGAAATCTTAAAAATTGTGTGGATTCAGTCACTTCTCGGCTATAATTTCTTCAAATGTCATTTTTCAAGACTCTCCCCATTATTTCATTCA
This sequence comes from uncultured Leptolinea sp., assembly GCA_903828565.1. GTDB lineage: Bacteria > Chloroflexota > Anaerolineae > Anaerolineales > Anaerolineaceae > PNON01. Next base: position 22,780 of record CAIKMQ010000023.1, on the reverse strand, counting down.
TTCTACTGCTTCTCTGTTCGGGCTGCACACCTACAGCCAGTTTACCTGACAGTCAGCCTGCATCCGCAGCAGCATATATTGAGAACAAAGGCAGCGATACCATGGTCAACCTGGCGCTGGCATGGGCGGAAGCCTATCAGAAAGAACACCCTGATACACAGATCTCTGTCACCGGCGGTGGTTCGGGTACCGGTATTGCTGCACTGATCAATGGCACGGTCTCTATCGCGAATGCCTCGCGGGCGATCAAATCTGAAGAAGCGGACAAGGCGCTGGCGAACGGGATCCAGCCGGTGGAATTTGTTGTAGCTCGCGATGCCATCGCTGTCATAGTGAATCCGCACAACCCCATCGATCAGTTGACACTCCAGCAGATTAGCGATATCTACAGCGGCAAGATCAACAACTGGAGCGAGTTGGGCGGTGAAGACCGCCCAATCGTCCGCCTTTCCCGCGAGACCAATTCAGGGACCCATGTATATTTTCTGGAAACGGTCCTACGGCTGGGGCATAAAGAGAACAAAACACTCTTCTCCATGGATACCCTGTTGCTGCCCTCTTCAGAAGGAATAACCGCTGAAGTAAAGGATAACCCGAATGCGATCGGGTATGACGGCTTGGGGTATATCATTCCCGAAGTAAAAGTACTGGCTGTTGCAGTAGATCCGGCAGGCCCGTTTGTAATGCCTTCCGCGATTACGGTGAATGACGGCAGCTATCCTGTCTCCCGTGACCTGTATATGTACACCAACGGCCAGCCGGGCGGAGCATTAAAAGCATACCTGGATTGGATCATTCAACCGGAAGCACAGGCGATCGTTACCCAGTTGGGATTTGTACCGGTCATAGGAGCTATACAGTAATGAAAGAACAGGCACCGCTTCCGGAGCGTATCATTACCCGTGGAATCCAGGCGGCTGGGTATTCTTCCATCTTGTTTGTATTATTGATCCTGTACTTCCTGATTAGCGAAGGGGCGCCGGCAGTTTTTGAGGTTCCCCTGAAAGACCTGCTGACTGTTCGCTGGTACCCAATCGAAGCTTATTTTGGCATTTTACCACTGCTGCTGGGGTCTTTGATTGTTACACTCGGCGCTGCATTGATCGCCATCCCTGCCGGGGTGGGAACTGCGGTTTTCATCTCAGAGGTGGCTCCCGGGTGGATGAAAGAGATCCTCAAGCCGTTGGTGGAAGTACTTGCCGGTTTTCCTTCTGTAATGCTTGGCTTTCTGGGGATCCTGATCGTCTCGCCAGGGTTGCGGCAGGCATTAAGACTGCCAACTGGCCTAACTGCCCTGACCGGATCCTTATTGCTGGCAGGTATTGCCATCCCAACGATCGTCTCCATTGCCGAAGACGCCTTAAACAATGTGCCGCGTGCCTATCGCGAGGCGAGCTGGGCAGTAGGCGCTACCCGCTGGCAGACTATCTGGGGTGTGACACTGCCCGCTGCCCGCTCCGGTGTTTTGATGGCAGTCATTCTGGGGGTTGGCCGATCCATCGGTGAGACCATGGCGGTGATGATGGTCACTGGTAATGCGCCGGTAATGCCTCTGAAGTGGAATGCGCTCTTCTCACCGATCCGCACGATGACCGCGACGATAGCCTCAGAGATGGGGGAAGTGGCCACTGGAAGCACGCATTACCATGTCCTCTTCTTAATCGGTATCATCCTCTTTCTTATCTCTCTGGCGGTGAATATCACAGCTACCATGATCGTCTTCCGCAGACCGAAACGCTCCGAAAGGATCCTTTCCTGATGAGCAGCGGCCGAACAAATTCCGAAACGAAACGGATCACCCAGCAGGTCGGTTTTGGCCTGTTGGGCTTTATTGCCACGCTAACCGTATTACCGATCATTGTGGTGGTCGGTTATATGATCCAAAAGGGTGCGCCGGCCATATCCTGGGAATTCATTTCCGGCTTTCCAGCAGATGGGATGCGCGCAGGAGGCATCCTGCCTGCCATCCTCGGTACGCTCTACCTGACTCTGGGGACTGCTGTATTCTCTGTCCCGCTTGGCATCGGCGCGGCGATATACCTGGCTGAATACGCCCCGGAAAATGGGTGGACGCGCGCCATCCGCGTGGCCATCACCAACCTGGCAGGGATACCTTCTGTGGTGTACGGTTTGTTTGGCCTGGGGATCTTCGTACTCTTTCTGAAGCTGGGCACCAGCATCCTGGCTGCGAGCCTGACTCTCTCAATTATGACCCTGCCGGTCATCATCAGTACAAGCGAAGAAGCGCTGCGGGCTGTTCCGAATAGCTTCCGGGTGGTCAGCACATCTCTGGGTGCCACCCGCTGGCAGACAGTCCGGCGCATCATTTTACCGCAATCGTTACCGGGTATCATCACGGGTGTGATCCTCGGGTTGGAAAGAGCAGCTGGTGAAACTGCACCAATCCTGTTTACCGGTGCGGCATTCTTTTTACCCAACTTACCCGGCTCACCCCTGGATGCCACCATGGCACTGCCGTATCACCTGTTCGTGATCTCAACCCAGGTTCCTGGGATGCCGGTACAGATCCAGTATGGCACTGCCCTGGTACTACTCTCATTTGTCCTGGTCATGAATATCATCGCATCGGTCATCCGTTCGCGGGCGCGCGCCCGCAGGTTGTGGTAGCATGGACATCATCCTAATTACGGGATTCTCACTCAGTTACGCGGACGGCACCGAAGGCCTGAAGAATATCACCCTGGGCATTCCTGCCAATCAGATCACTGTCATGCTCGGCCCGGCGGGGGGCGGAAAATCCACCCTGATGCGCGCGATCAATCGCTTGAACGATCTGGCAGATGTCATTTCCATGACAGGCAGCATTATCGTGGATGGCTTGGATGTGAATGACCCAAAAACCAACCTGGTGGAGCTTCGCCGAAAGGTGGGCATGGTTTTTGCCCGGCCGGTTCCACTACCGCTGTCGATCCGTCAGAATATCACTTACGGGTTGGAAGTGGCAGGTATTACCGATAAAAACCGATTGGAAGCAGTTGTCGAACAGACCCTGAAAGATGCGGTACTTTGGGATGAAGTCAAAGACCGGCTGGATTCTCCCGGGGTAGCGCTCTCAGGCGGGCAGCAGCAGCGACTCTGCCTGGCACGCACATTGGCTCTGGACCCCCGGGTCATCCTGCTGGATGAACCTACGAGTGGTTTGGACCCCATCTCTACAGCAAAGATCGAAGATTCTCTTCAATTATTAAAAAAGCGATACACCATTGTCCTGGCCCCCCATTCAGTGCAGCAGGCTTCGCGCACGGCTGACTTTGCAGCATTCTTCCTTCAGGGTGAACTGATCGAGACGGCGCGCGGAAAAGACCTCTTCACCATGCCGAAAGACAAACGCACACAGGATTACGTCGAAGGCCGATTCGGATAACACCTGTTGTAATCCCACTGGTTGCTCCCTATAATGATTTTATCTTTTTAGAACAGGAGAGAAACCATGAAACACGCCTTTGTATTGCTAACCCTTGCAATGATATTGGCGGCCTGTGCCCCCAAAGTGGAGATACCTGCGGACCTGCAGGCCTTCATCCAGGCGGGATATGAAAATCCCATCACCCTTATCAAAGCTCGGCAGGAAGTACCCATCACCCTCAAGACTGAACCGGACACCGGGACGATCACTGGCTGGTGTGTCGCTTTTGAGGTAGTGAACGAAAAGAACGAGCTTTGGAAGTATGAAAGCTTGTTCATCCAGCGGGATAACGCCTGGGAGGATGTGACCGATTACAACAGCGGCCTGGCTATCTTCCCACCTGGGATCATTATGGACCATCGCTGGTGTGACTATTAGAATAGTTGAGTACAAAGAGAATGCCCGGCCATCGCCGGGCATTCTCTTTGTCTATCAATGTAACAGGTAGATTAGTAGAGGATCGTCTGACAGACACAATTCACCGGGTCCCAGTTGTACCAGGTGCCCGTACAATACGGAGGTGCCGGACAGGTGACAGGTGTTGGGCCGGGAGCCGGGGTGGCTTCATCCCGCGGGCAGAGTTGCGGTTCATACCCGGTGGGCGGGAAACCGAACGCTTCACGGCAGGCATTATCCAGGTTGTACAGGCCCTTCAGCGGGTAATCCTTGTTGTCTCGCACCGGGGAGCCGGCTTCGGCACGGGTCATGCGGTCTACATAATCCATCATACCGACATTTTTAAGGCCAGCATCTGCTACCACACCCAGCATAAAGCCTTTTCCAGCCAGCGGGCGTTTGAACGCGAATTGCACCGTGGCGCGCCGGCCGGCATTGATCCGTACCCAGGCCAGGTCGGGGTCATCCCCTGTACCGCGGTCAAAGATGAGACGATCATACCCATCTCCCGGTAATGGAGCATCAGATTTTTCTGCAGAAAGTCCACCAGTATCATGATTGGTGTCCCGATACACCTGTACACCGGCAGTATCCCACTTGGGGGTGTAAGGCGGTTGAGCCGTGATGATGTAATCTCCGAAACCATCATGATCCACATCCAGCTCCACAGCATAGTGGATGCCGAGCGGGTCGTTCGGGTCAAATCCCACCAGTTCGATCGAGACATAGACCCAGTCCGGATCCAGCGCGACATTGTAGGTGGAAATATCCAGGTTCGGGTTATACAGCATCTGGTTATCGAACGGGCGCTCGAACCGGTTGATCTGGTATGAATCCCCGTAAGGTGCGCGCTTCTCCGGGGCGGTATCCTTGCTCACTACATCGTATACGATCCCGCCCATGGGTACTTCTTCCGCGGGGGTCATCTGGTGAGTGATTGTGGCCACTGCTTCTGCCGGAGGTGCCGGCGGAGCTTCGGTACTTGCCGCGTCGGGTGGAGCAACGGTTTCAGCTGCTTGCCCTTGCGTACTTTCAACCGGGACCTCGACAGCCGGAGCTGCCGCCTCTTCTGGTGCCGGGGCATTGCCGAATTGCACCGGCAGGGTGCATGCCAGGATCACCAGGGTGATGACCACCAACACAGGGATCTCTTTCCGTAAGGTATGCATATTACCTCCTTCTTTTTCAATTTTGATTATAGCCATTCAACACCCGACATTCAATTCATTGTAGATGTGCCTAGATGTACTTGATTTGCGCGATATATATGAATAAAATATTTCCAATAGGGGATTATTCACCCCGGGAGGAAACTATGGAATTTGATACAACTGCAATGGATCAAGCTGCGGCTGACGCTGAAAAAGAGCTTCAGGAATGGATCAAAGATCCGACATTCGCTTCAGTGTTCTTCCGGCTTGCATCCTGGTGGTCTAAATGGTATATGAAAGCGGGGCACAAAAGATTAGGCCGGGTGGTTGTAAAATACGGTAAATCCGCTAAAGAGAGCTAGAAAGAGAACCCAAACAAAGGGAAACGCGATCCTCAGGGAACCTGGATCACTTCACCCAGGTAGGGGTAGACCAGATCGAAGGTCACTGCCATGTCGCTGTCAATCGACAGCACTCGCAGTACCGCATATTCCACCTTGCCATCCCGTTTGAGCTCTACGGCATATCCCTCACCTTGCGAGATCGTATGAGTGAATGGAGTGTCTTTAGGAAAGGTTACGCTCTGGATACTGTCTGGGCTGCCGATCTGCCCCAACAGGACCATGCGGTAGCCTGAAGCCGGCACAAATTGCAGCGCGTTCCACCAGATATCACGATCATCCACAGTAACTTGCCCGGTTGAGAAGATATAGCCGGTTCCACCCGTCATTGTCACTTTCGGCAGATGGCTCTCGACCGGTAGGGGTGTATTCACCTGGGCAACCGGCTCAGTCGGAAGAACTGCCGGTGGTAAAACTGCTTCGGTGGGTGCTATGTTGTCAGTCAGGATAGGAGATAGGGCAGAGAGCGTCTGCTGCACACCCATGGCGATTAGGGTCGCTTCCACATCCACCGGAACAGGTGTCGCGCCGAATGTCATTGTCACAGGTAAGGTACAGGCAGCGGTGAGCAGGAAAATGGTGATCAGGATGGCTGCAAAAGTTTTCATGAACGATCTCCGGATGGGCAAGGTAGCGTATCGGCTTGGCGGTTATGTTAATTCTATACGGCTTCAACCGGGGTGACGGTCGATTGTTGATCAATACGCGCAGCTTCAGAGTCCGCTGCGGATGGGAAGCGCTTTCCTGCGACTCTATGGATGGCCAGGTAGCCAATGGCAGAGATGGCAGCCAGGATACCTCCGCCGTACCACACCCAGTTCGGATCGTAGTGATCCATCACCAGCCCTGCCATCAATGGCCCGATCGCTGAGGGGATGATCCAGGCATATCCGTAAATGGCCATATACCGGCCGCGCATCTCCTCCGGTGCAAAAACTGAGACCAGTGTCTGCGCGACAGGCACTACGAACATCTCTCCCAGGGTGATGATGGCCATCGCCAGCAGCATTAACCCGTAGGAAGAGATGAAACCGTACAGTCCGAAGCCGATGGCGTAGAGGAGATTGCCGAATACCAGTATAGCCATCAAGGGGACTTTCTTTAATCCGCGGGTGACCCAATACTGTAAAACAACAACCATCACGGCGTTCAGCGAAAGCAGATACCCGAAACCGCGTGGTGGGATCTGGTGAACTTTAAGCAGAAATACGGATAATGTGCTGTTCATTTGTATGTATACGATGACGCTGAGTATGGATACCACAATGAAGCTAAGGTACAAGCGGTCTTTGAATACGGACAGGTACCCCAGGATGGTTCTGCCCAGGCTCGTCCCGGCAGCGGCAGCTTCTGCTTTCGCCGGCATGGTTTCAGGGAGCTTCCAGAAAATGATACCGGCGGTGATGGTGCTCATAATGGCATCAATGATGAACAGCAACAGGTAATTCACACCTGCCAGCAAACCGCCAATGAGCGGGCCAATGGTGACAGCCAGGTTGGCGGTGACACGCAGGATGGCAAAACCGCTGGCGCGTTTCTCTTCAGGAACCAGGTCGCTGATCATGGCCATGTATGCCGGCCCGCCGGTATCCGCCAGGATACCAACAAATATCGCCAGCACATAAAAGGTTCGTAAGTCATCCACCAGGCCCATCACAATGGTGGAACTTGCTGACATGATGAGGGAGAAGATGATGAGCTTTTTCCGGCCGTACTTATCTGTGAGAGCACCGCCGATGGTCTGCCCAATCAGGCTGGCTCCAGCGAAAAACGCGAATAAAATGCCGACCTGGGTCATGCCGACGTTGAAGTGCTGAGTAATGTAAAGCGCGAAGAATGGGAAGATCAACGCTCCACCCAGCCGGTCGACGAACATACCCAGCGCCAGTGTCCAAAAATTGCCTGGCAGGCTGTTATACAATCCGGTCAGTTTTTTCAACATGCAAGCATTATAGCCAAATTAGGGTGTGCCGGTGAGGGGTATTCCCCAGATGCGGAAGGTTCCATCTTCTCCGCCGCTCACCAGCTGGCTGCCGTCTGGAGAGAATATCAGCCAATTGACCGCGCCGGCATGCCCCGTCAGTGTGAAGGCCGGGTCCTCGCCATTGGCGGTATACAGCCGGATACGACCATTGACATCACCGCTGGCGATCAGATCTGTAGCAGGTGCAAAGGTAACCGCTGTGATCTGTTCCTTTGCGCCTTTAAGCCGGTAGATCAATCCGCCATTGATGGTTTTCACCACCCTGCCCTGAGGGTAGCTGCCGGTGATTGCCAGCTGGTTGCCATCTGGTGAAAAAGCCAGTCCGAGGACAGGGAACTCGTTGCGGATGAGCAAGTCTTCGGCCGGGCCGCTGGTTGGTTCGCCGGAATAGCCGAGCAGGTTTTGAAGCGACCAGGTGTAGACATTATGGTCAGCCGCCCCGACCGCCAGTGTGCCGTCATCAGTTGAGAAGACGGCGATCTCGGCCGGGTCTGGCCAGAGGGTCAGGCTGGCTAGGGCTTCCCCGCCGGGCAGGCGGTAGAACCGGGCAGTATTGTTTAATTGCCAGGTGGCTGCGATTAAACTGCCGTCCGGAGAGATACCCAGGCTGCCAACTGTCCCTGCGGATGGAATGATGAGTACCGGAGATGGGGTGATGGTCACCGGCCCGCTATTTGTGAGGCTGGCATCCCGCAGCACGTCTGCGAGATCAGTGGTGTCATATCCGCGGATATCTGACCCGCCGCAGTAAAGCCGGGAGCCATCCGGTGAGAACTGAAGGGAGCGGATTACGCCCTGTTCCTGCGGCTGCAGGATGAGGTATTGGAGGTAATTCTGGGTATCCCAGATACGTACCAGCCCGTCGGCGTGAGATGTGGCCAGCCAAGCACCGTCAGGCGAAAATGTGCCTGCTACCAGTTTCCCACCCTGTGGTAGCCGTGCGAATGCTCCGCTGACAGTGCCGGTTTCCATATCTGCGAGGAGTAGAGTGGAAGGATAGACAGCCAGGGCAACACTCCTCCCATCCGGCAGCGGAGCGACAGCCAGGATATTCTCCCCGGTATTAAATTGGCGAACCGGCATTACGCTTTTTGTGTCAACGCTCAGGAGTGTGCCAACCTGATCTGCAATGATGAGCTGGCTCCCGTCCGAATTAAACACCGCGCCAGCGGCTCCACCGGCAGATGTGTAAAGCAGTTGCGGCCGGCGTTCTTTCGCTTGCCAATCCCACTTTTGGAGCGTACCATCCGCCAGCATCAGCAGGAGGTTCCCATCCACAGAAAAGGCTAGCTGGATGGGATACGCACTGGCGGAGAGGCGCTTTTTATCGCTTTCTCCGCTGATCCCCAGCACTTCCCCGGTGCGAACCCGCCAGACGCGGGTTTGGCCATCCACCGAAGCGCCAGCCAGCAGGCTGCCATCCGCATTGAAAGCCAAAGTAGAAATACCCAGAGTAAAACCTGAGACACTGCGTGTCCGCTCCCCGCTGATGGTATTCCAGACATTGATGGTGCGGTCGAGCGAACCTGCTGCCACCTGGCTGCCGTCAGGTGAGAATCCCACTGCCAACAGCGGGAAGTACCCGGCGCGGATCTCACGGACATCCCCTTCGATCGGTTTCCCTTCAGACAGTGGGTGTAAACGCAGCATGCCGTCTTCCCCGCCGACAGCCAGCAGGCTGCCATTGGGCGAAAAAACAACCCTGGCAATTGGGGCGGAACTGCGAATAAAGCCGGACTCATCCAGAGTGACCGCTGAATGCAGGCGCACTCCCAGGGAGGATGCGACCGCCAGCCATTTCCCGTCCGCGGATGCAGCCACATCCCGGTAACGGCCGTCCCCGAGCATTTTTATCTCTGCCAGGTTTTTTAAAGTATCCGCTGTGATCTCTTGCGTCTCCAGGGATGGATAGATGAATTGTGTGGTTGGGGTGGGGGCAACTACTGCGATTAGGGACTCTTTCGCAACCTGGGTGTCAGACGCTGATGGAACAGCCTGGCTGTTGTCATCCTGCGAAACACTTCCAGGGTTGGGGAGAGCAGCCTGTGTTGGTGTTTGAGCAGCGGGTGAACAGGCAGCCAGCATGACGGTAATTAACAGAAGGGTAAGGATTATGCGAAAGTTCATACCCTTATTAAACCATAATGCCCGGGTGAAGGCGTATGGTTATGCTAGAATCAACCCATGTCCGGTACAGTCTATTTTGGTGATAACCTTGAGATCCTGCAGACACTGCCTTCTGCCAGTGTAGACCTGATCTACATCGACCCGCCTTTCAATACCGGCAAGGTGCAGCAGCGCACGCAGATCAAGACGCAGGCAGACGAAGCGGGAGACCGCACCGGGTTTTCCGGCAAACGGTACCAGACCATCCAGGTGGGATCGCGGGCATATACTGACCTGTTCGATGATTACCTGTCCTTTCTGGAACCCCGGCTGGTGGAAGCTTACCGCTTGCTGAAACCGCATGGTTCGCTCTACTTTCACATTGATTACCGCGAAGCGCATTACTGTAAGGTACTATTGGATCAGATCTTTAGCCGCGCTTCCTTCCTCAATGAGATCATCTGGGCTTATGATTACGGTGCCCGGTCCAAAAAGAAATGGCCGGCGAAGCACGACACCATCTTCTGGTACGCGCGTGACCCCCAGAAGTACACATTTAATTATGAAGCGTTGGATCGAATCCCATATATGGCTCCCGGCCTGGTCGGCCCCGATAAAGCCGAACGCGGCAAGACCCCGACCGATACCTGGTGGCACACCATCGTTCCCACAAACGGCAGAGAAAAGACCGGCTATCCGACCCAGAAACCGCTTGGCATCTTGCGGCGGATTTTGCTGGCCAGCTCCAACCCGGGCGATGAAGTGCTGGATTTCTTTGCCGGCAGCGGGACGACCGGTGCGGCTTGTCTTGAACTGGGGCGCAACTTCACGCTGATAGACAGCAACCCGCAGGCATGGGAAGTCATGCGTTCCCGGTTCGCGGAAAGGGCGGAGATCAGTTGGATCCATCAGCCTTGAATGGCTGGTATGAATTTTGCACTCCTGTCAGTATCCGCTGAACGCGGAGAGCGCTGTTGGCAGGAGGAAGTGATGAATGACAACATTCTTGAAAAGGGAATAGACCTGATACGGGCTGGCCGGCTGGAAGATGCTGCCCGTTTACTGGCGAAGGTGGTGCAAAACGACCCGGCCAATGATGCTGCCTGGGTCTGGCTGGCTGAATGTCTTCACGAGCCAGAACGGCGCCTGTATTGCATGCAGCAAGCCTTGAAGGCTAATCCACGCAATCCGATCGCCCTCGATGAGATCGAACATCCTACCTTCCAAATAACCTCGCGCTCCGGCGAGCCATTCCTGCCACCCGGACGCCCTGCCAGAGCTGTACCTCAGGTAGAGCGAAGGGAAGAACCGCCACCACAGCCGCAGTATACCATCCGGTCTGGTGGCGACCCTCTGGAGGGGTTGGAAATGCCACAATGGAGCGCGGCAACCGAACGTCCGCACCTGGTGCATAGAAAACGTCATGGCTTGCGCCTTCACCTTCCGAAAAAATTGTGGATCTGGGTTACCGCAGCCCTGGCAGTCTTGTTGCTCATCGGTGGGGCGGGGATCCTTTTTACCAAAGGGCTCTTCCAGTCGGTGGAACTTGAGAAACCGCAGCCATTTAAGGAACGGATGGCTGCTTTTATGGATGAAGCTGAAATACTGATGGCTTACAGTGACGGCAGTCAAAACCTGGGTGCTTTCAATATCCAGGAGCAGATCACGAAGGTGGCTTATGAACGCCTGCTGGTGGATTGGCCGGAAGAGCTGGCTTATCAGCGGGATGAGATGGGCCTGGCGATCCTTGGGTGGGAATCTGTCGCCCAGATATCTGATATCTGGGCGGGAGGAGGAGGATGCACGGTGACCGGTGATCTCCTGACTACTCTGATGTCTTACACCGGCAGCATTGCCACAGATAAGACCTGCGATGAATGGGCGGCAGCCGCGCTGGAAATGGCAATGCGTCATTACAATATGGCCCGGCCAGGCATCGAAAGTTATCGGGGAAAGTAGCAATATTTTGGATTGTTGTAAAAAACCGGAAAAAAGAAAGGGAATGTAGTGGACCCGGAGATATACCCCATTCTGGATTATGACCCTACCCGGGAAGCGATCATCGAACCTTCCCGTGTGATCCGCCCGCGCGACTACTCTCCCAGGGCTGTGCTCTGCTTCTTCATGGATGTCATTGCCCGCTTGGTGAATTCGGGGCAGGCAGTGGAAGTGGAACCACTCATTTCGGAGATGGGCCCCCATCCTGTTTATAGAGTACAGGCAAATGGCTCGGAATTCATGCTTCTCAACCCCGGGGTAGGTGCGCCGCTGGCAGCCGCAAACATGGAGGAAATGATCGCCCGTGGTTGCCGGCAGTTCATCGCTTGTGGCGGCTGCGGCGTATTGCGCAAGGATTTCGAACCGGGGAAGATCCTGCTGCCGGTCAGTGCGCTGCGGGATGAAGGGACTTCCTATGCCTATCTTCCTCCCACACCGGAGGTAGCGATGGACCCGAATGTGCTGGCTTCCATCCGCCGGACTCTTGAGCGGCGTGGTGTCAGTTATGAAATGGTCAAGACATGGACCACCGACGCCATCTACCGCGAAACGCGCGCACGCGCCGCCTTGCGGGTAAATCAGGGGTGCAGCATTGTGGAAATGGAAACTGCAGCCTTCATGGCTGTTGCTGCTTTTCGCGGTGTGGAGTTTGGACAACTTTTATACGGGGGGGACTCGGTATCACAGGACGGTTGGGATCCACGCGGCTGGCAGCAGCGGGGAGGTATCCGCGAGGGGCTGTTTTGGCTGGCTGTGGAAGCTCTGCTGGATCTGTAAGTGATCTACATTGGATCAGCGTAGAGGTTTAGCGATGTGACCGACGGCGTTCCTGTATTGTGATGTTCCAACCTCGCAGGATATCGCTGTACATATTCATCCTGTGAATAAATCCCCGCACCGGATTGCCGCGATGGACTTCGCTGACCGGATGACTGACGCCAGGAAGCGCGACATATTGTGTTCTCCAACCCTGGTGTCTGGCCGCTGCTGAAATAGCGACTTCCAATCCATACCCGCGGGCAGCTGTGTGCGAAACATCGTTGAGGAGTTCACGGCGCAGGCAGCGCTGTCCGCTCAACCAGGGTGTTGCCAGGTGTGAAAAATCCGTCTTCCAATCTCCGCCTTTGAAAAGGCCGATCGTCATATCGCAGTCACTCGATTGCACCGGCTGGACGAGTAGATCGACATGTTCTGTCTTGAAGCCGATCAGGTCAGCGTCTAGCATTAAGATGAACTCCCCGGTGGAATGCTCCACGCCGTGGAAAAAGGCAGATCCCTTACCGCTGTTTTGCGACAGCCGCAGAAGGGAAACACGGTTATCCGATTTTAGGTAATCTTGTACGACCTGGCAGGTATCATCCAGCGAGCCATCGTCCACAACGAGGATGGTGTGGATTTGGGTTGCATCTTGCAAAGGTTTCAATACATCGAGGATGCGCGGCGCTTCATTATAGGCCGGAACGATACAGGTAATGCGATCCATATTCTCCCTATATATTTATTGTAACACGCCAGCAATTCTATTCAAGACCGCGAAAATGAGGGCGATTCTGCAACGCTCACCCTTGCTTGACATGATAAAATACTGGTCTATACTGAAAATGAAAGTCTGCTAGGCAGGCTGGTGCTTTATTTAAAGGGATCTGGCCATGAAAACGATCTGGAATTTTCTCACAATCATTTTATTGATAGCCACTCTGGGGGCAGCCGGCTGGTTTGGGATCGCGTATTCCAACCCGAAACAGGTAATCCCTTCCCAATACCTGCCAGCCAGCCTGCCGAAACCCGTCATACTACCGACAGCAACTGCCACACTGGTACAATTGCCACCAACCTGGACGAAAGCTGCAATGTTGCCGACCCATACCCAGGCAGCGACTGAGACCCCGGTAAAGGCCGCAACACTTCCATCGACAGCTACCAGTACGATCTATGTATTGCCCAGCTACACCTCAACTGCCACTGCGACCAACACAGCCACACTCACATTAACCCCATCGAGCACAACCACTGCCACGCGGACTGCGACCAGCCTCGCGACCGCTGAGTATCCCACAAAAACTCAAACTAGCACCAAAACAAAAACACCAGCCCCGACAAAGACCCCTTGCGCACCGGGTGTTTGTGGTATTCTGGCGGTGAATGACGAAGTTTATTCGGATATTTACCCCTCTTCGGTGACAGCAAATCTGACTGCCAATGATATCCTGCTAGGCAATCCAGTCCGTATCGTTGGGCTGGAAAATTGTGCATATGACTGCATGCAGGATACCAAAAAACAATATACGACCAAGGAAGGTGCCAAGGTCAGGATTATCTCTGATTCAAGTATCACCTATTATCCTGCCGAAGGATTCGTCGGTCTGGACAGCATCGGTTATAAGATCCAGACGGACGGCGGCTCTACTTCGCATGGCACCGTAACCTTTTATGTGACAGATGGCTCGCAGGTTGCGCCGGAAGATATCTATTCAGACCCGGATCCACTGATCGTTGAAGAGAACAAGATCATCGGCACGACCATCGGGACGTTCTATGCCACCGATGCGAACGGCGGAACTATGAACTTCTCGCTCGTTAGCGGTACCGGCAGCACAGATAATGCCCTATTCGGGTTGAGCTCAGCTGGCCTTCTGAAGAATGCGGCAGTCTTAAACTGTGAATCAAAAGCCACATACAGTATACGTGTGCGGGTGAAAGACTCGACGAATTTCAGCCGTGAGGAAGTGTTCACGATTGATGCGGTGAATGTGAACGAATTCACCCCTGCCATTACCAGTGGATCCACCACCTCTGGTGTGGAAGGGGATGCGTTCACCTATAATGTAACTTCGAGCGATGCGGATTGTGACACCACGCGCACGGTCACCCTCAGTGGTACCCTGCCGGACGGGTTGACATTCTCTGCAACCGCCGGCGCTGGCACAGCGACCATCAGCGGCACACCGGCTGGAGGATCTGCCGGCAGTTACCCGGTCACTCTGCGTGTAACCGATGATGGCGGCCTGTACAGTGAGAAAGTACTGACCATCACGATCGCCGCTCCTACCCCACCCCCGCCGTAGATCACCTAGCCCACAATATAGAGGATCAAAGTGACCGAAGAGATCACCCCGCAGGTATTTGAAAAACTGGTATCCTTGGCATCCTTGGAACTTACGCCGGAAGAAGCGGAATATATCCGCGGCCAGCTGAATAAGCAACTGAAGAGTGTGCATGAGCTGCAGGCTATCCCTATTCCGGATGGCACCCCGGCGGCGCGGCACGGTGTGCCGTTTCCGGTGGAGCACTCCCCCGCATTGCGCGCGGACGCAGCTACCCCCTTCCCAAACTCGGCTGCCATCCTTGAGCAAGCGCCTGAGTCCGCGGATGGTTACATCATCGTACCGGATATTCCGCACACCAGCCTGGGATAAGCCATAATCAGTAAAGCGTTCTCATCTCCCTTTTTGAATAACGGATGAACTATGGAATTATGTGATCTATCTGCAATGGAAATTGCCCGCCTGGTGAAATCCAGAAAAGCTTCGGCGGTCGAGGTTTTGAACAGCTGTCTAAGCCGCATCGGCCAGGTAGATGGCCGGCCGGGAACCACAGATGGCGCTGCGTTGACAACAGAAGACCGCAACCGTGTGCATGCCTTCATAACCCGCACAGACGGCCAGGCATTATCTGCAGCCCGGCAGGTGGATGCAAAAATAGCCGCCGGAGAAGACCCCGGGCTGCTGGCAGGTGTCCCGTATACTGTTAAAGACATTTTCTGCACGCAGGGCATCCCTTCCACCGCAGCCTCTCGCATCCTGGCAAATTTTCACCCTCCGTATACTGCCACAGCCGTAGAACGGCTGGCATCCTCCGGTGGGGTGATGTTGGGTAAAGTGAACCTGGATGAATTTACCTACGGCTCATCCACCGAATCATCGGCTTTCAAGCCCGCCACCCGCAACCCCTGGGATACCAGCCGGGTCCCCGGCGGCTCCTCTGGCGGCAGCACAGCGGCGGTAGCAGCCGGTGAAGGCGCGATTTCTCTGGGTACAGATACAGCAGGCTCCATTCGCCAGCCGGCTGCGTTCTGCGGAGTTGTCGGGATGAAGCCGACCTATGGACGGGTCTCCCGCTACGGGCTGATCGCTTTCGCTTCCTCGCTGGATTGCCCCGGCCCGGTCGCCCGGGATATCACCGATGCGGCCGCCATGCTGCAGGTGATCGCCGGCTCAGACCCGCGCGATGCGACCGCTGCGACAGTACCTGTGGAAGATTACCTTACCTTACTGGAGCGGGGTGTCAACGGTCTACGCATCGGCCTGTCGCCGGATTATTTGAAGATCACCTACCCTGACCCGGCCACCGGAGAACTGGTGGATAGGGCACTGCCGGATGAGGTGCTGGCTCCCGTGTTGCGAGCCGCAGACCTGCTGCGTTCTCTGGGGGCTGAGATCGTGGAAGATGTGCGCATGCCGCACAACCGTTTTGCCATACCTGCTTATTTCGTCATCTCCCGTGTAGAGGCAGCTTCGAATCTGCACCGCTACGATGGTGTCAAGTACGGCTACCGCTCTCCGAATGCTGCGGATGACCTGCAGGCGATGTACCGCCGCAGCCGCGGAGAAGGCTTCGGCTTACAGCCAAAACTGCGCCTGCTCATGGGGATGTATGTCTCTGCCGCGCAGTATTCTGAGCAATACTACAACCGCGCGTTGCGCATTCGTTCTCTAATCCGCCGGGACTTTGATGAAGCCTTCGACCCGGCAGGTAAGTACAGGTTGAATGCCTTGCTGACACCCACCACGCCCACACCGGCTTTTGAGATCGACGCGGTCTATGGTGATTCAGTCCTGATGCAATATGCCGATTCTCTGACCGTGGCTGCAAATCATGCCGGCATTCCCGGCATCTCCCTGCCCGGCGGGTTGTCTTCAGCCGGCTTGCCCCTGGGTATTCAGCTGCTGGGGCCGGATTTCTCAGAGGCCACTTTGCTGCGCATCGGCCGGGCTTATGAGCAGGCGACCGCATCTGATCCCTGGCGGGCTGTCCGGCCTGTGGTGTTGAGATAAGGATGAACCCCATGACACAATACGAAGCCGTCATCGGACTTGAGACACACATTCAATTGAACACTGCCAGCAAGATCTTTTGCCAGTGCAGCACGCAGGGCTGGAATGCCGCGCCGAATACCCACATCTGCCCGGTTTGCAGCGGATTACCCGGATCTTTACCGGTTCTCAACCGCAGCGTGGTGGAAAAAGCCGTCCTCCTGGCGAAAGCCATGCATTCTGATATTCAGGCAATCTCTTATTTTGATCGCAAGAATTATTTCTATCCTGACCTTCCCAAAGGCTACCAGATTTCGCAGTACGATCAACCGATTGCAAAAGGCGGGTATATGGACCTGCCCATGCCCGGGGGTGAGGTTCGCCGCATCGGCATCTGGAAAGCCCACATGGAAGAAGATGCCGGAAAGACAAAGAACGCCGGTGGTGAACGCCAGGTGGATTTCAACCGCTGCGGTGTACCGCTGGTGGAAATGGTAACAGCCCCGGATCTGCGCACGTCAGAGGAAGCCGGGCAGTACCTCATTCGCCTGCGACAATTGCTGCGCTGGATCGGCATCTCTGAAGCGGATATGGAAAAAGGCCAGCTGCGCTGTGATGCGAACGTATCCATCCGCCGGGTGGGAGAGACCATCCTCAATGCCAAGACTGAGATTAAGAATGTCAATTCGATCGAAGCGGTGAAAGATGCCATTACTCGCGAGATCGAACGGCAGATAGTGGAAGTGGAAGCCGGCCGCAGGGTGGAAGCCTGGACACTGGAATGGGATGAAGACACCGGTACCTTGAAAAAAATGCGCTCCAAAGAAACCGAAGCCGATTATCGTTACTTCCGCGAGCCGGACCTGCTGCCCGTCCGCCTGGATGATGCCTGGCGCGATCAGATCTTGCTGAACTTCCCGGAGTTACCGTTGGAGCGTAAAGCGCGTTTTTTGAAGGAATATGGGATCCCGGAGTATGATGCAGAATTGCTCACAGTTGAACGCACCTTCTCGGACTACTTTGAAACTGCCGTTAAAGCCTATCGCGGTGATGCAAAACGGGTGTCCAACTGGTTGATGAATGATGTGCTGCGGATGATCAATGACCGTGGGATCTCTGCGGCTGACCTGCGCCTCTCACCCGCCTATCTTGCGGCGATCATTCAACTGGTTGATTCCGGCGCTGTAAATGCCCCCACCGGTAAATCCCTGCTGGCCCGGGTGGAAGAGAGCGGCGAAAACCCGGCGGTTATCGTATCCCGTGAGGGATTGGCGCAGGTGAATGACAGCGACGCCATCCGCTCTGCCTGCCAGGAAGTACTCACTGAGAGCCCGGCGGAAGTGGCTGCCTACAAGGCAGGCAAAGTCACCCTGCTGGGTTGGTTCGTAGGCCAGGTGATGAAGAAAATGCGCGGGAAGGCTGACCCCAGTCAGACCCGCCAGGTACTGGAAGAGTTGCTTAAACAATAAACGGGAGCCGCGAGGCTCCCGATGTTTTTCGTGTGATCATTCGTGTGTTTCTGCTGCCCACAGCGAGCGCAGATTAATCCAGGTATCCCCCATCTCTTCAGGGATGACACGCGTCTCACCAATGGCGGTCATAAAATTGGTATCTCCATTCCAGCGTGGAAGCACATGCAGGTGGACATGATCTGCGACACCAGCGCCGGCTGCTTCACCGATATTCCCGCCAAGATTGAAACCCTGCGGGCGGTATGCTTTACGCAGTATTGTCATTGAGGTGGAAAGCACTTCGATCATTTCGGCGCGGATCTCGGGTTTCAATTGCTCCAACGATGGCTGGTGATCGTACGGCACAACCATCAGGTGCCCGTTGGTATACGGGTAGCGATTCATGATGACAAAGACCCCTTTGCCGCGGTGGATGATCATCGCATCCTCATCGGTCATTTCCATTGCATTGCAAAAGATGCAGCCGCTCTGGGTTTTGGGTCCCTGCATATATTTTTTACGCCACGGAGTCCACAGATGTTTCATACCAGTCATTTTAACATCGAATGGTTGGTAATAACAAACCAGATGAATGCAAATCACAAAATAGATTTGACACAAGCTGCTGCCGCAGGTATGCTTACGGCTATGATCGATAATCTGCAGACAGGGGTTCTTTGGACCGTCACAGACCTCTCTACCTATATTCGAAAAACACTTGAAAAAACGCCTGCCCTGCAGGATTGTTGGGTCAGAGGTGAGATATCCAACTTATCCCAACCGGCATCCGGGCATATATATTTCTCGTTGAAAGATAGCAGTGCTTCCATTCGAGCAGTGATCTGGCGCGGTAGCAGTCCACGGCTCGGGAATCGCTGGGTGGATGGCGCGGATGTCCTTGCGCATGGCAAGATCACCACCTACCCGGTTGCGGGTTATTACCAGTTGGTTGTGGATGAGATCCACCCGGTGGGTGAAGGGGTGCTCTATCAGGAGTATTTGAAGCTGAAAGCCCGCCTGGAAGCAGAAGGCTTGTTCGACCCGGAGCGGAAGCGGGCTTTACCCGAGTTCCCTGGTGTGATTGGGTTGGTCACTTCGGCGACCGGTGCGGCTGTGCAGGACATGCTGAATACAATCCGACGGCGTTTTCCGCTGGCAGAGGTAGCGCTTTGCCCGACAATGGTTCAGGGGGCGGAAGCTCCGACTGGCATCATCCGGGCACTAAAGTGTGCAGTGGAACAGGGACAAGCGCAGGTGGTCATCGTCGCCCGCGGCGGCGGTTCCATCGAAGACCTGTGGGCGTTCAATGATGAACAGGTTGTGCGCGCGATCGCCGCCTGCCCTGCACCGGTGGTCACCGGTATCGGCCATGAAACTGATTTCACCCTGGCAGATTTTGCCGCGGATGTGCGGGCTGCTACTCCGACCGCTGCGGCTGAACTGGTCACTCCTGACCGGACTGAGCTGCTGGCATCCATCATGGACCTGCGTAACTGGCTGGACGGTATGGCCGCCGACAGGCTTCGCACTTCCCGCCAGGATCTGACTCGGGCGATCAACCGGCTCAGTGTATCCTCCCCGGCTTTTCAGCTGCAGACTGCCCGCCAGCGGCTGGATGAACAGCACGATCGTCTGACACGTGCAGGAACGACCATGATCCACCTGCGGGCATTAAGACAGGCAGCCCTGGAAGGCCGGTTGAAGGCCATCAACCCGGCGGCTGTGATCCAACGCGGTTTTGCCATCGTAACGCATGAAGCAAGTGGAGCCCTAGTGACCAGCCCGCTGCAGGTGGCAAAGGGTGATACAATCCGTGTCACAGTTCGGGATGGAAGCTTCCATGCCACCGGAAGTGATGAGATCAGGAGAGGATAAGCATGCCAGGTATTCCACAAGATGGTTTGACCTACGAACAGGCCATGGCCGAGCTGGAGAAACTGATCGGCCAGTTGGAAGATGGGCAGCTGCCCCTGGAACAAACGTTGGCATTATATGAACGCGGTCGAGAGCTGGCAGCCTTGTGTGCCGAGATGCTGGAAAAAGCTGAATTAAAAGTGCGCACACTTTCTGCTGATAAACCTGGCAGCAGCCAGACGGAGTTGTAGCCAGATGAGCGGCTTACTCCACAATCATGTTCTGATAGCTGCTTTGATCGCCTGGCAGCTGGCTCAGCTTCTCAAAATCCCTTTCCATTTCTGGCGCACTCAGAAAATTGAATGGCGCCTCTATTTTCGCCCCGGCGGCATGCCGAGTTCTCATTCAGCGTTGATGATCTCAACCTCGCTCGGCATTGCCTTGTTCCACGGTTTTGATAACCCGCTTTTCGCATTGTCTGTCGCCATCTCGATGATCGTCCTGTATGATGCGGCTGGTGTACGAAGGCAGGCTGGTATGCACGCTCAAAAGATTAACCTGATCATCGAAGAGTTGTTGCAGGGGCACCCGATCTCACAGGAGCAATTAAAAGAAGTCCTCGGCCATTCACCACTGGAAGTTGTCGGGGGAACCATTCTGGGTATTGTGGTACCGTTGGTGTACTGGCTGCTTGTACGCTGATCCTGAGTTTCCTGGATAACAACCCATTTAATATTCCCAAAGGTGTTGATGCAAAGCACGACTTCAACTAATAGACATACTCAGCCTGGTTTGCACCCCGGTCTTTCGTTGGTGTTATGTGGGTTGGCAATCCTGGCTGTTCAGCAGTGGGTTCGTCCTGCTGTGGAAGAAAAACTGCGCTGGATCACATATCTGCTGGCTGGACAGGGTATCCTGCTATTCCTGTTAGGCGCCATTCTGCTGCAGCCCGGGAAATCGCCGGCATGGGCAGAACGCCTGTTGCTGGGTACTGATGGCACGAGGGGTACTGATACATCCAGAGTACTCTGGCTGCTGACGGGGATGCTGCTGGCCGTCACCACGGCGCTGGCAGCGGGGTACGGAGATAAAATGCGGCAACCTGCCGCAGCTATTACCTGCTGGGTGGCGGCAATTACGCTGACAATCCTGGCTGCCCGGTCAACGAACCGGGATGCGCCGGTTCAAAGGTGGAGATCCATGCTTGCATGGGCTTTTGTACTCTTCCTGGTAGCCGTGCTTCTCCGCGCTGTAGATACCACCCGGATTCCCATGATCCTTTCAGGGGATGAAGCTTCCGCCGGGTTGTTCAGTTCCCGGATACTGGCAGGGACGGTCAATAATCCTTTCAAAGTCGGCTGGTACTCGTTTCCATCCCTCTTCTTCTTTATCCAATCTCTGGGAATCCACTTTTTGGGGCAGACGACAGCCGCACTGCGCATCCCTAGCGCTTTGATCGGTGCTGCAACGGTATCCGCAGTGTACCTGGCAGGGCGTGCTTTTTATGGCCACCGCGCCGGCCTCTTCGCCGGGATCTTGTTAGGTTTTTCACACTTCCATATAAATTTCAGCCGCATCGGTTTGAACAATATCTGGGATGGTTTGAGCTTTACCCTGGTCATCGGATGTTTCTGGTGGGCATGGCGGTCTGAGAGGCGGCTGGCTTTCATCGTCACCGGCGTGGCGCTTGGATTCTCGCAGTATATGTACACCTCCGCCCGCGCATTACTTCCCATCCTGCTTGCCTGGTTACTGATCGCATTTTGGTCTGAGAAGCAAAAGGTGCATCGCCTGCTGCCGGCGATCGGCTGGATGCTGGGAATCATGCTTGTCATTGTGATCCCTCTTGCCTGGTTCTTTGCGGCTCACCCGAACGAGTTCATGGCTCCCATGGCGCGGGTATCTATTTTGGGCAAATGGTTGGATAACACAGTTGCCGACACAGGGAAAACCGCTGCGGTCATTCTGTTAGGCCAGGTGCGTGATGGTTTGCTGGCTTTCACCGAATTGCCTTCCCGGGCCTGGTACATGCCCGGGGTCCCCCTATTACGCGCGCCTTATTCCGCTTTATTCCTGCTGGGTATCGCGCTCTTCCTGTTGGAATGGCGGGAGAAGCGGCACTGGCTGCTGCTGATCTGGCTGCTGGCATTTGTTGCTTCAGGGGCGATGAGCGAAAGCACACCGGCTGCGCAAAGGTACGTTGGCGTCCTGCCCGCCTGCGCGCTGGTAGCTGGATTTGCTGTACAGAAAGTGATCTCTCTTCTGGCCTCTGTTTGGAAGAACCGCGACAGGTGGTTGTTAGCTGGTACAGTATTGGGTTGCCTGCTGATCGGCCTGGATGATGCCCGTTTCTATTATTGGGATTACACCCCGCGCAGTGAGTTCGGCGGCTTTCACGGACAGATCGCTCAACACCTGGCTGACCAGCTGCAGTCTGAGGAACAAGATCAGACCGTAATATTTTCCGGATGGCCGGAAATGGGTTATGACTCTGTCCCAAGCATTGCATACCTTAACCCCGCGGTCAAGGCTGTGAATCTCAGTTATCCGCTGGGTGACGGGCAGAATCCACCCATACCGGGCGGTCGTAAGCTATTCATTTTCCTGCCCGCACGTTCGGATGATTACCAGACTTGTCTTGAACTTTACCCGGGCGGTGGATCCGGGCAGGAATATGACAGCCGTGGTACGCTGCTATATTATTACTACCAGGTCAGTGACTAGAGAGCCGCCTCCAACTTTACCCGTGGTTTGATCTCCCGCGATAGCGGCAAGTTTCCCGAACGTTGCAAAAATCACAGATCGAGCCCTGATTGAAAGGGTGCGGGCTGCTGCCCAGCACAAAAGATGCGGATTTGATCGGCAGCATCAGGAAACTCTCTGTCAGCGTGACACCGATTGGCTGCGTATCCACCAGCTGGAATATCTGCGGTTGGCCTTCGGATACTGGCCAGCCTTCCATCCCTGGACCCAACGGCT